>RDNZ01000061.1 GCA_011364905.1 Candidatus Thorarchaeota archaeon
GACGATAATACCTCTGGGTTCTTCTTCACCAAAGATTTCTGCTTGAAACGACATAAACTCAGTCTCAGGGTCTTTCCACATGTTCATTGGCAATCCTGCCTTGTTGCAGGTGTGCTCCAAGAACTCTCTTGTGTCCCATTTCCAGTCCACAGGTACCTGTGGGAGGAGGAGGCCTCGGAACATGCCTCTACTTGCAATCAATCCATCTCTCCCGACTTTGACGAGATCTAGCAGCTCCTCTGGCTTTGAATACTCTATCTTCTTGGGAGGTGTCAGGACACTCAAATCGACTATTATTGAGTCAAGTTCCTTTGGAGTGACTCGTGGAAAACGCGGATCATTGATTGCTGAGTCCACCGCAGAATCAACAGTGGCTTCGACCAAGGGATAGGAGGGATAGGGCCGACCGATACAGCCCCTCAGAGTGACGCGTCCGTCAAAGACCGTGTTTAATGTTACAAAGACTCCTGATTTGGCACGAAGATGTTCAGGTGTGTCTTCTGGGGCTTGTAGTTTTTTTCCGGTCGTTACGATCTCATCTATAGTCTTTCTGGCAAGACCAACAAGAAAGACTCCATCATCATCGGAGTAAGCATAGGACACTGTTCATCAACTCATTATACCTTTACGAGTTCATCGTTATTATCTTGACTCTTCAGGATTTCTGGACTGGCACCTTCCCAGGAATACCCGGTCCTGTGACAAACTCGCCATCATCAAAAACGACCACTCCTCCCACTATTGTGGTAACAGCATGTGCCAATACGCGCCTTCCCTCAAATGGAGTGATTTTCGCTTTTGAGAAGAAGTCATTGCCTTTTATTGTGTCCTCCTGAATCCGGGCCAACACTATATCAGCGTCATACCCCTTGGTGAGAATACCTTTTGTTTCAAGTCCAATAATTCGTGCAGGAGCTGATGAACAAACTCTCAGATAGTCAATCCATGCCATTCGCTTCTCAAAGACCTCTGTCAGCATGAGTGGGAGCGTTGTTTCAAGACCCGGAATCCCCGATGATGCCTTCAGGAAAGGTGCTGTTTTCTCCCACTTCTTGTGAGGCGCGTGGTCAGAAGCAACGCAGTCAATTGCCCATGTCTTACACAAAGCCTCCATCAACATCTTGTTATCGTAGGGTGATCTAAGAGGGGGAAGTACTTTAGCCACTCCATAATCATGCCGAAAGTCGCCTCCTGACAGAAACAGGTGGTGAGGAGTGACCTCTGAGGTCAGAGTGTCTTCTGCACGATTTTCATAGATCAATCTAGCAGTGGCTGCGCAGCTGACATGGCAAACATGAAGTCTTGCTTCGTACTCTATCTTTGCTTCAATGAATGATTGGACCGATTTCACCTCGTCCTCACAACTGTGCGAGAGAAAGAACTCCTCCATGTCCTTTGGTACTTTATTATCAGGAGGCAAGTCCGGATGGAAAAGAAGTGGCATCTGACTGGCAACTGCTAGTTTTGTGCATTCCCTGATTCTTTCTGGTGTATACACTACATCGTGGTCTAGAGGTGCGTGAGGATAGACCTTCAGGCCCAGAATATCTCGTAACATCTGGACATCGAAATTCTCTATCTTGCTGGGTATTCCAGCGTAGAACCCCACATTCACGTAGCTCAGTTCTTGTGATCGGGCTATTTTTTCGTCGAGGGTCTTCCGGTCAAGAACTGGGGGGTCTGAATTAGGCATGTCGACTACTGTGGTCACGCCGCCAGCAGCGGCAGCCATTGTTCCAGTTTCATAGTCCTCCATGTCGGACTGTTTGAGATCCCGAAGGTGGACGTGAATGTCAATCAGGCCTGGTAGAACGTAGAGCCCTCTACAATCAATTGAATCACGGTATTGAGGTTCATCACCATGCTTGTAAACGCCTTCTATTTTGCCCGACTCGATTGACACAGAGCGTATTGTCTCTCTCCCATTCTCTATGAAAATTCCATCCTTAAGGACCAAATCTACGGACATATGCCATCAACGCCGGTTCTTCAGCGTGAGGTTGAATACCCACTAACCTTTACTCAGGAGCTTCAGGAACTTTAAACTTGTTAGCAACAAATCGTGTGAAATCTGTTGCGCTAATCATCCCCATGAGTCTGTTACCTTTGCCTACCACAGGTAATGAACTTAGCTTTGCGTCTAGCATCTTCGATGAGGCATCTGCTATTGAGTCGTCTGGATGGGCAAGGGGTGGTTGTTGAAGCATGGCATCCACAACACGAATTTGTCGTACCTGATTTGCACGATGCTTATCCGGTACCTCCACAGTGAACTTTGCCATGGCCTGCGCGACCATCCGTTCTGTAATCAGTCCCAGAACCCGACCTCCATCGGTGACTGGCATGCCTGCATAGCCAGCTGCAAGCATATCCCCTCTGGCCTTCACAAGCCTCGCCACCGGATTGACCTGTAAAATGTCTTCCTTGGTCATGATCTGTTCGACTTTGACATCCTTGAACTTCTGGACCAGCTGTGAAATCTGAACCTTAGTAATCACACCGACAAGTTTTCCCTCACCGTCTACAACAGGACAACCACTCATTTCACGTTCAATCATGAGCTGTGCGACATCTGTCACCTCTTCATCAGGACCTACTGTGATGACGGGTTCGGTCATTGCACTAGATACATGGAGCCTCTTTATTGAAAGAGCTACTACCTTGCTTACACCCAATCTGTCGGCGATGTCGGCATATGTGAGAATTCCCTGAACATTCCCATTTTCCACGACAATCAGCCTTTCAACACCCTTCTTCTCAAGTAGCTCGAGCGCGTAGGACAGTCTCTGGTCCTTGTCGATTGTGACTGGCTCGACCATAATTTGGCTCACTTTCATTGCGATAATCTCCTATCAGTACATACACAGTCCAAGCTGGCTCATGAGTGTTTGACCAACTAGCTACGACAGTTCTCACACAGATATTCGCCATCTTCTTCAATCAGATCTGTTGAGTATTCGCCGCAACTGTCACATTCGCCTCCATAGGTAATGTCCTCATCCTCTTCTTTTTGCCGTTCAACACCATCACTTCTGAGACGTAGTGACTCGACAAGTATATCGATAAGTTCTGGAGACCAACGAAGCAGGTCTCTCGAAGTGATAATTCCTGCCAGAGAATTGTTCTTTAGAACGGCAACACGGCGAATGTTACTTCGTGCCATCACTCGCATGGCCTCTGTCAGCCCAGTCCCAGGTTCTACATGAATGATGGGTGATGACATAATATCCCGAGCAGCTGTGGTCTTTGCGTCCCTCTCTTCTGCAATGACACGCCTGACAATGTCCGACTCGGTTATTATTCCAAGCGGATGTTCCTTAGCAACAATGACTATGGAACCTATATCCATCTTAGTCATGGATGTGGCAACATCAAAGACGGTTGCGTCTGGCGGCATCGTTACAACATTGATAGACATGATGTCTCTCACAAACATTGAATGAGAGGGATCAGACATTTATTTAACCTCAATTTTATCAGAAGCTGGTCAGACGCCCGGCCACCAACTGGCAAAGTGTCTTCTCGAGCTGGACTTTTACATGTCTGATTTTAAATGTGTCTGTGTCCTCTTGTATCAGAAAGAGCGTTCATTATCACTGTTCAATTCTACCCCCTCCCGCAGGCAATACACGCATCATATCTTCCTGAGGTATTTGACTCACTAGAATGGCACGATCTTCAGGTACTAGTCCTTTGAGTCGATTGAGCACTTCCTTAACGAGTTGTCCTTTCTTTGTATCGCCTGGAACCACCTGCACATGATACTCAGTTTGTGTTGCTACTGCCGAAGGAGGCCCTGAGATTGGAATCGCATACTCCTCCTCTAGTATGACTCCTACCGATAACTCAACAGACACTTTTCGAATATAGTTCTTGGTTCCATACAACATCACAGCTCCAGATGGCAGGTATTCACCTGAAGGTGGACTAAAGCTCACCTGTTCCGGATTTACCCAGTATGCATCGCCATTCGATAGCCCATCCTGCCATGCACTGGAGAATGTGACTGCAAACTGCGCAGCCTCTTCCAGTGTCTGTTGGCTTGGCGGCTCATCGGGCACTTTGACTATCGTGTACGGAGCCCCATGAAGTGCAGCATGCAGGAATATGTCATTTGCTCCCATTTGCCGTTTTGCAAGGGTCTCGTTACTCTTTGCATCACGTCCGCCCAAAACAAGAAAGCCCTCTGATGAAATGAACCACCGGAACTTCTCATACCACTGCTTCTTCCTTTTCTTCACTGGAACTCTCGTGCTCTCTGGTTCCGGCACTGTCTCCTCCAATCTCTCAAGCTTCTCTTTTGTCTTCGCAATCTGTTTTCTTGCGCCTTCTGTTTTTGATTCTGCCTTTTTGGCTTGGTCATATGCAAGTGCGGCGTTATCCTGAACCGAGAGCCGAATGTCCAGTGTCACATCAACTTCATTCAGTTTCACGATTATCTGGCCTTGAGATGGAATAATCCTCTGAATCAGCCTAGCGGAAGGGATGCCCTGTTTTCGTCCTTGGTCAATTTTGGATATGATTTCTTCCCATTGTGTTCCTGCAGCCCTTGCTTTCGTGACTGTTTCCAAGACCTCCTGAATAATAGTGAAGTGAGAATATATCAGCTCTCCTGCCACTCTGAGGTCTCTGGCTTTTGCCGTTAGGCTGTCTATACTCTCATTCTGTTTCTCGATTATTCGCTTTAGTTTCTCTCGTTCTATTGAGCGCGCATCTTGTTCCTGATCTTCTTCCAGTTCGGTTTCAGACACTCCAAAGAAGGCGTCGATGGCTTGGCTGAAAGTACTGAATGTTTCAATGGGCAAGTCCCTATAGAGCTCGAATCTAAACGGAAGAAATGCAGTGAAATCAGGCTCTTCGTCTTCAGCAGGTTCGTCATCAAAGACTATGTTTGGTTCATTGACTCCTCCTCTCAGTTTATCGATAAAGATGCCCAATCCTGTCTGTAAGTCCGTCAGTGTTTGACCATCAATTTCAGAACTCATTGCTTTTGGTGAAACTTTTCCCAACGCACAGATCTCTTCGATGCTTAGAGAATCGAGATTGAGTCGACTTGTCAATGTTCGAACTATGTTTGCATTTGAGCCCGTGATGGTTTCCTGCAGTGACCCTGGCTCAAGGCTCAGGACATCCAGTCCTCGTGGCGGAGGAAACTCATACCTGGCCTTTGGTACAACATCTCGGTCTCGCATCTTTCTGTATCGCATAGCGACAAAGATGGTATCCTCTGGATCCAGAAGAAGTAAGTTGCCAATGCCAAACAATTCTGCGACAAGTTTGTATGTGTTGGCCTCATCTCCCACCTCGATTACAACAATTCTATCCATTTCATGTTGTCTGACCGAGGTTACTCGTTTATCCCTGAGATATTTCCGCAGCACTGTGCAGAACTTGGGTGGTGTTCTTGGTGCCTTACGTACGAACTCTGTGAGATGAATACGATGGCCAGGATGAACGAGAAGCTGTGTCGTGCCTCCACCTGGTTGGTACAGTTTTAGCACAAAGATGTCGCCGTACTGATAGACATTTTTGATAAAGGCACCTTCTGCTGACTGACGAAGCTCAGGTAGGATGAGCCTAATGTCAATGTTACTCATCGAGTCCTTCATTTAATCTCACCTGGCACTCAAACCGACACGATTATAACCTCGTCGATTGAACGAGCCATCGCTTAGGTAGTGGCTGTCAATGAATCTCACTCCTCTTCAAAGTATCTTCAAACGAATGTTTGCACGATGGGATGACTCTCCAAATGATCAGCAGTACTATGTGAAGATTTTCTTTGCTATGGTTAGTGCATTGATCTGCGGCGTTGCTGGTCCAATATTCGCAGGGACTCGAGGAGTGATGTTTGGTTTCCTTGTCTACGTTCTCTCTCTCTTTGTCATTCGCTATCTCTTAGAAATTAGCCTAGAGGACCTGGGTGGGACACAAAAGATGATCACAAACTCACTACCCTCATACTTGATGCTCTGGGTCGTCTTGTGGACTTTGATATACGCCTTTACAAGTCCTGTCTGAGATTCTAGCAAGTCCTCATTGTGAGATTGTGAAAATCACAAGAATCTCACTGGTTGACAAAAGGGACTCGTCACTCTCATAGTGTCATTCTCAATCGACATTCTGAAAATTGCGAATAGTACAAATAACCCTTAATAACGCTCTTTTGTGAATTATTCGATGCGCAAGAACTTCCCCAGATAGGACTGGTGGTAGCTGAAAAATGGACCAACTGGATAGAGACCTACTTCATATACTTCAGAAGGATGCAAAAACCCCCTTCACACGAATAGCAGAAGAGCTGAATCAGCCAGACACTACTATCCATTTTAGGGCCAAGAGGCTTAAAGAAAACAACACCATAACCAGATATTGTGCCCTGGTTCATCCAGAAGCTCTCGGGTACACGGCTTCGGCCATTTTTCGTATAGAGATAGGTGGTCATATTCTTCCTGAGATTAGTAAAGACCGAACACACACCTTCGCTGAAGAGCTTGCAGAGGATGAACAATATTTGTGGGTGGCAGTAGACGAGGAGCCTATGATTGTCCATGCGCTCACAATGGGAACTGGCGAAGAAGACCTTCAGAGAAGGGCTGATGTTCTTCGGAAATCTCCAGATGTTGTAAAAGTGACTATGACGCCAGTTAGTGCTGTTGTCAAAGGATGGGAACTTAGTGGTACTTCAAAGTGAGATGATATTCCATGATCCGTGCCAAAACAGGAATTTCCGGACTTGACGAGCTTATTGGTGGCGGGATGATTGAAGGCAGCACCGTTCTATTATCTGGGCAGTCGGGATCCGGAAAGACGATCTTTGGACTTCAATTCCTGTACAATGGGATTACTAAGTACAATGAACCAGGTGTGTTCGTTACTCTTGAAACACGACCAAATGAGCTCAGGGCTGAGGCCGGTCAATTCGGATGGGACCTTCATATCTTGGAAGAGAAGAACGAGTTAGTAATCATTGATGCGGCATCAAACAAAGCTGGTCAACCAACTTCTGAGAGATATGCACTTCGGCGCGGATTCGATATGACCATGCTTGCCAGCGAAATCTATAGGGCAGTTGAAGAAGTCAAGGCGAAACGACTAGTGATTGATTGTATCTCAGCTCTTGGGATTAAATTCAGTGAGCCCTCAGAGGTGAGAAACGAGATATTTCGAATAAGTGCAATGCTTCGAGATGAACGCCTTAAGGTGACCTCCCTCTTCATTAGCGAAATAATAGAACCAAACTCGCTTAGTCGCGCAGGTGTCGAACAATTCATTGCACAAGGTCTAATTACTCTGAGGCTTTCAGAGGTGAATGGAGCTCTTGAGAGAGATCTTCTCATTTGGAAGATGAAACAAACTCCACATAGCCTGAAGAAACACTCGTTCAAAATTGGCAAATCAGGAATAGAGATTGCCACTAGAAAGAGCACAAAGACGAAGAAATCCTAGAACAGCGAGAAAATCTGGATTACAAGATACCCCAACAGAAGAAACGGCAGCAATGGTGGAGTGATCTCTTTATCGTTTCTTTTGACTCTCCAGTAGAGATAGCCGCCAAGAAGCATGATGAAAAGCTCTCCACCGAGTCCCAAAATAGCCTCAAGAACTGGTTGATTCCAGTTTGCTAGTTCTATTCCAGGACTAAACAGGGACACAATAAAGAGAACCTTGGCATCAGCTCCACCTATCGAGCCCAATCTAAACAGAATGTATACCAGAGGGATGGTCAGTAATAATGCGGTCGCGTGCAAGACGATACTGGTAACAAAGTGGCTCGTGAAGACCGATATTGTGCCGCCAATTATGACTCCAGCTAAAACAAGTTCATTCTTGACAGTTCTGTACCGTAGGTCGAGAATTGAATAGACCACTAGGAGCAATATGATGGTAATGAAGTGAACAAAAGATACCAATGACAAATCAAGAACCATCGAGCTCTGACTCCTGCCACTAAATCATGTCAATCCTGTATATAGTCATAGCCTTTGGTCTTTACAGTAACACAGATTAGGCACCTATCGGTTTTCGCGACCTGTGTGTGAGAGTGAAATACACGCCTCATAGCTTTACAGTTCAGAAGCTGATCGAATGAATGACCCATATCAAGTAATTCATGATACTACATTTCGTCTGTTGAAAAAGGCTGTCACAGAACTTCCCTCTGATATTAAGGAGGCTCTTGAAACCGCAAGGAATAATGAAACAGATGAAACCGCAAAGACCCAGCTCTCTGCTATTCTTACGAATTTAGAAATTGCAGAAACTGGTGTTCCTATGTGTCAAGACACTGGAATTATGATCTTCTACGTAAAAGTCGGAGCCAAGTTCCCCTTCGCCGGTGAAATCAAAGAGGCCATAACTCAAGCTTGCCGAAAGGCGACCAAAGAAATCCCAATCAGGCCAAATGCAGTCAATCCCATTGTTGGAGGAAACTCTGGGGATAACACTGGCGTGAAGATTCCGTGGATAAACTGGGAGATTGTTGATGGTGACTCTGCACAGATCACCGCGTTTCCAAAGGGTGGAGGAAGTGAAAACGCAAGTATTGTGGGAATGCTCAAACCCGGTGTTGGTCTGACTGGAGTGAAGAAACTTGTGGTCGATAATGCGTTTTCGTACATGGGAAAAGCCTGTGCTCCTAACATCATTGGAGTAGGCATTGGCGGCGGTGCGGACATTGCAATCAAGATTGCCAAGCAACAATTGATGAGGCCTCTTAATGACAAGCACCCCGAACCTGAAGTTGCTAAGATTGAGGAAGAACTCATGGATGCCATCAACTCATCGGGGATCGGTCCTATGGGTCTGGGTGGAAAGACCACAGTCCTAGGTGTGAAAGTTGACTATGCCATGCGTCATCCCGCCAGCCTTCCTGTTGGAGTTGCAGTCCAATGTTGGGCTGCACGACGAAGCACTGCAGTAATCTCGAAAGACCTCAAGGTCACGTACTTGACACATCCACTGGAGGGAAACTAAGATGGCGGAATATCATTTGACAACCCCAATTTCAGAAGAGGCCGCTAGAAAACTCAAGGTCGGAGATGTGATCTACGTCACTGGCGAGCATGTATATACAGCACGTGACGAGGCACATGAACGAGCCATTGAGATGTTCGAGAAGGGAGAGAAACCCCCTGTAGACTTTGAAGGCAGTGTTATCTACCATGTAGGTCCTGTGGCTTGGAAGAAAGATGGAAAATGGAAGATTGTTTCTGCCGGACCCACTACCAGCATCAGAATGGAGCTGTTCGAGGATGCGTTCCTCCGTGACTATAAGGCTCGAATCTTAGTTGGCAAGGGTGGGATGGGAAAGAAGACCCTTGCTGCTCTCAAGGAGGTTGGGGCTGTGTATTGTAGTTACACCGGGGGCTGTGGTGCATTGGCTGCTAAAGGCCTTAAAGAGGTCCGCGCATACGAATGGCAAGACCTTGGTATGCCAGAGGCTCTCTGGGTCATCACCGCTGAGGAGTTCGGTCCACTCCTTGTTACCATGGACTCACATGGCAAGAGCATACATGAAGAAATGGATAAGCTTGTCGCGAGTCGTAAGGCTGAGGTCTATGCCAAAATTGGTGTCAAAGAGTAGAATCTATGGGATCAGAACCACAATCAACGAAATTAGTCCGAGCACAAGTGCAACCGATAATAAGCAATAGAAACAGCTTGTTTCACCTTGGTTCCGTATCATTCCGGATTTTAATCCTAGGAGCCCACCCAGTACTGCAGCCACGTAAACAGCGAACTGTGGTGGGAGCACATATGGGCTATTAGGCCAATCGTTGAGTGCTGCGAATTCATAAAGTGGCAGTGTAATGGCTACGGCTACTAGAGGGATAACAATGACTAGTAGGACAAGTGTTTTTGAAGTACCTGAGTAGAATCCACGACCAGAATAATGTCCAGCCTCAATTCCAATGATCAGTGAAATCATACAGGACAGCATTGTGATTGTTAATGTTGTTACTGCCAATTCAAATCCCCACAATCAGTATGACTTTATACCAAAATAAACGTTTATCGAAATCTTGACAAAATGAAACATCTACCCCGAGTTAACCAAACTCTCGTTCTTTGTAGCTAAACAGTAAGTCTTAAAGAGTGCCACAAGTCCGGACGGTTCAATCATGGAGAAGCTCTCCACTGGAGGATTGTTGTTGGACTACAAGACAATCATGTGCGATGTTCTCGTTGTCGGTGCTGGCGGAGCCGGATGCCGTGCGGCAATAGAGGCTTCTAAGCACAACTTGGACGTCATCATGCTAAGTAAGGAGCTCCTCGGCAAGGCGCATACAGCCATGGCTGAGGGTGGCTATAATGTATCCCTGGGTAATGTAGACCCAGATGATAATCCCGAAACCCACTTCAAGGACACCATTGTTGGTGGTAATTATCTCAACAATCAGAAACTTGCAGAGATCCTTGTTAATGACGCACCACAGCGTATCTTTGATTTAGAGGATATGGGGGCCGTTTTTGATAGGACTCCTGAGGGAAAGATTGCCCAGAGACCTTTTGGAAAACAGAGCTGGCGCAGAACAGCATATGCCTCTGACAGGACAGGGTCTGAGATTATGGTCACTCTTGTAGAAGGGGTTCGAAAGTCGTCTGTCCGTGTTTTTGACGAGGTCTTTTCCACGAAACTACTAGTTACAGATGGCAAAATCTCTGGAGTATGTGCTGTAGACCTGAAATATGGTGACTATCTCGTATTTCGAGCAAAATCCGTCGTCATGGCTACAGGCGGGGCTGGAAGAATCTTCAGCGTCACGAGTAATGCGCAGCTCGATGTTGGTGATGGTTATGGCATGGCTTACGAAGCAGGTTGTGAGATGATTGACATGGAGATGGTCCAGTTTCATCCAACTGGCATGGTCAAGCCCGAGTCCGCTAGGGGTCGATTGGTCACAGAAGCTGTCCGTGGTGAGGGAGGAATTCTTCTCAATAACAAGGGCGAACGCTTCATGAATCGCTACTATCCTCAAGTCATGGAGCTCGCAGGTCGTGACCAGGTTGCTCGTTCTATCATGACTGAGGTCAAAGAAGGAAGAGGCTCCCCAGATGGAGGTGTCTACCTGAGCATCGCACACCTTCCTCGTTCCATCATCGAGTTTCGACTAGAGAGCATGATAGAGCAGTTTGAGGACGCGGGGGTTGATATTCGAGAAGAACCGATGCAGGTATCACCAACAGCCCACCATTTCATGGGTGGTATCAAAATCGACGAGGACTCGTCCACAAACATTCAGGGTCTCTATGCAGCTGGCGAGTGCACTGGTGGTGTCCATGGTGGAAACCGACTCGGTGGGAATGCCCTCGCAGATACACAAGTCTTTGGTGCAAAATCTGGAGAAAGTGCTGCAGAGTATGCAAAGAGTACAACTCATCTAGGTGTTAATCGAGATGAGATTAACGAAGAATTCACAAGACTGGAGTTAATGCTGAAGCGCAAAGAGGGTGTTTCACCTGCTGATGCTCGCCACGAGCTCACTGAACTCATGTGGAGTAAAGTGCAGATCTTCAGAAAAGAGGATGAAATGCAGTATGCAGTGAAAGAGCTCAGACGTATTCAGAAAGAAGTAGTACCCATGATTAAAGTTGATGTCCCTGTAAAGCGTTTCAATCCTGGTTGGCATCAAGCCATAGAATTTGCTCATATGGTCACAACGGCCAGAATGGTCGCAGAGGCAGCGGTGATACGAAAAGGTAGCAGAGGTGCCCACTTTCGAGTCGATGCTGATCCCAAAGATAAGGGCTATTACAATATCGTCATTCACAAGGGCAAAGAAGGTGAGATGGAGCTGCGAAAGGAAGATCTAGTGATCACCAAGATCACGCCACCATAGGAGGCCAGAAGATGACAAAGACATTCAAAACAAGCGTGCAGCGCTACAATCCTGACAGTGATGATGCACCATACTACCAAGAGTTTGATGTTGAATACGAACCTGGTATGACTGTTCTTGACACGCTGCTCTATATCCAAGACAAGTTCGATTCAAGCTTAGCATTTCGTTGGGAGTGCAGAGGCGGCCAGTGTGGTTCATGCGCCGTGAAAGTCAACAGAACTGCTCGCATCGCATGTCGGACCAAGGTGAATCCTGAGGAGAATCTGGTCCTCGAACCACTCGAAAAGATGCCTGTCATCAAGGACTTGGTCACTGATATGGCTCAGACATCGTATCGCATCAGACGTATCCGTCCATATGTTGCGCGCGATAAGCCGCCACAGCATCCAGAGATTATCCATGCCGAGGAGATTGAGAAAGTCCGTGAGATCCGTAAATGCATTGAGTGCAGTGCCTGTCTGTCCAACTGCCCAATTGTTCATGAAACCTGGGACTACCCGGGTCCAATGATTATCCGCCAGATTGCCAGACTTGCACTTGATCCACGTGATGTTGAAGATCGTGTTGCTATGGCGCTTGATGAGAAGGTCTATAGCTGCACGACCTGCAAAATGTGTACTGACATTTGTCCAAAGAAGATAGATGTCCCCTCGTTGGCTGTAGAGCTACTCCGTGCAAAGGCAGTCGAGGCTGGCTATCAACTGGTAGAGGGTCAGCAGGCATTTGTTGATGCAATCAATAAAACTGGCAGGTCTGTTCCTGTTAAGGATGCCCCTCTCCTCAAACAACTCGAGGATGCAGAGTTCTTTGTGGAAAACCCCCGAGACCGAGTTGCTTTCTTCACCGGCTGTCTCATAGACTACCGGATGCAGAGTACTGGGAAGGCTTTGATTGAGGTACTGAACCGCAACAATGTGGATGTGGTTGTTCCCAAAGAACAGTGGTGCTGTGCTAGTCCAGCATTCAGGACTGGAGACCTCAACACTGCTCACGCTGCAGCACGAAGAGTCACTGAGATATTTGAGGAGGCCTGCAGGAAGTACGACTGCGACACAGTGGTGGTCGCAT
>RDNZ01000062.1 GCA_011364905.1 Candidatus Thorarchaeota archaeon
GTGATGATGTCTGTCTTACTAGCTGAGTTCTCAATTATGGGTGTCATGTTTGCGGACATCTTCCTCTCACTTGGTCTTCATATTGACTTCTTTGGAGTCATAGAGAGTATCTTTGGTCCCGGAAACATGATGTTTGGAATTTCCGTATTTGGACTCATAGTCCAATGGACTATTGCTCTCCTCCTCGTGTGGTCAGGAATCAGGAGTCTCTCTAGACCTGAGGCCTAGTGAACGTGGTGAAGGTCAAGCTTCTTGATTTTGGGAGCTCGACCTTGCCACAATTTTTTTGGAGGAGGAATCTAAGTGAAACTTGTTCGGAATAAACTCGAGATGATTATTCTACTTTCAATCATTCTTGCATCTGGTTTTCCACGAGGATTGGAGAACAGTACTAACAGCCTTGTGCGAACGCAAGCCTATGCACCAGCTGCAGAGGTGACGGGAGTCCCTTATGTCTGGCAGGAAATCAATGGCTTCTGCATGTGGGCTGCTGTTTCTATGGCGCTACAGCATGCGGGAGTACCTTTGGGCCTTCATGAGCTTTTTGCGGCATCCGGTATCGGATTCTCAGCTTCATATCTACGATATGAGGAGAATATGCTGTTTGTGCCGGGTGCATTCTATAGACAGCTTGCCCCTCTTGAAACACTCACTAATCTCTATGGATTAAACACTACTATGTACCTGAATCCTTCAACAGAACTTGGGATGGTATTTCTGGAACTTGGTGCCAACTTCACCTCTCTCAACACATGGGATGAAGCGCTCAGCTTTCTGAAACAGACCATTGCGAGTGGTCAGCCCCTTATCTTGTGGACTGACCCGTATTATCTTCCTCACGACTCTTATGATGTTGTTCGTGAAATAGGGCTCACAAGCTCTATCTCGGGTTCTGGTCATGCGATTCTTGCTGTTGGTTACAATAAGACTGATGAAACCGTGCAGGTAATGGATCCCGGTATCGGTGCTTTTGGAGAGGACTTTGGGTATCCAGCTGAAGGTAGTTGGTACTATAGTATCAATCAGTCATCTCTCAGGTATACTTGGAGTTCAATGGCATATGGGGCCTTCCTCATAAAAGCTGGAACCGGCAAAGTGAGCGGTTTCACACAACAATTGGCGACACTCATCATAGAACGAATGCGAGGTGAAAGGGCGTCTTACGGTCCTCAAGAAGAACAATTATTCTTCTGGAACTTTGGATCCGATGCTTTTCGAGGCTTGGCATACGACTTCACAGCAGAGGGTCTTTCATCCTGCATAGCTGACATGAAAATCGAAGATGTTGAGACAAAGGCCTTGGTTCTAACAGTCTTGGGATTGATGTTTGAAGGGTATCTTGACATTCAATACCTTTCATTTCGATCTGCGGTTGATGCGTTGCCCGGTCTCCTGCCAGATCTGAATCTTGATGAGTTTGTTTCGATTTGTCAGAACGCTTTACCTCACTTCGATGCACTAAGCGATAATTCGACCATGATTGAGCTGGACTATTCTGGTGGAAACACAATAATGACTGAAACGCTTGGTGGCATTGCAGCTTCCTGCAACTCCACGATATCGGGGGACGTTCAAGCAGCAGCCATGGAATACGAGAATGAGCTTAGTGAAATTAGAAACCATCTCACTGACATTGCAGATCTCTGGGATGCGGCTGCAAGCACGCTAGAGAGCGCACTTCAGGATGACGGAACACTCACGCTTGTAGTCGTGTCATTCAGCATAGTTGGGATTCTTGTTCTTGTTGTTGTTATTACTCGACGAAGATCGAGCATGTGACTTTATCTCCGGGAGTGAATGATCATATTTCGGTCATCACTCCCAACAAAGATAGATTCGGAAAAGTCTGAGTAGAACTTGGTCTCTCTGAAACCTGCACGTGCTAAATGACGTTTCATCAGGCTTTCATTGAGGTTCAGCACCTTCTGTGTGGAAACTTGAGATGTCCATCTGCCTTTGACCTTGATTTGGGCAGTCATTACTAAAGTCGAGGAGTGTGGAGGATCAGTGTGCTCATAGAATCTTGAAAATACCACTTCCTCTCCATTGTCCATTGTTCCCGCTTTCTGCGGGAAAAACCTGAAACCAGTCCTGTATATCTCTTCAAAATTCAGAATCTGAGCTATGAACACACCATCTTTCCGCAGTGTGCCATATATCGATGATAATACCCTCTCTAATCCTTCTAAGTTATTGAGTAATGCTAGAGAGTTTCCAAGACAGATTATCAGATCATATTGCCCCGGTGCTATTGTTTGAAACTCCTCCATGTTTCCAAGTATGAATCTAGGTGCAGCCCCACTTGACAGGGCATGGCTCTTAGCCTTTGAAATCATTGCTTTGCTGCTGTCAACTCCCACAACTTTTGCGCCTTCAAGTGCGAGCGCAACGGAATGCCTTCCAGTCCCACATGCCAAATCTAAGACGGACTTGTCCTTGGGATTGCCAAGACGTGAGGTCAGGAAAGGCATTTCTCTCGCAAGTCTTGCTTTCCAATCAATTGCGTCATTGTAAGCAATTGCTACATCATCGAACGAGCTCATGTGAAACTTGCTGACAGATAATCCCTTGAACTTCAACTTTACGTAAAGGATTAAGTGCTCTCAGGCTATATGATATGTAGTGAGTGAATGCTCGGAATAATTATTGGATTGATTTTCATTGGTGGAATTCTTATTGCCTTTCTTCCGAAACGAAGAGGCGGCTCACCACCAAAATCTGAGAAACCGGTAATGCTCTATGCTCCGGGTTCTGAAGATGTTGCAGGTGAATCATACTTCCCTGCACGGAAGGATGGATCAATGCCATTTCCAGTTGGCAAGAGGGAAGAACGGGAGAAGACCGAAACCTTTCGAAGGTCCGTCGAAGATTAGCTTTCAGTAGAATCAGTTTCATCCAGAGTGAAGAGGACTCTCCCCTCCATTCCTCCTGCAACTGTGATTGTTTGTCCACTCACATGACCAGCAAGCACATCAGATGCGAGATAAAGGATGGCTCCAGCAATATCCTCCGGTATAGCTGTTTTGCGCATTGGGATTGTTTGTAGAATTCTCCTTATCATATCTTTATCAGTCAGTGCTTCTTCAGCCATCGGCGTCATTGTCCACCCAGGATTGACGAGATTTACGCGTCCTTTAGGAGCCAAATGCACAATCTCATTCTTCAGACTCATCATCATACCATGCATTGCTGATTTCGATACTGAGTAATCAACATACCAAGCTTCTCCGAAATATCCCGCAGTTGATCCAACAAGTATCAATGAGGCTGATTCGCCGGGAAACATTTCAAGGTTGGAGAAGAAATACTTTGAACAGAGGAAGGTTCCAGTAAGGTTTACTCTCAACGTGTTCTCCCATTGTTCCATTGTCATATCTTGAACAGCTATTCCCTCATGATTAGCTATTCCTGCATTTGCAACTAACACATCGACTCGACCAAATGCATGATTTGCCGTGGCAAAAAGTTTCCCAACTTCATCTTCAGAGGTCTGGTCCACTTTCACAGCTTCCAATTTGTCTGGCCATCTATCTTTAAGATTATTGAGCGGTTTTGCAGATTGATTATATGTTCCAGTCACGAAGGCTCCCTCGAGAAGAAACATTCGTGTGATGACCAACCCAATTCCTCCGGATGCCCCAGTGACTATGATGTGTTTTCCAGATAATCCCATATCCACTCTATGTACCTCCCATTCATGATATTGAATCTCAAGGTATCAATCAGTGGGCTCTGATTTCCAAAGAATGCGATGATACCTTTCAATGAGAACTTCAGGCCAGCTGCCGACAGACCTCAAAAGAAGGTCCGCTGTCAATCCAACCTCATTATCTATTTTGAGTTCCTTGAGGTTTCCGCATTGAAACAACGGAGAAAGGTCTACACGCTTCAGACGATTATTGAGTAAGGAAACTTCTTGCAGATTTGGACACGAGCTCAAAGGTTCCAAATCTACCTCTTGGAGTCTGTTATGACCCAAATTTAAAACCTTTAAATTTCTCCCGCATTTTTCCAACGGAGACAGGTCAATCTCAGTGATGCTGTTGCTGCGAATGCTTAAGGTTTCAAGATTTTCACACCAGATTAATGGTAGTAGATCAACCTGGGCTATATTGCGAAGATCGAGACTGATTCTAGTTTCATCGGATTCGAAACGTGCAGTTTTCTCCAGACCATTGGTTGTTACATACCTGATGAAGATCTCTGATACCACTACCACCAACCTTCCTAGGAAGCAGCTTGAATCCTGTAAGAAAAGGTTTCCCTATAAAATGATGGCTCTTTTATCCGAAGAAGGCGCAAAATCCAATTAACCGGATTGTCTTAAAACAGGGGTGTGCATTAGCCAGCAGTGCTGCATAAAGGAGTCTGTTAAAAATGTCAAACCTGAGTGTTCCCTCAACATTCTCAATTGTGGCCCGAGACCCCATTAACGGTGACCTTGGAGTCATAGTCCAATCGAAATTTCCTGCTGTAGGCTCTGTTGTTCCATGGGCCAAAGCAAATGTTGGCGCTATAGCGACCCAGGCATGGGCAAATGTAGGATATGGCCCCAATGGCCTTAGCCTTCTCGAAAGTGGTCACAGTGCGTCAGAAACTCTGAAGACCCTACTCAATGAGGATGAAGGGCGAGAGCATCGTCAGATTGGTATTGTTGATGCCAAGGGGCAAGCGGTGGCTCACACAGGAAAGGAATGTATGGAGTGGGCTGGTCAGATCATTGGAGATGGTTTCACATGCCAAGGTAACATCTTAGCCGGTGAAGATGTGGTCATCGAGATGGCTGAGGCATATGAAATCACAGAAGGTGACTTGATAGACAAGTTGTTCGCAGGCCTTGCTGCAGGTCAAGCTGCAGGCGGAGACCGACGTGGAATGCAGTCAGCTTCCATTCTTGTGGTTCGAGAGAAGGGCGGTTATGAGGGAGGCAACGACAGATATGTTGACGTTCGTGTTGATGATCACCCGACTCCAATTGATGAGCTTGTTCGAATCTTCAATATATACGACATGACACTTCTATCTCGTGAAGATCCGAATCTTCTTATGAGGATTGAAGGCGATTTACTTGCTATCATCCAAGAAGCATTGGTCACACTAGGGTATCTGGACAAAGTCTACGCTGATTTCTTCGACCAGAAAACCAAATCTGCTCTCACGGAATGGATTAACTCAAACAACTTCGAGAACAAGGCGAGAGATGATGGGACCATCTGGCCCAGCGTTGTTGATTTTCTGCTAGAAGATGCTGATCTGATGACTGAATGGCTCAAACGAAAGCAAACTGAATAGGTTTCAAGATTCTTGATCAAGACTCTCAAGATTCTTCTTCCAAGCTCGTTCGATACGTTTTTCGCGGTTATAATGTCCCATCTCGCCTCTTGTTGCAGATGGATTTCCGCTGAGAATTACTCCTCCCTCGAATATTATCAAAAACGCGGCAACGATGGAAGCTGTGTAATCTCCAGCAACCCACATACCAAGAATCCATAGCCATAATGATGTGATTAAAGTCCAAATCCCAGCAAAGAAGAAGAACCACTTCCGTTTCCAAGGTGGAGCCTTGAGAAATGTTGCATAATCAATCTTCACGGTTGGTTCGTAATATTCGTCTCTACACATCCCATCCAGCTTTATTCCCGCCCATAATCCTGCTATGACTCGTCCAATGGGATAAAGAAACGCAACAACTGCAAAGATGAAAACAAACCGTAGTGCGAAGGTAGTCCAACCTGGTATGCCCCATGTTAGAACCCCGCC
This sequence comes from Candidatus Thorarchaeota archaeon, assembly GCA_011364905.1. Lineage (GTDB taxonomy): Archaea > Asgardarchaeota > Thorarchaeia > Thorarchaeales > Thorarchaeaceae > SMTZ1-45. The sequence continues at coordinate 5,761 of RDNZ01000062.1, forward strand.
CCAGTTCAATGGCGTTTCAAGGGCCCAGAGATATCCCCAGACAGCCAGTAGTCCTAGGATGGTTTCTATTAGGAGAACAGGAACAAGCGGATACGTCTTACCACGGGCCGCTTGAAACAGGATATTCCTTATCTCAGACGCTTGAATGATCTCTTGTTCATCAGGTCTGGGGTCTTTCTTGATCTGGCGCACAATCCTCCAAAACTCCTTACGTGTTGCGCCGGGCACCTCCTTTGGATTCTGTGTCACAATAGAAAGAATTTCCTGCAGTTTGAGCAAGCGGTCTGTCATCAGAAAGGGTCTCCTGGAACACTAGACTGATGTTTTCTCCCACTTTTAACGGCTTCTAAAATAATGAAGAGTAGATAAGCAGATTCGCAAATAGTAAGCTAGAGATTGTTCTATGGAGCTTTCATATGACGTCCAAGATTGAAAAAGGCATCAGGGATCTCTCAAAGTATGACCTAGTCGTGAAACGTTTCAATCTAGCCATTGACGAGAACCAAGCGAGGTTGCCAGAACTTGAGTTTGACCGGGCAAGCTATCCTGGATTTGAAGCGCATCTATACACGATTGCTGATGCCGCACTATGGACTCCTAAATTGGATTCAACAGATGATGTTTTGGTTCTAAAAGGACCCAGAGATATAATCGATCCATATTACTCCTGGAAGAGGCTGCTAGATATTACTAACCGGATAATGAAGTATCTTGAATTCCATAGGCAGGAGGTGAAGCATGGAATCATTCCGAGCACGAATTGGCTGTTCAATGAAAATCAGTGGTATCGCAAAAACTGGGATCACCCTCAGCATAAGACTTCGGCAGTTGATGAGTTTCTCGCCTCTGTAGACGAGTCGATTCAAGCGCACATTAAAGAGCTAAACGACCTCGGATTTCCAACAACCCAGAGTTGCTCCGGAATGGAAAAAGACCACCGCGACAGAGAACCATATCTGCCCTATGTCATGTTTGATGAGAGAGCATACCAAAGATCCAGTGCTCACTTGTTTACACTTGCAGACATTTCTGGATGGATACCAAGTTATGGTCCGCACAATTTCGATATTGAAATCAGGCTACTAGATTCAACAGATGCAGAAGCATGCTGGGACAAGTTGGTTACGTCTGCTCGGACTCTTGCACGCCTGCTTCAACACTACAGAACAACTGTCAAACCCGACTTGGTGGTTGCTCGTCAACAATTCCAAATTCTCTAAAAGGAGTGCTGCAATTCTATTTTTGTGCCAATTGATAGGACATTCAGGGAAACATGGACGATTGTTAATGATCATCTTGGGCACCCTGTATGGCGCTTGTCTGAGAATGCGACGATTGAGATTCATGGAAGCCGAGTGGGAGTAGACTTCTCACTCTGTTATGGTTGCACGAAGTGTGTCAACGCATGTCCAACCGTTGTGTTCGAACTAATACAAGATGAATCTGGACAATCAGTTGCAGACCCAGAAAGAGAGGATGACTGTATTCTCTGTCTGGTATGCGAGATTGTATGTCCTGTTGAGGCAATTAGTGTTGAGAGAGAAGGTGGATCAGACGATACACTCACTTCTCTACTAGAGGGAACGAGAGGTTAGACGATGTTTGATATTTTGCTGAATAAGGATGAACGTGGCATTCGAGATGAAGTTCGAGAATTTGTGAGAGACAAAGTCGACAGAAATCTAGTCCTAGCCATGGATAGCAAGGAGAAGGAATATCCCTATGAATTCATCAAGGTCGCAGCTAAGGAAAATCTGCTTGGACTACGGTTTCCTAAAGACTTTGGCGGCCGGGGTCTAGGATGGGTTTCTGAGATGGTAGCACTTGAGGAGATCGGTGTGCTTGGAATTGCCCTTGGTTGTGCATTCTCTCTCCCAAGTATTGTTGGCGAAGCAATAAACAAATTCGGGACCGCCGAGCAAAAGAAGCAGTATCTGCTTCCAACCCTTCAAGGAAAGAAAATCTGTGGAGAAGGACTAACAGAGCCTCGAGGGGGTTCAGATTTCTTTGGTACGAATACTACCGCAGTTAAGCATGGAGATAGCTTCGTGGTGAATGGTGAGAAGCGTTTTGTAGCCGGAGGAGTCGGTGCAGATTACTTCTTGGTATACGCAAAAACCAACTTCAAAGCACCACCGCATCAATCATTGAGTGCTTTTCTCATTGACCGTGATATGGGTGTGAAGGTTGAAGAGGAGTATGAGTTGATGGGTTGCCGGGGTATGGGTGCTGCCCGGATAGTGATGAAGGATGTAGAGGTTCCTGAGTCGAATATAGTTGGACAACTTGACGATGCGAACTCCGTTTTTAATGCGATGATGGTTCCCGAGAGACTGACCTCAGCCGCTGGTCCCATTGGAATGGGAAGAGCTGCTATTGAAATCGCAGTGAGGTACTCGAACAAGCGAGAAGCTTTTGGACGGAACATCAGGAAGTTTGAAGCGATTAGCTTCAAGGTGGCAGACTGTACAACTCAGTTGGATGCGGCAAGAGGGCTTGTCTATAGAGCTGCCAAGAAGGCAGACACAGGGGCCTGGTGCCGAAAAGAGGTGTCACAAGCAAAAGTCTTCGCTACAGAGGCTGGTTTTACTGCGGTCCATGAGGCGATGCAAATTCTCGGAGGCATAGGCTATACTGATGTCTACCCAATTGAGCGTCTATATCGAGATGCAAGACTCGCAACCATATGGACCGGAAGCAATGAAGTTCAACGACTTATCATCCAGAATGAGGTCTTCAGAGAGATACTGTCAGAGGATCGGTCCCTGAAGAGAGATGTAGAGCTTGACACTCCTGGAGCCCACAAGATGCAAGAGAAGGTGTATAGTGAAGACCCGAAAAAATACTACCCTGCTTGAAGTGTCGTAGTCGCCTGCAAGCTCTTTCACGAATCTCCATGCCTTGTGGCTCGTCCTTCACAAGAATGGTGTTTCCTCCTGAAACCTCTTCCTAAAACTTCATATGCTTAACGATAATTAATAAGCAGTAGAAGTCCGAAGAGGATCAAAAATGGGAAAACTAGTATGTCCAAAATGCGGTGCAGAGGTTTCTGTACCTGTTCACTGCGGCAAAGAAATGCACAAAGAAGGCGACCAATTAGTCTGCTGGATGGGTTACACATGTGGTCATCAGGACATTCCTGAACACTGTGGTACCGTAATGGCTATCAAAGAGTAAACTAGAGGAAGTATTGCTGGTAAGTTATGATTCTAGAGGAGATTATGAAAAGGCGTAGTGGAAGGGCTTTTTCCAGTAAACCGATACCTGATGATATGCTAAACTCAATTTTAGAAGCCGGAAGATGGGCTCCATCTTGTATGAATGCACAATCATGGAACTTCATTGTTCTACGGGAACCAGATATTCTTGCAAAAGCCCATGAGGCACTTACTATTGGAAATGCATTTGCAAAAGCTGCTCCTGTTATGATAGTTGTTGCAGCAAGAGCGGATAGTGGTTGCCAAAGTCATAGACTTCCCTATTTTGCTCTCGATGTTGGTCTGGCAGTCGAAAACATGCTTTTGCAAGCTGTTCATCTTGGTCTCATAGGCCACCCAACTGCAGGTTGGAATGAAGCTCAGATCAAAGAGATTGCCAGAATTCCCAAGGAGTATCGGATTCTTACCGTGGTCTTCATAGGATATGAGGGGGACCCTAACACACTCGACGATCGTAGTTGGAAGAGGGAAAAAGCTCCAAGGAGAAGGAAGAAGCTATCTGAGATTGTACACTGGAACGGCTGGTAGCTAAGGCACCTCACTCGAGCAGTACAGTTGAAAAGAATTATGAACATTCTTCCCCATCTATAATGCTGCGGAGGATGCCTCATGCAGTTCGCACCAATCATTGACAACATTCCCTTGATTACCATTGGCATAATTACCGGGTTGGTCTTTGGTTACTTTATCTGTGGCATGCCTAGTCTCAGCCTAGACTATCGGATTGGTTTGGGTATCATAATTAGTCCCTTTGCGGGTTTGATTACTGGATCTCTGCTAATTGCTTTGAATTCACCTTACTTCTCTTTTCCCCCTGAGAGTGAAGCCTTTGAGTTTCTTCTCCTAGCATTGTCCAACTTCGGCGGGTATATTCTAGGTGCTATGGCTAATTGGGCTCCGCTCCCTGAGAAGGCCCCAGAAAGACACGTTATCTTTGAGATAGATGAGGATGATCAATTTGACAGGGAAATAGAGGAGGCAATGGGCGGGGACTATAAAGCAGACAACAGTTAAAGGCAATTGTCCTACCTCTTCTTCATCGTTGAGTCCCTAGGAGGCAACTCAGAAGTGCGAAAAACGCTACCACATCTTCTTCTCATATTCTCGGTCACATGCCTTTTGTGGTCAATGGTTTTTGTACCAACCCAAGCAGCACCCCCGGCTGGTTGGAGTGGTGATGACAATCTTGGATTCTTACTTGAGGTGAACGGAATAAACGCTGCAACATCTGATGCCGCAAATCCGATTCAGCTGGATGTTTCAGAGTCCATCTTGATAAACATTACAATACTCACTGAGAGAAACCTGACAATCCAAGAGGCAAAGTTCCAGATGGCCTACATGTCTATCCCGATAATAAATCCGGCACCTTTCGACATGAGTATCTATGGTGAACTTCCTGAAGGGACAGGCGCAAGTTTCAATCTAACTCCCATATCTTTGGCACCACTCTTCACGTTTGCAAACTTGACGCTGGTTTCAGGCACTGTAACTGGTCTTTTTTCATTTACATATTCCCTATCTTCCTCTCCAAGTACCAATGAAACTGTCAGTGAGAACTTCGTCTTGAGAATTGGTCCCACTGGAATTGGTGTGCTGTTTTCTGTAACTGGCCTGGTCACTGTGGGATTTGCTGTGATGTCAGTGTTCTCACTAATCCTATCTCTTGATGAATTTCAAAGAGGAATTATGGCATCACGAAAATTAAGAGGAGCAACTCGAGGATCTGATGTTGGCATTTTTCCCTCAGCCGTAGTTCTTCGAAGAAAGCCAAAGAAAAGCTCTGAAACGATTGACAAGGACGAGCTGATTAGGCGAGTGAGTACAGCTGCAGACAAATCCTGGGATGCAAAACGGTGTCCGCAGTGCGGTCGAAAGTGGAAGAAAAACGCTCCGAACTGTAGTAAGTGCGGTATCGATACTGCGTCTGCTGTGCGGTTCTTCTCCCAAGACATTGCAGAGTACGCACCAAAGGCTCTGAGAGTCATCAAGCCTAAGTCAAAAATTACAGTGGGTCAGCTAGGAAAGAAACTGAAGTTGAAGTCCGATAAGGCTGGGGCTCTAGCAGCAGCTCTTGTCGATATGGGCGTACTGCAGACAAAGACTGTCAAGGTCCCACTAAACAAAGTTGCATTTTCTGGAATGACCTTGGCTGGGATCTATTGGTCAACCATGCAGATGTTCTATGGAGCGACGCCTCACTGGTCTGTCGTTCTTCTAACCACAACTGCAGGTCTTGTGGTATCTGTCTTGATTGGATACTTCATGAATTTCCTTGCTAGAGTGCCCTCGCTAGGATATGATTAGGTCATAAGATGGAACGGCGCCGCTCCGTTCCATTCCCCTCTTTTTTGATTCTTCGTGAAGACATATAACATCAATCCTGAACACTTACGGGTAATACATCAGGCAAGCCCGGGGATTGTGAAATCAGTGAACGAAAGTGTGGTCGATGATTCTAGTACTACTTGGGAAAACGATGAGGTTCAAGTGAGAGTACCTTTCAGTATTGCAGGAGTCGGTACAACGATAGTCCTGACTTCGAAGTTCACAGGCAAAATCATGCTTCTCGACGTAGGAGATGGTGCCCTCAGAGACCTCTTACAAATGGGAAACATGGATTTCGTGAATGACATTGACCCTATAGCACTTTCCCACGGTCACTTTGATCACATAGGCGGACTCTATACGCTTTTGGGATTCATGCGAATGATGGGTCGGACCACGCCTCTCAACATACTAATTCCAAAGGGCTGCATTCAAGCAATTAGTGTGATTAAAGGTTATCGAGAAATACATCGTGCAACCTTGCCATACACAATCTGGTATCACGAGCTCTCGCAGGGCTCAGGATTTGATACAGACTTTTTCAAGGTGAAATCAATCGAGGTCGAGCATTTCTCTCTCGAATCAGACTCAGGTGAGGGACTTCTCGAACCTGCTTTGGGTTTTAGAATAGGGGTGGGTGGAACTGTAGTAGGTTATACTGGTGACACTCGACTATGTTCTGGAGCAGAGGCAGCTGTACGAGATACTGACCTTGCTATCATAGAGGCTACCCGCAAGAAAGCTCCAGCTTCTGGTCACCGTGTTCATCTTTCGCTATCTGAAGCCAATGATCTTGGAAAACTTGCAAAGGAATTCATTCTGATTCACGAAGTCCCAGAAGCGTACTTGCAGAGACCTTGAAGGAATCTCATGGATTTATTTTACTATTCAGAAAACCAAGGTTCGGATGACTCATACGAAAGGCGAAATCATCGCATATACAATTACTCCGAAGATAGCAGATATGGGAACAGTAATCACCCATGATAGTATTATGTTCTTCACTTGATTTGTCTTGACTGGGGTTTGTGTAACCCACCCTACTGCTATCAATGCAGCGACTAAGACATGGGTCCCACTCAG
>RDNZ01000063.1 GCA_011364905.1 Candidatus Thorarchaeota archaeon
TGAGAATGGCAAGAGCAATGAGAGGAAACTCTTCAGTGCCCACATGGGTTGTTATCAAGACAGGCGGTACGTTGAGAAGGACACCTTCACAGCGAAATTGGCGTCAAAGCAAGTTAAAACCATAGTCAGGTGGACTTAGATGTCAAAGAAAAAGAAGAAAGAATCCAAAGCTGAGGCCTCGAAGAAAGAGCCTGAAATCGAAGAGATTGAGGAGATTGAAGAGGTCGAAGAGGTGAGGAAGTTGAGGAAGAAACACCTGTCAAGGCTAAGGAGGCAAAAGCGCCAGCAGCAGAAGTGGTGTCTGAAGAAGAAGAGGAGGAGGAGGAGATCATTGATGAACGAATCTATACCGTGCCACTCAGGAAAGCTTACTGGACAGGGAGCCGACTTCGTAGGTCCAACAGAGCAGTCAGGATTCTCAGTCGCTTTGTGGAAAGGCACATGAAGCCTGAGGAACTTCTAATCCAACCTGAGGTCAACGAAAGAATCTGGGCAAGAGGGATTCAAAAACCTCCACGCAGAGTTCGAATTCGAGCAACCAAGAATTCAGACAATCTTGTACGCGTCTATCTTGCGGAGGGATAGTCCGGCTTGATCGCCCGAACCGATTTCGAGGGCGATTCGAATATCGGAGCCTATGGAATCGCCACAGACCGTTTTGTATTTGTCAGCTCAAACATGTCAGAGAAGGGACTAGATGTCATTGAGAGAACATTCAATCTCCCACTGGTACAGACGACAGTTGCAACACTGGATGCGATAGGTCTTGTTTCTGTGGCCACATCTAACGGTATACTTGTACCATATACAATCTCCGATGAGGAACTAATGCAGCTCAAGAGTGCCTCAGAGGTCCCAGTTGACTGGTTAGATGACAAGATGACCGCACTAGGCAATATCATCATTGCCAATGATAATGGCGCTATGTGTCATCCGGATTTTAACTTCAAGGCAAAGCAAAAGATTTCGGACATACTAGGAGTCGAGGTTGTATCAGGTAGTCTTGCGAAACTACCTATCGTTGGCGCAAACGCCATAGCGACCAACCAGGGGGCCATAGTCCACCCACTGGCAACAAGTGGCGAGATTGAACTCCTAGCGCAGCTGTTAAAAGTGCAGGTAGAAGTGGGAACTGTAAACAGAGGAAGTCCTTACACAAGTCTGGGTGTAATGGCCAATGCCGATGGAATGATTGCAGGATCGGACACCACTGGTGTAGAGCTAGCACACATCAGTCAGGTCCTGGGATTTGTATAAATGAGGTGATACTTGGATGAGTTCAAAGATTTGGCGTGTAACTGGCGCCTACAAAAAGGGGAAGAGGTCCTTCAGATTCACAAAGGAGCTTCTTGCTGACAAAGAGTCACATGTTAGAGAGAGAATCCTGTCTGAGGTTGGCAGTCGACACAGAGTGAAACGAAAAGCCATAGACTTCCATGAGATAAAGGAAATCAAACCTGAAGAAATCACGAACTTGGATCTTCGAAAATTACTAGGACTGGAGACCGAGTTCTAATGACAGAAGAACAACAAAAACTGCTTGGGAAGATCTACAACGAGCAACAGTTGGCTGAGTCGAATCTCACGCTTCTCCAGCAACGCATCGAGGTAGTCCAAGTCTACATCACAAACTATAGCTCTGGTATTGCTGTCTTGGAAGAGATTGAGAAGCGGAAGGAGGGTGAAACGATGTTGATGAATGTTGGAGGAAGTATCTTCGTGGAAGCAAAACTGGCGAATCCGGACAAGGTAACACGAGGGATTGGCAATGCAGTCCGCATTGAGCAGAGTATTTCTGAAGCAAAAGCAGCTGTTCTTGAATCTTTGAAAAGCCTTGAGAAACAACGCGACGCGCTGACGCAGGAGTATGAACGATTGCTAGCACACGCTTCCAACTTAAACACACAATTCCAACAACTGGCAACTCAGATTCAAGGTGGAGCACCCCCTGATCAGGAGGAGTAAGTGATTGTTTGAGAAGCTCAGGGGAGCGCTCGATACAGCTGTCACAAAGGCCACAACTAAAGAGCTCAATGAGAAGAACCTCAAAGATGCAGTCTGGGAACTCCAGATGGTCCTTATTCAAAATGATGTGGCAGTCGAGGTCGCTGAGCACATATGCGAATTGACAAAGGAGAAGGTGCTTGGAACAAGAACCGGGAGACTGGAGAATGTCAGCAAGCTGTTCAAATCAGCAATATACGAGGCAATACTTGAGGTTCTGACTCCTGAACATCCACTTGACCTCCTTGACTTTGCGAAGGAGCATAGTGAGAAAGGAGAAACAACCACTATACTCTTTGTGGGAGTAAATGGAACAGGAAAAACGACGACACTAGCTAAACTTGCAGATGTATTCAAAAAACGTGGATTTTCATTAGTGATAGCGGCATGTGACACGTTTCGTGCTGGAAGTATTGAACAGCTCGAAAAGCATGCTGAACGATTAGGCATCCGAGTGATAAAGCAGGACTACGGCGCGGATGCTGCAGCAATCGCGTATGATGCCGTAGCCCATGCCAAGGCAAGGCATATTGACATTGTCTTGATAGACTCTGCTGGCAGAATGCAGAGCAATAAGAATCTCCTTGAAGAGATGAGAAAGATTGTAAGAGTAGCGGGACCAGACCTGAAAATCTTCGTCGGAGATGCTCTAGCGGGGAACGATGCATTATCTCAAGCCAAGGAGTTCCATAATGCTATAGGCATCGATGGTGCAATACTCACAAAAGTAGACGCTGACCCGTCCGGGGGAGCAGCCCTTTCAATAGCATTCGTGACAGGAAGACCAGTGGTCTATGTTGGAGTGGGACAGAACTATGACGATCTCAAACGCTTTGACCCTGAATGGTTTGCCAAGAGATTGATTGCTGAGAATTGAACAAGTGGGCAGTTTTTTATACGACTCAACACTGACTGCGCTATAGAAAGCCCTGAGGTGTAAAGATTGAGCCTGAAAGGTAGAAACTTTGTCGATCTTGCAGATTTTGAGAGATTCGAGCTAAGGCAGGTATTGGACACAGCACATGATTTGAAGCGCAAACAGAAACGGGAAGAGCCCCACGAGGTTCTGAAAGGCAAATCGCTGGCTATGATTTTCATGAAGTCCTCCACCAGAACAAGAGTGTCCTTTGAAGTGGGAATGACACAACTCGGCGGTCATGCACTCTATCTTGAACCAGGAGGGACACAGCTCGGAAGAGGCGAAACCATCGGAGACACCGCTCAGGTCTTGAGTAGGTACTGCGATGTGATTATGGCAAGAGTCTATGGACATGATGAGGTTGTTGACTTGGCAAAACATGCTTCTGTGCCGGTTATCAACGGCCTCTCGGACTTTCTGCATCCATGTCAGATAATGGCAGACATGCAGACGATTGAAGAGCACAAGGGAAATCTTGAGGGGCTCAAAATCTCATATGTTGGCGACTCTAACAATGTCAGTAACTCAATCATGCAAGGTTGTACCATCATGGGTATGGAAGTTACCATTGGGTCTCCAAAGGGATACACACCTTCAGACAGTATCATGAAAAGGGCAACCGCACTAAGTAAAAGGTACAAGACCAAGCTGAAGGTTGTAAATGATCCTGTTGAAGCAGTAAAAGATGCTGATGTGATTTACACTGACACATTCTTCAGCATGGGGCAAGAGAAATCAAAGGAGAAAGAGGATGCGCTCATGCCTTTTCAAGTGAACAAGACTCTTGTTGAAAAAGCGAAGAGTGATGTCATCGTTATGCACTGTCTGCCTGCACATCGTGATGAGGAGCTGACCTCAGAGGTTATGGATGGCCCACACTCTGTTGTGTTTGACCAGGCCGAAAATCGATTGCATGCTCAAAAAGCAATCCTTGCACTCATAGTATAAGAGGCGAATGCTTTGCCCGGTGAAGTAGTGGCAATTGGGAGAATCAATGTAGATATTGATATGCAGGTTGGCAAACTGCCAAACGTGAATGAACATATAATAAGTGAACATGGTCGAATTGCTTTTGGTGGGTCAGCTTCTAATTTCGCCACTCAAAGTTCACGCCTAGGTGTCAAGACCATGCTTGTCAGTTGCGTGGGAGACGACGCTTATGGACAGCTTGCAGTGAAGAGTCTTACCCAGGCGGGCGTAGATACGAGTTGCCTTTTGGTGCTGGAGAACCAACCGACAGGGATTTTCGTTCATACACACGACGCAAACGGAAACCGGATGGATGTGGTGGAACCTGGAGCCAACCGGTTCCTTGAGAAACGGGTTTTCGAAGAGGAAAAGCTTCTTGATGCAAAATTAGTGCATGTAGCAGGTTCATTTCCGATGTTGTTCGATAGGGTCGCTGAGATCACCACATCATATGGAATGGTCCTATCACTGGATCCGGGCAGAGCTGGACTACAACTGGACTATGAAAACATTCTGAAACGGATTGACCTTTTGTTTGTCAATCAAGCTGAGCTAAAGGAGTACTTCAAGGTCAATCCCACCGAAACCTCATTACGAAACTTTGCAAAGACATTCCCAGGCATTGTTATTGTAAAATTGGGAGAGAAAGGAGCTATTGCCACTGATGGTTTTGATTATTGCACCTCAGAAGTCTTTGAAGTTCCTGTGACCGATACACTTGGAGCAGGAGATGCTTTCGCTGCAGGGTTTGTCACTGCTTGGATGAGATCCGAAAGAATAGAACAAGCCCTACATGTTGCCAATGCTGTTGCTGCACTTACAATCACAAAAGAGGGAGCTCAAAACGGACAGCCATCCCTCGAAGAAACGGCCCGTCTTCTTCGACGACATCAAATTGCGATTGACCCCGTATTAAAGACCTTCAAAGGCAGGAGTAAGGCCAAAGGGAGGTCCAAGGTCAAGAAAAGCTCAAAACTAAAGAAGAAACGTCGTAGTAACTGAGTAATATCTGGGTAGTATTCCACTTTTTGTTACAACAATATCTGGGTAATAACATCATCTAGATGTGAGTGGAAATATTATGCACCCATTACTGGAAGAGGTCCTAAAATCGTCAGGTGGAAAGCGTGAGTCACCTGCTAAGAAACCCAATAGAACTCCAAAATCATCTACAACTGATGAAGAACTTGCAAGTCTGCTTGAGTCAGTTAACGCAAGAATACTTGTTGTTGGTGTCGGAGGGGCTGGGAACAATGCAATAACTCGTTTGATGGAAGTAGGTATTGAGGGGGCTGAAACCCTTGCAGCAAACACTGATGCTCAGGATCTATACTTCTGTAACTCACATCACAAACTCCTCCTAGGAAGGGAAACTTGTGGGGGGCTAGGAGCAGGAAACAACCCTGACATTGGAGAGGCTGCGGCTATTGAGTCCTATGGGGACATCAAGGATGCCGTGCGCGGAGACCTTGTGTTTATCACAGCCGGGATGGGAGGAGGAACCGGAACAGGTGCTGCGGCTCATATTGCAAAGGCTGCCAAAGAGAATGGCGCACTGACAGTTGCCATAGTCTGTTTACCATTCGAAGTAGAGGGGGCCACACGAAAGAAAAACGCAACTCGTGGTCTCAACGCTTTGATGGAACATGTGGACACGCTTATTGCTATTCCAAATGAAAAACTGTTGGAGATAGCTCCAGACCTATCTCTTCCCGAAGCGTTCATGGTTGCCGATGAGGTCCTAGTACGTGCAGTGAAAGGCATTGCAGAACTAATCTCAAAGCCAGGTTTGGTCAACCTTGACTTCGCTGATGTTCGGACAACAATGAAAAATGGCGGTGTGTCAATCATAGCACTTGGCGAGGCCGAGGGTGAGGACCGAGCAGAAAATGCAGTCATCAACGCTCTACGCAACCCGCTCATTGATGTGTCTATAGAGAACTCCAGAAATATCCTAGTGAATGTGAGTGGAAATGCAGACCTGCAGCTTTCTGAAGCAAAACGTGTGATTGAGATTGTCACAGAACAGGTCAATCCAGGAGCTGAGATCATCTACGGAGCACTCATTGTCCCAGAGCTAGAAGACCGATTGCGAGTGACCATAATTGCTTCAGGAGTGAACTCTCCCTATGTCTTTGACAAGACTGAGCCTTTCACGCCCCTCGTAGATGACCTGAAGAGCGACCTTGGTATTCCCAAGCTCACATAATGAGATTTGGATACTCAGCAAATGTTAAAAGTGAACCATTGCTGACTGCAACCGGCTCCTAAACTGCTGGAGCAGTATGACTCAAGGACGTGAATGATATGGGTGTTGGTGAATTCATCAACGAAAGTAGACGCATTCTGAAACTGGCAACCAAGCCTACCCGAAAAGAACTCTGGTTGAGCCTCAGAGTCAGTCTACTCGGTTTGGTCCTTGTAGGAGTTCTCAGCTTCATAATTCAGATTATCATGACCCTGATAACAGGCAACTGGGGTGTCACCACCTCATCATAGTCTGCCTATGGACCAATGAAGATTCTAACATTTGGAGGGTTTCCCCTTGGAAACAGGAACAAGTATCTATGCAGTGCGTACGACTATCGGACAGGAACGTAGTGTCACAGACTTGATCACCACAGCGGTGGTTGGCGAAACAGATGTCTGGCGATGTCCGTTCTGCCGTGAGGAATTCTCAACCGAGAAAGCAACCAAAGAGCACATGAGTAGTTGTAAGAAGAAGAAAAAGAAGAAGGGGAAGCCAGAGTTAGTGTCCAAAAACCAGTTACTTGGTCGTGTAAAAGCAATCCTTGTTCCTGAAACACTCAGAGGCTATGTCTTCATTGAAACTACAGAGTTCAGAGATGTTGAGATAGCAATCTCTGGTGTTCCTCATGTAAGAGGTCGGGTTGGAGGAAAAGTCAGTCTGGAGGAAATCGACAAATTCCTTGCACCACCTCCTGCTGCCGAAGGCATCTCAATTGATGACGTAGTCGAGATCATCTCTGGACCATTCAAGGGCGAACGTGCAAAGGTTGTGCGTGTGGACGCTGGAAAGGAGGAACTTATCCTAGAACTGCTGGATAGTCCATATACCATTCCGGTCAGAGTACATGCGGACTTTGCGAAAATCGTAGAGCGCGCAGAGAAGAAAGAGGAGCCAGCCGAAGTAGTTGGAGAGAAGGCTGAGGGAGCGGACACAGATGCCTTTGATGATGATGACTCTTTCTGGGCTCATGAGGAAGAAGAGGAAGAGGAATAGACTCCGCAGACATTTTGATTCTCTTGACGCTGTCGCAATCCTTAAAACCAAACCCATCAGAGCGAGTTCATCCTCTTAATCTGACATAGACACATAGATGTCATGTCTGGGGTGACAAAAGTGACAAAGAATGCAGTAGACCTCACAGGATATACGACGAGTTCTGTCCTGCTGGTCGATCCCATCGGATGTGTTGCGTACGCACCGAGTGTACTGCATCAGGAGTCGTGCTAGAATTGAGCGAAAAAGACGTTATTGTAGACGCGATGGTTGAGGGAGGGAAGGCTAGCGGTGGTCCTCCTATTGGTCCCGCTTTAGGACCCACTGGTGTCAACATCTTCCAAGTCGTGACAAAAATCAATGAGATTACACAGCCCTTTGCAGGATTGAAGGTGCCGGTAAAGATAATCGTTAACCCGAATGACAAAAGTTTCGAGGTTGAGGTTGGAACACCACCAACAAGCGCATTGATCCTGAAGGAAGTTGGAGTGGCAAAGGGTTCTGGAGAGCCTAGTACGAATATTGTTGGAAATCTCACTCTAGACCAAATCAAAAATATCGCAAAGGGAAAGGCGAGTGACCTCTCTGCTCTTTCTATGAAGTCAGCGGTCTTGATAATCTCAGGCACCTGTGGTCAGATGGGTGTGACAATTGAAGGCAAGCGTGCTAAGGAGTTCCAGGCAGAGGTTCAAGAGGGCACATGGGATGCTCAGCTGGACGAGCCACTTAGGGAGTGATGATGAGTGTCACTATCAGTTGATAAGGTCGAAAAAGCAGTTGCTGATGCCCGTGCAAAAGGTACTGAGAGAGGAATCAAGTTCGAACAGAGTTTTGATGTTGCTGTAAACTTCAGGAAGAAGGAGCTGGATGTGTCAAAACCTGAGAATAGGCTAAATCAAGAACTGGTCTTGCCAAATCCGCTTTACCCGCCCCCCAAAGTGTGCGCTTTTGGAGATGGCGAGTTTGCTGATAAGGCCACCGAAGCTGGAGCAGAACGTGTCGTCCCGAAGGATGATATCCCTAGACTTGGTGAAGAGAAGAAAGAACGAAAGACGTTGGCTAAGAGCTATGATTTCTTCATCGCATCTGTCGATGCAATGCCCCTCATTGGTCGATATCTGGGTCAAGCTTTGGGATCAAGAGGTAAGATGCCAAAACCATTTCCACCCCAAGCCGATCTCAGTGCTATAATAAATCAGTATCATCGAACAGTCCGTGTCAGAATGAGAAACACACCCACATTCCATGTGAAAGTGGGACATGTCAAGATGAGCGATAGAGAAGTAGCAGACAACATCATTGCAGTCCTCAACTTTGTGGAGAGTAAAGGCTTCTCTGCAAGAGTGAGCAATGTTCTGGTCAAGACAACCATGGGACCAGCCATTGAAGTTTCTGCTTAGAGTTGGTGATGAAAGATGTCAGTATATGAAAAAACGATCCCACAATGGAAACAGGACATGGTCGAGAAACTGACAGAAACCATCAGTGAAAGCGAGATGGTCGGTCTTGTTAACGTTGAAGGAGTAGGAGCAAAGCAACTTCAAGGAATCAGGGAGAATCTGAGAGGGTCAGCAGTCATTAAGATGGCTAGGAATACTCTCATGATAAGAGCGTTAGAGAAGTCCAATAAGAAGGGGATAAAGGACCTGATTCAATACGTGGAAGGACCTGTTTCTTTTGTGTTCAGCGACCAAGACCCATTCACAATGAGCAAATTCCTTAGTGAGAATAAGACTGCTGCTCCAGCAAAGGGAGGCCAGATTGCACCAAAGGACATCATTGTTCCCGCGATGAACACTGGTGTGGCCCCTGGCCCGTTCATTAGTGAGCTGGCAGGTCTTAAGATTCCATCACGTGTGAAAGGTGGTGTGATTCACATCACTGAGGATACTGTCGCCGTGAAAGCAGGATCTGTCATCTCAAACGCCATGGCGTTGATGCTCTCACGTTTAGGAATTGAACCGATGGAGCTACAGCTCAAACTGATAGCTGCATACAGTGATGGAGCTGTTCTCACTGCAGACAGCTTCGAGGTCGACATTGAGTCACTATTCAATCAAGTCATCGCTGGTCACCAATATGCAGTGAATCTCTCAGTGAATCTTGGGATACCCACTGAGGAAACAATGCCGCTCATTATTGCTAAGGCCAACATGGAGGCCAGGAGTTTGGCATTATACGTTGGATTCTTCGTGCCAGAGATGGTCGAGGAGTTTCTGTCAAAGGCGAACTCGGAGGCATATGCGCTCATCGCGGCTATTGCTGAGAAGGATCCTGAAGCAATACCCTCCAATATCCTTAGTCAGGTTCAGACAGCTGCTGCGGCAGCATCATCAGCGGCTGCACCCGCCTCAGACGCGGCTCAGCAGCAGGAACCTGAAGAACCTGAGGAAGACGAGGAAGAAGAAGAAGAAGTAGCAGGCATGGGAAGCCTGTTTGGATAAGTAATACAAGAGGTAACAACAATGGAGTACGTATACGCAGCACTTCTGCTCCACAAGGCGGGTCAGAAGCTCACAGCCAAGGCGATGGAGGACACTCTAACCGCTGCTGGTGTGACACCAGATAAGGGTAGGGTCAAAGCACTGTTAGCAGCTCTGAAAGATGTTGACATTGATGAAGCCCTCAAGAGCGCCGCAGCAATGCCAATGGCCGCTGCTCCAGCAGCAGCAGCTGGTGGTGCAGGCCCGGCTGAGGAGAAGAAGGAAGCAAAGAAGGAAGAAAAAGAGGAAGAGAAGGAAGAAGAGTTCACTGCAGGACTCGGTAGCCTTTTCGGTTAAATTGGGCATTACGTCCCGTTCAACCAAGTCCTCTAACATAAGTGGGCGGATAGGTCGCAAGCCTGTCTGCCCGTTAAATCCTTTTTTTCATTTGGATTTTAAGGCAGATCCTCTGAACCCAAGAACACAAATCTTGGATAGCTGTCTGAAAACAGTGTGAAAATCGTTTATCATCCGTTAATGCAGGAGCATTATGACCAGACTCCAGCTGGAGCGCCTGGAAGACTGGATACAGCGGTCGAGATTTTGGGAAGCCATCCGGACTATGAGTTTGTGGAAGCGCGACCTGCTACTGAAGAGGAGATACTCCGTGCTCATGGCACTCGTACGTTAGAATCAGTAAAACGTGACTTTGACTCTACTAGAGCTGGATTACTCTACAAAATGGCGGTGTTGGCAGCGGGAGGTGCAATTATGACTGCCGAAATTGCAGTTCAGGGGGAACCAGCATTTGGGCTCATCAGACCGCCGGGGCATCATGCATCAAGCAACTCCCATTGGGGATTCTGCTATTTCAACAACATCGCAGTGTCACTACTGCATCTTCGAGCTGAGGGGTTAATTGAATCTGCATACATCTTGGATTTCGATCTTCATACCGGAGACGGAAATATCAACATCCTGGGACAAGATCCGAAATTCACTATCCATAATCCCAGTGGAAACGGTGATGAGGAATACCTGAGGGAGGTCAAACAATCACTTGAGTCTGCTCCAGATGTTGACATTATAGTTGCCTCAGCTGGGTTCGATCAATATGTGGATGACTGGGGCGGCAATCTCACTATGGAAGCGTTTCACCATATAGGCAGACTAATGCGTGAGTTCGCGGAAGAGAGGTGTGAGGGACGCAGGTATGGCCTCCTTGAGGGAGGCTATAATTTTGCAGACCTAGGAAAAAATGTTCTTGCGTTCTGCGATGGACTACGAGGCGTTTAGGCATGATGTATGAGTTACTCAGGGATGCGGTTAGGCGTCACTTAGATGAGACATTACTAATAATCGGTCAGCTAGCGGAGCTGGACATCATGGATAAACCAGTTTCGGGGGGGAGAGGGATTGGGGAGATAGTTCTTCATATGATACGCTCTCTGGAGTACTATATGCGGGGGATTGTTGAGAATTTTTGGGAGCCTCTTCCCTACACGCTTGAAACACACAGCACTTCTGAAGCAATCATTGAGCTTGCGGAACAGGTCTTCAAAAGGGTCAGTGAATACATGTACTTCGTACGACTGATGAATCTTGATGAGAAGATTGACTCCTTCAGCCGTCCAACGACAATTGCCGAGCTTATTTTGGAGATGCTCGAGCACAGTGTCCACCATAGAGGACAGATTGTTGTGTACTACAGGCTTCTTGGGATAACTCCGAAGCAGATATCATATATCGTGTAAAAGAAAAAGGATGTGGGAGTTGCCCTCCCACAATTAGTCAGGCAAATCTTTGAAGACTTGACCTATAGCTTTGCGATACTCGGTAAAGGCGTCTTGCCCTTTTTGAGTCAATTTCAAGATGGTATGAGGCTTCTTATCCAGAAACTCCTTCCGAACCTCGATATATCCAGCCTCCTCAAGTTTACTCATGTGTGAGGAGAGGTTCCCCCACGTGAGACCAGTCTTATGCATTAGGAAGATGAAGTCAGCCTCTTCAACTACATAGAGCTGTGCCATGATCACAAGTCTTGCAGGCTCATGAATGAGCTTGTCAATATCGATTGTTGGTCCACGATCTTCAGTGCTCACTAGAACCATCCTCCGGTATATCTACTATAGGATATTTCCGGACGAATAGAGTAAACCTGATGATGCCTAGGACTACAAAAGCGAGACCCCAAGAGAGCATGTAAATCGTCAGAGCATATGTTGCAGGGATGAACATTGCAAGGGTGACCGCTAGACCAGTGACTGTCATCACGGTACCAAGTAGGTAATACCGTTCCTGACCGGTCTGGTCCTGCAAAGATAGACATGGCCCCCACATAAGACATCCACAG
>RDNZ01000064.1:0-380 GCA_011364905.1 Candidatus Thorarchaeota archaeon
ACAACCTGAGCGGTTTCAATCGTCTTTGATGCTGAATGTACATTGTGTAAAACTGCGTAGATATTCTTGAAGAAATCAGACAATGTTAGCACAAACCTCCTGTGCAATTAACTGGGATACTAATGGTGGAACACTCTCACCCACTTGATTGTATTGGCTGTCAGAAAATCCGGTGAAGACAAAGGAGTCAGGATAACTCATAAGTCGGGCATGCTCACGTACAGTCAAGAGCCGATTCTCATAGGGATGAATATATCGAGAGAGACCATTAATTGACGTTGCAAGTTGGTTGGGAAACAGACGGACCCAGTTTGGCAGACTTCTGTTCTTTGAAACACGAAATCGTCTGACACCCTTGCCCCAACGAGTTCTAGAGATTG
>RDNZ01000064.1:390-11305 GCA_011364905.1 Candidatus Thorarchaeota archaeon
CGGATACTCAACATGATTCGGAACATCTATCTCTGGCGCAAGAATCAGGCTTATTCCAAGACTGGGAAGATCGCCAATTGTTTCTATGACTGTGGGAGGCTCCTTTCTTGGTGGTCTAAGCTTGATATTGCTTAAGAAAACACGAAGGCGTCTGGACGGGTTCCCGTGTTGGTGAGCTCTAATCATGTTGATATATACATCATCAATGTCAACATGTTTGAACTCTTTCTTGATAATCTCTTTACCCCCTGCATTTAGTAGTGCAGCCACATTCTCAATGACAAAGACCTTTGGTGTCAGATCACCAATGATTCGGATGGCATCCAACACTAGCTTTGCTGAACCGGTCCCATAGACTCTCTCCGCTGCTGATCTTTCACTGGTGGGACTGGCCTTGCTAAACTCCTCGCATGGAGGTGATGCGATAATGACATCTGGAGACCCCTTTAGAACCTCCTCAATTTGGATTGAGTGAAGGTCGTGAATGTCAGTCTGCCAGGTCTTAGAATTCGGAAAGTTTAGCTTGTATGTGTCCAGGGCTGAAGCGTCGAAATCTATTGCAAGATGTGTGTCATCAATATAGGGCTCGAATCCGGATGAAAACCCCCCTGCGCCACAGAATAAATCAAGAATCTTCATACACTTCTTCACAATCCATCTTAGCTTCCTTGCACATATCTCTGATTATAACAATGTCGAAGGACAACTTCAAAAGCACCGCTTATCTATGGCGATTTCAAACCGTCCTGTGAGTGTGAGAGAATGTCATCCGGTTCGGGAAAAGGCAAGACAATTCTGTTTGGAGAACACTTTGTAGTGTATGGACTTCCTGCTCTTGCAGCAGGAATTGCTTCAGAAACTACAGCGAAAATCACACGCGTACGGTCCTTTGGATGGAAACTTGTCGATGATAGACCTGCTATGCCGGGTTACAAAGAGAAGAAATACGAGGAACAGAAGGTATCAATCGACAAGATGTTAGAACATCTCAACATCGATGTCACCAAGACAGGGTTTCAAATTGACCTTGGTGGTGACTTAGTATGTGCATCTGGTATTGGAGCAAGTGCAGCAAGCTGCGTTGCAATTGCAAGGGCGTTGAGTGAGGAGTATTCACTTGGATTGGATGATGAGCAGATTAACGAAACCGCCTACATTGGTGAGATGGGGTATCATGGCACTCCTTCGGGGATTGACAACACAGCTTCAACATATGGTGGGCTCATCTGGTATGTGCGAGATTTGAGTGGTGGTACTCCCAAGTTCGAGAAACTAAAGCTTGGAAAATCAGCAAATCTAGTCATTGCGTCTACAGGATTGACTGCTAGCACAAAGGTTGTCGTCGGTGATGTAGCGAAAAAGAAAGAGGCAGACCCTGATTGGTTCGATTCTGTATCGGAAAAGTATGTTCAGCTTGTCAATGCTGCCAGAGAGGCTCTGATTGGTCTGAAATTCAACAAAGTTGGTGAATTAATGAACAAAAATCATACTTTGTTGCAGGAGTTGACCGTTTCCTGCAAAGAGCTTGACAATCTTGTGGATATTGCTCGTGATAATGGAGCAATTGGTGCTAAGATGACTGGAACAGGCAGAGGCGGAAACATCATAGCACTTGCACCTGATGAACCTACAACAAAGAAGATAGCTGAAGCGTTGAAGAAAGGTAGAGCAGCCGGAGTATGGACAACAACATTCGGACTTTGAGGTGGTCATATGATCCTTGAGGATTACATCAAAAAACTGAGAAAGAATGGAAAAATCACAACTGTCAGTAGGAGTATCTCAAAGAATCTTGAGATTGCTGGAGTCTTGAAAACTCTTGAGCCTGAGCCAGTTTTATTTGAGAATGTAAAGGAGAGCGAGTTCAGGGTAGCAGGCAATCTATTCTGTAACAAGATGCAGATATCAGACTATTTTGGAATTACGACTGAGCAGATAATTCCGACTCTTGCAAATGCGATAGAGAATCGTAGCAAACCAGAACAGACTGAGAATGCGCCATGTCAAGAAGTGATTGAGGAGAAGGTGGACCTTGATAAGATACCTATTCTATTCCATAACAAGGTTGATGGTGGACCCTACATTTCGTCAAGTGTTGTGGTAGCAGCTGATCCAGAGTATGGACAGAATCTAGATTTTCATAGAGCAATGCAATTCAGCAAGGACAAGATGGTCACTAGAATAGTTAGAGGGAGGGACTTTCATAAGTTCTTGGAGAGAAATGGGGAAGTAGATGTAGCATTCTGTATTGGTAACACGCCGGAGGTTCTTGTCGCTGCCGCTACCTCCGTTGAAACCGGAATCAACGAACTTGAGATTGCAAATGCATTGAGCCCAATAAGGGTGACTAAAGCCAAGACCGTGGACCTTATGATTCCTGCAGATTGTGAATTTGTGTTGGAAGGGAGAGTAGTTCTCGATGAGAAGCACGATGAGGGACCTTTTATCGACCTGACTGAAACTGTGGACGTCGTAAGGCAAGAGCCAATATTTGAAGTCAAGAAAATAACTCATAGAAAGACTGCGATTTGGCAGGGGCTTTTGCCTGGACGATCAGAACACAAGATTCTGATGGGAATGCCCAGAGAACCAACTGTGTTCAAGAAGATTAAGGATCGAGGCATTGATGTTCGAGATGTATATCTCACACCAGGTGGGGCTAGCTGGTTACATGTTGCTGTGAAGATAAAGAAGAAGAATGATGATGATGGGATCCAAGCTCTGGAGGCGGCATTTGCAGGACATAAGAGTGCAAAACACATCTGGGTCTTTGACGATGACATTGACATTTATTCAGATGAAGAACGAGAGTGGGCTATGGCCACTCGTTTCCAGGCAGACGTTGATTTGTTGATTAAGGATCCAGAGCCTGGGAGTTCTCTCGACCCAAGCGCAGAACCTGGTACCAAGATGACCACAAAATGTGGCTTTGACTGCACCAAAGTCCTTGATTCTAAGGGAAAGAGCTTCAGTAAGGCAAAGTTTCCAGAGGTTGATCTGAAGAAATTTCTGGGTGATTAAGATGGGGTTAGAACTGACCAAAGAAGAGAGAGAGATGCTTGGTGGCAAGCATGGGAAAGCCACGAGGAAGGCGATGGAGATAATCACCACTCTCGGCGAGATCTATGGTGCTGAAAGACTCATTCCTGTTTCAAGTGTACAGATTGCTGGAGTGTCATATCACAACTTGGGAGAGGCTGGTCTAGAGTATTTATCCGAAATGGCAGAGGACGGTCACGCTCGCGTATTGACCACCCTAAATCCTGCGGGCATGGATTTGGATGAGTGGAAGAAACATGGAATCAGCGAGGATTTTGCTTTAAACCAGCAGAGAGTAGTAGATGCCTTCGAGAAGATGGGCGTGATCACGACCTGTACATGCACTCCATATTTGATTGGTAATCTTCCGCACTATGGTGAACATATTGCGTGGGCCGAGTCTTCTGCTGTTTGTTTTGCAAATTCTGTGATTGGAGCACTGACTAACAGAGAGGGGGGCCCTAGCGCACTTGCTTCAGCCTTGACTGGAAGGACTGCAGAGTATGGTCTGCATCTTAAAGAAAATCGAGCGGCACAGGTGAAATATGAAGTCAAGACAAAGTTGAATCAAACAGATGATTTTGGTCTACTTGGTCATATTATAGGTGAAAGAACTGGAAAGACAATTCCATACATCACCGGTGTTAGCCACGCGACGACCGAGCAGTTGAAGTCATTCAGTGCGTCAGTGGCAACTTATGGTGGTGTAGCAATCTTCCATATGGAAGGAATCACTCCAAATAGAACCACAGTCCCAGAGAAGACGGAGGTCATTGCAGGGGAAGACTTGGACAAAGCACGGGCTACACTAGATGATGAAGGTGCAGAAATTGATTTCATTAGTGTTGGGTGTCCGCACGCTAGCATCAAGGAGATTGCCACAATAGCAAAGATGCTTGAAGGCAAACAGGTGACAGAGGGAAAAACTGTCTGGATCACAACAGCAAAACCTACCAAGGACCTTGCAATAAAAATGGGGTTCTATGATACGATTGAGAAGGCAGGAGCATTCCTCGTTGCTGATGCGTGTTGTGCGGTAGCTCCTCTAAAGGGACGATTCACGGGACTGATGACTGATTCAGCAAAAGCTTGTTTCTATGCCCGAGGAAAGAATAAGTTCAAGACAGAGATACGGACAGTCGAAGAGTGTCTCAAGGAGGCAGTGTCCTAATGCAAGGGAGGAAAATCTTCAAGGGAAAAGTTTCTGGAGAAGCGTTAGTGACAGGGGAGGATATTTCCTTCTATGGAGGATGCGACCCCGAAACTGGAGAGATTGTTGAGAAGGGACATCATCTTGAAGGAAAATCCGTTTCTGGAAAAATACTTGTATTCCCCACTGGAAAAGGGTCCACTGTGGGCTCTTACGTGCTTTACGCACTGAAGAAAGCAGAGAAAGCTCCACTGGCTATAATCAATAGAACAACGGATCCAGTTGTCGCTGTAGGCTGCATCATTTCTGAGATACCTGCCATCGACCAGATTGAGATTGAAAAGATCAAAAATGGGCAGAAATTGGAAGTTGACGCCGATAATGGCGTCGTTTCCATAATTGAGTAGGAATTAGAACCGCTGGACCTGTGGCTCAAAGTCCTCAGGACTAAAGGCGGTTTCGCCATCCTCTGGCATGTCGCCTCTCTCTCGGAGGGTCTGTGATGTTAAGAGGTAGTAGACCAAGGCTAGTGATTTCCGACCACGATTGTTAGTAGGAATCACAAGGTCCACGTTTGTGGTCACATTGTCAGTGTCGCAGAGTGCGACCACTGGAATACCAATCTTGGCCGCTTCCGAGAGCGCTTGTTGATCAGTCCTTGGGTCTGTGAGGATAACCACATCAGGTTCTATGTAGGTTCTTGGACCTGCTATGTTTGGATTGGTGAGTGTACCTGGCACAAAGCGCTCTGTGAACGCGTTAGCCCCAATATAGTAAGCGAATGTTTCTACTGGCTTTTTACCATATACTCTCCCTGATACTATCACTATTTTGGATGCATCAAAACGGGCAAGGAACTTTGCTGCCACTCGAATCCGTTCATCGGTTTTCCGCACATCGAGGACGTAGAGACCAATTGGTCGCTGGCGATAGACAAAGGGCTCCATGTCTTGTGTCTTGACCTGGGTCCCGATATGACAGCCTGCGGCGAGGTATTTGTCCATTGGGGTCAAGAGATCGAGATCTGTGACTTCTATCTCGCTCATTCTACTTGACCTCCGCAGTTTCAGTTGTGGCAAATGCCATGAAGCTGTCAATAATGTCAATGTGCGCAAGTAGCATCCTACGACAGCAATATCGAGTTAGTCCAAGGTTGTCAAGTACAACTGCAGGATCTTCTCCCTGTCTGACTTCTCGTTTGAACTGTTCAAACTTGTCTGCAACTACTTTTCCGCAAGTAAAACATCGTACGGGTATAATCATTTTATTGTCGCCTCACCTGTATGATTTTTGATAGCGTGAACGTGCCGAAGGGCCACCGAATTTCTTTGGCTCTGTACGTCGTGGGTCTCCGACCAGCATGGTTCTGTCATGTTCAATCATCTTTGAGCGTGCCTCAAAGTCCTGGCTCATCTGAAACAGACCTGTTGCAATTGCCATTCTTACAGCATCAGCCTGACTCATGAAACCTCCACCCTGAGTACGGACTTTGATGTCATATCTCTTCCAGCCTTCTCCAAAAAGCACCAAAGGCTCCATTATTCGCATGCGAGCAAGCTCTGGTTGTAGTACCTCAAGAGGCTGTCCGTTGATTCTTATTCGCCCATTTCCATCTCTCACTGTGGCCTTTGCCAAGCTGGTCTTTCTCTTACCTGTAGTAACTACAACTCTCATTCTATGCTACCTCCGGGTTTCTCCAACCAAGCTCATGACTAAGATCTCCCACCGTGATGAACTTCTGCTTCAGGCTACTGTACTTTGCACCATCAAGGACTATCTTTTCTGAGTCTGCATATTGCTTGGGAACCCCAATGTAGACCTTGATACGTTTGTATGCTGCCTTTCCTTTTGGAGTTGGCCATGGAAGCATCCCACGAAGCATCTTTCGAACCATCTTATCAGGACGGCGCTCATGGAATGGTCCTTTTCGTGGGTTATAGGAGGTCCGAATATTATGCTTCTCCTTGAAGGCATTAATTACACTTCTGCGATTGCCTGTGATTATGGCTTTCTCTGCATTGACTATTACGACATTGTCGCCAAGTATTGCAGCCTTTGCGGCCTTTGCGCCTAGTCGACCAACCACCATGTTCTCAGCATCATAGACTTTGACTTTCTCTGTACTCATCGCAACCACCTACAGTATGATTGTTACTCCCTTTCCCTTTGGAATCTGAGTGAGTAACTCATTGATTGATATTAATGAACCACCAGCCCCAATGATTACAGTTCTTGCAGAAGTGGATGCGTTGAGCGCAGCTACTGTCACCTTATGAGAGAGACTGCCGGATCCTAGTACTTTTCCTGGCACTACAATAATATCTCCTGCTCTGGTATGGCGGTTGATTTTTCCTACATTTACTGTAGCACGTTTACGAGCAGGTCTGGCGATAAGTTCCGCAACCCGCTTCCAGATTCCCACATTATGCTTCGCAGATGTCTTTTGCAGCGCATTAATGAGTGCGCGTGTGTTGGGGTCAGTGGGTCCAGATTTAATCGATCGTTCCATCTTATTACACCTCATAGTGAATTTGCGTAGTCAAGAGCCATCCTGATTCTCTCTTTCAGTAACTCAGAAGATTTCACAACAATCTCTTCAGGACTAAGTGCACCCGTCGATTCCACCTTGAACAAAAAGGCGTCTTTCTTGGATTCTATTGTTATTGCGCCAGGCTCACAGACTTCAACGCATGCCTCACAGAGGCTACAGTCCAGAGTGTTTTGTGTTGAAATTGTATCACCATCGACTAGTAAGATGTTCTTAGGACAGACATCAACACAGTCTCCGCACTGGTTGCATTTTTCCTTGTTTACTTCAACAATGGGTACATACTTGT
This sequence comes from Candidatus Thorarchaeota archaeon, assembly GCA_011364905.1. Classification (GTDB taxonomy): domain Archaea; phylum Asgardarchaeota; class Thorarchaeia; order Thorarchaeales; family Thorarchaeaceae; genus SMTZ1-45. The sequence goes on from RDNZ01000064.1 coordinate 7,417, forward strand.
ATGAAACAGTTGATACTGGCTGAAACTTAGCATTCTCTACGCCCTTACCAAGTCGGGCATAGGCCTCAATGATTAAGCGTTGGTTTGGAGCCAGTTTTACAAGGGGTATGTCTCCTGATGCTGGAACTACCTTCGGGTCCTGTGAGGTCAGGTCGCGTGAGTAGATTATTTTCTCTTCATCACCTGTTTCTTCCTCTAGAGTAAGTGTGCATTGGCAAAGACTGCATCCTTTACCCTCGCAATCACAATCCTCAGGTAAATTGTAGCTCTCCAGATCAGTCACCAGAGGTATTAGACCTAGTCTGTGTGCAAGCATCTCATCATACATGACACTCGTATTCTCAAGAACAAGCACCTCATCTATTGCCATTGATGGCAATCTGGTAAGCATGGTTCTGCGTAATGCATTTGCAAACGCAACATCCACTCCTTCCACGAGAAAGTGAATGATGTTGTCCTGTTTGTGGATTATCGTGATCTCCATTTACTCACCTGACCGGTATTTTCAGTCCATACCCAAAAGACATTCATTCCCGGACGGACTCGCCATGAAACCTGATGTGGTCAAATGGCTCTCTCGCCCATGCCCTGGGTGTCTTGGCCTGTTTTCCCTAAACATAAAAGGCTTGTCCTACGGCTAGGGATTCTACTGAGTCGTGATTTCGGAAGGAAAAACGAGTACTATGCGGCTACTTGAACAATATCTCTAAGCCCATTTACAATCAACTTGTATCCATTGAGCCGCTGTTTGGGATCAATAGCAACCATACCAACAGTGGGAACTCCGAGCAAGTCTTGCACCGACTCGGGACGCATTGATCCAGGAAGATCCTGCTTGTTGGCAACGGCGATGACCTTCACACCACTTAGGTTACTTTTGTATTTCTCAAGTAGTTGACGAGTCTTAAGAACAGCTTTTGGATTACTCTCAGTGACAACAACAACCATCTTGCTGCCTCTCATGAAGTCAGCCCATAAGAACTCAAAGTGGGATTGACCACCCATCTCAATCAGGGAAACTTTGGTCGAGCTATCTAAGGTGATCGTTCCGCAACTCATACCAGCAGTTGGTTGATAGTTTGCCTCCAACTTCGGTGCCCTATCAGTGAGGAGTTTAATCAGAGTGGACTTACCAGCATATCCGGATCCCATAAGGGCAACTTTGACGTACTGTGTCATGTGATCTGGCTCCAAGTAGACCCCGTTTAGTTAGTGTTTAGGTTGGTGTATTTCGGGAGTAATACTCGCTGATGAAAATACGGCTCATTTGAAGCTCTACTTAAGGCTGATGAATGACCATTAGATATGTCTGTAAAGGGCGCGATAGAAGAGCTTAACAAGCAATTGGAGTTTGCCAGTTGGGAGCTGATGAAATGTCCACCAAAGGTCCGGAAGTCATTGTGATTGAGGACGGAGCCTTGGATAAAATTGGACCACTAGTGAAGGACTACTCCCACCCTATCTGCGTGACTGATAGTTTGATCCACAAGGATTATTCGCAGCATCTAGAAAATGCAATTGGAAAACCTTGCAGATGGCTAATGGCTGCCTCTTATCGAGCAAATACGAACACTGTTCTTGGTAATGTCGATATTGTTTTGGGATTTGGAGGAGGAAGTAGCTTAGATGTGGCTAAGCTGATTTCCCGTGACACTGGCATTAACTGGATTTCAGTACCTACTGCAGCATCGCATGACGGAATAGCCAGTGAAGTGGCATCTGTAAGTCACAATGGCTACAAATACTCTGAGAAGTGCAAGGGGCCGATGGCGGTGATTGCTGACACATCAATCATCTCGAGGGCACCACCTAGGCTTCGGCTTGCGGGTCTCGGAGATATAATCTGTAAAACTTCTAGTCTGGCTGAATGGAAACTGGCTCATGAAGTAAAAGAAGAGCCATTTGATGAAGAAGTATATTCTCTAGTCAAGAAGGCGTTAGAGTCGGTACTGGCAAGTGATCGACTTGAAACTCTGATCAGCGCCGAAATTGATGCAGGTCGAGCTATGAGCATTTTCGGAAGTTCACGACCCTGTTCCGGAACTGAACATGCAATATCTCATGCAATGGACAGGATTAGTGGTGAACTTCATGGACTTCAAGTTGCATTCGCTACTCCACTTTGTCTTCATTATCTGCAAGAGGTTGGATGCTCCGAGTATAAACCGAGAAAGATGCAGGACTTTATGGAGGACAGAGAGATGCCTACAACCCTTTCAGAGATGGCCATAAGCTCAGAGCAGTTGATTGACTGTGTCCGTCATGGCCTAAAAATTATGGAGAAACGAAACAGATACTCTGTATTACATCATCTGAATGTGGACGATAGTTCTCTTAAGGCCACCATGATGGACCTTGGGTATTAGAATGTCGACCCACTTCGACAGTTTTAAAAGACGCTAGACTGACGGCGCAGGAGAGTCTGTCTATTGATAGATGGACTCAGTTAGCATATACCGATGAAGAACTGAACTGAGGTAGAAATCAATGCCAAAGCCAAGTTTTGTAGAATGGGAGCCTACTGAGGAACTTCAGAAGAAAGCCCTAGAGGCTCTAGAAATAGCAAAGGACACAGGTCGTATCAAGAAAGGGATCAATGAAGCAACGAAGAGCATTGAGCGTGGTATTGCACGTTTGGTGATTGTTGCAGAAGATGTTGAACCCCAAGAAGTGATTATGTATTTACCGGGTCTCTGTGATGACAAGAAGGCTCCATACATCTTTGTGAAGAGCAAAGCGGACCTTGGAAACGCTGCAGGTATCGAACGACCCACAGCCGCTGTTGCAATCATTGTTGATGGTAAGGCTAAGGAACTAGTCGATGATCTTGTCGAGAAGATAAATGGCCTTCGAAAGTAAGACCAAGGTGATGGCCAACAATGAGCAAAGAAGAAGAAGCAACTCCTTCAATCCCTGCAGAGGTCATTCAGCTCCTAGGAAGAACTGGAGTGACTGGCGAGATCACTCAAGTCCGAGTCAAGATACTGGATGGCAGGGATAAGGGTCGAGTCCTTACTCGCAATGTGAAGGGGCCTATTAGGATGGGAGATATCCTGATTCTAAGAGAAACCGAACGTGAAGCCCGTAAGATGAGGAGGCGCTAATAAAGCATGGTCGGAACCCAGAAGTGCACGTTCTGTGGGAAAGATATTGAGCCTGGAACTGGTTCTGCATTTGTACAGACCAAGGATGGAACAGTGCTTTGGTTCTGCTCTAACAAGTGTAAAACTAGCAGGCTCAAACGCCAGTTAAAACCAAGAGACACTAAATGGACCACGGGTTATGAAAAAGGCGGAAAGACCTCTCGGTGATTAGTGGTTACTGTAAGACCAAAGGTGGAATGAACCACCTTTGGATTCATCTATGCCTTTTCCACTTCCTCTCGCACAAAGTCAAAGATTGCTGAAGCCAAAGCTTTGATGTCTTCAGACGCTATTCCCTTCGAGTCTTTTTCTAAGAATTGAATCAAAGATTTGAGAACATTGTCCGATAAGTCACGATTCTCAATGGCATTTTTGACAACGCTGCGAAGTACCATAGTATAGTCAGCATCGCCAACCTCATACTTCTTGATGTATGCTTCAGCTTGGTCTTTAGCGTCCGGAGCTTCTCTGAGACCACCCTCAGTGGTCCAGAGCTTGATCTCATTATCTGCAGTTTCAGAAGCATCAGATGCGTGTGCTATGTTTATTCCAGCCCAAATCCCATACTTTCCTCGAAGGGATGAGGGATCAGCCTTTTGTACAAAGGTTGCACCGAGAGCATCGCGGACTCCTTGGATTACGTCGTTGCCCTCAAGGATTGTTGCTAGTACCGGAGCTGAGGATATGAAATCAACCAACCACGCGAAGAATGGTTTTTCCTTATGAACATCATAGTGCATCTTGGC
>RDNZ01000065.1 GCA_011364905.1 Candidatus Thorarchaeota archaeon
AGGATTCTACTACAATATCAAGTTCAGTTACAATCATAGTTTGTTTGCACCTCCGTTAACCATTCTTCGAGGCTCGGAATTCAAAGTATATAGGCGTTCCGGTCACCGCGAGAATTGAATAAGCCGATAGGGAAGGATTTATTTCCTTCATATTTGGCCGTCCCACGCTTTCCGTGTGTGGAAAGCTTAGTATGGTGTGTTATGAATCATATCTGGATGATGAATAGGCATGGCGAATCCCAGTAACCCACTCATAGTACAGTCTGACAAATCGGTCCTCCTAGAGGTAGACAATCCACTATACGAGGATGCCAGAGATTCACTCGCACGTTTTGCAGAACTTGTCAAAAGCCCAGAGTATGTTCACACCTATCGTGTCACTCCACTCAGCCTCTGGAACGCAGCAGCCATGGGGATGACACCTGACGAGGTCATTGCAGCGCTTGAGAAATTCGCCAAGTATCCGATTCCCGGGAACATTTCAAGAGAAATTGTTGATTACATGTCCAGATATGGTCAACTCTCCCTGTACAAGGAAGGCCCAGACCTTCTCCTTTTGTGCGAAGATGAAGACCTTGCAGAGGAGATATGGGCAAACACAAAGCTGAGAGAGTTTCTAATTGACCGTGTGGACGCAGTAACAATTCGGGTTGATCCTGACCAGAGAGGATTTCTAAAATATGCGTTGATTGAGATTGGTCATCCGGTCGAGGACGTAGCAGGTTATGTTGAAGGAGAACATCTTCCCTTTGAAATCCGCGACGTGACTCTTGAAGGTAAGAAATGGGACCTTCGAGCATATCAGAAGGATGCAGTCGCCATCTTTTATGCTGGAGGCGGCGTTAAGGGAGGCTCTGGCGTAGTTGTCTTACCTTGTGGGGCAGGCAAAACGATGGTGGGGATTGGAGCTATGTATAATCTGCAGACCTCTACAATCATTTTGTGCCCCAACGTCGTTGCGGTCAGGCAATGGATAGCTGAACTTCTTGACAAGACTACATTGAAACCTGAAGACATTGGTGAATATACTGGTGACAATAAGGAAATTCGGCCTGTGACTGTGGCCACCTACCAAATTCTAACATGGCGCAAGTCTAGGGAGGAGAAGTTCCCCCATTTCCAGATTTTTGAGGCAAGAAACTGGGGACTGATAATCTATGATGAGGTACATCTACTTCCCGCACCTGTCTTTCGAGTAACTGCGACAATCCAAGCCACAAGAAGACTTGGACTAACTGCAACTCTGGTCCGAGAGGATGGAAAAGAGGAGGATGTCTTCAGCTTGATTGGTCCCAAGCGTTTCGATATGCCGTGGAAACAGCTTGAAGATCAGGGGTGGATTGCGACAGCCATTTGCTACGAGATAAGACTTGACCTGCCAGACAACATGCGGAGAACCTATGCCTTGGCAGAGGACAGGAAGAAATATCGAATCGCAGCTGAAAATCCATTCAAACTCGATGTGATTAAAGAGCTTCTCCAGTATCATGAGAATGACAATATTCTGGTCATAGGCATGTATCTTGACCAATTGAAAATCATTGCCGATGAGGTTGATGCGCCACTCATCACCGGAAAGACACCTAATGACGAGAGGCAACGTCTCTATAACGCTTTTAGAGAGGGCGAACAGAAGATCCTTATCGTATCTAAAGTTGCCAATTTCGCACTTGATCTCCCGGATGCCAATGTAGCTATCCAAGTATCAGGAACATTTGGTTCGCGGCAAGAAGAGGCACAGCGATTGGGAAGAATTCTACGGCCCAAAATCGATGGATCATTCGCTCGATTTTATTCACTTATCACAAAGGACACCCGTGACATGGACTTTGCAGCTAAACGACAGCTTTTCCTCACCGAGCAAGGCTATCAATACGTGATTGCATCTGCAGAAGAAAAAATCTGGCTTACTCCACCTGAGAGCTTTTTCAATTAGAGCAGGATTGAGCTCAATCTAGTAATCTTAGAACGAATATAGTCAATGAGAGCTGACCGTATTCTCTTTGTTGCCAGGCTTGGTTCTAGAAGACCTGCTTCCATTGAGAGCAACCGTTCCAGAGACCAAAGAATCAGATAGGCAATGAGCGGAGGTCTCAGCCTGTTCACCTCCTCCGTTTCTTCAGGCGATACTAAACCCTCGGGCAAGTCTTGCGATGCTCCAGCATCTGCTTCTATCAGATACGCCAAGTCGAAGAAACGCGATCCATATGCGCAGGACTCAAGATCGAGAAGAATTGCTGATCCTTCTCGGAAGACAATATTGGGTGCCCATAAATCCCCATGCATCAGCTCGGAAGGCCATGTTCTTAGCGAGTCGGCATATTTGAGTACACTAGGATAGATCTCTCCAAAAGAGGCAAGAAGGTCATCAACTTCTTGTGAACATCTGGAACGATGCATATGGTTTTCAGTAACTTCATAGATGGATGTCAGGTACTCGTGTGCCGAAGTGTGTAGTATGAGTCCAGGTGGTTTTTGCTGAGAGAAAATCAGAAGACTTCTCCGCAGAGATTCTAGTTCGCTGAGTGTATAGTCTGCCAAATCTTCATGAATCACGCCGTCGATATACTCGAATATGATGAACGGAGTGTCAGCATCATCAGAGAGGTTGCCAACTGCGAGCGGCTTGGCTGTAACTCCTGTTTTACCAAGGAATGAACTAGTGGCAAAAAGGCGATTGTAGTGTGATGTTTCATAGGGAGGAACCGAAGCGGGTACCTTCAAGACGAAGTCAATTCCATCAGACTGCCCAAGAACATTGATGTTTGACCAACCCCCAAGTGACTGCTCTTTCAAGACGACATCACCATCAAAGAAATCACATGCGTCACGAAGAAGTTGTTCCAACTCGACAATGGTGTGCCCGTGGGTTCTGGTGAATCCCAGATCTTTCATCTCCGCAGTTCTACACCCGACAACTTCTAAAAGGCTGTCGGGGGTTGCCAAGTCATGAACGGGAGAGACCTCCTTCTCATACTCGCACACCTTTTCAGAATGAAAGGCAACCCTGTTCAAGTTGAAGATGCAGTTGAGTTCATCTCATTCAGGTGTAGGTACGGCCAACCAAGCCTAGTGAGACGTATGCTCACAATGGCAGTTGCAAATGAAATGATATCAAGAGTCAAAGACACTCTCAAAGCGGAATTTCTCTTTGACCGTCAGGTACTTCCGCCCAACCTTGCATCTATTCTGTCTGATAAAGTCAATATTGATAGCAGTATCGAGCCCATGTTTTAGGCTTGCTCAGCGGCAATTGCCCGAAGCGATGCTAGCAGTGCAGCTAGATGAACAAATGCGTTCTTTCCCTGTAGAAGACGAAAATCAATCTCTGCGACTCTGTCCAAAACCTTGCTAAGAACCTCAGGCGCAAAAGGTCGTTTCACAAGGTCTCTCTCAATCTCAAGACAAATCTCCTGAGGGGTGTATCCGTCAATAGCGACGAGATTTCGAATCTCCTTTCTTGCTGGGGCATATTGGCCATCTAGTGCCAGTGTCACGATATTCCGTGCGCTCTCTGTCAACTGAGTTTCAGCATGCTCATAGACAACATCTTCTGTGACAGAATTACTTGCAGCGGAGGTTATCTGGAGTAGATTCATTGCACGTCGAAGATCGCCTTCCGTTTCTCGTGCGATGGTGGTTACAGCAGTGTCATCTATTTTCACGTGCTCTTTCTTGGCGATGTTCCTAATGAAGTCTTGAGCAACTTCAATGGATAAAGGTGGAAAATTCAATGTTAGAGACCTCGATATAATGGCCGGACTCCATCCTGAGAGCGTTGGAGTGATGAGAATGAATCGACAGGTGTCACTGTATAGTTCCATGGTCCTTCTAAGAGCTTGTTGCATACCCCAACTAAGAGCATCAGCTTCGTCTAGCACAAGAATCTTGACTTTTTCGTTTGTGACCGTAGCGGTTGATGCAAAGAAGCGGATTGCTTCAGACAGAATCTCCGACCTTGTGGGATTGCCTGAGCGGCCCCGCGCGTTCCTTGCAGATTTCGCCTCACGATAAATCACGGAGATATACTCTTCCAACTCAGATCTCTTACCACGTTCGAGCTTCGCAAGGTCTTGAACAGAACGTTTTGCCTTGGTCACCGGGATGTCCCAAACATCACGGATATTTAGGATTTTGAAGTTTGCATTAAAGCTGTCACCCAATATGGTTCTGCAGAAGATCTCAGAAGCACAAGTCTTTCCTGTTCCCTCAGGTCCATAGAAAATCATATTCGTGAAAATGCCGGACTCGGCTAGGGATTTCAGTTGCTTTATAGTATTGTCTTTGCCAACGAAATCACTCCATGTCTTAGGCCTGTATTTTACGCTCCATAGGACTGGTTCCAAGTTTTCACCCAAAATCGTGTCGGACCATTTGAAGATAAGATTGTTTCTTTTTCCGACAGAGTTATTCAGACATGTGATTATATAATTTGGCAAAACCAAAAGTTCCTTATATGCTCAAAAGCTGGGCGCTTGTTTGCAATTGACTGGTTTGCGGTCGGTTAAGATTATGACGAAAGAGACCCTTGAGAAAGAATTGGAACACATCCTAAGGGAGGATTTGATTGTGGCATGCCAGTACTGGTCAATTGATGTCACTGGCAAGGACACAGGAGCATCTCTTATCAAAATGCTAGCAGAAAAGATGCGGGATCCCGATGAGCGCGCCAAAGTCTTTGCGACATTCTCACCTCTGGAACGTGACCTTCTCGGCATTCTTACTCTAAGTGGGGGAGCAATGAGCTATGACCGTCTCAAACCATTCAGGAAGATTTACAGCTATGGACAATTGAATCAGACTGAGAGAGACCTTCGAAAGAAGGGGATAATCATACGAAGGATGATGTCACGTCTAACTGAGTTTGGAAGAGAAGTAGCGGAATTCAAGATTCTGGATTTCTTCATACCTCACTTGAGAGATTTCTTCGAAAAGAAACCAGAGCCACATCCAGAAAAGCCAAAGAAGACAAAAAGCATCGTGAACGACAGAGACACATTGCTCATCGACATGCTCCTCCTCGTATCGTATCTGGCAAAACGAGAGGTCCATCTCACAAGTGCTTGGGAGTTTCCAAGAAGAGAGATGGACAATATAAAGGAGTCAATGTCCAAAGCCACTGATGAGCGATTTGAACTTGTTCAAAAAATGGCTCGGAAAATGGGGGCTTACACTGTAGTAGAAGAAGACAGAGTCCTACCCTCGAATATCAGCTTGTTGTTTGCTGGCGAATACCATAATGTGGCCCGAAGACTGTTGCTATCACAACTTGGGCGGACACGAGCAATATGGGCAACTCCAGACCAACCCACCGAGTATACTCTCAACTTGACAATATGCAGATTGAGAGAAAGTACATCCGAGGAGTGGATAAGCGTTGAGGAGCTAAAGGACTGGATAAGAAGTGAGCTGTTCATTGAGAATCAACAACAAAAATGGATTCAAGTCGACGATGACAGAGTTCAACTTTCACTGGAAACTCCCCTTCTTTTGGGGCTCGTTGAAGGTGCTTATCGCGGAAAGAAACTCCTTGCAGTCAAGCTTACAGAGGTTGGAGAAATTGTCCTTAAAGGAACACCCTTCGACCCCGCAGAAAGTCGGGAAACATTCTTTGTTTTACCGAATTTCGAGGTCACAGTCTTCAGTACCGAAATGGAATATCAGAACTTGTACCGCTTGATGCTAATTACAGAACCCGTAAAAACGGATGTTGTGAGTACATTCAAGATTACCGACAAATCGGTCTTCGATGCAATTGAGATAGGTCTTCGAGAGGATGATATTCTTGGATTCTTGAAAAACGTGAGTACTAAGCCGATTCCTAGAAATGTAGATCGATCCATTAAGGATTGGACATCCCAAACGACCTTTACATCAATCTCCGATGTTATGTTATTTGAAACAGAGAGTGAGAGAGACCTCGAGGGATTGATGCTTATCCCAGACTTCACAAAGCGGATTGTGAGAAAGGTTGGACCAACAGCAGTAATTGTATCCGGCGATATGGACGAGCTCAGCGAGAAACTTCGAAAACACAAGTGTATGGTCCGGAGGAAAACAGGCGAGGATGAAACTGCTGTTTCACCAGACTCATCAGTTACAGAGCAGTTTCTACTTTATAATGAGGGGCAGAGCGCTGAAGATGTTCCGGATCTCTGTAATGGATGTCCAGCCGTACAATCGTGTAATAAGATCATTCGAAGGCGAAGTCAAATAACACGAGGTAACTAGACTCGAAGAGCCTCCATCTCAAGTAACCGGCGAGCCATTTTTTGGAGTTGGGGGTATTGGCGAAAAAGACCCAGTAAGAATCTTCTTTCAAGTTCTAGAGAAAGGAACAGTTTGCTAGAAGGGCCAAGGTGTGAGTCTTGGTGGAATGTGCGGTGGAATAAACCCTGGAAACCAGATGTTCATCAATGGAAACCATGATGCGAAAAACACTGTCACCAAAAGAAGAACCGCGAATGTCAATGTATGAGCAGCGGTCACATAAGTGTAGTATGGTCTAATGTAGGAATAAAACGCAAAGGCGGGAATAGATAAAGCAACCATTGCCATAATCTCGACCGGGTCAAAGAAGAAAGGCATAGAAATTGGCCAAAGGAAATAGAACAACCCAGTAATCTTGTCGCTTGATGTTTCATGATGTGCAATTTTATGAATCCCATCAACACCCTGAGCTAGGAAGAAGACAGGGATTAAGAGCCACCACTGAAGTCCAACAAAGAACATCGGACCTGCATAGAAGAGAAGATCTCCCAAGCTCTCAACTCGTTCCCAGAACGGATTCCTGCTGATAAACTCGGTCATCTCTGTCATGTAGTATCCAAGCATTTGAAATGCCACTAAAACCGGGAGCAACACGAATGATATGGCAATCATTAGGACAGCGGCCTTTGGAAGCTCGGGAATCTTCCCCTCATGATAGTTATCAAGTGGGTAAATACCGTGGAGTGTGAAAGCAGTAGCAAGGACAACTAATCCACTTGGAAGGAAAAACAAAGGTTGGAAGATATACTGAAAGACCCCAAAGCCTTGATACACATTGCCAGAAACCGGACTGAACGAAGCATCAAGAATTGGAAGGAAATACCATACTCCAAACACAACGAGGAGTTCAGGGATGAGCATCTTCAAACGATAATCCTGAACGAATTTCATCACAAGACCGGATTCTATGGATTGTTCTTCCAAAATCATCGACTCCTAGGCTAGTCAAATGTTGGCTTTCTAGTCGCAACATCTTCATCCTCTTCTCGAAGTTTGTGCTGGAATGGTCTGCCCTGTCCATAGATTGTTGGATCCATGTCCTTAGTCTTGGTCATTATCGTGATGAATCCTCCACATTGAATGGCCAGTGACACAAGAGAGATTACAAACACGTCAGGGAAATAGTCATGACTGAAAAGTTCCATTACCCAGACTGATGGATAGATTATTGCTTGAATAAGAATTCCAAGCAGGAGCATCAATACCCATTTGTTTGTCCAATTTCTCAAAGCCATTCAGTAGCAACTTCCTACATGTCTTAGCCAAGACTTCAGCCACATGGTCTCTTAATTAAAGGTGTCTATGGCAGCTATCCTGGATTATAGTTGTCCTGCAACTCTTCTGCGAGCAGGGCTGCCAGCTCCCTAAAATCACGCATTGATATGTGTGGAACACTGCTCGTACGCTCGGGGATGTCGAACCGAGCTACTATCACAATGACATCCTTATCCATTGAGTATTCAAGAAGCGCCGGGTACCGAGTCCCAATCCGGAATGTATCTTCACGTGCTTCGACTCGACCACCTTTGTAAGCCGTTCCAACAAGATACGGGTAGGCAAATCCACTGTGCGAAACTTGTACCTTAATCTGGACGGTTTCAGGGAGATTTTGGACATAGGCTTTGACCTCAGCATCAATGATGGTCTGAACTCCTCCACGGACTCCGAGCTCTACATTCATTCCGGCTCTAACACCTCGCACTCCAGCAAGCTCGCTTGCAAAACTGTAGACATCACCCTTCAGTGGAGGCTTGAAGAACTCCTGAGCGTCTATGGATGGAATTCTGAATCCAATAACAAACCCTGCAACTGCAACAATGCTGCATTCAAGGACGATGAAGAGAATTGGATCGAGTATAGGATTAATGAGAACAAGTCCAGTCCTTTGAGAGAAGTAAATCAAATATCCTAGAATTGCGACAAAGATTAGAGCGCAGAAAAAGCTCAGAGTATCGCCAGGGTGTGAATACAACTCGCCATATGCATCTTCATACTTTTCAACCATGTCATCATAATCAGCAAAACTTACCCAGGTCTTCTTCTTCTCCCATTTTCCGGGTATGTAGTCGATAGCTCTCTTAGAGCCTGCGCCCATCGCCAATGACACCAAGAATAGTGCGACAGGAATATCAATGTAAATTACCAATCTAATCATTTCACCGGTCTCTAGAAAGTTCAGAGCTATTGCCGCAACTGCGAAGAGAACTGCAATGACTGCGAAGGCCCTGTTCACACCTCTTTGACGACTATAGTCGATGATTCTCTCTTCGTTCAATCCAAACCGTCCCGATACAATCTCAGTACTTGGGGAGTGATAAGCTCTACGATGATTGATGAACTTCCTTTTCTGTTGAGTGACTCAGAAATGCTTTGACCTCTTCGACCACTTCATCAAGGAATTCCTCCTCCTCTTTCTCCTTGATGTAAGTTTCTAGCAATCTCAGAGCTAGTTCCGCAATGAGCCTCGTAGAAACCTCTTCATTAGAGTGCTCCGTCACCTTCTGTGAGCCCGACTCATCAAGGACAATCGTGGTGGACATCTTTGAAAAATTGCCTTCTTCATCTTGTTCCCCTTGAATCATTGCAGCGCTCTCGATGCCCTCAATTCTTGCCACAGGTGATACACTACGAATCGAATAGTAGCCTGATGCCTCCCCTAAGATCAGCTTCACGCCAACCCAGGAAAGACCTGGTGATTTATGCATCAGCTCAATCATAGGATGTAGACGTTTCACTGAAACTGTTGGGAAATGTGGTGTGGCCTCATTTGGCATGATTTTGAACACAATTGAAGCGCACACAAGTCCGAAAAGCAATACAAAGAGACCAAAAATCACAGGCGTCACTGCAATCAGTGTCAGTACGGTTCGCATGAGAACAAAGGGAGTCGTCACTGCAGCAAAGCCTATGATGCCCGCTAATCCTATGAGGTTGTAGTCAATTTCTGAGAGGAAATCGCGATACTCTTTTCGATATTCTTTCATCATCTCTTTGTATTCAGTAAGTGAAATTTCTCTTTCTCTCAAGGTCCAGATTGGATCAACGTATATCACTTGTATCTTCATTCTCCAAGCGACTGCTGCAACCACGGGGACTATGCTGACAAGTACAAACACGGACCAAGCTATCCATGAAAGAGGTTTTTCATACAGTGGAACCAACTGGACTTGCGCCACTTCAAAACCGATGATTGCCCAAACGAATACTATCAGGAAAAGTGCAATTTGGTAAGTACGAAATGATCCTATTCTTACGGGACCCTCAGTCAACCTTATCCCTCAGGAGGTGTAGCATTTAACTCGGTTAGGACCTGAGACAGGTTCTCATTTCGACCTCGAGTTTCAAGCCATTCCAAGATTATAATGGCAACTGCGTTCTCAAGAACCACCCTGATGTCCTTGACGCCCGGATGCGCAACCTTGGATTTGACTGGGAGTCGGACATAGTATCCGTTTTCATCCTTGCCTACGAACTTGCGGTAGTTCCTATCGGTTCCAATCCACCACCACACAACTTGCGGAAGTTTTTCTGTTTCCATGAGCCTACACAGAACACGGCTGACAGCATGAAGATCCTCGGACCAAGATTCAATGTATGCATCATGCTCAATGCCATCGATCCGAGCAATCACTCTGGGGCTTTCATAGATCTCGTGACCATCCCGCATTCCTTTATCGAACACAACACGGATGTATGATAGACCTGGAATATGCTCCTGAGCTTTGGCAAGTGTAATCGTTTCTCTTGCAAGGAGAATATCGAAGTCCTCAGATGCAGCATTGGAAGTAGCCAATAACGCACCTACCGATGCAACCACATACACGAGTGAAAGAGAGATTGCAAACAGCCAAGGGCCAAGTCCCTCCAGGATGAGATGCTCCATATAGATGTAGACTGGTAGTCCAGCAAGAAAGAGAAGAAGGGCTATTGGGATAAAGAAAGTCCAGTAACTGCTGTTCGAAACTAGTCGCCAGTACTTTCGTTTGTTTTGTTTTACAAGGATCTTAGCCTCGTCAATCTTCATCTGAACCGGTTCCATGGTCCATGTGGGATCACTGTAGTTGATAGTGGATTTCTTACCATACCAACCAATGTAGAATCCAATCGCTGAAACTAACACTGGAAGACCAATGAAACAGACCAAGTATGCGACCAGATCCCATGTTGAAGTAGGAAGATACATGTCTGCTACGAAGTAGCCTATGGCGATAAGCGACAGACCACCCAGGACTATAGCTGCGTAAATCTTTGTCAGTGATTTGTAGGTCACAAAAGGATCTGTCATCTTTACGCCGCCTGAATCTAGAGATTGTGCAGTTTCCTTGCTCTTTAAGGATTACTAATAGTCTAGGACCGATACAAATCTTTATTACTCAAATGTCCCTAATTTAGTTAATTATTGTTAATTCTATCGAGGAGATGACAGTTCATTGCTAAAAGTGGGTGACAAGGCGCCAAATTTCACGACAACAACCGAAAACGGAGAAATGATCAAGCTCAACGACTTCAAAGGGAAGAAAATTTTCCTCTATTTCTATCCCAAGGACAACACGCCGGGATGCAAAGCTGAGGCTTGTTCTATTCGTGACAACTTCAAAGTGTTTGAGAAATCCGACATCCCTGTTTTCGGGGTCTCGGGTGGCAACAAGAAGTCGCACAAGAGTTTCAAAGATAAGAACAATCTTCCCTTCCCGCTCCTCATGGACGAGGAGTTTGAGATTGCGAAGCTCTATGACGTCTATAAGAAAAAGAGCATGTATGGGAAGGAGTACATGGGTATCGAACGAACAACTTTCCTCATAGATGAGAAAGGAAAAATCGAGGGGATTTTTGGTGGCCCAGAGGGAATTGAGAAGGTCAAAACCAAGGAGCATGCGGACCAAGTCATCAAATTCTGGAATCTCAAATTGTAGAAGGAATTGTAATGTTACAAAAAGGCGATATCGCGCCAGAT
>RDNZ01000066.1 GCA_011364905.1 Candidatus Thorarchaeota archaeon
AGTGATTAGACCTGGAAAGAAAGTGATGGGAACTATCGCAAGGAGGGCCCAACCCAAATCAGCGGGTCCTGGATTGAGGAGGTGGAGTTGACTCTCAAAGCCCATGAGGAAGCTGAGGAGATTTCCTAGCGTGAAGAGAACAGGAAAAGCAAACGCTGAGAGGATGAGATACGGGATATGGCGGCTGGTAGGTCTCGCAGTCTTTACTATCCCATCAAGATCAACCTCTTTCGAGGAGAGCTTCTGGAGAATCACAAGGACCAGAATGGGCGAGATGCCTCCAAGGGATGAAGGAACTATGATGTACTCAGTAGGCCAGAGACCAAGGACCATCTGTCCCCACCAGACCCATGCAATGGGGATTGTGAGTGAGAAAAACAAGGCCAGTTGATGTTTCACAATGAATTCTTTCACCAGTTTTTTTTTGCTCCTTTTAGAAAGCAGCAGATTTTTCGCATTATGTGAGTTATAAACATAGTTTATCGAATAATTAACATTCAGAAGACCAGCAGAATGGATATCATACCCTGATAAGAAAGATACATGAAGAGCTATGAATTCGGATTAATGAGGAACAATGACCGCAGACCATATACGTCATCTATACGAGTATCATTTCACACTCAATAGAAAGTTCTGGCACTTCTGTATCGAAAATCTCACATGGAAACAACTGATTGGACTAGATAAAATATCGGTTGGTTCTGTCAGAAACCAGTTCGTTCATATCATGAGTGTAGATGAGAGATGGTTTCGTGGACTTCGAGGGATGCCTGATATTGATTTTCATAACCCTGAAAACTTTGGAGAACCGAAGGAGATTCGATTACAGTGGGACCTCGTGGAAGCAGAGATGAGAGTATATCTTGATGGACTCACTGACAGAGACCTCGAAAACCAGTTTCAAGACAATATGAAAGTCTGGCAGGTTCTTACACATGTAGTCAATCATGGTACAGCACATCGAGCTCAAATTGGAGCAAGATTGCGGCATCTAGGGCTAAAACCTCCGCCTCAAGATTATATTCTCTATATTCTGGGGAAACTATGACGGAGGCGGTCAGGATCTCCAATCAGGGTCCTGAAAAACCTTTCAGAAGAAACTCTGATGAGAATTCGGTGGTCCACCCTTCATCTTGTTGATAATCATGACCCAATTGCAATGCAATCTCAGCTCTTGCCAATTCCACTCCAAGATAGGTCGCATGCTCAACAGAACCAACGAGATCTCGATTCAGGATTTCCTTTAAAATGAGAGATGGCTTCTCTGACGATATGCGTTGAACTTTTCCTTTACGGTCTTGATGCTCGCAAAGGATTCGATTCGAAGAGAAATCAACACCGATTCTGAAACATCCCTTTGGGTCAGGTTTGTATCCACTTGCATCACCTTTCACATCCTCATAAGACTCATTCAGGGATACCGACTGAATACCATGCGTAGAGGATTTCGCAGCAAATGCAGTGATTCCAAGCTCTTTTGGTGTCGAGTGGGTCATTTTTGCAGCGAACGCTAATTGAGCAGTTGCTCGGAGTTCCTTGACGCAATTGAATGTAGAAGGTCGTTCTTCAGTAGTTAAGTAGACAGAGATGCCCAGTTCTGCACCCAGACAGGACAGGAGGGCATTCACACCCAACGAGTCAGAGTCCAGAAACTCTGTCACATTTGCGAGTCCAGCCAAGAAAGGAGTATCCTGATCAAGGAGTCTATACTCATGAAATGCTACTAATGAAGTCATGAGACCCGGTTGGATTGCTGCCTCTAAAACTGGATCTGCGAGAAGTTTCGAGTGTCCTTTTTTTCTAAGCTCATCTCGAAGCTGGAGACATCTCCTTGCTCTCTCATGTGGTTCGTGCGGATACGCTCCTGCTGAGACGTTAGTAGGCAAGCATACCAGAACTACGTCCTCCGGAATGCTGGAAACTACACCAATGTTCCCAGAGTCTATTGAGAGCACCATTTCAGCACCTGCATCGACTCCGGCAATGATCTCTTCAGGATCCAGCGAGTCAATGCTTACTGCTTTACCAAGTTTGTGAACCTCTTGTGTGATCTCTGCTACTCGTTCCGGATCTTTGTTTGATATCGACGCACCAATGTCGAGTATATCGGCGAATTCGGAGTATTTCTTTGCGTCCGCAATTGTATCATCAGCATCGCGAGTTGTTGCATCCACAAGCTCAGCCATTATTCGAGGAGGGAGATCAATCCCAATTGTTAGTCCCGACTCAAGGCTAAAGTTTCTAGTTCCATAGACAACTTCTTTTTCTAAGGCTTTGAAGCGATCCCGGAGGTCTGCGAGTATTCTTGTTTGAATCATCCCATCAGCTGGTATTGAACTGGAGAGGCTCTCGTGGAGTTCATCAAGATGTCTAAGTAGCAGTGGAACCGAAGACAACTTCTTGGTACCCTTCAATACAGGAATGTCAAACTCTTTGCGAATATCAGAGTAGTCACCCTGAGCCATCCCTGATATAAGAACAATATCGGGGTCCAATTTCGAAACATAATTCGGAAGGTGCCTTCGAATCAGTTTCGGTGTAGTAAAAGCTGCAACTGATATGGGAAGAGCCTCCACAAAGGTGTTGTTTTCCTTGGACACTATCTTCTCAAGTTCATCATATGCCATTCTGCCTGTAAGAAGCAGAATTCTAGGTTCTTGCTTCATTCTCGTCGACCTTCTGGAACTCATTGAGCTTTTGAAATATGAATCAACTAAGCGAGATTGTACTAATCCTCATAAATTAATTCAGTCAGGTCTGATGAGAAATAGATTCAGAATCGCTTTGTGCGCGGGTCTTGCGTTAGTAGTAAGCATCTTATGAGGAGAGCAATATTGGACATCCGATAGATTAACTATGATTTGATTTCAGAGGAATCCACATGGCTGGTTACAAAGGGATTATGGCGCTCGCAGAGGAGGATAGGAGCGGCCTACAAGAAACATTTGGGAAACAGGGATTTCGAGATTTCCATTGGATTGATCCGACGGAGATTGTAGTTTCACAATGGGTGCGATTGAAGTGTGAGTTTGGGTGCGTGGATTATGGTAAAGCTGCTTGTCCTCCAAATCTTCCTTCGATATCTGAATGTCAGGAGTTTTTCCGAGAATACTCTGATGCGTGGGTATTCAGATTCACAAAAAAGTCGGATGATACACAGCAAAACAAAGATTGGATGAAGAAGATTGAAACCAACCTGCTGAGTCTTGAAAGAGAGGTCTTCCTAAAGGGGCACGTCAAAGCATTCGTGCTTCTTGCATCAAACTGTAGCCTCTGTGCGGACTGTGCTGATAACAGAGAGAGCTGCAATCACAAGAGACTCGCTCGTCCTACACCTGAAGGATTGGGAGTTGATGTTTTCGCCACAGTGTCAAAACTGGGATTCCCAATCAGAGTCCTAAAAGATCATTCAGAAGAAATGAACCGCTATGCCATACTACTTGTGCAATAATGGTGTTATTTCATCTCTGCCGAATTCATTCATGTCTGGTTCTCTCTTGACTTAGGTTTCAAAAGCCACTCATGTTTCAAATGCTCATCTTAATCAATAGTGACATCTCTACAAGAATGGAAGAGAAGTTAATCAGAATCAAGTGTATGAGTAGAAAGCGTGTTTGATATTGATGTCTGAAACGAACTACTCTAAGAACTTGCGACCCATGCGTATCGCCATTAGATGACTGATACATTGTATGGAGCATGATCAGTGAAGTTCTTGCCTTTCTCAGCCCAATATCGCATCTGGATGATGTGTCTATAGAACTCCTGACCGATTATTGTCAGACGATATCCTGCTTCAGGATTCGATATTGCATGTCCAGTCTTTTGCACAAGACCGAGTGATGCTAGATTAGTAAGGCATTTCGATATCTCTGATTTGCTTACACTAGAGCCTATCTTCTGTCGTAGCTCAGGGATACTGGGATTGTAGGACTGTTGCCCTAGAGCAAGAATTAGAGGGACTGCACAAGGACGCCCTAGACTAAAGAAAATCTCAGTCAAGGGCTCTTTTATATTTGGGTTAGAGGACTTGTTGGCCACCATCGTTCTAGTTCGCCTAACTTATCAACATTATATGGAACGATTGGTTATATTTTTTTCACACTGTCCGTTCTGTGTTGTCTGCATGGACTATGGGTCATTTTGAGAACTCGGTGATCCAAATTCTATCCTCAATGAATAATCGGCTATGTAGCTGATTTTCCTTATGTGCACGCCACACCTCTTGTTATATTAATTCTCGAAGGTTAGCTTTGCATTGTTGGAGTAATCATTCGAAAGAAACGTAAAAATCGTTGAATGTATTCGGATTCTGAAAACTCAAAGGGAAAACTAGGGTCCACTCCCATTGTAAAGGGGAGTGGGCAACAAGAACGAACTATGGCTTTATAGCTTTCTTGATCTTTGCCATGGTCTCAGGAGGAACGGTCTTCATTCCATGTGCTGAGGCAGCATGAGCAGCGATTTTCTTCATCAATTCGTCTTGTGTTTTTGCATCTGCCTTAAAGGGGCAATCCAGTCCAATATCTTTGCATTTGAAAGATGGCATTATTTTCACCTCTAGGCAAAAAAGCCATGGCTTCTGTTATAAAATGTTAGATGCAGCTTAATTTTTTTCAGGCCACTAGAATGCTAAAGGTCATGGCTTCCTTGGATGAGGTGAGTCGTTTAGTGTTCATTTTCCACTCATTTCAGAAACACTCTCATCATTTGAGTGTATGAGTTTTTCACTTGACATTGCATCCTCAATCAGCGTTGCAGCGGACTCCTTGTCCTCGACCTCAAAGAAGATCTTCTTGTACCGCTCATGATCAAGACTTATTGTAATGCAACTATCAGGGTCATGCATTTCAAAGAACATCATTCCTTCCTTGGTTAAGAATCGTCCATCCTTGACATGATGCGGAATGTTCGTACCGGCAAGTTTGATTGCATTAAAGATATTCCAAGGAATAGTTTCGGTGGAAACAGATACTATATGTTTGAAAGGGATGTGGATGCTCCTCTTGATGCTGAGTATCTCATCGATGCCATGTATTTCCAGAACGACATCGTCACCCTCTATTCTGACTGTTCCAGACAATTTTGTTCACATGAGAGAATGCGCGTGTCATGAGATAAGACTTGATATATAGCAACGCCTTAGGAGTCCTATTTGACAAAGATGACATGAACGTCTTCTCTTAAATGACAACTTTCAGAAAGCAAACCTTAAGTCTAGAAGCATGGCGGAAACAATAGAAAGGCGTTCTTAACATGGAAAACATCAAAGGAGATTTTCAAAACTGGATATCTAAGAGGACCGGACAAGAACGCATCCTGAGACCTAGCCTCACTAGACGCGTTCCGATTCTGGTGGCAATCTGCATTGGCGTATTGCTTTTTTCTGCTATTTCTGTACCCAGCAATGGAAGATACCCATCCATTGCTGATTCAAGACTGCTTCCCACGGACGCATCCACAAGGAACAATCTTCAGTCTAATACGACCCCAGCTGACGAGAATATACACGTCCTCTGGGACATGGCCCACGGCAATCAGGCACCATCTCAATTCTCCATTCTCATTGCTGAGATTGGATCACAGGGTTTTGTCACTGATACGCTCTCCTCTGGGCCAATCAATGCGTCTACACTGCAGGCATATAACGTACTTGTGATTGCCCAACCGTCCCTGTCTTATTCCACAAATGAAACCGATACGATTCACGACTTCGTTCTTGGAGGCGGCGGGCTACTTGTGATGGCAGACCTTGATGTGAGCATCCTCAACAATCTGACCGACTTTGCTGGCATTGATTGGATTGCCGCATCTGGGGGCATTGCCGGTCCCTACGATGTTTATCATCCGGTGACCGAGGGACTTGAAAGCTTTCGGGATACGACTGCTCAGGCCCAACTCAATGTCACGTGGCCTGCAATAGGCTTGATGGGATTCTACAGCGGTCAGCAGCTACTCGCTGCCTCGCAGATTGGTCAGGGCAAGATAGTCTGCATGAGCGACAATGATATGGTTTCCAATAGCTATAGTGATGACAATCTTGGTCTAGGCGTGAATTCCTTCCTTTGGTTGGCCGAGTCCACCCAAGAGCACGATTTATGGGCGTACGTACACTCATGGACACCAACCCAACCAACCTATGAAACGCCTGTCACAATCACAGTACTGAATACAGGTACATCTACGGAAAATTATGTCATCGTCAAACTGTATCAAGATGGCCAACAGGTGTTCGCGGAGCTATTCCCTGCTTTGAACAGGAGTACTCTCTATGCATACGACTATGGATGGACACCGAGTCGCAGTGGTTTCTACAATTTGACTGTCGTCGTTGAACCAGCTCCTGGAGAGAGCCGAACAGAAGACAATCAGCACTCGTTTCTCATCCAAGTTGTTGATTTTACGATACAGATTCTCAGTGACAACGATTTTGTATCGCAAGGTTGGCCAGGCAATGGCACGCTCGATGACCCTTATCGGATAGAGGGTCTGTATATCATGACCTACTTTGGCCAAACTACTGGCATTACCATTCACAACACAAGAGCTAACTTTACAATCCAGAACTGCACAATCGTTGATATCTATGATACAACTGATGGCACCGGGATAGACCTCGCGAATGTCACAAATGGAGTGATATTCAACAACACATTTCCCATGGGGCTGAATGGAGTACATATTCAGAATTGCAGCCATATTAGCATATCCAACAGTTCCTTCACACAGTATTCAGAGGCCATCCATGTCGAAGAGTCAGCTGATCTGACCATTGAACAGAATCGCCTAGTGGGTCCTGATACCGGTATGAACCTGCTCTCTGCGAACTTCAGCAGGATTATGAATAACACCCTCAGTCGCAACACCTGGGGTCTGATATTAGGCAGCCAGTCTAACAATGTGACTGCGTCCTGGAATGAATTCAACTGCACAAACAATGTGGAGGACGATGGTACTCAGAACACCGTCAGTGAGAACTACTATACTGACTACAGCGGTATTGATAGTAACTACGACGGTTTTGGTGATACATCGTACCCCTTGATTGGTACTGCGGGCTCAGAGGACCCCAAACCATTGATCCTGCCCCTGAAGGGACCCTTCATCTCATGGTCGATAGCTCCGAGTGATGTGACCATTCAATACTACGAGCCCCTCCAGATGGATCTAGAAGCAGTCGGCTACAGCGCGGTCGCGGGGTACTGGGTGAACAATACAGCCATTGTGACCATAGACGGAAACGGTGTGTTGACGAATGTCACAGAGATTCCGGCTGGCGTCTACGCGCTTGAGGTGAGAGGTCTTGACCACTATGGCCACTATTGCTCTGCATTCTTCACGCTGACAGTTCAGGACAACGATAGTCCGCTATGGACCCAAGAACTAACAACCCAGACAGTGGAGGTCGGTGACACATTATATTACGATCTCAATGCAACTGACTTCTCCGGTTTGGACACATGGTGGGTGAATGACACAAGCCGATTCTCTATCAGCTCAGAGGGTGTTGTGACGGCAAACACACTCCTGTCTGTTGGCACCTACCATATCATGGTTTACGTGAACGATACCCTTGGTCATGTCCTGACAGGAAACATTCGCATAGATGTTGTTGACACTCAGGCGCCTGTCTGGGTGTTTGTGCCGGATGCGGTCCATGTCACCTATGGGGAGGATGCCACATTTGTCATCCAAGCACAAGACTACTCTGGTATCGATCACTATTGGGTCAACGACACAGCCCGCTTCAGTGTTGATGCGAACGGAGTAGTGACAAGCATTGTTTCGCTCCCGTGTGGGCAGATTCCGCTCGAGATCAGAGCATATGACGGCTATGGACACTACTCCACTGCGGACACGGTGATAGTCGTTCTCGATGTAACTGTACCAACAATCACTCATCCAGAGGACCTAACCTACACAGCGGGAGAAGTCGGCAACTCAATCGTGTGGCATGCAACGGATGACAACCCACGTACGTATCAGGTGCTACGCGATGGCGCAGTGGTCAGAGAGGGACTGTGGAACAGTAGCTCAGAGCAGATCGCTGTTTCTGTAGACGGACTTGCCGCCGGTCTTTACTCGTATTCTCTACGTGTGTCTGACGCAGGTGGCCACATGATGAGCGATTCAGTCCTGGTGACTGTTCTTGCCACGACAACAGGTGCCGGAGGTACTCTGGAGATCCCCACGATGTTGGCTATCGGCATTTCGGTTGCAAGTGTAGGATTTGCAGTGATTGTCATAATCATGGCTAGAGCCGGCAAGTTGTCACGGAAGACTTAGTATTATAGCCTTCAAACTTGCCTTATCACAATGATGCGGGAAACTTGTGTAACAACAATCCTTGCTGAACGAACCTCACACAAAGGAGCTATAAACAGGACACTGTAGCAGCTCCTGTACTTAAAGACGAGTCTAAATAAAAGTTCGAAGAACAAGTTTGCCCAGTAACGACCCGTGAGTTGGTCAAAAGGCATATTTGTTCACAGGAGTAAAGGCAATAGGGGAAATAATTGATCTCAATTGTTAGAGCACCAAAGTGGGCCTATCTTGTGAGTGGTATTCTGATCGTGATGAGTGGCATTCTTGGCATCTTCGTTGTCAACGTTGTGTTTTCACTTCTGGGAATACCCACCCTTTGGGAGATAGCAATCCAAATGCAAATGCTTTACATCATATTCCCGCTAGGAGTTCTAAGTATACTACTAATGTTGACAATGGCACTATTGCTGACTAGGAAAAAGGACTAAGCACTGCAGATTCTCACAACAATGGAATTCATCAACATATGCCTTCTTAATGAGATTTCATCAATCGTTAGTGGTGGAAAGAGTATCATATGAAGGAACTATAGGTAAGGCTATTTCCAACCTCGCACGTTGGTAAGACTCTGCGTACAATCAGGATGATTGAGAGTCACTCAGAAGAAGTTAATAGATATACAGTCGAACTAGTGCGATAATAGCCATTACCATTTTGTGGTAGCACACGTGATGTATTATGAAAAAGCATCCTCTTGAAGGAGAATCTATTCCTCGTTCTCACACATATCGTCCCTCTAATCTTCATATCGTGGTGCGAAAGATAGCCTACGAGTACCAAACATCACTAGAAGCCAACCGCTATTGGTTTAACAACGATCCGATTGGAACTCATTTTATCAATGCATTACAATCAACCTTTCCAGATGGCGAGCTGTTCTTTATTCAAGCAGCAGTTGATGGTGCCCGAATTCTTAGGCAGCACGGAAGTATTGACAATCAAATGGAGCAGGATCTGAAATCATTTCAACAGCAAGAGGCGCATCACAGTCAACAACATAGACTATGGAACAAAGCACTCATCCAGATAGGCTATGAAAAGCTTGCTTTGTATGACAATAATTTGCACAACTTTGATGTATGGTCCCGCAAGCATATTCCCGCAAAATTACGACTCGCAGTCACAGCCGCAGCTGAACATTACACGGCCTCCATCGCCTATCTTTTCACCTATGTCAATCAAGACCTTCTTAGGAAGTCAGACGCTCCTTTCAGCAGTCTTCTTCTTTATCATGCAATGGAGGAAATAGAACACAAAAGCGTGTGCTTCGACCTTTCTCAGATGCTTTCTAGGAGCTATATGATGCGCATAATCAGTTTGGTCTTTATTTCATTTGATCTTGCAATTAACATATTCATGCGGATGAGATACTTGTTAAAGAAAGATGGTCTATGGGGGTGGAGACACAAGGTGAAGTTTTGGAGGTTTTTCTTAGGAAGAAACGGGCTGTTGAAAGGTCTGCTCCCAAGAATTCTGCAGTACTTGCGACCATCATTTCATCCCTGGAGGACCGATGAAAGGAAAGGAATTGAACACATCTTCGGGGATCTAATGATAAGGGATCATATAGAACCGTTTAAGCTTGACTAAGTTGGATACCAATGTTCAGCTCTCTCCCAGTAATACATGAATAGGTCTCGCGTCCATTTGAGGAATTTTTCGTCTTTTCCAAAGAAACCGATATAGTCCATCTCTCCATCACGTCTACGGAAATTGACGCAGGACTCTTTCTCATTAATTAGGAACGTGACGCATATTCGATCAAGCAACCTTCTTTCCTTTAAGGATTCAACCTCTGGAGTGATTTTTACTGTCTTCGCAAGTTCTTGCTGCATAATGAACCGAAATTGTAGTCCTTTGGATACCTTCTCGTTTGTTGCTTGAATATGACTTGATTCTACTTGCTCCGCCATGGCCCAAATGTACTCATCGGCCTCATATACTATCTCTCTGACTCGATTGAAATTAGTGACAGTATCTCCACAAAACTCTCCGTGTGACAACTCGCCAAGCCTGTTTACAAACTCATAAGGAAGGCAGGAAAGATCATGTTCCAAGAAGTAGTTCGCGTGTTCCAGAATAAAATCTAGATTCTTGAGAAGACCGATTGACATGGCACCGAGAGATGTTATTGCATATGTGCCATCTACTCTCTTCTCAAGAAGTTTCGATTCGCTGAGTCTCTGTAAGTGCCTAAAGGTCTCAGTGACATTCATATCCAGAGTTTTGGCTATTTGCTGCATCTTGAGGTTCTTCTTTTCTACCTCAAGAAGGATGCTCACTCTTCGGTCACTAGCAAGCTCGAACAGGATTTTCGAGATTCTTTCGGCTCCTTCATCGTTAGACATAGTATAATTTCGCACCCGTCCGAAATTTTTCGTATTCATGTCAATTAAAGATTATCACATACTCCATCCATGTCTGTCTTGAGGATCAAGAAATGAAAATCCAAGACAACGAAAACCTCGAACGCAGCTTCTCAATTGAGCTGAACTATGACAAGCACAATCTCTCGACCCTCTCAACTGACGTGCACGACGGCGTCTTAATAGAAGGAACTCTGGGGACACTGCAACATGCCACATTTGTAGAGCCTGAAATACTTGAAGTGAAGGGTAGTTGCGGAGTCCTGAGGGTAAACCTGTGGAGAAGCGAAATTACTGTCATGGATACAACCGACAAACGCACAGGAGGTG
>RDNZ01000067.1 GCA_011364905.1 Candidatus Thorarchaeota archaeon
CATTTCAACTTGCCACCTGGCTTAGTACTTCTCCAATTCCGGTATTGCCTGTGAGAGTTCCGTTTTGAGAGTAGATGCCAGTTTATCCATGTATGATCTGCCAATATCAGTCATTTCGCGGCCCTTGGTCCCTTGTTTTTTCAGAAATCCAGCGCGTTCAAGCTGCTGGAGTGCGGTCCTTACAATGGACCCACTTCCTTTCTGGAACCTGTTGGGCTTTACGCCACGTCTCTTTTTGCCTCCATATGCGATTCGCAACTTCTCAGTTCCTATAGGTCCCTTCAGGTACACCTTTCTGAGAATGCTTGCGCATCTGACGTACCAGAAATCTGAGTCGTCAGGTGCTCGCTCCTTATGGGTTCCAGTCTTTACAAACGGCATCCAGTCTGGGACTGATATCTCTTCTCTGGACTTCAGATCCTGAGCGAGTCGTCGTATGAGGATATTTGCAGGAATATCATAGACTGTAGGCATGTGTCTGTCACCAATCTCATTGAGAACAAGTCATCTCATCCAGGTTCGGCGGATGACCTACCTCAAAAGGCTGGACCCACCGTCTAGAGTCCGCATAAAAGGTTGTCGTTGTGTTAGAAGAGACTTGGATAGTATTTGCATACATTTGATGATTATGATGAACTCAGACTAAGTCTGGAGATGTCCCTACTCAGCCCTCGAGGCTCTGGTCCTATATATCACGGCTGTGTTTCCTCGTACACCAGCAAATGCAGCACCAGACCTCTCACAGAGTAATTTCATGAGCTCGAGCTTGTTTGATCCCTCAAATGCACTACGCAAGATACGGACCTTTATGTACTGGTGCCTCTTCAAAAGCCTCTTCGCCTCCTCAACGATACTATCTGACACACCAGCTTTTCCAATCTGCATCATCGCTGGTTCTTGCCAAGTGATTTTAATCCTAATTGGATCTGGTCCTGCAGTCATGTAAATCATTTTTTTCGCTGTGGGGCTGCAGATTAACCTATGCTTATGTCCCTACAACTAGATGTAGTATCTCCTTGTTGCTCCACAGCTAAGGCATGAAACTACTACATGTTTTGCACGGTTATGTCGAACTCTCACTCTGCAGGTATTTCCGGGTATCAAGACAGTTCCACACACCCTGCAGACTCTCCGATTGACTTGACGTGGTATCTTTGTCCTTGCTCTCTGTGCTATCCTACGCGCACTGAGCATTTTCTGTCTGGCTTGCTCTGACAATCCAGATTTGGCATCGTTCTTGGCCTGTTCCCAGAGAATGTCCACCCTTGCCTCAGCAAGACGCTTTGTCTTTTCCCTTGGGCGGCTTCTTCTTGGCATTGGCAAGTCACTATCCATTGATAAGATGGTCAAACTGCTTAAATCGTTCGTGATGAACAGTTTTGCAGGAGACCTCCAATGCTTCACATCATTCTTCTTGACAGCGCACTTGAGTTGATGCCCAGAGAGATATCACATCTGAAACAGATTCAGCAACATGCATCACGTCGTGGGAAAAAGTCCTCTGAGATACTCCTTGACCAGACATATCACGGTCAATCGATGACAAAACTTGCTCAGAGCGAGCATCGAGGCCGGCCTGACATCACTTTCTTAAGCCTTCTAACGATTCTTGAAACGCCTCTCTGTAAGGAAGGTCTACTCGGTGTTCATCTGCACCTTCAGGATGGACAAGTCGTTTCAGTTCAGAATGATGTCAGATTGCCACGGAACTATGACAGGTTTGTAGGACTCATCGAACAACTCCTCCTCAAGAAACAAGTCCCTCCGCAGGGGAAGCCTTTGCTGAGTATAACTCAAGAGTCTCTTCAAGACCTGATATTAAGGCTAACAGCTGGATCTGACAAGGCAATGACGCTTTTGGCTATCGAAGGTGGTAAGCAAACCACGATTGATGATTTCAGAAGTCTACTCCCACAAGATTCATCGATTCCGGTGATTGTAGGAATTGGCGCATTCCCGCATGGAACCCTCTCAGAGGAGATAGTTTCATTATTTGACACACATCTAGAACTGGACAGAGAGGTCATGATGGCGTGGCATGTGTGTGCGGAGATAATCTGGACATATTCAGCACGGGTCAAAGCGATAGAGAACCGATATATGTAATGATGCAAGTAATACATCTAGGATAGAAGTCTTGCTTTTCTCATCTACTGTTGGGCTTACTGGGACTATGTGTCTGAAGTATTCATTTTCTCGTTCTCTCTCATTAGTGGTTGTTTAAGGACTCTCCTCAGTAGAACAAACAGGATAATGGTCAGAATCAAGCCAGAGGGCAGATAGTATCCTACAACAAAAAGAAAGGACTGAAATGGTGTAAGATCAAACAAATTCGTCACAATCGGATATGATATCAGGTGTAAGAGGAACAAGACTACAACAGGTCTTCCAAATCTATGGAACCAGTTCCCACTGGTCGCATCCCTCTCGTCGAATGTGACGAGCCAGCTATTAGCCCTCTTCTCACTGTCCTGTTGAAACCACATTAAACCTCTGGAATACAAATAAGCCGAGAAGATGAACACAAAGAAAATGAATGCTGCTATAAATAGAATCGGGTTCCACCCTTCGAACTGCGTGACTTCTCCACTCCTTTAGTAATTATAGCTATGATACGCGCATTATACATCTTGCTATGATTTGAGATCTCTACTGCTTGGTCTACTAGTCTTCTCTCCATCAATACTCTTAAATCACAAACACCGACGCATGTGTTTCATTGATTGCGGCCATAGTCTAGGGGTTATGATTCGAGCCTTCCAAGCTCGTGACCCGGGTTCGAATCCCGGTGGCCGCACCACTCCACATTTTTGCTCAGTCCGTTAGCGTAATCCTTTTGTTAAAACCGGTTCGAAACGACAGAAGACGAGGCCTCGACATGGAATCACTGATACACAATGGCATCCTTGTCATTGAACCACCTCAACCGCATGGGCTCTCAATTCGAGCCAGAGGTAGGGAGATTGCCCTCTCACAGGTTCAGGAAGAGATGGCTGTAGCATGGGTTAGGAAACTTGGTACCCCATATGTTGACGACCCCGTCTTTGCGGAGAACTTCATGACTGATTTCAGTAAAGCTTTGGGAATAAACCCAGTTCTCAAGGTGGAAGAGGTCGATTTCACCGAAGTTATTCGTTTGGTGGAAGAAGAGCGTGCGGCAAAAGAGAGAATGACCTCAGAGGAGAAGAAGGCTGCACGTGAAGAGAGAAAGATAATCAGAGAACAGCTTAAAGAGCGGTATGGCTATGCCATCGTTGATGGTGAAAGGATGGAACTTGGCAACTACCAAACTGAACCATCAGGCATATTCATGGGACGAGGTAAACATCCTCTGAGAGGACGCTGGAAGCAAGGCGCAACGCAGAAGGACATCACGCTTAACATAAGTCCTGACGGTGTATCACAGCTTGAGGGAGAGTGGTGTGAGCTTGTGTGGGCACCCGACACCATGTGGATTGCAAAGTGGACTGATGAACTGACTGGCAAAGTGAAGTACGTCTGGCTTCATGACAGCACTCCAATCAAACAGGAACGTGAGGCCGCCAAGTTTGATAAGGCCTTACGAGTGGAGAAGAGAATTGACGAGATTCGAGAGCATATCATGGAGGGGCTACGATCAGAAAAACCAAAGCGCCGAATGGTCGCTGCTGCATGTTACTTGATAGACAATCTCAGTCTGAGAGTTGGCGACGAGAAAGACCCTGAAGAGGCTGATACTGTTGGGGCTACAACGCTCAGAGCTGAACATCTGTCCTTCAAGGAGTCATCAGTTGTCTTTGATTTCCTCGGGAAAGACAGCGTAAGGTGGTACAAGGAAAGAGAGATGCCTCCTGAGATATACAATGAACTGAAGGAGCTCCACAGGAAGGCGCTGGATCGAATTGAATCATTCAACAGTAGGAAGACCAAGAAGACTCGTGGAGACCCCAAGAAGCTTGCTCAGATCTTCCCTTCAATCAATAGTACTCATGTTAATAGATTCCTAAGCGAAGTTTACCCTGAACTCACTGCCAAGGTGTTCAGGACCTATCATGCTTCAATGACAATGCGCAAAGAGCTCAAGACTAGCAAGGCTCGAAGCGTGGACCCCGAGTTCATCAAAAAAGCTGCCTTCAAACGGGCAAACCTTGAGGTGGCTCGCGTGATGAATCATACAAAACAAGCACCTGCAGGCTGGAATCGTAGCGCTGACAGATACAGGGAGCGTATTAAGAAGGCAGAAGTCAGAGTTGAGAAAGCCAAGTCTAACCTGAGAGAGCGGCAACTGCGTCTCCGGAAGGTCAAGAAGAGGGAAGACGAGGCACGAAGGGCGAAGCAAGACCGTATCTCAAAGCAGAAGGACTCGGTTGAGAAGACCATGGTTTCAGTGAGGTCCTGGCGCGAGAAAAGGGACAAGGCGAAAACAACATGGGACAACTCTCGAGCTCTGAAAAGTCGTACAAGGACAAGTAAACGTAAAGGAAAAAGCACCAAGAAACAGCGGCTGGAGGAGGCTCAGGAGCGTATCGACCGAACACGAGAACGCCTTGACAAGGCAGAATCTGGTCTTGCAAGTGCTCGAGAACGCCACACGAAGAGTAAGTCCGCTTTGGAGAAACAACAACAGTCATTCAATGACTGGAAAGAAAAATCAGCAAAGCGAATTTCCGCTGCTGAGAGATCTGTCGAAACCGCTAAAGAACGTGTGACAAAAGCTGAGCTTGCAAAGAGAAAAATTGAGGTCGACTTTGCTCTTGCTACGGACGCTCGTACATGGAATCTAGGCACATCACTCAAGTCATATATCCACCCAAAGATTGTGTACAGGTGGTGTGATAAGGTGGACTATGACTGGAGGAAAGTGTATACAAAAACCTTGCAAAGAAAGTTCGAAGGTTGGATTGACAAATAGCCACATCTTTAGGACTTCAGAATGTTTGTCTTTATTCTTCTCTCAATCTCATCGCGCGTTTCTCTGAAGGCTTTGAGAATCTCCTCATCAGAGCCCTGAACCTCTGCAGGATCCTCCAGAGACCAGTGTTCAATGTGCTTTGCGCCTGGAAAGTGTGGGCATGACTGCTTCGCTCTATCGCACACAGTGACCACAAAATCAATCTCTTTATTCACGAACTCATTGACAAGTTTCGGATGGAGTCCTTCAGTTGAAACTCCTTTCTCGCGTAACACTTCAAGAGCGTAAGGACTGACCTCTGACTTTGGTTTGATGCCTGCGCTATACACCTCAAAATCATCGCCCCCGAGTTGTCTGAGAACGGCTTCCGCCATTTGACTTCTGGCTGAGTTGCCTGTACAGATAAAGAGGACTTTTCGCATATTTTGACTCAACGTTTGAATCCTATCAAGTGTATGCATATGAAACATATTCTTCCTCAAGTCTGATGGAAAAACTCGCAGAGCTACTTGAAACAACATTATTCACGACATTGTGCTAGTAATAACCTATATGTCCACAGTCTATCATCTTAACAAGAATCAAGATGGTTCAAAGACTCAGGAACTGGATGAAGAAAGAGCGAGCATTCAAGCTCCTATCTAGTGCTATTACACTTGAAAATCAAGGCAATCAATCCGCAGCAGAGGTTTCTTACAAAAAGCTTGTAACCACTTACCCCGAGTTCGAACCGGGTTTTACCTCCTATGCCATTTTCTTGTACAACCATGGTTTCAAAGAAGCTGCCAAAACTACTTTGAGGGAAGCTGCTCAATCATTCAAACAAAGCTCTGAAGCGTTGAGACATCTAGGTAATTTCTTGATGGCTGAGGGTTTTGATGATGAGGCAATTTCAACATTTCATGAAGCAATCATAAGGAATCCAGATGACTTTTCATCGTGGCAAAACATAGCAAGACTTGCAGCAAAGCTGGGCCAAGAAAACCTTGTTGAAGAGGCATACCGCGCTATTACAAGAGTCTTGCCCGACGACTCTCACTATTGGGAAGCACTGGGCGATTATCTCCATTCAAAACGGAGAGAGAAGGAAGCCTCTGAAGCTTATCAAAGCTCTATTCAATTCAATCCTCGAGCCTATGGGGTTTGGGTCAAGCTTGGAATTGTAATGCTCAATCTGAATAGAATGGATGAGTCGGTCGATGCATTTGAGAAAGCAGTTGAGATAGAACCAACGACTGAATATGCAATTATCACTCTTGGAGAAAATCTTGAGAGATTAGGGCTTTTGGACCTCACAGAGAAGAAAGCAAAGCTGAAACGAGTGGACCGAAGAGCCAGAAAGATGATCACAACTTCATTAAGTGGACTTGGAAGCATGCCCGAGGCCGAACGGAGATACAGGAAGTTAGCACACGACTCGCCAAGATATGCTGGATTTTGGCACATACTCGGCCAGTGCTTGATTGCCCAGAGTAAGTACTCTGAAGCTGAAAGTGTTCTTCACGAAGCTGTCCATATCGATTCTGGGCTCTCTGCTGCCTGGTGTGATCTTGGGATCGCTTTGCTCAAACAGAACCGTGTCAAAGAGGCTCAAGATGCTGTTGATAGAGCTGTTGAACTCAATCCACATAATCAAAAAGCAGCTCAACTATCGAAGATTTTCTTGTAGACCTATGAGCCAACTCCAATCCTACCGAGGAGATGCGAACTTGATCCTGAACGAGTCGATGGATTCACCTGAAACAATAGGATTGATGGTTCCCATATCATAATCATATGCGCTCATTATGTGAGGAACTTGTTCCGGTTCAAAGCCCATTATTCGTGCCATTGTCGAATCAACCGATACCGCTCCATGACCCATTATAAATGCGCCAAGTTGTCTTGTCTTGGGCCCGTTCCAGCCTTCAACACCAACTCTCGCATCAACAATACTAAGATTTGGTCTAATTATCCTTGCAAGGTCTACAATAACCTCATCTATCCTTGAATGATAAAACGCCTGATTCTTTCTAGGAAGGGTGCCAAAGAGATTCTTCAATACGCCTGTGAGGAAGGCGAGATAGTGTGTCTTGGGAATTGCTACTGAGATGAAATATCCTGCATTGATTATAACCTCAGGTAGTTCTGGGTTCTCAAAGTAATCTCCCTGGAAACTCAATTTCATCAATGGAGTATTACTCAGATTGACTGTACCGACATCAAATCCAGAGTCCTCCATATCAGCACAGAGCTGAGTGTAACCAAACTTTTGGAAGGCTTCTTTTGCAAACTTACTCTCACTGTCCGACTCAACAATCCTGATTGACAACCTCTTATCAGTTTCCAATAGGAGTTCAATCAGTGCCTCAACTGTTTCAACACGAGTGACTGAATATCCGGTCCCATCATTTATTGTGCAGATGTTTGGTTTGATGAGTACAGGAGATGCAAGCTCGCCAAATCCACCTATATGTACCAATCCCTGTTCAAGAGCCCGTTTGATATTGCCTCTATACTTCACAAGAGCAATAGAATTCATTGACACATCCATGAGTCTTCGTTCTTTCTCTCTCAATCTGGCTAAAAACTCTTCAGCAATGTTACAGAAGAACACGCAAGCCCCATCAACGAGTGGCTTGAGGGTTAGTAAGAATCAGTCGATTATCCTTACACCAATTTGCCTACCAAGATTGGTGGCTTCTTCCAATTTCTCCTGACATGTTGATACATGGAAGTCCTCAGATCCCCTCTCATTCTTGGAACAGTACAAAAGAGAGCTGAACTTGAATCTAAAGTAGTCCTGAACTCGCTCAAAGAAACCAATAGTTGACTGGTAGTGGTGTCGATATGTCAGAATGGCCACAAACTCCTTGTTTAACCAGTACTTCTCAACATCCATTGCAAGCGCCTCCATCCTATCTAATACAGTCTTCATCTGTGCTGTCATATACCCCCAGTACATATTGGAGTCGCCCATACCACGATGTTGGCATCAGCGAAAACTGCGTGAATCTCTTGCATGTCATCATCAATTGCACACCTGTGTCCCTCTGAAGTCGCGCATGATTCACAACCTTGACAAGATCTGATGTTCATATCATTCAGGATGAAGTCTAACACCTCGACCTCTCCTGCTTCTCTGACTCCTTTCACGAAGTAGTCGGCAAGCGTATCAGAGTTACCCCCTCTCCTCGGACTTCCATGAAGCACAATCATTCTCATCCATTGTTCCCTAAAGTTTGACACTAAGTTTCAATAAAATAAGGTGTCCATCGGAGCATGAATTGTGCAAACTGTTCTATATAGAATGGCTTTTCAATACGTCCTATCCCAGCTTCTTGGTGTACCTTGATAGAAGAGTGGAAATACAAAGGTCCTATCTTTGATGCGCACACACACATCGGAGAGATTGACACTACCGAAAAGATGCTCAAGATTGAAGATGAGTTCGGTGTGACGGTGCAACTAGGGATTGTCCATTCAAAAGAAGGGTTTGAAGCTGCTAGGGAACGCTACCCCGAGCGGTTCGTGTTTGCAAAGTATCTATCACTCCGGGATATCGCACACTACAATGTCGAACCTGTCATCGAAGACATCGCCTGTACAAAGGAGGAGGGATACTCTCTCGCCAAGACCTGGTTTGGTCCTCGTTGGCGCGACTTCATTGAGGATGTTCCAGCTGGCTTCAGGATTGACAGTCCGAAACTGGAACCAGTCTTTCAGGCCTTGGAGGATCACGACCTCCCAATCATAATACATGTCGCAGATCCTGATACATACTTCAAGTTACACTACCAAGACACCGCCAAGTACGGAACAAAAGAGGAGAATCTTAACCAACTGGAGAACGTTCTCGAGCGTCACCCCAATGTGGTCTTTCAAATCCCACACTTTGGTGCACAGCCTGAGATACATAGGCTCCCGAATCTTGCAGGATGGTTAGATAGATTTCCAAACATCATAATCGACACAGCCTCTTCGAGATGGATGGCTCGAGAACTGAGTAAGGATGTGAAGAAGGCTCGTGATTTCTTGCTCAAGTATTCCAACAGGATTCTGTTCGGTACAGACCTCTCTGCTAATCGTGGTGGCACTGAGTATTTTAGTGGACGATATATTGCCCAGAGGTATCTGTGGGAAACTCATGTTCGAGATGAACCGCTACCTTTTGAAGACGCAGACACAAAGGACACTGGTGGGACGTTCATAAACGGACTTGATTTACCTCTCTCTGTTCTCAAGAAACTCTACTGGAAGAATGCCATTCGAATCTATGGTCGACCCTGACAAAGGAAGGACCTTTATCTTCGTAGTTACATATTGAGTATCTGTGAGGAGTGGGTAATGGCTCTCGAATTGGATGAGTATCTACAAGCCACGTATAGCAGGTTTGACAAAGACGGTTTTGATCAGCATTCAGAAGTCGTTGAAGGAATTGATGTAACTGTAGCCGCTCAAAAGGAATTCAGATTGTCTTGGATGGCGACAAGGATGCATTACTTTGGCATCTATGGTGCGAAGGACCATGTGTCTCTTCCCGACGCTGAGATGTTTTCGAAAGCCTGTTTTGAATGTGCAAAGAAGAACTATACAGGAATCAGAGGGGCAATGTCCGGATTCTCGTCGATTTCTGCCTTGGCATCAACAAGTGTTGATTTACAAGCCAAGCAGTGGGTTGAAAAGTATCAAAAGAAGCATTTCTCATCCTTCGAAATACCTGTATTGATTGATTTATCAACACGTGATACCTTGTTCTGTAAAAGCAAGCCTCTGTGGGGCAGAATATACTACGGCTCATTTCACGAGTTCATCTACAAGTACTATCGTGCGTAGAAAAAAGTGGTGCGCTCGCCGGGATTCGAACCCGATTTGGAAGACCTACTTAATCTCTGCACCTTGGTGACTCGCAATGATTCTTTGTCTTCTTCTGCGGACAACTGCCACACTACTAATCACAATCACAATAGCCGCAAGTGCACCTACAATCCAAGGTAAGAGTGTATCAATCAGTCCAGCCAAAAGTGGTGTTCCAAGACTGTTGCCTCTGGTCGTCCGATAGATGTAACCATTCCATCCAACCGCCCATCCAAATGTAACATTGATGAAATCTATCCTTAAAACACGGTTGTCATGTGGGAAAGACTGTGAAAACCAATCTTTGCCCCCATTGGGTGTGTAAGCAACCTCAGTTTCATCACCTACAATCCATCCGTTGTTTTCATCCAAGAACAGTATGTCAGTGAAGTAAGGTGGTCTCGCAGGCAATAGAGATGTACGAGGCAGCGGTTTTTCAATCCAAGTTTGACCGTTGGTCATATGTGCAAGCCAGTCATCAGCAATCGCCCAAGCCTCAGTGCTGCTCACGAAGGACATCGCCCAGCCGCCGCGATCTACCACTTTCTTCCATGTAGCACCATCATCTCCTGGATGATATATTCCAACGAATCCTATAATCAACCCCTCAAGCG
>RDNZ01000006.1 GCA_011364905.1 Candidatus Thorarchaeota archaeon
AGTTTGCGTACGACAGTGAGTCCGACAAACTGGTCTTCTTTGGTGGTACTGAAGGGTGGTCGGAACTTAGAGATGAGATGCGTTCTGAGACCTGGACATATGATACTAATACCGAAACTTGGGAGATGAAGAGTCTTGAGGTCAAACCTCCTGCCAGATCTCGAGGAGAGCTAGCCTATGATAGTGCGTCAGATAGAGTCATCCTGTTTGAGGGAGTGCTCGATGGAGGATGGGAAACCGAAGAAGTTCTTAATGATTGTTGGGCATATGACCTGAACAACAACCTGTGGAACAACGTCGATTGGGATTGGCAGGAAATGACTCCTGCATTATCACCAGGGAATCGAACTGGCTCGCCCTTAGTCTATGATATCGAATCGGACCGGATGGTCATTTTCAGCGGATGGCAAAAGGTGCATGCAGATGCAGTTTGTTACAACGATACTTGGACCTATGACTACAACAGTAACACATGGACAAACATGTCTCCTGCCGTACTTCCACCCGGAAGGACTGGACACGCCATGGCGTACAGTCAGGAGGACGATAGAATCGTGATGTTCGGAGGTGAAACAGGTTGGGGGATTAACGAGGAAACTTTAGTCGCAGATACTTGGATTTATGATCTCAATACTAATACTTGGACCAACATGTCCCCGCCAACTAATCCCACGCCAAGAACCTTCTCATCCATGGGATATGACAATGAAACAGACATCTTTGTGTTATACGGAGGTATTCTAACG
The DNA here is from genome assembly GCA_011364905.1 of Candidatus Thorarchaeota archaeon. Taxonomy (GTDB): domain Archaea; phylum Asgardarchaeota; class Thorarchaeia; order Thorarchaeales; family Thorarchaeaceae; genus SMTZ1-45. Next base: position 747 of record RDNZ01000006.1, read on the forward strand.
GATGTATCCGGCAGTCACGAAACATGGCTCTATAACCTCACATCTAACACTTGGACAAATGCCACAACTGCGTCGAACCCAGGTGATAGGTGGTCAGCCAGCTTGCCGTACGATTACAAGAATAACCGGTTGCTGCTTAGTGGTGGCGGCAATTGGGACGGCTTTAACAATGAGATTTGGGAGTATGATTTCCAGGCAAACACATGGACGGAATTGATACCTAATTCTGCCTCTCCTGAGGTTGGGGTTGCATTGTCCTATGATTCCGAATCGGAACTACTCGTTGCTTATGGAGGTCCGACAAGCATAGCAGAAGATGCTTATTCTCTGGGAACTTGGACTTTCAATCTGACTGCTGGAACGTGGAATAATACATATTCGCTTCATATTCCGGGCGAACGGAGTAGACAGTACTTGGCCTATGACATAGAGTCTGACAGAACAATCATGTATGGTGGAGTGCTTCCTAAAGTTGGGCAAGGGGAGGCTCTCGGAGACACATGGTCATACAACTATATTGTCAACCCACCAATACTAGTTCCAGGCAAAGTCAAGAATCCCGCAGTAAGTCCAAACGCCGATGAGGATGCTCTTGTGCTTACATGGGAAGCTCCAGATCCAATAGCAGGGGCAAATGTCATTGGGTACAATGTTTACAGAGGTGAAGAATCAGGAGTCTATGAGTTGTTAGCTGAACTCGGGGATGTGCTCACGTATACTGATGGGACTGCAGGATACGGAATCACCTACTACTATACTGTGACTGCAGTCGCTACCTTAGAAGGAGAGATGTCCAATGAGGTGTCTAGTTCTTTGCCCTTTAATCCAGTTGATGACAGAGTCTACACGTTCATTGCTTATGGCGACACACGAGCCAGCTCAGGCGGTGGAGTTTCACCGCTCCATGATGACTTGGTCAGCAGGTATCTCCAACTGTCTGACCCTGAACTGATACTACACACTGGAGACCTCCTGACGCAGGGTGGGGAAGATGCTAATTGGCCAGGCTACGAGCAGTCACTCTCAGCTGTTGGCGAATGGGATCCCAATCTGAAGATCTATTATGCTGTGGGCAATCATGAGCAATACACGAGTGGCCCCCCTGATGACGACTGGAGCACCTATCTCAGCCATGTCGATTTCTCAGACGTAGTTGATGAATCCGCTGGTGAGACCGAACTCTACTACTCGTTTGACTGGCGAAACATCCATTTCATCTTCCTAAATTCAATCGATGGATGGGTTGGTGAGAACTTCACCTGTCCAACCGCTCAATGGAATTGGCTGCTATCGGACTTTGAAAACAACAACAAGGAATTCATTATCGTTTCGATGCACAATCCATCCTACTCAGTTCGGGCTGACCGTCCTGACCGTTGGGCGCAAGCTGCGGCCATACGGGCAGAATTCCATGACCTGTTCGTGCAAAGCGGTGTCGACATCGTTTTTGCAGGTCACGATCACCAATACTACCATACAACCCGAGACGATATAGATTATGTCGTCACAGGAGGAGGTGGAGCGCCACTCTACGAAATCGACACTGAGGCACCAGACTGGATTACTGGTGATGTTGGTTTCTCAGCTTACCATTACTGTGTCTGTAGCATTGCGGCATTGAACAGCACACACAAAACTCTCTCGATAAATGTTGTAATGATGGATGGGACTATAGCAGATTCATTCTCTTTTGCCTTTCCATCACCAACAGTCGGGCTTTCTATAATCACAGTAGCCATAATCGTTGGAGGAGCCGCTGTAGTAGTGGTAGTCGTAGTGTTCTTTCTCCGGAAAAGAAAGTGAAACTATTGTGAAGGGGCACACGAAGCGCCCCTCACCTCTTTTTTTGGTTCCAGAGAACGTACAATTAACCAGCAATAGACACAAAAAACGGTCTTATGCGTTCGTGAAACAATAGATAAACGTCTAAGCAGATGTATGGATGGAAGGTTCCACTGGTGGAGAGAGAAGTCACAATCTACAACTTCTGCCCTTGTTTCAAGGATTTTGAGGGAGAGTTGATCTGTCTCAACAATGACAGTCTCTGTGACATAGAGCATTCCATTTTTGCTGCCGATATTCTCAACCAAGACGCTTCACTTGAAGTAGTAAAGCAATTTCAAGCTACTGACGAAAAGACCTGCTACTCTTCTATCTACACGTATAATGGCAGTGTCTACTGCTCATCGCAGGGCTTTAAGATTCGGATTCACAGAGAGGACATAACCGAAGACATGCTCATGCAGGCAATCAGACTCTACGCACTGGGACCCACTGAAATCACGGTCGATTGTGCTTCATGTATATATGGAATACTACTAGCACTGGTATTATCCCAGGATCAAGCATCCATTAAGAAATACCTGGACGAATTCTCTCTAAGGGTTGCCGTGAAGTTCACGGAGATGGAACTTGATGAAACAGATGAAACAGTACCATATTTCGAAACGGTCCAAGCGTATCTGGTGAAACTGCTGGAAGACCAATACTACTGGCAAAATGTGCATGAGAATTTGACTGAAAAAGAAGAGCCTGCACCATTGGTTGATTTTGTCAGCAAAATGGAGCATCTTAATAGACTGCAGTTTGTGTTCTATAGCCAAGTGCTCAACATTCGAGGTATTGAGAGCTCACGCCTTCTTGTGAGAATGCTTTCACATATCCTTCGAACCTCACGAGACATTCTCTCACTCAACGAAGAGATCCACACATTAGTCGCAACTAACTCTGTCGGCGGATATGAAGATGATGAGACTCTCATCTCCAAACTCGAGGACTACATGACCAAGAGCAGGACACTTGACCACTTCTTCGGGAACATTGCTGACATAATGAAGAGCTCGTCATAGAAGTCGTGATTTGCTCACAGGGTAATTTTCGAACTCCATTCCTCGATTTTCCTGTAGAGGACTGTAACAAACACCAACAACAAAATGGTGACTCCGAATATCCCTAGATATAGCGAAGTCATGCCTTGACGAAATAATGGCTCATATATTGTAGGTATAAACGCATAGCCAAGGAAGAAGGCGAATGTAACAATCCCTGCAAGAACGCCTCGCCTCTCTGGAGAGATGATCTGACTGTACGTAATCATTAATGGAAATAGTAGTCCACCAGCCCAACCTACCAAGATTATGGCAATTCCATCCCATAGGAGCGCACTTGGGAGAGTTATATCTCCGATTAGAAGAAACAACAAAATGCCTACTATTTGTGGTATAATGCCAGCAGCTGTAGTGACACCATAACCGCGCTTCAGAATCAATTGGCCTAATAAGAGACCAGCCACTGTCCCAAATATCCCACCTCCGAGCAGGAGAAGACCCAGAAGGCCTGCATCAACATAGTTCGTCAGTCCAGCGGAGGTCCAAACAAATGTTGCTAGATACACCAGCGGAATCAGAAATGTGGTGAACAGCATAAGCAAGACTACTCCTTTCCTAAGCTCAGCACCTAGATTCCGAATTAGTGCACGGAGTCCAGTCTCGCCATGAACGCTCATAGTCGGTCGTTTAGCGATGATAATCGAAACAAGTCCTAGCAATATGATACACAGGATTAGTAGGTAGTAGAGTTGCCAACCAAACCTAGCCATCTGCCCTGCAATGAAGGGACCTAGGCCGACACATAGAGATGCTAACGCAGCTGCATAGCCCATTCTTTTTGGGATGTCACCTGGAGGTGCACAGTCAGACAGAAGGGCCAACAGGACGGGATTTGCAAATCCAAAGCCAATCCCTGATACTATATATCCCAATGCAAAAATCTCGAGTGACGAGGAAATGGATATCAAGCTCAGACCTGCGAGAAATGCAATCAAGCCGCCAACGATGACAGGCACGCGCCCATAGCTATCAGACAAAGCTCCAGAAAAGAGTTGGAAGATTGCAAATGGGAACATGAAGGCAGGAAGAGCGACTAACACCGCTGTTGGATCGACCAGAAAATCCGAGGAAATGGGACCAAGCAAAGTGAGCACTGCATTACCGACAAGCGGCCCTATTCCAAAGATAATGTATGAAACCAGTTCGATCATGTGAAAACGCTCTGGTTGTTCACAAGGACTCTCTGTGGGCTCAAGTTCATGCTCGCTCATTGCAATTACAGCCTCCGAAGTCGTTGTTAACCATTGTTATACCCTTTGGTCAAGCACCCGCGGGGTTTTTCCAAACCCTTGGCTTTTGTTACACGTTATGTATGAATGGCATGAATTGTGTATAGACACTACGAGTCATCAAACAAGATTTCGTGGGTAGAGAGGAACATATCGATTGAATTTTGACCAATGTCAATGCACTTAGTGCGAACTTGAAATCATTTGGGATAAGAATAGTAGAGACGGACTCTTACAGCAGCTCGTTTGTTGGCAGGTAGTTCCTTTGCCTTCTTGACCTCAGAGTTCTCAAGTGCTTTGGTCATCGTGAGTTTGAGATCGTCTTTAGAGACTTTGAGTTTGATTTTGTCTCTCATTGATTCTATTGTTTGTGCTGGTACAATGATATCGATATCAGTCTTTAGCCCTAATGACTCGAGCGACTCTTCTACGAGTCCTCCCCCGACAATCAATGAAACCGTACCATCATGGTCAAAGTCTACATCAACAGCGCGACCAACTTTCACATCATCCTGGTCATAGATTTCCATCTTAGTAAGGTCTGACCACCGAACTTCGCCAGGAGCAATAGCACCTTCATCAAGAGTTGTCTTAAGGCTGTTAACGTTGGTATTCAGTTGCACCTTATCTCCGATTATTTCTATGAGACCTGCGTTCAGCAGAGGATCTTTGTCGGGCCTAATCTTCGCAGATTCGAGGAACTCTTCCCATCTAGACCCAGAGAGAATGAATTGCTTAAGTTTCAGAGTCCCATCAAAAGTGAACGTCAGATCGCCAATACGACCTACCTTCACACCACTGGAGTCAACAACATCGCAACGCCTGAGTTCGTTACAGCTCATTGATCTTTTGACGTCCACATTTATCACAACCTTTCAGATGTTTGCAAGAAGCACAGTTAAATTATTCGTATTAATCGATTCCGTTGGAAGTTCGTATTTGAGAGTTGCTCTAGGATTGCTCAGCCAGAAACATGATATAATCAGTACCCGGAACCTCAAGATCCATTCGACTGAGAGTTTTCGATAATTGGCCACGATGATGAGCTGTATGAATCAAGTATTGCAGAAAGAAGTCCATGACATCAACCTGAAATGGTTCATCTTTGATATGCTTTACAGTGACTTTGTCTTGGGGAATTTCTTCAATAGCTTGACTTAAGCGTGTGTCAAGGACTTCCCATCGTTTCAGGAGTTCTTGCCGCGGATATCTCTTTACTCTGTCAAAAACAGATTGGTCCTTCTCGCCTTCAATGAAGTAGAAACAGGTCTCGAGGGCGAGAACAATATGCTGAACAAGCTCACGAGGGCTGATTCCGCATACCTCCTCAGAGAAATCATCTGAGTCTAGAGTGCTAAGGATCTCCCTCATTTTCCAACCGGCCCAAAGATGATAGTCCGCTAAGTTTTTGAAAACCATATGCAAGACCTCCGTATACATTTCTGCCTACTTACGTATTAGTCTGTCGAGCTAATTCCAGAAAGTTCGTCAAGAAGACCAAGCATCCATTGATCAAGAGGCTTTTTGTGTGTCCAAGTGTCTTTGAATGGAGTCATTTTTAGCTCCCCATGCATTTCTCCGACCATTCCACCCTGCTTTCCTTCCAAAAGACACTCTATTGCATAGGCACCCAGACGTGTTGCTAGATACCTATCAAAGTGGGTGGGATTGCCGCCTCTTTGAATATAACCCAGAACGGAAACTCTAATTTCTTCCTTGATCCTTTTGCCCAAGGCATTTGCAATAACGTGCGCATTGCCTAACTCATCGCCCTCCGCAACTACAACAAGCACACTTGTCTTTGACTTTTCCTTCGCCTTGGTCACCACATCAGCGAGCTCTTCAATTGTAGTCTTTGTTTCAGGCATTAGTATTGCAGATGCTCCAGTAGCAATGCCTACATGAAACGCGATGAATCCAGCTTTGCGGCCCATCACCTCAACAAGAAAAACCCGCTGGAAAGCTTCTGCTGTGTCTCGAATCTTGTCCAATGCGTCCAATGCGTTGTTGATAGCTGTGTCAAACCCAATGGTATAGTCGGTCCCATATAGATCATTGTCAATTGTTCCTGGAAGTCCGATTAACCATCCATCCCAGTGTTTGCTCAAAGCATCCAGACCATGCATAGTACCGTCACCGCCAATCGCAATCAGTGCATCGAATTGCTGGTCCTTTAGGAATTTCGCGGCCTTCTTTAATCCCTCCTCGGTCTTGAACTCCTCGGACCTTCCTGTTGTCAACATGGTCCCGCCTCTATGAAGAATACGGGAAACCGATCGAGAATTCAACTCGTGATATTGCTGGTTGAGGATACCCTGAAATCCGCCAAACACACCAAAAATTTCACAATTGTGATGAATACCAACTCGCGTGATTGCCCGAATAGCCGCATTCATCGCGGGGCTATCTCCACCACTAGTAAGAACTGCTACTTTCATGGGATAAGCATGCACCTACTCAGATAAATAGGTTCGACTTCCTGCACAAATTCCAATGGCGAAACACCTTGTTGGATACAGACAAAAAAGCCCTCTATCTATACGAGGCCCTTCTTTCTTAGTAGAATGAGTAGAGGTGCTGTAATGCATAAGCTAACAAATATGATGAACAGAAAAGCTGCGGATTCGTGTTCAAAGGGTAGTTGGACATTCATCCCATAAATACTGGCAATTAAAGTTGGTACTGTTACAAGGAGAGAAATAGAAGTCAGTGTCTTTATGACTCGGTTTAGGTTATGACTGACGATGCTATCATACGCGCTCATTGCGTTGGCAATAAGCTCTCGGTAGATTGCACTTAATTCGACTTGCTGTTGTAGGTCAACCTCAAGCTCCTCAAGCCGGTCTTCATCCAGAATCATACGACCTACAACGTTGAATCTCATTAGACGCCTCAGCACCTTCATATTTGCCTTTAGGGAGGTCTCCATGAATATCGCGTCACGAGAGAGTTGAAAGAACCACTCAAGTTGTGAAGGATAGATATCAGTCATAATATCCGCCTCAGTCTTGTTGATGGTTTCCTCAATCAGATCAAGTGTATACTCGAATGAGTGAATTATTACTTCAAGCCAGCGATAAATTATCTCAGAAGCGGTTGTCCCAAGCAGGATTTTCTTTCGAAGTCTTTTAGTTCTCAGTGGAACAACTTCGTTTTGAACCACGACAATGTCCCTGCCATTTGTAAACACTCCAATTGGATTAGTGGAGTACTCTCTGTCCTGTACCCGAATGTCTACAGGAACCCGAAAGACCATCATCGTAAACTTGTCTTCAATCTGCAAGCGAGGCCTCTCGTCAAGGTCTTGAACATCCTTGAGATCCTCTAAGTCAATCTCAAAACGCTGCGAAATCTTGGCTAAATCATCAGGTCGTATTCCAACTATCTCTATGAGCAGGGGTACGTCAGGGGCTTCCTCTAAAGTGGCATACTTGATACCACTCTCCAATGCCATTACCGAGAAACTGCCGTTCTCTACTTCCTTGTTGCTCATATGATCCACCTCGGTTAGGGGGATTGCCTTCGTCCATCGATGATAGCCTGCCTTGAAAAGGGCTCTCTCTGTGATTTTCAATCACAGAACTAGTTCTTTGAACCCCTATAGGTCTCAAGAAAATGAAATGTATTTGCCTTTTAGGGTTTTGTCTTACGCGGGAATTCATTGTGAAGCTATGCAGCTTTTGCTGCAAAAACACTAAAGGCTCAATTGATATTAGGAATGACGGAGGAATCGAAACGAGGAGTCGATGGAGATCTGAGGGATTCTTGCTATGTTGTGCATTGTTAGTCACCCTTGCATTTAGCTCATCATCTTCCTCAAATCCAATTACTGTACAGGATATCTCAATCAATGAACCACATATTGAAAGAATTGTATACGAAAGGTATGGGACTGGTGACTATCGACTTCAAGCGCTCTTAGCCGGAGAGATTGAAATTGACACAGATGCAGACAGATCAATTCTGAATGTTGTTAATGAATCTAATTATGAAGCGGTTGAAACATTAGAAAACGCATATGCCTACATTATAGTCAACTGTAGAGTATATCCATTGAATATTAGTGGATTCAGAAGAGCATTTGCGTATGCATACCACGAAGCGTGGATCACCAATGAGGTCGTAGATTACAGACTGTCAAAGGAACAGGACTCTTTGGTTCCGTATGTGAATCCATTTTGCGTTGTGGATGAGTTCGATTGGCACTACTATGAAGGGAATTCTTCCATTGGCAATCGAATTCTGGACGACCTAGGATTCACCATAAACGCAACGACTGGGTTTAGAGAAGCACCTAATGGCGACCCATTTGATGTCGGGATTCTATACCCATACGATTCAGATTCATTACTTATTGATATAGCGAGTATTGGAGTTCAAGCACTAGAGTCACTTCATGTCGAGGCAAGCAGCGGAGCATATGGATATATTGGTGGGTCCGACCCTTGGGAGTACCCTAGTATGTTTGTACGATGGAGGCAGTTTCACAACTATGACATTTCGTGGCTAGCTTCAGAGTTCTACTCTGGTAATGCAGATGATAAAGATGTCAATCCCCCAGGTTTCTCAAATTCATCATTTGATGGTTGGTGCGAACAGCTCCTACACAGTGCACAATATGATGATGTCTACAATGCTTCGAGGGAGATGCAAGAAATCCTTCACTACAACGTTCCAGAACTGGTCGTTTATCAAAGGATCTATCTCCATGCGTATAGAACAGATAGATTCGCGGGATTTATTGAAGATAGTATGAGAGGCATAGAAAATCCATGGACAATGCTGCAACTGCACTTGTTAAACGGATCAGCTGGAGGAGTGGTTGGTATAAACTACGAAAAAATTGTGACAACTTTGAACTTCTTTCGGGCAAATAGTAGCATTCTGGATAATGTCTATCTATCGCTCTTCGCAAGAGGACCAAACCTCGAACTAATCCCCAGACTAGCAACTTCGGTGATTATAGAATCTCACTCTGATAATCCTGCTGTAACAGTAGGCCACACTCGTTTCACTTTTTCGATGAATGAAAGTCAAAAATGGTCAGATGACACTCCAGTCACTGCGGATGATGTTGTTTTCACGTTCAACTATGAAATGGAGAGTGAGTGGTTCGGAAATCCGGAAGGCCAAGAGCTTGGTGATCTCTTTTCTGCTTATGCGCCAACACCTTCAACAGCAGTGCTTGAGTTCAGTGGTGAAAGTTATTGGTACTTCGAAAAGATTGCTTTCGATTATATTCTTCCAGAACATGCATTTGATAGGAGTCCGGAAACATGGGAAGATTGGGACCCTTTTCTCAATCCCTCTGAACCACTGGTGAACTGTGGGCCATTCACTGTTACGAGCTTTGAACCCGGAGGTTGGCTAATGTTGCAGAACAGGTATTTCACTCCTGACACACCGACAGCAACTGCTACGAACTCAATTCCCAATGGGTTCGTATTGACGGTCTGGTTTGGCGTATCAATTATAGCTGCAGCCATTATCATATTCTTTAGTTTGTTATCTGTTCGTGCCAAAAGAAGAATCAATCGTGATAATGGACAAAGCGATAAAGCTGACACGGTCATTGTCACTTCGGTCTTAAACATGTGAAGGTTTCTTCGGCCTGCAATGCTCTGATCAGAACCTCCTTGCTTTTCTGCTTTCGTAGAAATAAAGAGCCACTAAAATCTAGATTATAACACTCTCAATCTCAACATTTCTATCTTTGATGCTCAACGTCTTGGCAGGAATCTTCTTTCCACCATAGAGCTCAGCCTCAGCTTCTCCCCGATAGAGTGCATCAGCGATCCTACCCAAGGCATCAGCTTTCATGATTCCCGAACCACTTGCTCCATTAACAACCAGCACTCCATACTCGAGATAGACAAATGGAATACGATCAGGACTGTAGCAGTAGCCACCTGCCCAGCTATTGACTGGCCTTGCACCTTGGAATGCAGGGAAGTACTTGGATAGCACCGGATACATGCTGTTCTCATAGTATGCGCTCTCAGGAACCATGTCCTCATCAGTCTGGATGTATTTGTATGCACGTCCGATTGTGTCTCCGCATCCGATCCAAAAGCCTCGTTCTTGCAGTTGTGGTCTGAAATAGACACCTGCTGAGGGAAGGATCGTGAATGGCACGCACCCTAACTCGTTGAAACCCTTGACATCTAATAGGTCATGCAGCTCCTTCTTGTCCTCAGCGTGGATGACAAAGAGTTGTCGTTTCTTCATCTTTGTCATACCATCAATACCAATTGGATCGAGCAGCTGATTTGTCCATGCACCAATTGCCAGAACGACCACATCTGCGCGCAAGGTCCCTTTGTCTGTAATGATACCATTTACCTTCTTGTTTTGCCAAACGAAGGGTTCTCCTGGCAGGTCCAATTTGGGATCAGCTTCGAGCAGAAGCTTCTTGACCTCCAGTCCAAATCTTGGTTTGATATGGGAGATCTTCTTAAACTCCTCGAAATAGTGTTCAACTAGGCGTGTTGGATCCAGTACACCGCAATCAGATCCAAAGAGACCATAGCTCACTTCTTGAAGATGCATAAGCTCCGCTTCTTCATCACCCGCGAAATTTGCGTTGAGACCAGGAAGCATCTTCTTGAGTTCGTCTTTGGTGTAGATCTTGAAGTTTATTCCTGACTTTTTCATGCGTTCCATCCAGAGTTTGACACTCTCGTGATTGAACTGCTCCTCACTCAACAACCAAAGATATCCTGTTTTCTCAAAGAAGAGATTATGTCCAAGCTCATTTTGCACATATTCGAAGTACTTGATTGATGTGTCTGTGAGAAGCTGATTCGTTGATGAAGCAAACATGTTACGTACTGCAGCGGCACTCATCGCAGTGTTTGATTGTCCAGCAGCCAAGGTTCGATCAATAAGGAGTATTTTCTTGTCAGGGCTATTCTTCTGTAAGTAGTAAGCAGTTGAAACACCAAGACAGCCAGCACCCACTACAATGACATCAAAGGTCTCTTCAGTACTCACTATGAATGCCTCCGTGATAGAGCCGCTGAAACAAGCCCACCTAAAACGTTTACCATTCACAGATAGAATCAAGTTTGCAGCCGCCCAAGTCACTTCCAATCGTATCATATTGACTCATTGGTGCATATTGATTTAGACCACAACCATCATAAGGAAACTCACGGCCTGCGCCAAATCGGAGAGGAGAATCATGGCCATCTCTGACGATCAAGAAATGGAACTGCTCGAAACAACGAGTGAAACAAAGCGAGTCGCTGTAGGAGTCATACTCGCTGCGCTCTATGCGGTGCTAGCAGTACTTCCGCTTAGTGCTTTCATTGGGGCTGCTAGTATCATCAGTTTTGCCATATGCATAGCTCCTCTTTTTGGAATTATCCTTGGTCCAGTCAGAGGATTTGCTTTTGGTCTGATTGGAGCTATTTTGGCTACAATACTACTGACGGTCATGCCAGCGAATCTCTATCTGGTAATGCCCACCATCATTCTGGGTCCTGCAGTTGCAGGGCTCTTTACCGGGCTCATGGTAAATCGTAAGATTAAGTTCGGACCACTGCTCACTGCTCTCTACCTGTTGCTGATAATCATCCTCTTCGTGATTCCACGGCCAAGCGCCTGGATATTCATGACACCGTACATCTTAGCTCTGGTTGTTGCATTAGTTCTTCAGTTCGTAGGAGTTGAATTCGACCTGACCAAGGTTGGTGTGACGAAGTATCTCCAGATACTACCCTACACATTCATCGGAGCAATGCTAGACCATTCTATGATGGCCATGGGATCAGTCTATATTCTGCAGCTGGAACCAAGTCTCTTCATTGGGATATTCCCGCTCATGGTGTTAGAGAGAACCATTGCTACTATCCTAGCCGCGATTTTGGGATGGGTGGTGCTGACCGTTCTCCAAGGTGAACTCACGTAAGAGTCTTGATGATCTCTTCAAGAGCTCTAATCTCGAGATCCAAAGGCATCGTGGCTAGAGACATCGTATCTTTCTCGATTGCTTGTGAAGGCAGAGGAGGTAGATGAATGAATGTTGCTTTCGCAGCGAGTCTGCCACTCTCAATTCTATGCATCACATTGTAAAGCAACCAATTGCAGCCATAGATACCTGCATGATAGCTCACTTCTGCAGGAATACCATTATCGACCAATGCCTTCACCAACCCATGGGGCTTGATATTGGCGAAGTACGCGGCTGGACCATCGGGCTCTATGAGATCTGACTCTGGATTATTCCCGTAGTTATCAGGTCGCTTTGTCGAAATGGCATTCAAAGCAATCCTCTCAATTGTTATTGAAGACCTGTTCGCTTGTCCGCAACAGAGGACATACTCTGGTTTGTGTTTTGCAAGGGCTTCATCCAGCGTTCTGAGAGCATTCTTGTAATCGAGGGGCAACACTAAACCGACAACAGAGAATTGATTGATCTTCCTGTCATCAAATGCTTTGGCGATTTTCTCAGATGGATTGACACTGAATCCATCAAATGGCTCGAATCCAGTGAGTAGAATCTCAGGCATAGAATCACCTATGGAAGCAATCGGTGTTGTCCTAAAGAGTTTTTCAGAGTTATTCAGGGAGAATATTTGGCAGAGCTAACAGAATGAAGAAAATCCCGAGAACAATTTGGAATATGCCTATTGCAATATTGACTAGATTTAGTCGACCGACTTTAGCCTTCTTGCTTCCATAAGTAGCACCAACTGAGAGGAATGCCCCGAATATGAAATCTGTTGAAATGTGAGTGAAGTAGATGAGAATCCCAGCGATAAGGACTGCACCAACACTCCACTGAACATTCTCAAGGAGATAGTTGATTGCAGTGAAACCTGCAGCAATCCACCAGAGCAAGAAGTATGGAGAGAAAATGCTCACCAAGGCGCCTTGTGTCGTTGCTTCCAATGCGGAGGCAGCTGTTACCTCTTGCTTCATTTCGATCCTAGTTTCTGAAGAAACTTGTTTGTAGTCCCGCAAAGCAAGCAGGCCAAAAAGAATGATTATTACTCCTCCAAATCCCATGAGAAAGTCGGTGTATGGAGCAATAACTGATGAGTTCACCCCTAGAATAATAGCAGTAATGATGACTAACTCTACAAGAGCATGACCGACCATGGGCAAAATTCCATGCAGTCGTCCCCGTTTGCTTGCCTGCTGAATGACAGCTGCAGACAACGGTCCGGGTGCTAACGCTCCCGTGAGAGAGAGGACAAACCATCCAGCCAGAACGAAAACGACTTCTACGACACCCATTCCACTGTTCCTCTTTGCTATTGCAAGCACGTTTCAAAGAAAAGCTTGGTGCTTAGTGAGCCATTTAATGATATTGGTAATAATTGTATTACAACTACTAGAGTTTGACCCTCTAGAAAGCCTTAATAGCTTTCCATTTGAGCTGCGAGATTAACTCGGGAGCTGTGCGTCTGTGAAACAGGTGCAAATTACTGTCCCCTACGAAAAGACAGAAGCAGTGTTTGATTTTGTTGTTGATAGTCTTAGTATCAATAACATAACGAAATTCAACACTGACAATGCCCACCTACTGCAATTTAGGATTCCTGATGATCAGGTCAATGAAGCCATTGAAAAACTGAAGAGCAGAGGCGTAGGAGTAGAATACGGATTCATCGATATCCTGGATCTTAAAGCAACACTTCCACGTGAAGCTGAGGAAGTGAGCGCTACCAAGATACAAAGAGATGCGAGTCTAGCTGTTGATGAGATCTATGAGAATGTCAAGAAGCAGGCATCATTGAGCTTTGATTTCATTGCATTCTCAATTCTTGCGGCCGCAATGGCTGGATTTGGTCTGCTGCAAAACAATACCACAGTCATAGTTGCATCAATGCTGCTCTCTCCGCTTATGGGGCCAATGCTGGGAGTAGCTTTGGGTTACGTCGTCAGAGACCGTGCGCTCTTCATCAAAGGAACCAGAAATGAGTTGATATCACTTGCCTTGTCGTTTGCAGTTGGCATTGTAATGGCGATTATACTCTTCATAGTTGGTTCAGGGGGCTACGTCAATCTTTTGGAAGACCAGCTTCATAATGATATCATTACTGAGGTAACAAGACGCGCTGGATTCTCATGGATCGATGTAGGTGTGGCATTAATCTCCGGACCTGCAGTGGCTGTTTCTGTCACAAGAGGCGACATGTCAAGCCTCGTCGGTGTCGCGATTTCTGCGGCTTTAATGCCTCCTGCCGTCAATGCAGCATTAATGATGTTGCTTGGGATAATGTATGCAAGTCCTGCGGTGATTGGGATAGGGATTGGCTCTCTGGAACTATTGGCAATGAACATCATCCTGATTGACTTGGCAGCCATAGTGATGTTTAGGATCAAAAAACTCACGCCTTTGGCAAATCGATCCGCCACTTGGACAGCAGTGACTCAATTCACCAAGACCCGTTCTGAGAGTCTCTATCATAAACCTCGCTCTGAACCTGCAGAGGCAAAATTCACTCCTGCTCCTGCACAAGAGGAACAAAGTCCTCAACCAAAGCCAAAGATGAAAGATAATGAGCAGGAAAAACCTGGTTAGGTATAATCGTACTGTTTTGGAAACGGTATTGCCAGGCTTTTCTCATCCCGGATCCTATCACCTGAAAACAATTGGATGTCATTCCATTTAATTTTGTAAGTACGTAAACCCATTTATGTATAGAAATGAAACTAATTATAGTTCTCATTTCTAAGATGCTATGAACGAATTAGGAAATGTGAGAAACATGATTTTATCAGACGCTCAGAAAAAGATACAAGCAGAAGCTCGCGACCTCTCACTGAAAGAAATCGCCCCCCAAGCCGCCCGGGTGGACAAAGAAGGCTCTTTCCCGTTGGATGGACTCAACAAACTTGGAGCCGCTGGTTTTCTCGGACTGACTGTCCCTCAAGCACTTGGCGGTAGAGGTGCTGATAGCGTTTCGTTTGTGCTGGCGATCGAAGCCGTCGCAAGAAGTTGCGCCTCAACGGCCTTGGTCTTTTTGACACACAGCTTGGTTACCAGAGCGCTTGCCGTGGCCGGCAATGATGAACAGAAGCAGAAACTTCTACCTGCGATGATCGCTGGAGAGAAACTGGGGGCACTCGCCGTCACCGAGGCAGCTTCAGGCTCTAACTCTCTAGCAATTGCAACAAAAGCTGTTGCCGACGGTGACAGTTTCATTGTCAATGGGTCAAAGGCATTAATAACGGGAGCCGAACAGGCACAGGTTTACATTATCGTGCTCCGTACCGACAGAGCGCAAACACCCCTCGACCTATCTGCCATTATTATGGAGAAAGGTACTCCCAATTTCTCTTTTGGTAAGAAGGCAGATTTTATGGGGCTATGCGGCGCCTCCAATGGGGATTTGGTCTTCAAAAACTGCCAGGTGCCCAAAACGAATCTTCTAGGACCTGAGAACGGTTATATGCAGGTCGGTCCCGCATATGCTAGCCATAGTATGCTGGGCATGGCGGCCATATCACTAGGTATAGCTCAGGCCGCGGTCGATGCAGCGACAGAACATGCTAAGACAAGGCTGAATGGCGAAAAGCCTATTTCCAGCTATCAAGGTATTCAGTTTCAGATAGCGGAAATGACAACATCACTGGCGGCATCGAGAGAATTGACATACTCAGCCGCTCAGCAGCTAGATAGTCAACAACCGCCTTCACCACTTCCGCTATACATGGCCAAGCTTAACGCGACCGAAATGGCGATTGATGTAGCTAACAAGGCTCTGCAGGTGTATGGAGGAACTGGTTATAGCCGGGAGCTCCCGCTCGAGCGTTACTACCGCGATGCTAGAGGACTCACTCTGCACTTTTCAAATTCCGAGAAGCTCAAAGAGATGGTAGGTAAAATGCTCTTGGGACTTCCGCCAATATGAATTCAGTTGGGAATGCGAAAACAATTATGCACCAGGCTAAACGCAAAAGGAAACGATAGTAGAACAAAAACACTTCATTGGATACAAGAATTACCCTTTCCTGCATACCTTATGACTATGGCAGAGCTCTAGGGTATTACTCACACTCAAAAGAACCTATAGATTTCGGTTAGAATGTTAACCAAAGAGAACTCGCGATATTGATTAGCCTAAGAATCACTACTCAAATAACTTGGTTACCTTCTATTGGAGAACAAAAAATGGGCGAACTCAAGAATAAACTGCTCAAAGGGCTGACGGAACACGATATTTTGACTTGGGAAGAGGAAAAAATGCGTTATCAACGAAAAATGGGCAGAAAAGTGACGGATCTTGAGTTTCTGAGATTCCTTTTGATGATGGCTACTCGGCCCGTCATCACAAACAAGGATGGTGTAAAAACGGGCTTTCTCACAGGACGTGGACCAATCTATGAAAAAAGTGATACACTCTTGGAGAAATACCGAACTCAGCCAAATAATCGGACTACTCAGTCACCGAAGAAAATCTTAGAGTGAGTTAAGCCAAACTCCAAATCTGTGTACATGTGCCAATCCTTAAATGCTAAGATACCAAATGGTACCTTAGGCAAATAGACAACGATGTACTACAATCCTGTAGATGATATCTGTAAGGAGAATGAAAAATGCAGATGGATGAAGAAAACCAGAATATTTTCCCGGATTGGATGACCGCATCAGGTATTGAATTCTGGCACCCTGATGAGCTTTACATGGAATGGCAAATGTTTCTCTATGGAATCTGGGAAAATGTGCAATATCTATGATTCAAGAAATCAGCTGAACGGAATGATGAGTAAAAGTGTCTCAAGAAGGACCGGATGATCTCGACAAAGTCTTCAAGGCTTTAGGCAATGAAACGCGCAGGAGAATTTTACGTCTTCTTGCACAGAGCGAGAGATATCCATATGAACTAAGCAAGGTCCTCGGATTAACGCCTCGTGGCGTGTTTAAGCATTTGGAAGCCTTGCAGGATGCAGGCTTGGTGGAGAGGGAACATGGCGAGAGTGAATTGGGACCAGATAGAGTATATTATCGTCTGAATGTTCGATTTGGGCTTTCCACAACAATTCTCCCGGACGCTTTTGTTGTGCGAGTAACGAGTCGAGGCGAACATGGAAGGCGTCTTATCATCCCGCAAGGATTCATAATACCTGAAGCTAGACCTGATGTAGCCGCAGTCAGGAATTTGCTACGAGAGCTCGGGAAAGTCAATAGACAACTGGAAAAACTTGACGAAGACAGAATGCGATTCGCATCTCTCAGAGGGCAGATAATTCGTCAGATTGAGGCGGTAATGGAGTACGCAGAATGGGATGAAGAAAGCTGTCAGAAGGTTAGAACACTCATTGATCCAATACGCCAGCAGGTTGATGACACAACTGAGGAGCGAGAGGATGCGTGGGCGTGTTCCGTACAAGAGGCCCTCAAACTCTTCGAGAGTCTGTTGACAGGAAAATCATTCCCGAAAAAGAAGAAACCCGAATCTGAAGACGACATAGAGTTAGTTGCAGATCCGGAGTAAAACTACCAATTCCAGACTATCTTCCACTCCAATCGCTTCTGGCTTGACATGCTTGGTACGTATTCAATTGGATTGTATGGCAGCTCAACGCCTTTTGCCTTCTTAACAGTGAGATAATGCTTACCCTTCGATGTGGTCAAAGTGATGATTCCCTGTGCTAGAGAATACAACTGATTGATAGTGACCTCATCTGCAGTTTCTGCATGTACAAGATAAAACTCGTTAGAGCCAATCTTGATGCTCTCTTCAACACACTCTTTGAAGAACTGAACGACATCCCGTGCTGAGAAATCAATCAGAAGAGGTGTCAAACCCTCAAAGGTAATGAGATTTGGCATCAAGTCCTTTCTGAGGCTTCTAAGCTGGATATTGATCTCGTGAAGATGTGGAGAACAAGTGTATTCACCAAGGGTGCTCTGACCGTAGCTAACTTCCATGATTTTGAATCCATTACCTTGCATCTGTGCAAGCTCGGTCATAAGAGACCGGTTTCTTGCCTCTGTAATGACCTCTAGCGTTGATAGTCCAAGCTCAATCGCTCTTCTGAGAAGTGTGAGCATGAAAAGGTCGTAATGACTGTCCTGCGAAGCCATTACAAGGAAGACATATCCCTTTGGGGGTCGCGTGAGTAGATTGTCCACTATGCTGTATTTTGAACCATTTTGATCAACTGGTCCTTCTTGCATATGGTTTCACGCTCATTCATTTATTCCAAGATGTTTTCTTATGGTGGCTACGAGTGCTTTGCCTGAAAATGGCTTGACAATGTATTCGTCAGCACCAGCAGCTTCTCCTCTTTCAACATCACTACTAAGACCCTTAGCAGTGAACATTAGAATAGGAGTATCTTTGAAAGCTGCAATTCCTTTCAGTCTCTTGCAGACCTCAAAACCGTCAATGGTCGGAAGCATCACGTCGAGAAGAATAAGGTCAGGGACTTGTTCACATGCCAGTTCTATTGCACGCTCTCCATCACCTGCCACCACTACCTCAAATCCATGTTTCTCTAGGAATGTCTTAGCTAGTTCAGTTGTCATCTGTTCATCATCGACAACCAGTATTTTCTTGCCGTCATTGTTCATATCTCTCACCAGTGGTAAGTATTAATGTCGCCTAGACAACATTGGGATGAATTCTCCTTGGTTTTATAGTATGAATAGGATTCTGCCAGAACCGCATTTGCTCAGTTTTTTGTCGGCTCATCGCAATCAATCCTCATACAATTGGTACTAACTCATAGTCCAAGAATCCTTTCGACAGCAAAGGTTTCACGGCGAGATAATTAGTCCGTGGATTGACCCCACAGACACTTAGGACACCATTTAATTCCTGAACTCTGAGATGTATGCTATATGCAATCGATCCACTTTTCAGTCCCTGTTGTTCACCGAGAATACTGATTGTTGCGCGGTTTGCAGCGGGTAACGAAGCCGTGATCTCAGCAATCATTCCTTTGACATCTGTCACACCATACTTGTTTTCAAGAGTATCAAGTGAGAACAGCTCTGTTGCTTCAGTGTCGAATTTGCGTTCGAGTTGATTCGCCTCATATCGAATCTCTTGAAGTGTTTTCCAAGGATCATCATCTATTGCTCTCACATTGTCAAGATAGTCTACTGCATGTCTTCCAAAGAAAACTACTTGTTCTTCAACCAACGTAGCGTCAACAAAGTGGCATAGTCCCTGAGTGAATTGTTCTGGTGACCAGCCCTCTGGGAGCAAAATCACTGCTGGGCGTCCCAGTTGTAAGTGATTCGAAAGGAATGGGATATAGATTGTTTCCAAGTATGGTGCAGCCAGATTTTCAACCTCAATAAGGCTGAGTGCACCCTTCTGAAATCCACCACCAATGATTCCATCTAGACTTCTATTGCCGGTAGAAATTCTACCAGAAGCAGGGTCCTTTGTTGGCTCTCTTTCAATCGTTATAGGCGGAAATTGGTGAACATGCCATGGAACATAGGTAAAACGACCGTTGTTAAGTGTGAATAGAAATGTGTCCTGTGTCAAGGGCATGAATCGCATCTTTTCGATAGTCATTTGGCGATACATCCTTTGGTCTTCACGGAGTTTTCGTAGTCGGATGATTGCATCTGCAGAATGATGGAGAGGCTTTTGCTGTTCTTGGTCCCAGTCA
The DNA here is from genome assembly GCA_011364905.1 of Candidatus Thorarchaeota archaeon. Classification (GTDB taxonomy): domain Archaea; phylum Asgardarchaeota; class Thorarchaeia; order Thorarchaeales; family Thorarchaeaceae; genus SMTZ1-45. The sequence goes on from RDNZ01000006.1 coordinate 20,452, forward strand.
CCCTCAGTGACAAGTACGAGTTTCTTTCCTTCATTCCTTGCCGCAAAGATTAGAGACTGCTGAATTTCGTATCTATCGTCGACTTTTACAGGCATTAAGAAATCGGTCCATGAATCTATGATCACTACATTGTGCGATTCCGAGATTGGTGATCCTCCCAGAAGTTTTCTCAACTGCTCATGTAGCGGGTCCACATGCATTGGACCTTCGTTATGGGTTCTCCAGTAGTGCGCCAGTACATGTCGATCCGGCCAGTTTTGCTGAGATGATAGCTCTTTGTCCGAAACAGACATAGACTCAGCATTGGAGAGGATGAGAAAGGAGTCCTGAAACTCACGAAACACCTCTTGAACAAAGAGCGTTTTTCCTGTTCCGGGTTTTCCTGTAACGACGATGACATATCCTGATTTTGAGTCTAATGCATCCCTAATACTAGGAGGAATTGAGCCTTCACTGCTCATTTCAATAAGCTCCTTTCTTGCGCAAATGGAGTGCGCTAGTTATGAGATATAAGATTATGTGGCTCATTTATTCTAATCACTCTTGTGAAAATTCTTTCGAAATCAACAGCTAGTCTGCGATTTTGGTCATGAAATCCTTGAAATAGGGGCATAGACCGCCCATCCAATACAGGTTTCCAAAGCACTCCTTTCGCAGACCCAGCCTTTCCACTCTACACTCGAAACTCTTCTCACCGTCATAAAACACGCAGATGTCAGAATCAGACTTAGGATCACTCATCACCTTTTTTCTGGTGTCCTTCATCAAATTGAGCTCGGGGGAGTCAGACCAGGCGTCTCGTTTACCAAGAATGGATCGAATCATAGCGAGGGTCTTTTCTTTAGGCTTCTTGCCTTGCGCCCATAATGTGACTAGCTCGCTGACCTCAGCATTGAAGGCATATAGGCGGTGATCAATCTCGGAGGAAACTTTCTTAGCTTCTCTGTACATAGCCACTGCTTCATCAAAACGTTGCAGGATGTAGTTTGCATCACCGGCTAAGAATAGCGTCAATGCTTGTGTCGTGCGCATACCAGCTTTTTCTGAGAGCGTGATGACTTCGCTATAGAGCCGAAGCGCTTCCTCAGTGTCACCCTTCCGGAGTGCAACATCGCCAAGATTTGCAGTGGCTATTGCTATTCCCCGCATATACTCTGCTTCTTGGCTAATTTCCAAGGCACGACGGTTATAGGTCTCCATCTGAGAGACCTGATCAAGAGTTCGGTCAATTTCACCTACGTTGATCAGGGTTGCGGCCAATCCAATTTGATTATTGAGTTGCTGCTGAATGATAAGTAGCTCTTCGAATTGGTCCCTAGCCTCTTGGAGCCGTCCCATATTGAGATGAATAACTCCCCTCAAATTCCGCGCATCTGCAGCACCCTGCAAATATCCCATCAGCTCATATGAACGAAGTGCACTTGTTACAAGACTCAGTGCGCGATCATGCTCATAGAATTCCTCGAGGATACGGCCTCTATAGAATTGGATATCTGTCAATGCTAGTTGGTGGTCAAGATGTTTTGCTGTATCCTGAGCTGAATCAAGCCGTATTAAAGCCTCCTCGCGAGACTCAGTCGAAGCAGCTATGAAAGCCAGGATTATTCTAGCACGCAGCAGCGCAGCTTGAACCATATTGCGGATAGCAGTGTCCTTTGCAGTGGCTTGGGTCACCTTCTCAATGCTTTCTGATGCAACTTCTCGAGCATGGTCGATGTATCCAAGATCGATTAGGACTGACGCGAGCTGACCTGAGAGCTCCGCAAATCCAATGTAATCCTTTGCTTGCCATGTCTGATTCGTAATGTTTCGAAGATTGTTCAGCCATCTTGGATCAAGGCTTTGCCGACAATAAGCAGCAGCAGCATATCCTCTTGCAGTTAGACTTGAGCGATCTTTGGAAAGAATCTGATTGTAGCCATACATTCCCCGTAAATAGCTGGCTTTTGCGCACATAGCGAGAAAAGCTGGACTTCGATTCTTCCATTCTCCGCTTCCTACATACTCAATCAATACATCTGTGAAGAGCATGAACCTTTCCTGCGTGGAACGAGAATGTGTTTCTACTCTATGTCGAAGTTCTTCAATCTCAGTGTCCTCTAATCCGGTCCTATACATCATGAACTCCGGGATTATTGGATCATCTTGCACTGTACATATCACCATTTTCTGGTGAGCCTATTAGTTCCTGCTCCTCGTTGCTGTTGCAATTTGGGGCCATCAAAAGGCTTCTAGTGGTTTTCTTCGCCAAGAATGGCACTGTCGCGAAATATAGCTTTCGAGGATGTATAAAGTCGAAGATTTGCATAATATGGATTGTTGTTTGTGAAAAGTTAAAACGGGCGCTGTAATGAAAATGCAGGTGGTTTCGTATGCCAAAAACCCGTGTCAATTCAGGAGTCCCTGGTCTTGATGAATTACTCATGGGAGGATTCGTCAAGGGAAGATCAACACTCATTGCAGGTGGTCCAGGTACTGGAAAAAGTATTCTAACGTGGCACTTTCTCTTTGATGGAGTGGAAAAGGGAGAGAATGGATTGTTGGTATCTCTTGATCAAACATCTGAGATGATCATTGATGATATGTCAGATTTCGGATGGAGTCCTGAAGACGCAATGGAAAATGGTTCCCTCACCATACTCAGTGGGACCCTGAAGTTGGTCCCGGCTGAATCCGGCTATGAATATGTCATCGGATTCGACCACCCCTTGCTTAGAGAACAACCTTTCACGGTACCTCGTTTGGCTGAACTAGTACGGAAGAAAGCCGCAGAAGTCAATGCAAGACGAATTGTCATTGATGGCCTCGGGCCGCTCCTAGAACTCGCAGGAAATCGTTCAGAAATACGCCAACTGGTCTACGGTTTCATACGTGACATTGTTGATTCGGATTCAACCATTATCCTTACTCATGAACTGAAAGCAAGCGATACTGCCCAAAACGATGAGATGCCATATTTCATCTGCGATGGTGTCGTTGTTTTGAACATGCTATATACATCGGGTGATTATGTTCGTACAATGCGAGTTGTGAAGATGAGAGGGGCAAATCATACTATGCATCCAATAATGTTCAAGATTGGGACAGAGGGGATTAATGCGTTCCCAGATGCACGTCTTCCCGAATAAGCAGACATCAAAAGACTGGTTTTACCTTTCGCACTGTCTCAGTCATATCATACATACTGAAAGGTTTCTGGAGGAAAGCTCGTGCGCCGACAGCTAAAACTGTTTCGCCCACACCTTCTATTGGGTCAGATATGACCACGATCGAAATCACAGGATCAACGTCCAGAATATCTTCAATGAGCCGCACGAGTCCACTCTGCTCTATATTGAAATCGATCAGCACAACTGCGGGCTTTAGGCTTTGACTCAGTATAAGTAGGCTTTGAGCATCGTCAGCCTCGCCCACTACATTAAAACCAGAATCTTCGAGGGCCATTTTTAGAAGTACCCTGAGTAGGGGAATCTCTCCAGCCACGATAACACCGGAGTGAGGTACATCTATCAAGTCAATCCTGCCCCCTAGGACAATTGTTCGATTTAGAGTACAAGTATATCATCAGTCAGCCACAGCACTCTCTACCAAGTCCAGCATGTGCCGAATAGTGACCGGTTTAAGACCAAAACTTGCGGCGCCACTGCCCATGGCTTGCTCCCTAACGTTGGCATCAGCACTGATGAAAACAATCTTCGCTTTCGGATCAATATCGAGGATTTCCTTCATCGTTTGCATGCCGTCCTTGTTAGGCATTCGATGATCCAGGATAATGACCTCAGGCTTCGGATTCAGAGCAACGAACTTCTCCACAGCCTCGGCTCCATCATAAGCATCGGCTACAACCTCATGACCTTTGATGCTGAAGACGTCTTTGTAGAGCCTGTGAAGAATCGCCTCATCATCTACTATGAAGATTGTGACCATATGCTTCTTCCAACCTCAGATTCGTGTCTGACTAAGAACAAATACAATGTCAATAGATTAACATTGTGCGTCTATTGGTGTGCGACACTGCTCTCTGTCCTTCGTGACGGCTGTACTGTACATGCCGATAGCGAGATTTGGGATATAAATTATATGTGGCTGAGTATAATTGTAGTAATTCTCTCAAGCTTTAGCCATACTTGTCTAGAATTGTGTTGCCAAAGATATTTCTGGATAAAGAATGAAACCTACCTACCATTGGCCTAAGGTGTGATACATCATGAGTGATATGTTTTCAATAGATGCACCTGACCTCGAACTCATGGGTAAATTGACAATTGAGATGGCTGAAAACCAAATAACAAGAACAGGAATGCCTACTGCGATCATTTCCACATCAGCTCTTGCACGTCAAATCATTCGTACCAAACACGAAATTCCAGCAAATCAGATGAAGAGTCATCCTGAACTCTTTGAATCAATGAAGCGGCTTGCCATTGAATTCATAGATCATTCAATCTTAGAAAGACACTCTAGAGTGTACTCAAACAACAAATGCTACTGGTTCTTCAGGGTAGGCCAAATCGAAGACAATGTCATATGCGGATTTCTTGAGGTTGAAAACAAGCCTTCATGCCTTGACTCCTAGCACTGAATTCCGTCAAAACCTGTGTTTCTAACATACTTTTCGAAAAATCGACAGTCTTGTTTTACTGAGTGTCGTTATATATTATCATTTACTAATGTTTTTATATTTTTGACACTTGTTTGATTTATTGTTTCTATTGCCCCTAATACTATATAATAGGTCATATATAGCGGAAAATGTTCTCGTCCCAGTAATAGTCTACCACCCAATGTTCATCCTGTGATCGTATGCATTGATCCGTAATCCCAGAAACGCCGAATAAAAGTGAAAAACAGCGATAATCTTCATACCCAAAAAACAAATACAGACACATATTGCCAAGAGAGAAATGGCATACACCCATACTCATTATGTGTGTACTGGTACCTTTTGGCGTAAATAACCCTGCTTCTTTACCACTATTTTATGGAGATGATTACTATAGCACATTATCTGGGTATGAGAAGAATTTAGGAAGATGGAATAAGTGAATTGGCCGTGACCCAAGAAGCACAACTAGAACATGAATTACCTGATCCAAAGAAGCAAGAAAGAATCTTAGCAAACTGTAACCTTTCCCTAAAATACCTTTGATTGGTACATAATGTTCCAAACACCGGCATATTTTTTAATATAATGTTTGTTTATAAAATATAATATTCATTAAGGTAAAAGTGACGAAAAATCGACAGGTAGTGAGCGATGGAAGTGAGGAATAAAAACAATAGTTAATAATGAAATTGGAATCTCGAAACCTGGAAAATAAGCCAAATTGGTAGACTAGTACAATTCCTGGAGCGCTTGAATTACCATCTTGCATAGGCTTTTTCGACTGATTACACATTAAACTACTGCAGTCACATGCTACATGTGATGGGGAAAACGCTTGATTAATCTGGTACGCCCTGCATTTCAACAAGATCAACAATAATGAACTTCTTCTGAATCAGGGACACAGATCGAAGCAGAACGGAATATGGGATATTCCTTGTTTTGTACCTGCTAGGAATATACTACTCGAGATATTACAAGGGCCAAGATAGGTTCCTTCTGATGTAAAACCTCCGACCATTGATTAACCAGCATATATCGAATATGAAGAATTTAGCTCAGGCCACTCGATTACTTTGCATCCCGCTGATGCTAATCCACAGTCATATTTCACCTATAGAAACACTACTAGATGACATAAAATCTAAGAGTCAATTAATCAAATACAGGAAGGAACAAACTCAACTTGCGTGCAATTGAGGGATTGCATATGCTCATGTACTATCTCCCTATCATTTTTACTGCTATAATATGCTATTGCAGTTTTCGGGAAAGTCAATGGCTAAGGAAGAAAAGGAGTGGTATGATATTCCTACTTCTAGGTACTCTTGTCATTTCACCTTTTTTGATAGGCAGTCAGATTGAAATCAATGCTTATTACTTTGGCAAAAAGAGTGTATCTGCTAACTTTTCCCTCTCACTAGGAGAACACAATAAACTGGGCCCCTTATCAAACCAAGGAGCTCTTTATGGATCGCATTTTTCGGTTCGAATTCTTGTGGAAAATGGAAATGTCACATTTTACATTGTGGATGAGAATCGACCAGATGTATTCTATTATTTGGACAACTATGCAAATGAAACGTTTCTTTCTGTTTCTCTGCCATATCCTGTAGCTAACTGGACTGCAAACTACTATAATCCAAGTCAGAATCAAACCATAGATGTAAACACACAGATTATGTTGCTTGTCATCCTAATTTTTCCATCGCCATTGGCCCAAAGAATGCAAGTTTTACTAATACCGCATCAAATTCTGGCAACTCTGTGGATCTGTGCTGGAGTCGCATCATTTTATCAATGGAGACTGAAAACCAAACAAGAGAACAGCGAGTTTTGAATTAAGGCTCATAAGCACATGGTGATTTTGAGTTAGGCTTGTATTACAAGGTCCAATATACAAAGGTGTACCTATATAGTATGCAGTAAACGCTCTGTTTCACGGTCCTGAAATAGTCGCGTAGCATCGGCCGGAGTTAGAATCTCGCGTCCGAGTGTAGTTTCAGACTCTCTCGACCCCGTTTCTCTCCTCCTTCCAAGATGTACTGACCGGGAATAACGTGTACTAATTCGGATTTCGCGAGTAAGCGTGTACTGGCCCACAAGACGAGCCCCGAGCTGGCCAGGGGTACACCTCTGTCATTCATGGATGCGGGTCGGTACACGCAAAATTCGTCAAATGCAATTAGTGATGATCATGCGTTTACCTTACTTTTGACCAAGATTCTTATGGTCATTTAACACCCGACGATGTGGTAGAATGACTGTCGATACGAGTGTCCTCATCATTGGTGCAGGTCCAGCTGGCCTAACAGCTGCAAGGAAATTGACGGAACTTGACATAGAGTACACCCTCATTACAAGAGAAGATAGACCTGGGGCATACAAGGCCTGTGGAGGATATATACCATCACGCGCGTTGGAGGAGTTCGAACTCAGCAAGATTCCAGGAGCACAATATGTGAGATCAATCCGCATGAAGTTTCCCAGTCTTGAGATGAAACGAATGGATTTTGATGAGCCAGTGGGAGTAAATGTTAGTCGTGGGGATCTAGGTGCCGCCCTTCTCAAACAAATCGGACGCGAAACAGAAAGAATCTGGCTTAACACTGAATGCGGTCAGATAGAATCACATGGAGACCTATGCAAGGTGCGGTACACCAAAGAAAACGAAATCGGCTCGCTTTCAACGAATCTTGTCATAGATGCAAGTGGAGTAAATCCCGTCACTCTACGTTTCATTCCAATAAGAGATAGACCTACGAACTCGCAGATGGGATATGCAGTTCAATATCAATTGAAGACCAAAAAACCACTTGAAATTGTTAATGATTTCTATTACGGAAGTGAGTTTTCACCCAGAGGCTACGCGTGGTCGTTTTCACGGGGAATTGAAGTAGCAATAGGGACAGGAGGACTAGTAAATAAAGTGAGGGAGAATGACAAAAGGACCCTCTCATATCTTGATGAGTTGGTATCAGATACTGAGCCAATAAGCACTGAGCTTCAGAATGCGGGATATGAAATCGTCAGAAGAGAGGCGGCCCTGATGCCATTAGCCGGTATTGTAACTCCATCATGTGGCAAGCGGGTCATGTTAGCGGGAGATGCTGCATGTCACTGCTCACCTATCACAGGCGAGGGCATTCACTATTCTATGTTAGGAGGACAGAAAGCCGCTGAAGTGGCAGCTAAATGCGTTCAGAAAAATGACTTCTCAACAAAGGAACTGAGCCAATACGAGAGATTGTGGACCAAATCATTTGGGTCAGATCTGAAGTGGGGTCTTTGGTTGCAGAGGAGATTCCTTGAGTCAGGATCAAGCTCGATGGGTTCGACATTCCTCAACTCTGAGAAATCAGTAAGAGTGATTGCGGAGATGCTAGCGGGCCAAAGATCAGTCCGAAGTGCTATCCTTGCAGCAGCGCCTGGATATCTTATTTCCAAACTCAGACGTGCTTGAGAATAATTCATAGTTGAACATCCAGAATGGTTATATCAGATACCTTATATTGCGATTATTACAAATACATATGTCGGTATTGCGATATTTGCAACGGATGTGTGAGTTGTTGCGAATTACTCGGAATTTCTGACCATGGAAATATAGCATCAGCAAGATGGCACATGTTGCATATTGGAACACTCCTCCTCTCCCTCTCACATTCATCGAACATGTGACCCAAAAACGCACAACATAGAAGCACGAATTCGAACAGACCGCAAAACCGTGGAGCGAGCTCTTCGAGCCAATGGGACCTGGTTTGAAGAGCTCGATACCTTTCTTTTTAATTTCACACTCAAAAGTTGAATAGCCCAATTTTGGAAAGTCGGAGCACTGTGGATCCTTATTGGACATCAGGAATTTTGCTCCTGCAATAAGCTTACCAGTAACTATCAGGCCATCTCTCGTCCATAATCATCATTGCTTTTTTCTCTACAGCTGGGTCCTCATCTCGAAGACCAATTCTTATGATCTTTACAGCTTGGTCCCTTGGCAATTCAAGGCTGGCTTCCAATACAGCTAACCTCACTCTGTAATCCTCATCATGCATTAATCGACAAAGGTATGACTCAACACCTGGAACCTGAACCGCGCTAAGAGACCTGACCGCATCAATCCGTGCAGCTGATGATGTGGCTCGTGTCAATTGGTCAAGGGCTTCTCGATACCTTTCAGTCAATTCCGAAGGCAAAGGTTTCTTACTCTCTTTTGGAACTGGAGGAGGAATTCCACCAGGCATGAAGTATTGTGCAGATTCAATTGTGGAAATAGCCTTGTATATTGACATCTTAACTGAATCCTGACTTTTGGATATCTGTTCACAGAGAAAGTCAACTTTATTGATGTCATGCGTTTGTTGAAGCAGACCAATTGCATTGATTCTCATCGTCCTTGAGTCATTAGCAATAATGCTGGGAAGAGCATCGTTGCAATGCTTTGTGCCTACTGAGAGAAGGAACTGCAACGCGTTTCTACGTTCGTTTTCTACATCAGAGCCCAACCTGATCATTTCTAGGTAGGTCTTATAGAGCAACCAGAGCTCGCTCGATGATTTGTAGTAACTTTCCAGATGCTGCATTCTTTCTGTCACTAGCTTCGGCCATTCATTCTCTGTAACCTCAACCAGCATTGAACCAACATCAAGACTAAAAGATTGTAGTGCCTCACCAAGTTTCTGGAACTCACTCTTTCCAAGAACAGGGTAATCAGTATCGAATTTGAAGGCAGTGAGAATTTTCCTGCCATAGTGAGTACGAAGAAGATCGACCAAGCAGTATCGCATCTTCGGAGGATTGTCAGTTGAATTTGGGGAGTAGAGAATCCTACAAGAACCAAGTTCCTTAGCTCGTTTGGTAAGGACATAGGGTACAAGAACAACATATCGAGTTTCAGTCAATACATCAATCTCGATGAAGGAAAGGTCCAAGCTGAAGTTTCCATCCTCAACGAGTTGTATCACGATTTCAGCAAGCAGACTTTGCGCCTCACCCCTATCTGAAGCACCCGCTACCCATCCAAGAATTTCGTAAGATGGTCGTAGTAGTGCAAAATACACTGGTCCAAAGTCAAGATAGTCAGCAATGCAATCTCGAATCTTAAGCTGGGAGAGACTACTTCCATCCCATTCAAGGATCCGTCCTAGCCTTTGAGTGAACTCCTTGAGGGTACCTTCCATCAACAGGTTATCGAGACATGAAAATGCAGATACATAATCACCCCTGTCAATATCCATGATGAAAGAGGTTACCGACTCGTTCACGACTTTGCCCGATATCTGGTCCCGTCAGGTTGTATAAGAACCACACTCATAATGAAAATAGTGAAGATGGCCTAGCTTCTGCACGCTAGGCCAACAAAGAGGGTGAAGAGAATTAGGATCCAGTGCCTCGCATTTTGTGGACAATGAAGCATTTTTCTCGATAAGCTTGATCTTCCAGATCATTGATAAAATTCTCAAGCTTCTTGACCCTGGTGAACGACTCTTCAATTCCAAGATCACGAACTTGTATCAATGCTTTCTTGTGTTCAATTCGCACATAAATTCCACCAAGTCCGACCCCATGTTTCATGTACACCGGGTCCTCTTGGTTCTTGACTCTATAGAAACCCTGTCTTCTGAGCATTCTACTGAACATCATCATCTGCGTCGTACCCTCCCGGCGGTAGACAAAGAGGGTACACGCTATCTCTAATATAAACACATTGGGTTTTGATTGGTACACGTAAGCTTTTCGCGCCATATCCTATTCGATAGAAGCTGCTTAAAAAGATACAAAGCAGCTACTTAGACTATGTATTTTGCACAAATCAACGTTCTTGACTGAAATTTTTGCATAAATGAGCTAGTCAATATCCATTCCAGCTTTCAATGCATTCAAACGGCGCCAAACAGCTGAACGTTTACATTACGATGTTATCGAAATATTCAGCTTTGTCTCTAACGTTTACAAACATACTATTCAGACGTGTACTATCCGAACTGGGAGCCCGTATGACCCCGAGATGAGACAGATTGAAGTATAATTCCCTGAGACAACGAGTTTATCTTTAAACCTATCAGCTGATATTGCAGCACAATCATAGTAAGCAATCATTTAGTATACGCCGCTGCTTGCGAGGCCTTTTATTGAGAGAAACGACAGCCAGAGTCCTTCTGATTTCTATGCAGTGAGAAAAAGAATCCAAACCCAAAGAAAATCCTTAAAATGCCTTCAATCTGAATCGACAGTCAAGGTTAGAACACGATGCAGTTTTGGAGCGGTATTATAGAAGTTCTACGTACAATGCCAGCATCAACTATTTTGATCACACTGGTTTCAATCGGCCTTGCACTTGTGTCTGTTTGGGCAACCAGAAGATTCACTGATATGGAGAAAATGCAATCGGATATGGCCGAGATCAAGGATTGGCAAGACCGTTTCAAAAAAGCGCGACAGAGCATGGACCCCCTTGAGCTCCAACAGGTGATGGATGACCAAGGGAGGATAATGAGACTCAACACGTCACTAATGTCCTCAAGAATGAAGCCAACTTGCATCTTTTACATTCCTTTCCTCATTATCTTCGGCGTCTTGAATGTCCTCTATGGTGGTAGCATAGTTGCTATTATTCCATTCAATATTCACAAAGTACTTCCGTTCCTTACCGGTCTTCTGGGAGCACCAACGACTGGAGGATTTGGACTAAGCTTCTATGGATACTACCTCTTGGTTGGTTTAGGCCTTGGTAACATTGTCAGAAGGCCCTTTGGCCTCTCCATGACTACCTAGGATAGAACCACCATTCCGATATGCGCTGCATTGTGCCATTCGTGACACATAGATTACGTTCTTCAGTTCCTTTTTATTCAATGGAGAAACCAATGTTTCTGCGGTTCCCCACGGGCGCATACCGATAACCGGCTGGGGGGACGTGAGAAAGGATGTAACTCTCATTCTACGGAGCATCCCTTGTAGTCTTTCTTCCGTGTTGCATCCTTTCTCTGCACCGTGTCGCTTAATCAGGAAGCATTTTAACTATCAACACGAACTGGCTGCAGTATGAGTCCAAAACCAACTAAGGTATATTATGGGTCAGTGATACCAGGCAACAGAGGCCAGTGGTCGGCTTTTGCAGCCAAAGTTGATGAAGTAATCAAGAAACTTGATTTTTCCACAATTACGAAGAAAGACAAAGTAGCTATCAAAATGCATCTTGGTAATAAAGAGGGTTACCAGACCATTCCTGTCTTCTTTGTTAGGCGAATCGTTAAAGCTGTCAAAGATGTGGGCGGGTATCCCTTTATCACGGACACTCCTACTGCGGTTTACAATGCAGCGGAAAGAGGGTATACTCAAGAGACCTGTGGGTGTCCACTCATTCCAACAGCTGGAATAAAAGATACGTACACATATACATTCAATGTTGATTTTCACAGTATAGAGACCTTGGAAATGGGAGGAGTCTTGCATGATGCTGATGTGCTCATTGATCTTGCACATGTGAAAGGACACAATACATGTGGATTTGGTGGAGCCATCAAGAATATCGCACTGGGAGGATATCATGGGCCTTCGAGATGGGGCAAGATTCACAGAATCGAACAGGCACTGCCATATTGGGATGCTGACAAATGCACTCCGGAACATGCAAAGGAACTTGAAGAATCATGCCCAGACGGATGCATCAAGTACAATAAAAAAATCCATCAACTTACCGTCCAGTTTGGTTTCTGCAATCAATGCTTAGACTGCCTAGACGCTGACAAGGAAGTTGGATGTCTCCAAATAAAACAAGAGAACTTTTCACTCTTTCAAGAACTCTTGGCATTGAATGCTAGTGAAGTCCTAAAACAATATGATAACGATAAGGTGTTTTTCCTGAATTTTGCAATCAATATCATGCCTTTGTGTGATTGTTGGGGCTTTGGATTTCCAAATGTCCTGAATGACATAGGGATTCTGGGTAGTAGGGAAATTGTTGCGGCTGAAACAGCCACATTGGACCTAATTGGAAAACAGAAAATCATTGAAAGCATGATGCCTCCTTTTGTAAGACTGAACAAAAAGAAGAACCTACACCCGTTTCAAAGAATGCATGGACCGATGAAAAATCCGTACATCGCTTTGGAGTATGCTGAAAAACTTGGTATGGGGTCCAAGAATTACGAACTAGTAGAAGTATTGGCTGTGGAAACTACCAAGAATAAAAAGGGTCCATCAAAAGTTTCCGAACCAGCACCTTCATTCTATTAATGACTTAAGTGATCACACGTGACGAGGCTTAATCTAGAGAATCATTAAAAGAATTCGCGATGAAAGGTCATTGGGACCAATATAAGTTAGGAAAATCAGCTATAGAGTAGGCGTTTCCATCTTGCCATACGAACATTCACCTGAAGAGAGGCTAAAGCGATACAAGGCGAGTTTAGATAAGATGGCAAAAGAGGAGGGGCGGAATCTCAAGTCTACCAAGAACGTGCCTAAGACAGCCCAATCAAAAGACAAAGAAACGGTCAATCCAGTAAAGGCGAAATCCAAAAAGACGCAGTCTACAGAGCCGCAGATCAAGCCGCCGCAGGAACTGGTAAGTCCAGCCAAGAAGGAGTTGGGGGAATCTATAGCCACTGTGCGGAAAAGTACCAAAGCTTCCAGTAAAGCAAAGGACAAGAAAGCGGATGGTCGCAACTTTCTGATGCTCAAGGTTCGTCTAGGCTCAATTGAGAGCGGCTTACGCGACATCAAGAAGAGAAGGGAGACTCTTGAAGCGCAACTCAAGAGCAAATACATTGACAGAAAGAAGTATCAAGAAGAGATGACAGCTCTTGTTGCAGAAGGCCGTAAATTACTTGTAGAGAAAGAGCGTGTAGAAAAGGAAATGAAGCAAGTCAAACCCCGTTGATCCTGCGAGTTCAGTTGCAGCAAAGTTCCTTTTGGCATAAGAAACAATACAACCACACAAAAGGAATATACGCTGCACAGAATCAAGAACGAGAGTCTGGAGGCTGAATGCCCTGAGTAGGAAACGTGCCCCCGCAAAAACAAAACGTCTAGCCTATGTCACCAATATATGTGAGCTGAGTAGACGCGGGGATATTGATGCAGTGGCAGGTCTAATCCAGGGATACTACACAGATAGAAATGCACACCCATGGCATACCATCTTTAATGATATTGAGAAGCATTGGACTCGTGAAAATCCGAAAAAAGATGTATCAGAAGCAATTGTGTTACTGCGTGATGCTGTCTTTAGCGCTTTTGATATCCTATCTTTTAGTATCGCGTTAGATATTCAGACCAGAGAGATCGTTTCACTATTTACAAATGAATCCAACTGGAAAGACGGAAGAAGGAAAGTCAGAAGCAAATGTATAGAACTTGCTGAACAAATGATTAAGAAAAGAAAGACACGGTTTTTAATTCCCTCTGCCCTAAAACGTGATGGATTCGGTTTTTTGATTTCGGACCTGCAAAATGCTGAACTTGAAACCTTCAAGAAGGCAAGGCCGAAGGTGGGAAAGATTCCCAAGCGAAAGGGTACAGTTTTGGATCTGAGGCCTTTAGAGAAGAGTCGACTAGGCAGTAAATTCCTCAAGGAGCAAATGGTCATGGAACACTTTCTTGAGAAGAAAGACTCCCGAGTACCTATCATTCTAGAGGCATATGATCGCTTTCTGATAGAGTATGAGATAGATTCGAGCTCATCTGCAGCAGTACCCGTTCTTACTGAACAAGTTACCTTGAATGGAACTCCGGTCTCAGAAATTGCGAGTGAAAAAGCGGATGCTAACAAACGTGTTCTGGCAAAAGAAGTTCAATCACCGTTGAGCGACTATATTGAGATGAGTTCACCTCCAAAGAAGAATAGGAAGAAATCCAAGAAACCTTCGAAGCAAAAGAAGAGGAGGGCTCGAAAGAAGTGAGCAAGAAGAAAGGCGTCTTGGATTTGAACATCTATGAAACTAAAGCAATGAGAGAACTGAAGAAGATTGCATATGACATAGACTCGCCTGATTTGGGTGTGATGTATGATGCTGTTGGTAGATTAGCAGCTCACAATACAGGTAGATCACTTCTTCCTAAAACAATGGAGCTTCTTAGCTCCACAGATCAGAATGTGAAGCAGGCTGCATTCACAGTCGCCGGAAAATATGCCTTTGGAGCCTACATCGGAGAGTTCTTCACTGAGCTAAAGAATCTGAATCCTGTCGAAAGGGAGCAGGTTCTTCAAGGGATTCAGGAAATGTTCTATCAAACAGGAGGGCCTGAATCAGTTTCTGAGCAGAAGAATTGGATAACAGCACTGGAAGGTCTCGGCAAAGAGCATCAAAGCGCTGTTTTTGTTTTAATGAGGTTCCTCGGAGACCATGGTAGAAGGTGGGTAACTCGTCAGATTCGCAATAATATTGAAAACATGTCGTTGGGAGCTGTCCCGACTCTCAATGGATTTCCTAAAGGTACCCGGAAAAGACTAATCAAACTCTTGGCAAAAACGGCATCCAGCAAGAGGAGAGATATGCTACCCTACATATGTGGGATTGTTGACCACTCTACATTCAGCAATCTCTCAGTGTTTCTTAAGGGAAGTAAGTGGCAAGAAAGAGTTGAGATTGCGTCAGCTATCTCAGGTATTGGAATCAACTCAGCATCGGGGTTGATAATGGAACTAGTTGGGGATTCTAATTGGCAAGTGAAGCAAGCCCTACTTGAACATCTGAACATACATAGCTCTAAGTTTTCTGCAGTCACAAAAATTCTGAGTTTCCTCGTGAAGGAAACTCATAGTAGAGTAAGAGGGCAAGCTGAGCGGACTCTATTGATGCTAGGTTCAATAGCTTGTTCGAACTCCAACTTAGGTGATCAGCGAAGAAAACTGGAAAAACAATATCGCACACAATTGCTTAAAGCGGCTCAAGCCAACAAAGATGTGGATACTGGTTGGTTGGGTATTGAGGTTGAGAAAGCAGATCCTATGTATGAGATTATGAAGAAGGTGACCATTGAAGACAGCGAATCACCAGAATCAATACCTGAACCGGAGGGGGTTTCGCTTTCTGATTTGGAAACTCCTGCTTCCAAAGGAGAAACGCCAGGTCTAGAACAGGAAGATAAGTCAATACTCCTAAGTGCTCTATTAGGAGCCCAAAAGAAATCTGTGGAAGAATCAGCTGAGGTAGAAGAAATCAGTCCACAGGATCTCCCTCTTGATCCAACAATCCCAGCTCCAAGCAAGTTCTTGTTGCTTCTGCAGCGATTAACAGAAAAAGTTGGCAAAGATGTTCCAGTGAATGATTTATTGATCAAAGCTGAGGAATCAGGCATGACCGAGGATGAGTTCACAAATGCAATGCAGGACCTAGAGAAACAAGGAATCATCTATCGATCAAAAAAGGGAACTGTTAGCTATGTTGACATTGAACTCTAGTTGACTGAAGTCAACACAAAGACTAATCTTGCAGCCTGCAGATACATCAAACTCGGCGGAGCATAGCAATGAGTGAAGATCTCCTAATCAAGAATGGTATGATTGTCACTGGCGACAAGAGAGGAACTGTGATCTCAAAGGGCTTTATCAGGGTAAGTGGCGCTAGAATCGCAGAAATAAGTGAAGGCAATCCGAACTTCACTGCTGACAAAGTAATCGATGCAACAGGTTGCTTAGTCATTCCGGGACTGGTCACCGCACACACTCATCTCTATGGAATTTTATTGCGCGGTGCGAGCCTGAATATTAGTCCGCCTACAGATTTTGCACAGGTCCTGCAACGAGTATGGTGGCCAGTTGATGAGGCCCTGACACTTCAGGATGCCTATGCAAGCGCTCTTTCTGCCAGTGCAGATATGCTTAGGAATGGTTCAACCCTCTTTGCCGACACTTATTCTGGTCCCAACTCCATAGAAGGAAGCCTTCAGGAAATCGCTCGAGGTACGAAGGAGGTAGGAATGCGCGGTGTCTTGGCATTTGAAATGACTGAGAGAAACAATCCAGAAGAGGCGCATAGAGGCTTCCAAGAGGGTGTGAAATTCATTCAATCCTGCAAGAAAGATGACCTTGTTTCTGGCATGGTTAGCCTTCATGCATCATTTACGGTGGGTGACAAAACAGTCGAAGAGGCAGCGAATGAGGCAAAGAAACTCGATGTTCCAATCACAGTTCATACTTCTGAGGGACTTGTTGACCTTTACCATAATCTTGAGGCCACAGGAGAGCGCACCGTCGAGAGGCTAGATAGATTGGGTGTATTGGGCCCAAAGACAGTCTTGGCTCACTGCGTCCATGTGAATGACCACGAGATAGAACTGATTGCCAAAAGGCGGGCTTCAGTTGCGCATAATCCAATGAGCAACATGCTGAATGCAGTGGGAGTAGCCCCAGTAACAAAGATGCTTGAGAAGGGAATCACGGTCGGTCTCGGAAATGACGGTTGGATTTACGATCCATTTGAGAATATGAGATGTGCGCTTACTGTTCATCGATTAGCTAGTGGCAATCCCAGTGCAATAGGTCCTGAAGAGGTTTTCAGAATGGCAACAATCGAAGGTGCGCACTGCTATGGTTTTGGAAACGATCTTGGAAGTCTTGAAAAACGGAAACTCGCAGACATTGCAATTCTTGAAGGCTCTCGAGTACCAACGCCTCTTACTTCCGAATCTGTAATCGGACATCTAGTCAATACATTTAGTGGACGAGATGTGAGAGATGTAGTCGTAAATGGAGATATTGTTGTCCAGAATAGACTTCTCACAAAAACAACAGATACTCACGTTTCGAAGGTTTCAAGGGAATCAGCCATGGGCCTTTGGTCAAGAATTAACTTAAAATGAAAAAGAAAGAGGAGTGGGGCAAAACCCCACATCAATTACCTACGGCGAATGCAGACTACTGCACCCAAAATGACGATTACTCCAACTCCAATTCCCACATATAGGATGTTATCTTGAAGAAGCTGCACTATGTCAAGTCCAAGCCCATCACGAACCAGCGAAAATGAGCTCTTCTTGTGTGATGTGCTGTTAGTTGATTCAATGTTGAACCTTGCGCAAACACCATTGGATTTGGAATACTGCACATAAATCTGGGAGGGAGAGTCGTCATCCATGTAGCTGAGCCTAATTCCCCAAAACGCTGAATCAGAGACTATCGTATGATTCACTGTCCACCATGGAGCAGCTGCAGCCAAATCAGCAAGAAGTGAAAAATTCCCTATTGGAACAATGAAGACTCCTCCCACAAGAATCGACGCGAAACCAATAACCACGGCTTCAGCAATTGCAGGCGTTCCGTTGGTATACACCATATTTGCAAGGACGACGGGGATGCTGAGCCAAGTCGTTAATGGATCAGAAAGGGCAGGTGTGCTACCAGTTACAGTTATGTTCATACCTTCATCATAAGTCTGTACTCCTTCATCCACCATTCTCAAGCGGTAGGTGAACTCATCATTCTGCGCTACACCCCACTCCAATCCCTGAGTTGTTGCTGCTGCAACTGGGGAGATGAGGATCATAGCTAAGAATGACATTACTAGCACTGTCTGTAGCGTGCGTTTCAATTTCTTTTCTCCTAAACCCGCGTATGCGGTTCACATCGATGAAAAAAAGTAGATAGAAAAAGGCTTTGTGCACGTACTGGTGCTAGAGGGACAGAGTTTTCAATGAGAAGTATATTGCCGCAATAGGTGCGACCACTGAACCCTGAATTAACATTTAACGAACCAATTTTCGATGCTCATGTTCACCTAGTTGATACTGATGCTTTGGATACGTTAGTTCAGGTGGGCAAAGACTTCGGAGTAAAAGAGTGGCTTCTTATCTGCCACAGTCTCGGTGCAAAGAAATATGCTAAAGAAGAATATCCAGGTTGCTTCACCTTCGCTAAGTATCTCCCAGGGGTAATGCGTTTCGTCGATGGCATAGAGCCAATTCTCAAAGAGATTGCCACTCTACATGAAGAGGGCTATCAAGTGGCAAAGATGCAGTCAGCTCCTGTAATGAGAGGAAGAGCTTCGGCCGATCCGGAAGCGTTGCGAATGGATGACGATGAGATGGCGAGAATGTTCGATGCACTGAAAGACGAGGAAATTCCATTCTTACTTCACCTATCTGACCCAGACACATATTATGCAACAAAATACACGGACTCCTCAATTTATACATCTAAAGAGAGAGATCTTGAAGAAATGGAAGGAGTGCTCAAAAGACATAGTTCTTTGAATATTCAATTAGCACACTTCGCAGCTCAACCAGAAATTCCCAGACTGGATAATCTTGCACGATGGTTCGACACGTATTCCAACTTCATCATCGATACTAGCTCTGCAAGATGGGTGTCAAGAGAACTTAGTAAGAATCCGAAGAAGGCTAGGGAGTTCCTTGTCAAGTACCAAGACAGAATCGTCTTTGGTACTGACTGTGTCGCATGGAGACCTCAGAGAGACTACTACGCTGGAAGATACCTTGCCCTCAGACTATTGCTTGAATCCTCAGTTGAAAATCGTCCATTGCCATTTCCAGATGCAGACACGGTCGATTCTGGAGGTACCTTCATCAATGGCCTACACCTCCCAATAGGTGTCCTTGAGAAAATCTATTGGAAGAATGCCAAAGATTTCTACGCAGAATTCATCTAAATTCTAAAGCATGATAGATAAACAAGTAAGTGCACCATCGCATTTCTCAAACTCGCTCATGTCAAGCTGGACTGTATCGAAGCCAGCTTCTTTGACAAGTTGCGCTGTTTTATTGTGACGCTTTGACAGAATGACACATCCCTCTATCGTAAGTGTGTTTGCGGAATGCGATTCATTCGCAGGAAGTATGATTTTGGTAAAGGGTTTTAGAACAGGTTCACCCGCATACTTTTCATTCACGAGCACGATGTTCCTATCTAGATATGTGACATGGCTCTTGATATGCATGATTCTTGGATCCTCAATGATTCTGACTGGAACCTCTAGCCATTGTTCCATCTGAGAAGCGCCTTCAGGATTGGTTCGCTGAGTTATGCCACATATTAGCTGGCCAGGCACGTGGACTACATCACCTCCTTCTAATGTTCCAGGTGTGGTCACCGAGGAAACCTGTAGAAACTCAGAGAGAACCTCCTCAACTCTGGTGCTTTCACCTCTCCGGCTTTCTTTCGCCATCCGTCCGATTATTGCACGTGAACCATGTACCACAACAGTGTCTTCAACAAAACAAGCATCAGGGTGTTCGTCATCAGGCGTCAGTTCCACGAGTTCTATTCCCAAATCCTGAAGAGTCTTGCAGTAACGTCTATGCTGATCCAGCGCTAATTCGAGGTTCAAAGTGTGATGAAAGGGGTGACGGGACAGACACTTTTTGAATTCCCGCCCTGGCGGACGGACAATTGCTCGTTTTAGCATCTCAGACACACACTGCAAGACGAGCGTGCCTTTGATATATCTGGTTTTTCGTGACTATAGCATGGCGTACTGCTAGTTCTTTGACCTCTTTTTTTTCTTTGAAGAAAGGAATTGCGTCAAGTCACTCTGTTGAACAGGACCAAATCTCCATGCCAGACTTTGGGGATCACGCTCTATGATTTCCTCTCGTAACAGGTGCTTCAAATGGTAAAGAACAGTATTGTATGTAACATTCACTTGCTGAGCTATTTCCGTCGTGGTGATCCAAGATTCATTATCAAGAAGCCTGATTATTTCAGTACGCGTGAGAAGACCTCTCCTAACATTCCGAATCATGCTTAGATACGCAAGCCGGTCGATGCTCAAAGTCCTCACCAGATAAAAGCAATACTCAACCGACTAAGTGTCTTCTGGTTAGCAAGATATCAGTCAAGTTTGGTGCCAAGTAGGTGTTTGAAGGCTGCAGGCTCATTATCCTCAGAGATAGGACGAATCCGATAATCGGGATATCTATGACTCAACTGCGCGGCTGCCCGAGTGCCCATGAGTTTCTTAAAGATGTCAGCCCCCTTTCCTCTCCATAAATAGACGGTCTTGTTTTCATGAACTATAAAGACAAGTACCTGGTTTGTGTCGACTTCTACAACAGTGGCTTGTGATTTAGTCATCTTGGCCTCTGAATCGATTTCGAACGCTTCAACCATTTCTTTAGCCTCAAGCTGCATCATCAATTCATGCAGACCCACTTATGAGGGTTTTTCAGTGAAAATCAAAGGTCCGACATATCGTTAAATATGCACTCTGAGATTGGAAGTTGCTCAAAAGGATGAAATTTGTTCCCTTAAAGAGAAGAGATCACACAAAGAGTACATCGCGATGTGAGTCTGTTGCCAGAAAAGAGACAATCAACAATCAAGTTTATTGATCGTCATATGCGTAAGATTGACATTAACCTAGGCGGACTCGATATTTCTTTTCCATTGAATGCAATCCCAGATATTCTCTATGAAGCATTGGTGAACACTCTTGAGGGAGCCAGAGATACAGAAGAAAAGGTTCGTAGGTTGTACGAATCCACTCTTATGAAACCCACAATCTCCACGCAGAATGCAATGGGGATTTTCCCAATAAACGCAGCCAAAAAGATTGTTCGACTGACGCTAACAGATGAGGCACTCGAGGAAAAAATTCTAGAACTTGAGGGAGCTGAGCTATCATTCCAAGGCAGACCTTTCTCTGAAACTGTAGATGAACGCATTGAGCTCTATCAAGATGTTATGTTAGACGACAAGAAAATAGACAGATACCGTTTTGGTTGTGCCGAGATGTACGGAGACGTGACCTACCAAAATATACTTCGCGATCCCAGAGTCAGTCTAAGCTTCTTCTGGGTACAATCCGATGAACCTCAGAACCAGAGCTATCAAATCAATTGCATTGCAGAAGTAGTGCCTCCTGGAGACCCCTTCTTCAGATATATGCGAATCATGAGGCGTCTTTTTAGCTCCAAGCTTCTTGATCTTCGAGGAACGGAGGATTATGTCTGTGCGTACAAGTTCTGGGTGTGTGAAACAAAGGAAAAGTCTCTGACAGAGAAAGCAGGGTATTCCCGACTTTGATCAGTAGTTTGTGACCCTCAATAGTTTCTCCGGTAGTTCCTCAATGGAAGCGATATCTAAGACCACTCCATGAGCATGCTTGGCTAGGGCATCGGCGGCTTGAGGATTATAGGAAGATTTTGGAACGATTATAATCATCTTAATCCCTAATGGCTTCATTCGCTCAGCAAGTTGTTCGCATATAGCTTGATCACTCAAATACATGTCAGTTGAGAAGATGAAGACTTTTTCTTTCGCACGAGTGTCCTCAAAATTCTGAAGAGCCAGTTTCATTGACTCTGCGCCACCCGTTCCACCTCCAGCTCTCGCTTCCAGGAGATCAGCGGCAACCTTGTCTACTGAAACATTCTTTTCCGACATGGTCTTGACAACATGAGTGACGCTGTCGAAGAGAACAACCCCAAAATCGTCACGTTTGATTCCATAGAGTCCGGCCATCACCGAAATTGCTAACATACCCAGTTTCTCAGCTGAGTTCATGGAGCCACTCTTGTCCAATGCCCAGTAGAAAGCACGGTGTCCTTGATATGTTTCAGTCACCAAGAAGTCGGAGTCCTCGATCATCTTGAAGTTTGTCTGCCCTTGAGACATCAAAGACTCAATGGTCTCTTCGAGGTCTATAAGATCAAAGTCATCCCCTATCCTGAAAGGCCTGACTGTTGTCGACTCTAAGAGACCGCCCAGCATGCTACTGCCCATTGTTTGTCTGGCATATCTCATCCCCAAGTCTATCAAAAGACGCCTTGCGATCTCTCTGAGTTTCTTTTTGAGCTCATCTGGCAACTGGTCTCTGTATGCATACCAAATGCGGATGATGTTGGTTGCAGGACCGCCTAAAAGTCCCCCAAATGCCATTTCGGCACGATTCTTATCATAGGGCTGAGACCCCGTTCCTCCCCCAGGTCCAGTGCCAGATCCATATCTTTGGGCACCATAACCTCGACTTCCAGTTCCCAATGCCGCATGAAGGTCTTCGTGAGCAATTGCACCAAGTGCGCTTTGATTTCCCTTCTCTGCGGCTATATCAGCAAGTTGCCGCAATTGCTGACCAGAAAGACCAGCTGCAGAAACAAGATTGTGAAGACGATCAAAATCTGACACGCCCGCCTCAATCAGTTTCTTGATGACATCATATGAGGGATTCAGGAGTTCAAGGATTTCTGCCTCTGACATCCCAAGACGATCTCCTGCTTTTCTAATCGATTCTTTTGAGGGCACTTGACCCATTCGAGAGAGTTGCTTGACAGTGTTTCGAAGATGCGTCTTAGTAGGAGATGTGTCGCATGCGGCATCAGCAAGCTTTTGCATGGCTTTGCCCCATTCCTTTTTTGTATGGTTGGTTGAAAGCTCAGAACTCATTCCCATCCCTTGAGATACTGACGATCTCAAGAAATCAGAAGGGGAGGATCTTGCTTTGGCGTCCTGAATCGTTGACTCAGTTTGTTTCTCAAGAAGACTGTCCCAACTCTGATTGTCACGAGCAGAGTCCGCCAATTGTCGCATGTCTACATTGTTGTGTCCGCCGTTGTCATATTCCGCATCGTAGGCCTTGAGAAGGTCCTCCATTATGTCTTGACCTGTATGCTTCTTGATTTTCTCAGCAAAAGCAGCAGAGTCACTGAGAGAGTATCTAGTTGCTGCGTCCTGAATATGCTTTTCCAGATTATCAGGCACACGTCCCAGCTCAGCTGCGTAGTCTGTAACCTCGCTAAGGTCAGAGAGATTATCTTGTAGAGTTTGGTCCAAAGATTCCCTAGTCTTCTCATCAAGAGTTCCCATTTCTTCCATATGTTTCAGAGCTCGCGCGGCAGTGCTCGGATCTCTACGTGCTAAGTCCGAAAATGATTGC
This sequence comes from Candidatus Thorarchaeota archaeon, assembly GCA_011364905.1. Lineage (GTDB taxonomy): Archaea > Asgardarchaeota > Thorarchaeia > Thorarchaeales > Thorarchaeaceae > SMTZ1-45. Next base: position 43,894 of record RDNZ01000006.1, read on the forward strand.
TCAATGTCTTTGTCGCCGCGAAGAGCTTTTCCTGCCAACTGCTCTGCGGCGTTTGGCAACTCGCAGACTTCATCCAACACCTGAAGGGTCTGAGAATTCTTCAGGTCTTGGGAAGTGAGCGCACCAGCTTTATCAAGAAGTTTAGAGCTAGCATTATCCATAAGCTCCTGGTTGCTCGTGATACCGCGAAGCACGATATCCCCATCTGTCAAGTAATCTGTCGCAGCCTCGTATAACTGCTGGTCTCCATTCTTGTGAAGTTCTTGTAAGTAGTCGTAACCAGCTTTCACCTTCTCTTTCTTTATGACCTTCGCGAGCTCTTGTTCTCGTCGAATCTGGTCCATCACCTTCTCTAAGGCGTCTTTCTGTTTCTTTGAGGCGTCAGCTGCAGCAGCTGCTTGTTCCTTTTCACTGGGTTTTGGCCGTTCTACTTTTTCTCGTCCAAGAAGAATGTCCTCTGCAATCTCCCTAGCAATATCCTGATCTGGCGGATATGTTGTGAAGACAGCCGCTTCGAGGAAGTCTTCAAGGGTCAGTTGTCCATTCCTGAAATATCTGGCAGAAAGGAGTTGTGGGATCGACTGTGTCTGCCGGACACTTGGCTTTTTGGCCACATCCCTTCTATTTCGCATCCGCTTGGTAAACTCGTAAGCAAAGGGAGGTGCATTACTAGGCACAGGAGTGACTCGAGGCTCAGTAGCCATTTCAGCTAGCTCCCCAGATTTCGTCGTACAATTGAGTTAACAGCTGGCTCGGGTTCTATCCCAGGTCTGAAGCGCAGTGCGCCAACCAACACATATGTTGCTGCTTTCGAGAGAGTGGAATGTGATATCGATGACTCCTTCATCCTTTTCGTCATTTGTGCCGCAAGCCTTGAGATTGATATCCCTGCCCGAATGCTAGCGGGGATCTCGATGTCGGTGTTGGCCCTAGTAGATGACACTAGACCATAGACCTTCTCGAGCACAGCATCACTTAACTTGTACTCAGGACAGTTCATCTTCACGATTTCTATCTCGGTCTCCTTTCTCGGGTACCCGAGACGTATCCACACTCTAACACGGTCTCTCAGTGCCTCGCTTAGTCTGTGAGCTCCTGACATCTCCTCCGGGTTCATCGTCAAAACAGGATAGAATCCCTCGTTAGCTCGTATCCGACCCAGCCTCTGCACGCTGATGGAACGCTCTTCGAACGGGTCCAGTAAGGAGTTTTGCACAAACTCACTGAGACGATTCCCTTCATTGAGACCAAAGACTCCTCCGAAGACCATGCTTTTGAGCAGTGGTCCAGGTTCGAACGCCTCCAGCGTGAATCCTTTGTTAAGAACTATACTCGGATTGAACGCACCTACCAGATGTGAGGGTCGCACTCCTTCGTCCCCAGTGATCCAGTAGAGTTCCCTCTTGCTTCTCTCCGCATAGGCTCGCAAAAGAAGCGTTTTTCCGACGCCTGGAGGTCCTATTATGCCAGGTATCAGATTCGCGTTCTCACAGTCGGTGAGTACCCCAAACGCATCAGCGTATTGCTCTTTGATGACGATCCGGACCTTCTCCGAAGTGGCGGCCTTCAGTCGTTCATCAAAAGCCTCCTTGAAAAGAGTGTTCTCGTTCTGCATACAACGCCCCCATTGTAACTGATAGGGAGTATGGATGTAGGGTATATAACCTGCTCCATTTTCTACTTTATGGAGAGATGAGTAGACCAAAATTAGCGTGGTACGCTTCATTGTGAAGTCATTGATTCGAATATCTTATTAGAAACAGAGGATAGTAATGATTAGAGGTTAGCGGGAGTATACGTCATGAGCGAAAGAAAAATCACACAGACAGCACATATTGAATTCACCGCTCCACGAGGATCCCTCTTCAATAATTCATTCTGTATATTATGCAGACTAGTTGGAGTGGTGCTTTTCATAATAGGGTGGGTCTATATCACATTGTTCCCAGTCACATGACCCGCTTCTACTTCTTGCCAAGTTCAGAATAAGTGAAGAGAGCTGGTTCTCCGCCAGTATGGTAAAACAGAGTTGGAGAGTCTGAAGCAATGTCGCCGGCAAGAGCCATCCTAATGAGAGCAAGTCCCGCTTTTCCCGTATACACTGGATCGAGGAAGACACCATCCATCTTGGCAAACATCTCGATTGCACTTACCACGCCATCCTCAAGGACGCCGTACCCTTTGCCAATGAAGCTGTCATCCACATGAATCTTGGGTTCGAATGGCTCAATCTCGGGATAGGTCTCAGTTGTTCGCGTAATGAGATCTTGGACTTCATCCTTCATCTCATCAGCAGGTTTACTCACTGAAATGCCAATCACATCTATGCCGAGATTCAGCATATGTTCTCCTAGGATCAATCCTGCCAGAGTTCCTCCTGTGCCGACCGCAACGAGTATCCGGTCTGGAAAGAAATCATTAGCTTGAAACTGAGTGTTTAGCTCCTCCATTGCCAACGCATAGGGAACGATACCTACCGGCATAGCAGCTCCAGCTGGGATTGCATATGGGGACAGACCGAAGTCAACAAGTGTCTCCATGATGGCATCAAGGCGTTTGCTCAAAGTGAAGACCGATTCATCTGGGAAAAACTTAATCTCTGCTCCAAGCATCTTATCAAGCAGGAGGTTACCAGTGTATTCCTCAGGCTCATCGCCCCCGAGGAGAAGGATGCACCTCATTCCTGCTACAGCTGCTGCTCCCGCTGTTTGTCGACAATGGTTGCTTTGAATCCCGCCAACAGTCACAAGTGTGTCACATTTGTTTGCCTTTGCATCTCCCAAGACGAATTCGAGTTTCCGTGTCTTATTCCCTCCAAAGGAGAGTCCCGTTTGGTCATCACGCTTGATCCAAAGCTGATCAATCCCAATCGATTCTCCAAGATTCCTCAATTGGTGAAGTGGCGTTGGAAGAAATGCGATTCGCTCTCGAGGAAGGCTTTCAAACATCGCTACCCGACTGCTCCTGTAATATATGAAACGATAACCATTAGAATCGCAGTCATAATGCCAGCGAATAGGGTCTTGGCTCCATAAGACCAGATGTTCTTCTTTGATACGGAACCTAAGAAAAGACCAAGCGCAAAAAGCAGGGCAAGACAAATACCAATGGCAAAGTAAAATGCCATTCGATATCCAAGAATTCCACTTGGCACAAAAAAGAGCGGAATGATGATGATAAATGCGGCAATTGCGGGAGATGAGCCATCAATGAGGGCAACAACAACCGATGTCGTTTTCGAAGCTTTTGCATACATGGAATCACTCATGTCGCTCAGCATAGCTTTTCCAATTTCTTCGACCTCACGGTCACGTTCCGCACTCTCAGTTAAATACGATCCACTAAATCCTGAGATGGCCATGGCAATACTCGTCCCTGCTGCTGCCAGAAGTATTGCATCGAACTGAAGATGTGCCTGATCTGGTATGGCAGGGTTTATTGTTAAGAGGCCACCAAGAATGAGCCCCATCATTGTTAGAGCTCCATCAAACGCATTCATTGCAAGGTACCTTCGAGCTATCTCAACACCCTGAGTTAGCTCAAGAGCTCTCATAATTCGCTGAACACGCCCACCTTCAAGGGTGGGGTATGTATGGTTGTCTTCGTCAGAATTGGACACCGAGTTCGTTGCTCCAGGAGTCAGATGTTTGGACTACTGATTGAGGCGTGTTATAAATCAATGCATTTGAGATTTTCTATGGAAATAGCCCAAAGAGTGCGAATCCGGGTAACATTAAGGCAAGTACAATCAATAACACGAACAGAAGAATCACGGCCAAAAGAATCCACATCCAGCATTCGCAACATCGAGTACAACAACCTTTTTCCTTTGGTGGCGGTGGTTGCTGATAACCATAGTCTCCAGGCATCGGTATCTCAGTCATATTAATCACAACGGGGATAGTCAAGTGCTGGCAGACTGGAAATTTCCCCCTATGAATCTTACCTGCTTGTAGCCGTAGAGGTTTTAAGGGCTCAAACAGAAGGGGTGACGTGAATTGAGCCAGACTCATGGTCGCGCTTATAGGGGTCAGATGTTTTGACTGGAGAAAACAGAATCTACACCATTTTGGACAGGCCTTGGGGACTTCGCATGATTGGTGTTACCCAGATGACTTTTGGAGTATTTGGTCTGTTTGCATCTATTGGAATTTTCCTTGGAACTTTCTTTGGTGCCTTGGGCTCAATAGGATACGTCTATGGTATGCTCCTTTTTGGAGGGGTAGCATTTCCATGCCTTGTTATTGGTAATTATGTGGATGACTTAAGAAGAAGAGCGGTAGCTGCGCAAATAGTCTATAGTCTTATTGCTGTAGTCCTAAGTGGCTATTTTCTGTACGTCCAGGGAATTTCCTATTATTGGGGTTTTCCGATTTTCGGCAATCCTGACTTTGGGATTGCCATAGGTAACATTGCCGCTTTCATAGTTGCATCACAGTCATTAATCATTCTCTATCTACTTGCCCGTTGGAAGGCAGTAGCGCCTCCGCCTGGAGCATCGGTTGAAAGAGATAAAACACGAGCCAGGTTGCTGAGATCGACTCATGTACCATCACCCCTAGAGCCAGCTCTTTTGGCACCTGATGGCAGCACATTGTCTCCAGATGAGGAGCAGAAGATCCTCGGCGTGACAAAAGTGGTCACGGAGGAAGGAATGGCTATCCTCTGCTCTAACTGCAATGGCGCAACTCCTCTCTCAAAGGTTGGAGAGGATAATACACTGCATTGTGATTTTTGTGGAGTTCTCCTTGGCGTGAGTAGTGTATTCGTTCCCTGTGAGAATCACAAGGAGTATTTGGCTGCGACAACCTGCAATGTGTGCGGGAAACACTTTTGCAGACAGTGCCTAACTGTGCAAGAGCCTCCAGTCGATGAAAGATGGGAGGGCTCCGCGGTCTATCTCTGCAAGAAATGCTTTGAAGGTCGTTATCGTCCAGCTGTCACCACTGCATCACTTGTGATACCGATTGACCAACTATTCTCAACCGCAGGCAGTAGATTCTCAAGAGTCGGACAGCTGTACCGTAGCTTCTTGGGAGCTTACGCAAGTGGCATGAAGTATCTCTGGAGAGTCCCCCTCGAACTACTCGCAAGTATTGGGAAGTCGGGTGGCGGAAACAACGATAACTGCGCAGGGGCTTTGATTTTGATGGTCATCGTCATCATCGCGATACCTATCCTTGCAGGGATACTGATGATTTTGGGTGCCATTATTATTATCCCGATCCTCTTCTATGCTGGTCTAATTGCGGTGACAGTCGAAGCGGCAAAGATAGTCAGTGGCACGGACTTTCAGTCTGTTGACAATGCTCGTGTTAGAGCAATTCATGATCACCGTCATCCGAAGGTCACTGAGTCGAAGCTACGACCCTCTGTACGAGTATGGGAGGATGAATACAGAAGAGCCTCTAGTGAACATCGGCGGCTAATAAGAGGAATCGAGGCTGAAAAACGCGAACATGAGAGAAGAAGGCGCTCACGGGAGCCATCTGCATCTTTCTGGAGAGATGAGTATGACTGAAGCTGGGCAAGAACAGATTATGTGTCCAGTCTGCGGCGGTCCGGTCATTATTGACAATAAAGACAAGGTCAATCGTTGCCAGTACTGTGCAAGCCCTGTCCTTGGTCCCAGTCAGAGTCGAGACTGCGTTAATCATCCAGGAGTATTGGCAAAAGAGGTCTGTCATGTCTGTGGAGACCTTGTCTGCGAGAAATGCATGCAAAAACGTGTGGGAGAGTACGGCGGTAAGCTCTTGACCATTGTCAACTGCCAAAAACCGTCCTGCATCGCTGAGAGTGAGTGGGCCAAACCACTCAATGAAGAGTATCAGAAACTTGCCAATATGGATTGGGCGGACAGGATTGACAATATCATCCTTCGAATCACAGGCTTCGGTGCGATAGTCATGATGGTCTTTGAGCTGCTGTTCTTTCTAGGGGTCTTGTACTTTCAATACTTCACACCCTGGAGCATGCCAGAAGTCAGACTTGTTCTCGGCTCATCTTTTGTAGTTGGACCATTCCTCATGATTCCTGTGTCGATTTTGGTGTTCTGTATTTTCGGAAACCTACTCGCAGCTATATTACTTCAATCAGCTTTGCAGGTGTATGTCCCTGATCGCCAGCTTGGTGCAGGTGTAACGCTCCTGGTGATTCTCATAATCGAGGTCGCTCACCTTCTCTTCCGAGGGCTATTCTTTGGTTTATTGACCCTTCCCAATCCCTACTTCTTGCCCCTCATGATTGGCGCATTCCTATTTGGCACCGTTCTGGTCTTCATAGGTTCACTCATGGCTATCTATGTGGGCAATAAGAAACGAATACAGCTGAAGAAAGCCAGAATCCAGTTGAATCTAACTCTCAAGAAAGGTACCTAGTTCCGTCATATGGATACTTGCGTTAAATCACGCTGGCACCTCAAAAAGGTCGATAAGTCTGAACCGATCTACATCTACAAGACCCAAGTCAGTTATCTTGAGTTTTGGAATTACGGGTAATGAAAGGAACGCCATTGCCATGAAAGGCTCATCCAGAGGTGTGCCAAGTTTATGCGCTGCAACCTTCAAATCATTAATTCTTTCACTCACATGTTCAATTGGTTGATCAGACATCAAACCAGCAATTGGAAGAGGCAAGGATTCAATCACATTCCCGTCTTTCGCAACTGCAATCCCTCCTTGCATTCTAACAATTTGAACGGCAGCCTGAATGAGGTCTCTGTCATTTGTTGCTACAGCTACTATGTTATGTGAATCATGAGCAATAGAAGAAACCAACGCGCCTTCTTTGATTCCAATTCCTTTTACAAAACCTACAGCTCTTGGTTCAGACGCGTTGTGGCGCTCAATTATCGCAACCTTTGCAATATCTCGATCAATATCAGGAACAACAAGTCCATCTTTCACCTTTGGTTCTTCGATAAGATGTTCAGTAATGATTTGATTGGGAATCATTCCTATAACGTTCATCCGATTACCACGCGCCTTGACTTGGAAGTCTTCAGGTTCGAGGTAATGTATATTCACAGAGCGCCTAAGACGAGGCTGTTTTTCAACTCCGAATTTCTCCGTCATCTTTCCATCTTTTGCCACTAGTACACCTTGTTTGAAGACCATTTCCACATGGATCTTTTCAAGAGAATCAAGGACCACAATGTCAGCATGGTAGCCAGGTGCTACAGCGCCTAGATACTGGAGACCATAGTGTCTGGCAGTAGATAGTGATGCCACCTTTATTGCCAGGATTGGGTCAACACCATAGCCTATAGCCTCTCGAACCATGAAATCGATGTGCCCTTTTGTTATCAAATCCAGAGTGTTCCTATCGTCTGTGACAAAGGAGCAGAAATCTGCCGTATTCGGCTTGATTAAAGGAGCCAAGGCTTCCAGATTCTTTGCAGTTGAACCCTCACGAATATGAATGTGCATTCCGCAAGCAAGCTTTCTTCGAGCTTCTTCGATATCCACGCTTTCGTGATCGGATGTAATTCTGGCGGCTGCATACGCATTCAGGTCAAGACCTTTCAGCTCTGGAGCATGACCATCAATTCTCTTGCCCATACTAAGCGCGACTCGTATCTTCTCAAGGATTGATGGGTCTCTGTAGATTACTCCTGGATAATTCATCGCTTCAGCCAACCCAAGCACATAGTGCTCAGTCATGAGCGGTTTGATATCCAGGAAGTCAAGGGATACACCATTTGTTTCCAGATCTGTGGAAGGAACGCATGAGGGGAGCATCATATAGAACTCAAGAGCACCTCCACGCATGCTCTTACTCATATAGAGTATGCCCTCCATGCCTAGCACATTAGCAATCTCATGAGGGTCTGCGATCACAGCTCCGGTGCCATGAGGAACAACTGCACGAGCATATTCTATGGGCATTACCATTGAGGACTCTACATGAACGTGGCCATCGATAAATGAGGGAGAAACATACTTCCCCTTCAGATCAATGATTTCGTTACCTACATATTCGCCAATTCCAGCTATATAGGCTCCATGAATGGCAATATCACCGGGAGTCACATCGCCGGTGAAGACATTGACAACATTTGCGTTTTTCAGAACGAGGTCAGCGCGGGTCCTTCCTGCGGCCACATCAATCATATGATCAAGTGGATAGTCCTCGGAACGTGACAGAAACATCTCTTCTCACTCGCAAAGCACTGTGCGGCTATCATGAAAAGGGTTTCTCATGACACTACTAGTGAATCTATTTCGTAGCTACAACAACCAATCGTTCAGCTTCGTTGTCGTAGGCGCGTCCATCCAATCCGCCATAGATCTTTACATCAGAGAATCCTACGCTCTCAAGCATAGAACGAATCTCGGCTCCTGAGTAAATCCAATGAATCACATCCCATCTATGCACCGTACCATCTCTTTCAATGAAAATCCATTTGTTATACATTCGACTCCAGTTATCGATGGCTTCTCTCTCCTCAAGCATGAATCCTTGAGGCCACTCAGACCAACTATGACGGGTGAAAATCCTCGCTAGAACCTCTTTGCCCATTGATTCAAAAATGAACCTGCCGCCAGCCCTAAGAGAAGTATAGATGTTGCGAAGAACAAGTATTTGCTCCTCATGGTCCTCAAAATAGCTGAATGATGTGAACATACTAAGTACAAGATCAAAGGAATTCTTTCTGTAAAACGTTCTCATATCGTCGAGAACAAACTCAATATTGAGATCTTCATCCGCCGCACTCTTTCTTGCCTTTTCGAGATACTTGATTGTCCTATCTACTCCCACAACCTTGTGACCTCTTCTCGCAAACTCCAATGAATGACGGCCAATACCGCAACAAAGATCCAATACGCTCTCATGAGGAGTGACATGACAGAGGGACTTGATTGCGTCTACTTCGTTTGTTGTAAAAGCGATTCTTGCTTCTGTGAACATTACAGGCTCCATAATCTCCCACATTTCATCATCCTCAAACCAATTCGTCGAAGTTTTTTCTGACATTGATCAAGCCACCATCTACTAGTACTCAAACTTAGACTGGAAGCCAAAAGAGAAAAGGATTTGGAAAAAAAAAGAGAGAAAAACATCGGTCTCAAAAAACAAGACCGATGTTGTATTTCTATTGCTTGAATTTCTTGACATACACTATATAGACGATAACTACAACCCCGACAATAACAGCTGCTGGAAGTGCTACACCGCCTAGCATTGCAAGGACATTGGGACCAACAGGAGTTATCTTCTCAACCGATAGTTGAGGTGTCGGTAGTGGCGTGAGTTGAACCCACAAGAAACCATCTACACCTAGATTTCTAGAGATTGCCATACTCAAGAGCGAGTTATCAGAGATTGCGCCGAATTGGAACGAGAAATCAGCAATATTTCCGACATACTCATCGTTGAGATCACCCCATGGGGTTGAGTGAGCCCTGCCATCGTATGCGCTTAGAAGTGTACTACTGAAACCAGTGACATCTCCAGTCTTAACCGACACATTATACCAGGTTCCTGGAGTTGTGTTTAGTAGCAATCCATAGGTTCCACTCCCACTTCCAGGTAGTGGCAATGAGAAGTTAGTCCATGCAGAGGCCGCACCAACATCAAGAGTCTCAATGTCGGCGTAGATGTCATTCATTCGATTCTGCCAATCGATTGTGAGACTCACTGGGTAGTTCATGTAGACGTTTGTTGCACCTTGTGTGTTATTGCTAACTTGGTATGTACAGATACCAACAAAGGCAAACCCCTCATAGTAACCCTGACCTCCGTAGTTAATGGTCCGGTTATTCGGTATAGTAGGATGCGCTTGTATCTGAGATCCATCCCATCTGTTTGCAACGGTCGTTGAACCTGATACCCGTACAGCACCAGATGCATCATAGATCGAATACTCGAAGTTTACTGTGACATTATCTTGGTTGTTCAGGTACAAAGTCATGTTGTACATCTGGAAAAGGTGTGCATCAACAAAGAAACCACCCACATTAACGATGTCAGTGGTAGTCTCGTCAACAATGGAGCCAACATTGAAGCGGACCCATTCATTCACGTTGTTCGAAACGTACAGCTCAACATGGTACTTTCCAACTGGGAGATAGTATTCATTTGCAGCCTGGATGGTAGCAGGATGATTAGGTGATCGAACACTGCGATAGCCGTCCTCAGAAGATCCAGTCAAAGCAATTGACAGTTCCCCAGCAGTTGCAGTTGAGTTTACTCTCAGTATTGAGGGTTGATCAATATCCAGCGTGTAACTCTGAGCAGCCGTTGAACCAATGTAGTTCTCTAAGTGCATTTTCTGATTAAGAGGAAGTGCACCTTGGGAGCTAGATTGATGATAGAGTGTATACTGTGTTCCATCTCCACCATAGACTGTCACATAGTAAGGCCCACCTCTGAAGAAGTACTGACCGTTGCTTGGAAAGCCTGAACCTTCGTCATAACGTGTTCCCCCATTATGTCCATAATTGAACTCATTGCTTGTGAATTCTATGGCAACTGGTTGTGTAGTGGGGAGGATGCCATTGGGATAGTTGAATGTGTATGCTAAAGATGCAACATCATTTCTGGAGTTGACCTTGTAAGTTCGGACAGTTGGTGCCATTTCTTTGTACACCCAACTTCCTGTATCCTCTACAACTATTTCACCCGTATTTAGTTCGTCTGTGATGACACCACCAGCGGGGATCAGCTGGGGCGAAACCGCAACAGGAAATAGGTCAAAGAGGGCAAAAGTTCCCGAAGTTGGTGTTGCTTGGAGAAAGATGTAGTATGTCCCTGATATTGAAGGTTTGAAAGGAATGGTAATGATGTCTCCTTCTGAACCAGAATCTCCATTCATGTAACGTCCTTGTGGATCCACTATAGCGACACTCCACGAAACGCCGTCCTGTCTGCTAGCAATGGTCAGGTGGACAAACTCCTGCCCACTGATTCCGAGAGTTCCATAGTATGTGTAACCTCTATCCACTGATACTGGAGTGTGTTGACCAAAAGTAAGTCCAAATGTTCTGGTTTCGATTGTTGTATTGACAACAAAGTCACTGCCATCAGATGCAGTCCAGTCATAGAACTCTGGAAGGTATGCAGGATTCGCGAATGGCCCCGTGTTCCAAGTACTGAATGATGTCCAATCATAGGGAACATTCATATCTTCCGCAAAGGACGAAGTTTGTCTGGTCCATCCAGTGGTGTCATAACGATAGATCCAATAGTCAAGATCTTCGTTCACATTCATTGTACTTCTAGACTGAAAGTCTAGTGGGTTAGGCTCCACATACATGTATGTATGATTATTGGCGCCTGAAGCATAACCCTGATTATATGTTTTAATTTTGATATTTGTCTGAAGTGCGGATACTGGGGCGGCAATAGCTCCGAGTAGGAAAATCATCGAAATCGTAATGCCTAGTACCGTCTTCATATTGACGTGCTTCATGGCACATCGTCACCTCAATGAATTCATGTCTACAATCTTTTATGAACTCATTTCGTTCAAAGGTAATCTTATTTTTCGAAAATTCGAAAACTTAAGGCAATCACCTTTTATCTTGGTTATGAACACGGCGTCACTAATGGTGAGAATATGAGCCTTCAGCAGTCCTACCAAAAAAGCATTGTAGTAGCCGTCATTGCCTATATTGCTGCAATTGGCTTTTTATTGCTGAGTTTAGAAGCGGACATTCCTGAAGCCAGTCAACAAAACTACACACTCTTTGCCTATTTTCTACCAGCGGTAGGGACATTATTTCTCTATCTAGCGTTCTACCTATGGAAAGGAGGAAAGCGAATAAGAACAGACTCTAGGAGCATAGCAATTCTTGCCATATTTGCCGCTATGGTTTTAGCTCTCGAGATTTTTCCAATTCCCTTTCTGACTGACATACCACTGTTTGGAGGCTTTACACTTGATCCGACTGGTATTCCAATATGCTTTGTTTTTCTTGCATACGGTAATGTGTTCTCATTCCTCCTTTTGCCAATAATGTGGATTGCGATTGGATATCGAAATATCATCGGCTCTGTTTTCAAGTTGTTCGCAGAATTCTTCACCTTGTTGGGACTCGTTGTGGCAAAATTCGTCCTAAGGGGTCGATCCTACGATTGGAAGGTAGCAACTCCAATCTATCTTATCTTTGGTGTAGTCTTTAGAGCAATCGGCATGTATATTGCGAACATCTACCTGATTCAATGGCTTTATGGACTCCCATTGGATGTTGCAATCGCATTATCTGTTAGCTTTGTAATTCCCAATATCATTCAAGCAGCCATCAATGTCTTGGCCGGAATACTTCTATTTGTCATTATTCCAGAGAATTTGGCAATCGAAGCACGCTTCGGCAAATATGGAACAGATGAGTATAGCGAATATCAAGAAATCCCACCAGACGAGTTAGAGTCGATCAATGATGAGTAATAGAGAGGTCCAATTGATTCCAATTCAAGGATTTCCGATTGTTCAGAAGGGAGACGAAATTTCCTCGCTCATTCAGACTGCAATTGAGAGGAGTCGAATCACTCTTACCAAAGGTGATATCATCGTTGTGACTCACTCTATTATTTCAATTACAGAAGGTAGTCTCTATCAATTGGATAAAGTGGAGGTTTCAGAGAAAGCAAAAGCTCTCGCAGAAGGATCGGGACACGCTCCAGAAATAGTTGAGGCCGCGTTGAGTGAAGCAAGTGAGGTTCTACGAGAAGGCCCGGTTCTAATAACAAAGACAAAACAAGGAGTGATAACGGACTATTCAGGCGTTGATGAGAGCAATGCTCCTTTGGGAAACTTGATTGCACTCCCTGAAAATCCTGATGAATCAGCAAAGAAAATCAATGTTTCATTATCTGAATCCAGTGGATTCAATGTGCCAGTGATAATCACAGATACTCAGGGCAGACCCTGGAGGAAAGGCGCTATCAATCTGGCAATAGGAATAGCAGGGATGTCACCTTTTACCAGCAACGCTGGGAAAGAGGACATTTTTGGTCATCGGCTTCGAGGATCTGTTGTGTGCTTGGCGGACCAGATTGCAGCTGCTGCGGAGCTTGTAATGGGTCAGGCTGATGAAGGAATTCCGCTAGTTGTCGTACGTGGAATCAATTTCACAGAGGACGTTGGAGCGGCCTCTCAAATCATCCGCTCTCGGTCAGAGAGCCTCTATGGCTAATCAACAGACATACCAGGTTTCTTTTCACTTCTCACGAGTATGAGAGCAATGAGTCCCATAACTGCTCCAGCTGCAATAACTAGACCTGCTGGGAACGTTGGCATCGAATGATCTATAGTTAATGCAGTACTAGTCGTTTCGTTCCAATTGGGATAATTGTCTTGATCATTCACATTTATGATGTATGGACCTGTGCCAGTATAATCAGACCACCAATTCCCGGTATCGACTTGATTATCCCAATGATTGGAGGAACCCTCACAAATCGCATTAGGCGCATTGTATGCAAACGCATTTTCATAAATGTCATTACGATTGGATGAGAAGTCAAGAGAGATTCCGGCTCTTGTGTTGTTGTATATATTGTTCCCGGTTATTAGGCAGTCAGATGAACTATTCAACTGAATCCCTCTTGAGTTGAAGTAGATGATGTTGTTATGGATATAGCACCCGTCAGAGTCCTCGAGAAAAATGGAGTCATTGTTTTGAAAGATGGTATTCCGTAACAGCGTCATGTTAGTGCTGCTGACAAAGCTAATGGCTTCGTCATTTTCCCAAATTAAGCAATTATGAATGACACAAACCCAAGACCAGCTGGCATCTATTCCCTTGAGATTTGCTCTGACATAAACATCCAAAATGACGATATCTTCTGAATGCGAGAGAACTATTCCAGTCCGAGAATGGTAGGAACTGATACTCTGTCTGAATACACAACTCGAGGAGTATTGAAAACTGACTCCAATCGTATTGTTGTGAAGAAACACATTCGTGAGTTCACAATCACTGCAATTCACGAGAGTAATCGCTGTTGCTTCACCGAAATCTGGGTATGCATCGTCCTTGAAGGAAGAACTGATTCCATAGAAACTGCCTCCACTGATCGTGACGCCAATGCAGCTCACAAGATATAGTTGGCCGTACTCATCCCCATTGATGCTTTCAGTTTGCAGATTCGCAAAAAGCCCAATCTTTCGTCCACTCACCGTATTGTTCAGAAATCGGATTGTATCAAAGTTCCAAAGATCAAAGTTCGGAATTTGTGGATAGAGTCCGCCACCATCAAAAGAGTTCCCAATGATGTCACAATCATCTGATGCACCATCAGGAACATTGTACCAGTTGGAATAGTAGCCAAAACCAAATCCGTATCTATCATCCGTGACTGAATTAGATGATATATTGTGGGCTTGTCCCCCCTGTAGAATTACTCCGTATCCAACATCAGAAATAGAATTCGCATAGATGTCCGATGCGGATCCGCCGTGAATAGAGATGCCAGTTCCATAACTGGTGTATTTCCCTTTAATGATGTTTTCGTATACCTGTGTATTATTTGTGTTGACAAGGTCTATACCTTCCGAATTGTTGATGAGGTTATTTCGTCTTAAAATGCAGTCATTTGCCGAAATAATGATACCTGATTGACTTGAACTAACATTATTGCCCTCGATTACACAATTAGCACCATAAAGTATCTCCATGCCGCTCCAGATGAAACTGGCAACTTCATTCCTACTCACATTACTATTGAGGATGCCCAAAATCTCTATTCCAGCGAATGGGTGGCTATCAGGATTTTTTATTCCAGTGATCAGATTATCATGTATACTGGAATCATTGATTGTCCATGCAGTAATGCCATAGCCCAAGATAATACCAAACTTGTTTTCATAGATGTCGTAGTTGCTTCCCCCATAGACCTCGATTCCACTATAGCATTCGTCAAACTCCTGCGTATTGTTGAATATTGTTGTGTGGTTGCTCCACAGAATCATTATTCCTTCATTAGTAGCATTTAGGACGTTGCTCGAGATTTTGCAAGCATCGAGGGCATATCCTGAAATCCCACTTGTGCTGTTTCTCCAATGGTTTCCGTACAAGATGCAATTGCTTACGTTCGTGAGTGTGACTGAAAACACAGGTTGAATTCCTTGATAGTACAGAACATCAGACTTGAATAGACAATTTCTAATAACGAAATAACTTGTCGTGTTGATTATCCAAATGCAGGTTGAATTCTTGGCTGTGATGTTTAGATTCTCTATGATGTAGGGAGTTGTTGCAGAACCGTTCCCAGGCCATGATTGTATTTCGAAGTCTGCATCTGAAGTGATATTGAAAGGTTCATGCGAAACATATGCGGGTTCATGCTTGTTGGGTGTAAGAGCCGCTTCTTGAACAACAGCGTAATTTATGATGGAGGTCTGAACTAAAAACGCAAGACCAAGCACAGCAACAAAGCAGAGAGCCAGCCCACGATTAATCATATTCTAAACCCCGGTCCAATACTGATAAGATAAGCTTTGCTCGAAACAAAATGAACCTTGACTCCTCTAGAGAGATTCTTCAAAGAACTCAGCAAGACGACCTAGAAGAATCTTAACATTCTTCTCACGAACGATACCATGACCTTCATCGTCAAACACAAGCTTCTCATATCTAATCTTATTAGCCTCCAATCGCTTCTCTACTTCCAACATGTTTGCTTTTGTCACATTGGGGTCTCTGAGACCCTGAACAATCAAGAGTCTGCCACGAATGTTTTGTACGTAGTTGATGGGAGACCGCTCTCGATATATCTCAGGCACATCATTTGGAGAACCTCCAAGCATCTCCTCCGAGTATGTTCGTAGGTCAGGACGAGTTGTTTCATAATCAACAACTAGATCTGTCATTCCGCATATCGGTGCGGCTGCTGCGATGATGCCTGGCGGAAACTGCGTGATAGCCAACCAACTCATATAGCCACCATAGCTCGTTCCAGTGATACCGACTTTATACGAGAGGGCAATCCCATTTTCTATCAAATGCTCTATTCCAGAACGAATATCTTCCTTATCCAGACCTCCCCATCCATCTTGTTTGATGAGCTCACGAAAACGCACACCATAACCTGTAGAGCCTCGATAGTTGGGTTCCAGGATGTTGAAACCTAGAGAACACAGATACTGAATCCCATAACCAAACTCGTCCTCTGAGTGGGCAGTAGGACCTCCATGAACTCTCACAATCGTTTTACCATTAGGGTTTCGAGCTGGATATAGCCAGCCGTGAATTGGTGTGTCATCCGCTGAAATCCATCTGACATCCTGAGCTGGGACAAGATCTTCACGTTGAATCGTTGTGCGGCCAAGGAGGTCAGTGATCAAAGTGAACCTTGATGGGCTTAACTCATTGAGGTTGAAACGCACAATTTCTCCAGGATGAGTTGAGCTATAATAGACACCCAACCAGTCCCCATTTGCCAAGTTGGTAATTAGTGAGAGGGTTCCTCGATGTGGAGTCGCGTTCTGCAAAACATCGGTATCCAGATCAAGAATGAAGGTTTTCTTTCTCGCATTTTGCTCCTCCACAAACACAACATGGTTGGAGTACCTAGGGACCTCCGAAGAACTATAGACTCCCCTCTCAGTTGGATTGGATAGCCAATGGATCTCACCTGAGGAGATATCATAGAGTCCAATGCCAACGGAGTCATGACGGACACCATCAATGGTATCAGTATCAAACAGCACTCTACCATCATGGGTCCAATCTGCGTTGACCTTTGCTTTTGGACCAAAATTCAATATCTCTCGATCTTCATTTCCGTCTATCGATGCAATCCACCACTGAGTACCTGAAGGGTCCTCATCTGCTCGATTATATAGAACATATCTACCATTGGGGTCCACAAATGGAGTTAGGTCAGTCGCTTTGTCGGGTCGTGCAATAACAATCCTAGTAGATGACTCTAAGTCATGAACAACGACCCTGAAGGTCTCAGTTTCTTTCTTGGTGTCATAATCATAGTTCACCGAGTATGCAATGAAATCGCCTCGAGGACCAAAACTGCCCCCGCGCAGGAAAAAGTTGGGCTTTGCTTCAGTCACAGGAATCATGTTTCCGGGATCATCGAGGAAAACCCTATAGAGTGTAACTCGCTCATCTCTCGCTGTATCCTCACCAACAAGAACTGATTTCGAGTCTGGAGCCCAATCCTCCACAGAGGTGAGTTCTGGAGTGTTAGTGAGAGGTGTAAGAACTCTGGGCTCATCGATGGATAGCAGGAAGATGTCATAGTTCTCCTGGATTCTGTCTATCGATAGTGCCAGGTGTGTCTTTTGGGGAGAAATTTCATACGAGTCGATAGATGGGATGCTCATCAATGAATCCAAGTCAAGGGCTCTGTAGGAAGGCATACCAGAACAGAGTAGAACGAGGTTTTACATCTTTTTACAAGAGGTAGAACCGAAACCCGAATAGCTGAATAAAGAGTAGCAGACCGATGAAAGCAAGAACTATCCCAACAATGAGTTCGATTTTCCGAGCTTGCTGAGAGATTGTTGATGCCATTCGCATCCTAGCCTCACCCGTCACTGCTGCAATCAGGAAATACGGAATCGAAATTGCGATTGATAGGACTAAGAAAAGGAGAGCAATGATGAGGAAGTCGCTCTCCGCTCCAAAAAGAGCAATCGTACCAAGAATAGCGGGACCTGAACAAGGAGCTGCCAACAACGAATACCCTAGTCCAACTAGGAAAACACTCAGGAGGTTGGTTGGAGCTGTTGGTTGCGATCGAAGATTTAGTGAGGTGAATCCAAGTTTCTCTTGCAGGGTAGTAGAAATCATTACAAAACCGAGAAAGAGAATTATGAGCCCCATTATGGCTTGAAACTCGATATAATACTCAATTAGAAAGCTACCGATAAAGCCAGCAATCAGAACGAAGAATCCAACAGAACTCAGAATGCCTAAAACAAGGACCGCAGTGACCAGCGCGCTTCTGCCTCGACTATCAGCTGATTGAAGACTATTTATCAAAAACAATGGAAGAAGAGGAAACAGACATGGGGATACTGCAATATACAAACCAGCTCCAAAGACTCCAGTTAGTTTTGCCAAAAGGAGTCCAAGTTCAACGAAACCCTGCACTCCATTAGTCTCCTTCTAAAGAATTGATGTCACCCTTGTGGATATGCTCGCATCTGACCACAAACCAACATGGAAGTACCTGAAGATTCCATTGCTATCAATCAGAACCATTGATGGAATTGATGTGATAACGAAGTAGTTCATGAACTGCGTATCATCCACACCGTGTGCCCATGATAGACCTCGTGAAGATTTGTAAAGGGCCATCATAGAGGGCGATTCAGATGTATCAACAGTGAGCGAAACTACAACTACTGTCCCAGCCATATCGTCGGCTATTGTCTGAAGATATCCATTCTCCGTGGAACATGTTGAGCACCAAGTAGCCATAAGGTCCACAAGAACGACTTGCCCTCTCAGACTACTTAATGAGAGTGTAGAATTGTCAGACATCTCAAACTCCCAGTTACTCGGAACTTCTAGTCCAAGCTCCAATAGGTCTCTGTCTGTGGTGGTTTTTGTTAGCGGACTAGCTTCAGGGAATGTGAGAAATGATGCGCCAACAACTATTCCAACAACAACAATCACCATGGTTGCTCCAACAAGTGCAAGTTTCCCAGATTCCATAGTAGATGGCCCTCTCACAATAGGGTATATCATGTTTGGTCTTCAGGCAACTTAAATCAGTTGTGTAAGTAGCATGCACAACCGAAGGGATCTCCCAAGGGATCTACAACTCTTTCCTATTAGTTCTCTGTTTCTTGATTATGCTACCACACCAGGAGCGGATAATGTAGGTCCATGGAATTTTCATTTTGTAGTTTGGATAATATCGGTTCAAACGACTGATTCCACTAAATTTCCTGCGTGGACGGATGACTGCAAGGCTCGCATAGCTAAGACCCCTGACGACGTCACTAGACGAAGGTTCGGTCGTCCAGCATGAAAGATTCGACTGACTTCTACACCAGTTTCCAGTCATGCAATGAGCTGCTACAGACCTGCCTCTATTCGTACATTCGCAATACAGTATTCCTGCAAATTCGATTAAATCACTGCAATAGTAGCAATTCAGGCAGGTTTTCGTAAGACTCCCTCCGTTTCAAGTTTATTGGGACACAACTTCATATAGATTTCGAACATGATGAAATTCAAACACACATCAAGAAAAAACTGCGACGTCGCTTTTAGGATTAAATGATCACTATGCTTCTTGAGTATCTTCTTTCTGCATCTCTTCAATCTTCTCATCAATATGTTTGATGTGATCCTCAAGTCTTGATTTAAAGGCCTCTAGACTCTTGATTTTAGTTTCCTTGCTTTGTTCGAATGGTGCGCATCCCATTGAGTACATGAAAGGACCCATGAAGTAGCCAAGATTTCCATGACCTCTGTGTTCTCTACACAACTCCTATTTCTCACCTCCATCCTCGCTATTGGAGCTCTTCATATCACTCAGTTGTTTGTTGACCCAATTGAGTTCATGCTGCAGGTAAGAACGATACTGTTTTAGGAACTCGAGGTGTTTCTGAGAGCAACTGCCAGTTTCGCATCTGGCCTTCATGGCTGCAAATCCAATTGGGCTACGTTCACGAACGGTCCAGTCCAATAGAGGCGCAGCCGCCCTCTCACCAGCCTGACTCACAAGAAAACGCCAGATTTTTCCCTGAGCGCCCCACTCAACATCGAGGTTTTGTAGAGCAGCGGAAAGCACTTGTTTTCCCTTTTGGGTCAGTTGATATTCAACAGTGTCCGGCCCTTCTTCTTGAAGGACATGAGTGCCTTGGATCAACTCCTTTTCGACCAGTCGATGAAGCGCAGGATAGATAGTCCCGCTCTTTACCCTCCTTGGCCCAAGGCGTTCTCCAAGTTTCTGGATTACGATGTATCCATGAGCTGGATTGTTCTTTAGAATTGCGAGAATGAGCAGTTCAACTGGACTGAGTCTTGTCCCTTGAGATGTGTGCCTGCTCATACCATGGAAAGCCATATGTAGACACCAACTTATGTAGAGCTCTACTTATGCTATGTAGACATCTACATATAAGTCTTGAGCAATGTTGTGAGTATTATAGACGTGCCATTGACATTGGGATCGGCCACGACAAGTCTTGGATGGAAAGTCGGATTACCATTCATGGTAATGGCATTTATCCTTCCAATTATCATGCTCAATGAGTTAACTGTCAAATGAACAAGTCCGATACTGCAAAGAATAACAAAAGCTCTAGGAGCTAACGAGGTTCAATTTGAACGTGTTGAAAAGACTCCTGCGGATGGTCATGAAGAACCACCGAACTCTGGGTTTGTTTGAGGTTCCACGGAGCAGTAAGAAATATGATTGCATGAGGACGAGACTTCTTATCAACATTGACGTAACCCTTCTTCATAAGCTCCTTCACAAGTTTCCTGATAACGCTCTTTTTATCGCCAGTGACTTGAGCAAGCTGTTTGTAGTCAGTACGGTGATATCTTTGGATGACTTTGAGAAGATTGAACTCCGGAATTGAATCGATCGCCGCGTGAAGAGATTCGTTCTCTCGTCTGATTGCGTTCTCATCACCCTCCAGAAGTCTGCCTATCTCCGCTCGGAGGTCTTGGATTTCCTCGTTGAATGATAGACGTTCAGCTTCATAACGTGCAATGACACCATTCGACGAATGGACCAGCTCAGCACTTAGATCATTTCCCAATCCATCTAGTGCCTCGCGTGAGGCCATTCGGGACTCTTTGATGATTCCAATAATGTCTTCAGTTTCCAACCACTGGCCCTCAATCAAGTCCTCCATCTGTGAAAAATACGTGTCCAGCCTTTTAACCCATAAATCACGGACCTCCTGCAATACCCCAGCAACACGAAGAGTCATTCTTGCCGCATTGTCATCGGTGGTTGTCATCAGTGTCACAATCACAAAATGCATCTTGGCAAAATTAGAGCTAGTGTCACGTGGGTATGACCTGCGTTGCCTTTGGTCATGCTTCTACCCAAAAAACCCTATCTTTAATGCTCTCAATTGTACTTGGCCAAAGATTGTATGATAGTCCAACATTTGCCATAAGAGGAACTGTGTCATCCACCATAAATACCTCAAGACCTGTACAGTAGTACAATGGTGTGATATCAACCGTCTTCATCTGATTCTCACTTATGTCAAGCCACAGGAGATTCGGACACTCACGCAAGGTGTCCAAGTCGATTTGGAGAAACCCTGCAGACCTCAACCAAAGACCTTCTAGAGCTTTGCAGTTCTTCAGTGGAGATATGTCCAATTGCTCCAGTTGATTGCCCTCAAGAAACAGCTCCTGAAGATTCAAACAACCTGACAGGGGTTCCAAACCAATATCATAAAGCTCATTGTTATCAAGTCTTAGAAATCGAAGTACTGCACTCTTTCTCAGGGGTGAAAGATCAATCTCGTGGAAGTCATTAGACTGAAGATTCAACTCCTGAAGTTTCAAACAGGACATTAATGGAGATAAATCAATACGCTGAAGTTTGTTGATCTCAAGAGACAGCGCATCAAGATTGGCACAACTCTCGATTCCAGTGAGATCGATTGAAGATATCAGATTAGAACTTAGATTCAGTCTCTCAAGACTTGGACAATCCCTCAACGGCTCAAGATCTATTTTTCTGATTAGATTGGCTGAAAGATTGATTTCTCTCAGTGTTTTGCACTGAGTTAATTGTGACAAATCAATTTCAACGATTTTTCGTCCAGAGAGGTCAACCACCTTGACATCATCTTGTGTCTGGAAGTAGAGCTCGACACCATTTTCGATTCTGAACGAGATATTGATTTCAACCATATAATAGACTCCAGCCTATCTTTCACGTGTGTTTGCTACGTTCTTCTCATAAATCGTTAGGTGTTATAATTCAAACTCGTGTTGAGTGTTCCGGTACCTCGTGGGACCATTGTATTTCTTCTAACCTTTCATTGATCGGGTCAGGAAAGTAAGGAAGATGTTTGAGCTTGTGATTGGCGGTCAACTCAACAATGTCATCCACAACAAATGACTCCAAATTATCGAAGTGAAACAGCACCGAAATGTCAAGAGTATGCATCTGGTTTTCGTTGAGGTGAAGATATCTCATGTCCGTGGAGCGCTCCAAGGGGCTAAGATCAATTTTCCGAAGGCGGTTACCCGAAAGTACCAGATATTGTAGTTTTGATAGCTGTTTGAGAGGACTAAGGTCCAATTCCGTAAGCTCGTTGTCAGCCATATAGAGCCATCTCAATTCTTTGCACGACTGTAGCGGCGATATATCCGCATCAATGAGCTGGTTATCAGAGATCTCAAGTGCTTGAAGCTCGAAGCACCTAGATAATGGTTGCAGATTTATGTGAGTCAGCTCATTAGAAGTAATACTGAGAATCTTCAGATTCCTACAGCCTGCCAAGGGCGAGAGATCAATCTCAGTGAGGAGATTCGAGTCAAGATTGAGTTTCTCCAGTTTTCCACATTGATTCAAAGGCTCTAAGCTCACTGATTTTATACTAGTGTCTGAAAGATCAATCTCAGTGAAGTAGTCATCTTTAACGACCTGATACTTCTCTCCGTCTGATGCAACATACCTAATGGTGAACCGTGTCACCTCGTTCCTCTCCATTTTTTATTTGTAGTTTCCCTTGATTTCTTTTGCGTTTATGTCATGAACCATAATAAAGGTCACTCGTCAAAGAAAAAATGTCGCGAAATGTGTCAATATGCTTCAACTTCGGTCTAAATGAGCCCATGGCAGAGGGTCTGGTATAGTTTGCGCAAACCTGTTGATGATTTCTCGAACGCCATCTGGGTTGTGAACTCCATCGAACACAAGAGCGGGTTTTTCGTCGTCCACTGATGTGTATATCTCAACGTCACCCATCCCCACTTTCCGTTCATCAGGAGGCCCAGAGCAATGAAGCATTGCAATTTCATCATAAAAGACTCTCTTGGTCTTTCGTGAAAAGACTCCTGTTCGTACTCTCACATTCCAGGTGGTTATAATGTATAGTGTAAACCATCGCCTGCTTTCAGCCCAGGCAACCAATATAATACCAAAAATCATTGCCCCAGCACTTAATGACCAAGATACCAAATCACGAGGAAGCCCGCCATAAGAAGTAACGGTCATAAAACCCATCCCGACAATAAAGACAACAGTCCCAAATACATAGTAAAAGATGAATGAGGCTCGCTTGGGATAGAATATACTCACCAATCGTTCCCTCGATTCTGCGGGGAAAGGTTCTTCGGGACTTGTTTCAGTCATAAGGTCCACTCGGGAGGTTCGTTGTAATCAACTTATGAAGATGTCGACAAATCTATCCAGTATTTTTGCCATATATTTTCTTTTCTAGAGTTTCGCCCCACACTCTGAACACTTTGTCAAACCTTGCTCATTCTTTGCACCACAATTGGGACAACTGATTAGTACTACTTTTTCCCGTTCTATGGTATGTCTCACTTCTGGCGTTGGAGTTACTTGATCTCCTGAGGTTGGAGTTTCATGTTCTACTGCTTCATCGGTAGGATAAATCTCCCATAATCTATCACACGCATGCACAACATGACCAACTAGAGTCTTAACTTCGTCACCAGTAAGGTCCGTGTCGTTGCTTTCTGCAAGGACAATGATGTCATCTTCGTTATCAATAGCAAACTTCACACCATTTGCTTTCCAAGATTCTTTTAGCATATCATACGCAAGTTTCATCCTATTTGCTTCTGCAACTTCATAGAAATTAGTGAATGGTGCGATGATGTAAACCCACGTTTCCTCTTCATTTGATTCAATCCTAATTTTTAGGTCTTCAAAGTGGTTCGTCTTCCACCTCATCATCAAGACGCGGTCTTCTCGTGTATACTTAATTTCGAGAGAATCAAGCAATGAAGCAATATGGTCTATAACACTCAATGCGAGCACCTCTTTGGTGCATGCCATTGGTTACATATTAAGGTGTTTGGGGCCGGTTGGAGCGGATTCCAAGTGAACCTGTAGTACATCAGAAGAATCACTGGCTCAGGTTTATTTACCTTCAAACGTATAGCTAAACAAGTAGCCAGCAGCAGGGTAAAACTCGTCAGTAGGAGATGCGCGACAGATATGCAGAGCTTAATTGCAATGGCGGCACTGTTGAGAGAGATATCATTTGGAATACTGATAGCTGGATTAGTCTACACGTTTGGATTGTTCGCGCTAGGAAGACTCTTTGCCGCTATTTCTGACCATGGCTCATTTGACCATGATGTTGATCATGACATAGATCATGATGTTGACCACGATATCGATCATGGCGTAGACCATGATATTGGACATGAAGTCGACCACGACTATGACCATGATATCGGACATGAGGTCGATCATGACTATGATCATGATGTTGGACACGGATACGATGTTGAACACATAGAGGTCGATCATGACCTTGACCATGATGTTGACCACGGAGAGGTTGACCATGACCTTGACCATGATGTTGACCACGATATCGATCATGGCGTAGACCACGATGTAGATCATGGTGTAGACCATCACATTGAACATGATCATGACATTGATGTCCATCATGAAGTCCCAGTTGACAAATCAGGATACTTTGAAACTGAACGCGGTGCACCAATGGGTGTTACGATAGGAACCTCACTTGTCACCTTTGGTTTTTTGGGCTCTATTCTTTATTATGAGGGAATCATGTTCCCACTTGTTGGAAAACTGGCTGTTCATTTCATTAGCGTTGCAGTATTGGTCTATGCAGTGCGAAGTGTTCTCGGAAAAGTATTCGTTGAAGCTGGTTTCATGATTGAACCCAGACATTTGGTTGGCAAACAAGTAGAAGCAGTTTCGACAATAAATGATGGATTTGGCGAAATTCGAATAGAAACTGAAATGGGGCTTCGGCGTTTCCACGCAAGGCCATTTCAGAAAGGCGTTGTGTTTCAAAAAGGAACAGAATTGTATATTGTATCAGCAGATGACAAGTTCGCCTATGTTGACCCGAGAAAAGATGTCGTCAAATGGCTTCAAAAGCAAAGCCAGAAACCTCGGGAAGAAAAGCTGACCAAGAAAGACTAGTTCTCTGCGCAGATTTATATCCCCTCAAAACAAAGAGTAAACAAGTGCGTTCGTAGGATGGCTACCAACTGCTCTGAGAGAGACACGTTGAGAGTGGAGTTCACTGTCACTCTATTCAGTGATACGAAGCAAAAGGTGTCGGACGGACAGGGGGTAAAATGGACGAGGGCACAGAGATAAAGTAAGAAGGAAAACAAATGCAAGCAAGTATAATGGACTGGTTCGCAAACAACATTGCGCTCTCCATCGCTTTATTGATTATAATGGTTATACTTCTGTCTTTCATCTACGTTAGAAAGTATGTTAGGATATTCGATCCAAACATCTTCTATGTCCATTTGAGACGGGGCAAAGCGATCAAACAGGGTGAAGGAGGCATGGTAATCCGAATTCCCTTCTTCGATCGCATCCTGGCAGTGGATAGGACCGTTCAACAGCTGAATATATCAGCTGAATCAGTCCTCTCAAAGGAAAAGCAGAAGATTCGACTAAGTGCTGTTCTTCAATGGCAGGCAGAGAATGCTATTGCCACCATAAACAATGTGATGTGGAAAGAAATTCCAAGTAGACTAACAGCAATTATTGAGTCAGTTATTCGTACAGCATGCGCTCAGTTATCAGTCGAAATGATTCTTGAAGAACGGCAGTTGATCATTGAAGCAATCAAGAAGGAACTAATCGACATTGTTTCGGAATGGGGCCTAAAGGTTGTTACTGTAGAACTGGTCGATGTCACAGTGGTCAACGAATCATTCTTGAGAGATATGTCTAAACCTCGTGAAGCTGAGATGCATCGCCTTGCGCAAATCGCTCTTATCGAGGCTGATCAGTCAACAGGCACCCGAGATATTGAGAGAAGCAAAGTCCTTCGCGAGCAGGAAATTGCGCGTGACAAGGTCATTGGTGTACAGGAACAATCTCAGTTGAGGGACATCCAAGAGGCCGAGAAGCAGCGTGAGCAGAGTGTCCTTGAGATTGCACTTCAGAAAGACCTGATGCAGAAGAAATACGAGAAGCAACAAGCTGAGGTTGAAGCCTCAAAAGACCTTGAAGTTGCAAAACTTGCAGCTGAAGCACAAAAACAAAGAAAGATCAAGGAAGAGGTCGAAGTCCAAGCGCAGAGGATAGTTCAAGAAGCTCAGGCTGAAGCTAACAAAATCAGCATGGTCGCTGAGGCTGAAGCAGGCCAAATCCTGAAAGTCACAAGTGCGCAAGCTGAAGGTATCAAGAAAACGCTCGAGGCAGCACGAGACTACTCTCCACAAGCCTTTGCCAGAGACTTTCTACAGATACTACCTGAGATCTACAAGCAGATAGACATTGGCGATGTCACACTGTTTGGTGGTGGAGCAGGTACAGGCGGCGTTGAAGGTGAAGAGGGCGGAGGAGGAGCTCAAGCATTCCAGGTGTTTGGCAATGTATTGATCCCGATGATGCTCATGGCACGAATGATGGGTTTTGACTTCAAGAGTCTCATGAAAGATGCACTGGGCGAGATGGCCACAAAGGACGAGAAATAACGAAAACAGAAAAAGTAGAGAAAGTCGGCGAGGGAATTATATCTTCGCCGGCTTGAATTCTAAGGAGCGTCCTACCTGAAGCTCACTGCGTAATTCTGTTTCTCACTTTACACGCTTGATGTACCAGATGAGTTTATCGCCTTCTTCAACAACCTCGAGGATTTCATTTCCAGTCCTGGAAGACCAGGCTGGAAAGTCCTTCTTGGTCCCAACGTCTGTGGCGATGACCTTCAAGATCTCGCCGACAGCAACTTCCTGAATCTCTTTCTTCGTCTTCAAAATAGGCATTGGACACCTTAGTCCGCTGGCATCAAACTCTCTTGCTACTTGATGTTCTGTCATAGTCTATCGCCTTCCGTTCGACTTTTACGGGGTTTTATGCATTCCTATACCGCAACGATGAGATGTAGCTCAAACCGGTGGTTACAACGAAGTTCGTCGGATTAGACATATTTATTAATTATTATCTGAAGCATCGGCAAAATAAAGGTGTACGAAATGGCACTGTTCCAATTAATTCTGTTCGTTCTACTAGCCCTGAATGTGAGCACGATGTTCTCAGGATTCATGTTGGCTAGGAGGATGGGCTACTATCTTATGACTCAAGTCATGTTGTTGATGATAGCGATGTTTGTTAGCATTGGTGTACTGCTAGTTGGAGTTTTCTTCCCGCCAGTTCCAACAATGTTTGACTTGCTTCATATCCTACTTATTGTAGACTTCGTATTGATACTATTGGCCACACTGATGCAATTTGTAACAGTTGTTCCAATTCTTATGAAGACAATGCAGGGCGGTCCCTTCCATAGCTCTCACAACACCAACCTATTGGTGACTCTGTTCTTGCTACTTGGACTTGTCCTCTATTATGTTGAACTCGCAGTACTTTAGGAGATGATATAGAATGCCTAGTATTTACATAATTTCCCAGTGGGGTCCCGAAGCGGCTGAGCGATGTTTTGGTCCTTTCGTTACCGGTACCACTGCACAAGCTCAGGATGTTGATGCTAACATCTTTTTGATGATGGATGCAGTTATGTTGGTGAAGAAGGGGGTTGCAGGAAAGGTAAAAGCGCCTGGGTTCCCTCCACTTCCTGATTTAATCGACGCTTTCCTTGAAGCAGGTGGAAGTATTCAGGTTTGCTCCAATTCAGCAGAATTTAGAGGCATTACTGAGAAAGACTTTTGTGACCCGCGAATCGAGATTGCTGGCGCTGCCACAATGATCGATGAAACCCTCAAGCACGACAAAACAATGTTCTTCTAGAACTTCAAATCAGAGGGGTTCGCCCCTCTCACTTCTTATTTTTGTGACTAATTTCATTCTAGGTCATGTAGGGATAACACTGTGTCATGAGTAGGTTCAAGACGGAACTACGGACGGAACTCTCAGAAATGAAACCGGTCAGTTCGTTTTCGCATATCTTGATGTAAGGAAGCATGGGAAGTTCTTCAACTGGAATGTCGACATCTGGATCATCAACATTGATTGTTTCAACCATGCTTAGAGGTACCCCCAATGAGTCTAGAACTGCAGTCAGTATCTCCATTGCAGGTTCGCAGAAGACACAATGATTCGATTTGTAGAAAGTGATACAGGTTTGTCTTCCGCAGTGTAGTTCCGGAGTTTCAATCCAGAGCGGCAGCATCAGAATGAATCTTGCACCTTGGGAGTGATTTCCTTTCACCCGGTCCTCAACCCGAATCTTACCGCCTATGTTCCTAACAATCCTATCGACAAGTGTTAGTCCAAGCCCTCTCCCGACTATCTGCTCATCCGGACTTCCTGTCCTTCGAAAGATGAACTCCTTTGCATTGTCGGGGACCCCCGGTCCATGGTCTATGAACTCAATTCGGACCATCTTCACTTCTTTGACTATCTCTGCAAGAACCTCCATGTGTACGACATCTTTCTCATCAAACGTCATGGCATTGTGAAGTAGATTGAAACACACCTGTTCGAGATACTGGTGACCAGCTACCTCAAACAGTCCTTTCTCGACATTTGTAGTCAACTCAAGTGTCTTCCACGGAAAGTCTCTCTCAACTGAATCCTTGGCAGTTTCAAGATAATCGTAAAAGTCAACCTTTGTTCTTGTTGGCGGTTCATTTGCCAACCTAAAGAGAGACCTTAGATTCGCAATCATTCTCGCAGCTCTTCTGACATTCCAGCTTGATTCATGCAGCAATGGTCGATATTGCTCAGGAATGTCTTGGGAACTCTCCATTAGCCCTGTCGAGAACAGAAGGCTCTGGTTGACATTATTCAGATCGTGAGTCATGACTTCTAGGTATAAGTTGGCACGTTCACGCTCAACTTGCTCCCTCATTTCAGCATTCTTTCTTCTGTCAATATCAAGTGCCATTAACGCGATTGTAGATGATTGGTCGGGAACCTCCAAAAGATTCGCCGTTACACTTACCCACGTTGTTCTTCCGTCAGCAGTTTTCAACTGCAGTTCGAAGTCTTCAACACTTTTGCCATTAGCCGCTTCTGAAATCATTTGTCCAACGATTTCTTTACCGTTACCATTAGGAAGGAACGATGAGAAATTCCTTCGAAGTAAATCCTCTTCTTTGTACCCTAGCAACCTGGCTGCGGCTTTATTGACTTGCAGGACATTGCCCATTAAACTCAAGGAGAAGTAAGCTATTGGAGATGAGTCATATAATGCTCTATATTTACTCTCTGAAACATCAATCGCGGCCTCAAGCTCAACTTGATGGGATACATTGCGGACTATAGCCATAACAGCCGGCTTTCGAGAGAGAGCGAAGTCAGAGGTACTAATTTCGACATGGATAATGCTTCCATCCTTTTTCAAAAATCGGGCTCTGAAAGAGGGACGCTGAGTTTGACCCCAATTAAACGCATCCTGAACCTCACTGAATTGATGGGCTGTGGTTGGTTCCAGAAGATCAGTAACTTGCTTTCCCTCAAGACTAGCAAAATCATACCCCATCATTTCTAGAAACGCAGGATTTGCCATGACAATCCTATCATCCTGTAATATGATGATTCCATCATTTGCCAACATCATCATGCCAAAGTATTCATCTTCGACATTGGTGGTGTTCTTGTTGGATTGATCCTGCAAATCGTTTTCCGCCTAGATGCATCCAAAGTCGCCGCATCTGCTCTTGCGCTATTCATGTGTCAAGTATAATCTACATATAGATTGCTTGTGTAAATCAAGAGCAACTCCGTATTCCGCAAGGGAATTGCTTTTAAGGCCATTTTCTATCATTTCAACACTTGTATAATCGTTGAAATGTTGTGTGGGAAAATGACAGCCACAAAAAAGGCATCTGAAAATCAGATTGAGTTCAAAGGCGATGAATTGAACAATGTGATAGCAATTTTCAGAGCACTCTCTGATCATTCACGTGTTCGAATCATATCGGCTCTCTCGAATAATGAGAATCTTTGCGTATCTGACATCGCCGAATTACTTGAGATGCCGATCAGTAGGGTGAGTCATCATCTCAGCACATTGAGGATGCTGGGATTTGTGAAGTCGCATCAAGATGGAAAGCAGGTCTTTTACACTATTGACGACGATTGCATTACTGACATCATGAAGAGGGCAAGAGACCATGTCGCAGGAAACTGAAACTGCGTGTACAACCTGCGCCGCTACTGCAGGAACTGAAACCCACAAGTCAAGACAATACAAGTACAGAATGGCAGTCTTGTCAGCATCCATGCTAGTTCTTGGTATCGCTCTTGGATTCTTGAGCGCAAATATCATCCTCATTTACTGTGTATTTCTTGCCTCTATGCTATCAGCTGGACAGTTCATTCTTCCAAGAGGGGCTCGAGGATTAATGAAACTTCGACTTGACATGCACTTTCTAATGTCAACAGCGTCCATAGGAGCATTCATCATTGGCGCTCCGGCTGAAGGCGCAGCAGTCATGTTTCTCTTCTTCATATCGATGCTACTTGAAGAAAGAGCAGAAGATCAGGTGAGGCACGAGCTAGAACAACTCATACAATTAGAACCTCCATCAGCCACTATCAAGATGAAAGATTCTGAAGCTTGCATACCGACATCAGAGGTCATGCGGGGAGATGTTTTGATTGTGCGACCTGGAGGAAAAATAGGCCTGGATGGAGTTGTCGTATATGGCGAAACCTCAGTAAATCAAGCTCCGATAACAGGAGAGTCGATTCCTGTCACAAAGATAATTGGGGACAAGGTGTATGCAGGGACAATAAACCAAGAGGGATACATCGAGGTCGAGGTAACCTCGAAATCAAATGAAACCGTTCTTTCAAAAATAGTAGAATTGGTAGCAGATGCAAAGAACAAGAAGGCACCGACGGAGAAGCTAATAGATAGATTCTCCCAAAAATATACTCCTGTTATGGTCACTCTAACAATCTTGCTTGGATTGGTAACATGGATCCTTGGTGCATCACCTGTCGACGCCACTTATCGTGCATTGACACTACTGGTCATCAGTTGCCCTTGCGCTTTTGTTGTATCAATCCCAGTTAGTATTGTGTCATCCATAGCAGGCTCAGCAAGAGATGGAGTCTTGGTAAAAGGCGGAATCTACATAGAGCAAGTAAGCAAGACGAAGACTGTTGCATTCGATAAAACGGGCACTCTCACGGATGGCGAGTTGTCAGTGAAAGAGGTCTGTCTACATAACAATTTCAGCAGAGAGGAAGTTCTCATAACAGCCGCCACTTTAGAACAGATGTCTGAGCACCCGATAGCACGAGCATTGGTCGATGTAACTAAGAACGAAGACATGGAGCTAAGAGAGACTTTCGGATTCTCTGCAATTCCAGGACTCGGCATTGAGGGTAAAATCGGAGATGCAACCTATCTCGTGGGAAACCGGAGACTCTTGATGGAACAAAGTATCATGCTGGATGAACCTTCTAAGCATAGTTGTGGAGTAGGTACTCTAGTCTATGTTGCACAAGGCAACATGCACCTCGGGACTATTGTTTTGGCAGACTCACTTCGGGCTGGAGCAGTTGAAGCTGTGCGTGAACTAAAGAGCATGGGCATACGTACCATTATGCTCACCGGGGATAGTGAAACAGTAGCGAAAGACATAGCGCAAGAGGTTGGTGTTGATGAATACATGGCAGAGCTTCTTCCAGAAGAGAAGGTGGCTGCAATAGAGGAGATTTCAACAAACGGCTCATCGATAATGGTTGGCGATGGCATTAATGATGCACCGGCTCTCGCTACCGCAGATGTGGGAATTGCTATGGGCGCAGTTTCTTCGGATGCCGCACTTGAAACATCAGACATCGCCTTGATGCAGCAGGATCTGAGGAATGTGCCTGGTATTATCAAGAAGGCAAAAAAGACAATGAGAATAGTACGCCAAAATATTACTCTCTCAATATCTGTAAAGCTCTTCATCGGTATTTTTGCTGCCTTCGGTCTCGTGAGTCTGTGGATGGCCATTGGAATAGGGGATATGGGACTAACTTTTGCAGTAATTGCCAATGCTCTAAGATTGGTAAGGAAAAACACCTAGAGATTATTTGTAGGTATCAAGAGCATGCACAGATGCTGCGAGAAAGCAATAGACAAGTGACAGGGTATAAAGAGGAAGAATGACCAAGACTAAGACACTGTCAGAGTAGAATGCAACAAGAAGCACCAATAGAGCTCCAAGTCCAAGGTTTATGATTGGAAATGAGAATGCAAGTGGGACTGGTAGTGTTTTTGGATCATTAGTAAAAACGGGGACATATGCGCCTACAGCAGTACCAGTAGCTGTAAATAGAATTGTTAAGGGAATTGCTAGGGTAACCACAGAGAGATATCCCCCGACCTGAATGAAATAAATAAGGAATCCGCACGCAGGAATGACTGCTATAGCAACCTCAATAAGACTAAGCAGATATTTCGAAAGAACAATGTCACTTGTACGGAAAGGTGACGCCTTAAGCATATACACGTTTTCACGTTCATCAACAAAGCTAAGCATTGATGTTACACTAGCCATTTGAATGAAGAGTATCAACATAAGAATGAAAGCTGGTACGACTGCAAACGCAAGGCGTGGTGGAATAGTCACTGAGGGAAACCATGCGGGACGAATAGTATTCAGGTAAATGACAAAGGCAGTGCCAAAAACTGCATAGATGTACTTCCAAATCTGCATAGGTGATCGAAGGCGGCTCCAGAAATCCTTTAACATTATCCACAACATAGGGTCATTTAGTCGAGATCGGGAAAAGTCAACCTCACCATGAATTATTCTACTGAATCTGCCTTCTGTCTCTTCCCTTCCTCTAGTAGCTGAATAGATCTCATAATGCTCGTAGCCAGTGATGTTGGCTGTAAGGAGAAGACAAATGGTGAATCCAATCACTAGAAGGATGACACCATATAATGGACTTTCTCCCTGAGCGAAAATGCCTGTGGATTCGATCAGGAACAAAGCGAAAGCATTTGATGGAGCAACATAGAGTGCTGTAAATCTTGATAGAAGATATGGATGGGCAGGCAAAAGCACGAGGACCCCTAAAACGACAACCATCAGATGGCGGATCCTTCGTTTTGTCCTTTGTGAAATCCAAAGCCGAACATATGAACTCAATGCACCAAGGAAGTAATTCGTTTCAAGGAAGATGATTATGACTATAACCAGAAAGACGGTTGAGTAGAACAGCAAACTGGCTGAAACAAGAAGGGGAAGAATAGCCAGGATACCAAGAGTCAGGAAGGATATCTTTCTGACAATTCTGCGAATATAGCGACTCAAAAAAATCTGGTGAGGTTTGACTGGAGCAGACATCATGAGGTTTTCATCATCGATGGTGAGCACAGCAGCTGGACCAAGACCAAAGTATCCACTTACCACTGAGGAGGCACTGAAAACAGCAGTGGCAGCATAAATCATCGGCGCACTAATTGTATCCTCGAGCAGGTCACCGAAATTGAAAAGAATGGGGGAAAATGATACAAGACCTGTTATGACAGAACTAACAAAGAAAACCCCGAAGAAACTGACACCGTAAAAGAGGAGCATGGACGGGGTTGTGATTGTTTGTTTGAATTGATTGTACAACATGCGAATCTCATTCTTCATGAGTTTGTATGTTGACAAAAACCAAGCACCTCCTATTCAGGAATTCCTCCGGTCAGGTTGAGAAAGATTTCCTCAAGGTTTGCAGCTTCAGGATGCTGCTTTCTAAGTTGGTCATAAGAACCTCGTCCAACAATGTCACCTTCATTCATTATCACGAATCTATCACACAGGTCAGCTGCAACCTCAAGGATATGTGTGGAGATGAGAATCGCCGATCCAGTATCTCGTAGTTGCCGTAGTAGTTTCTTGAGATTCCAAGCCCCTCTTGGATCTAGTCCGTAGATTGGCTCATCGAGCGCAAGAACAAAGGGAGGTTCTCGGGAGAAGATGCCGATCAGGAGGGCACGCTGCAAATTGCCTTTGGAAAGAGTTCCAACGTATGAATCAATGAACTCGTCGAACTGAAACAAATCGACAAACTCTCTCATCCTGATTAAGGCGGTTTCCTGGGGGACACCATATATGCGTGCTGTAAACATGACATATTCTCGAGCAGTCAGACTGGGATAACATGTTGGTTTCTCGGGGATATATCCAACTCGCTGCTTTGCAAGAATAGGCTCTTTCTTTAGATCGTGTCCATTAACTTGAATGAACCCACTAGTCGTGCGGATTATTCCTGTCAGCATTCTCAGTGTCGTTGTTTTCCCTGCTCCGTTTGGTCCAACAAGTCCTACGATTTCGCCGGGATTGACTTCAAGATCAAGACTACGAACTGCAGTCTTCTTTCCAAATCGTTTAGAGACCTTTTTGAGTATGATTGCAGGAGATTCCAAGATTACAGGAGGAACAGAGAGCTCATCTCGTTTTTCCAACTCCTTCATGAGCTCATCAATAAGCCAACTCCGCTTTATCGTTCGTTTGAAAATGGGGATGTTTAGAACACGAGCAAGACGTATTAGCTCCTCGCCACGCATTCTTTCAACATCGGTTCTAGCTGTCACAGACGGTTTCACCCCATCAACATGTCAGGGTTTCTACATGTGCGCTTTTAACTCTCGCCAATAATAAGGCAGTGGTTTAAGTAGAGTACAAAATTATGTCTTGACCACGAAGTAGTCGAGCTCGAATGGTATGATCTCCTTCAACTGTAAGTCCCAGTCAATGACTTGCGTCACAAGGGGAAACACTTCAACGCCCTTTCTGTGAGCATAACGAAGCGCATCGGCAAAAACGGGGTCTGTCTTGTCGTTCGGAGAAAAGACAGAGGCATCCGGACGCTGAATAACGAAGATTACAGCAGCACGGTCAACGCACTTGATATTCAATGCTTCAGCAAGATTTCGAAGATGGCGCGAACCTCTTTTTGTGGGTGCATCGGGAAAGATTGCCCGATTGTTCTCGACAAGTGTGCAAGACTTAACCTCGATGAATGCAGACATTTCAGGTCCTATTAATTTGAAATCGAACCGTCCATCAAATGCGCGAGGCTCAGGAATAACTGTATCATAGTTGTCGAAAAAAGAAAGACGATGTTCTAAAAACAATCTTTTTACAAACCGATTTGGCAGATAGGAATCGATTGAGACCAGAACCCCGTTGTATTCCAAGCCTATCATGTTATAGTTGGTCTTCCTTTTTGCACTCCGTTTTTCCCTGACAAACACTTCAGTTCCTGGAATCATGAGCTCGAGCATCCTTCCAGGATTAGGAATGAAGACTTCAGTTGTCCTTCCATCAATGAGCACTCTACCTAGGAATCTGTTTGGCCGATCAATGAAAACTGCCTTGCTGATTCCTCTGACTGAATTCATTGTAGCACCATTCCTTGTAGGATTACGTATTGAAACTACTTCTTACGCGAAAACCTATTATCCTAGATGCGATAAGAGTACTACTAAAGCACAACTTTGTGTGTTTTGGGGCGTGGTTAGGTCGGTGACACGTGTTCTACTGGTTGATGACGATATTGAGCTCCTTGATATAGCGAGGATACTATTTGACCAAAAAGACCCTGATTTAGAACTGGTTGTTTCCTCATCGGTCAAGGATGCACTACAGAAATTAGAAAGAGAAAATTTTGACATTGTTATTTCTGACTACTTGATGCCAGATGCCTCAGGGTTGGACTTGCTAGAAGCGCTTCGTGAAGGCGGAGACGACATTGGATTCGTAATGTGGACCGGACACTCGAACGAAGAAATCGCCATCAAATCGTTAAACCTTGGTGCGGATTACTACATTCTCAAAGGCCAGGATTACCGAAACCAGTTCTCCATTATTCAGGAGAAAATCAAGAGTGTCTTAAGCAGGAAATCACATGCGGAACTTCCTGTCATAAAACAGGAAAAAGCGAGCAAGTTCATACACAAATTATCGCATGACATTATCGGGGTCGCTCAAAATATTATGGGGTATGCAACGCTTCTGGAAGAAGAGAGCAATCCGAAGTATATTGAGGGAATTAGCAGGCTTTTAGCGAAGCTCGATGACAGAGTTAAAACTGCTGTCACACAAGTCGACGACGGTTTGCTAAATGAAAAATAGTCTATTCTATAGATACTCAGTCAAGCAGAGTTGTTCAGATGCTTCACTTAGGCCGGACACTTTAACACCAACAAGACGGATGGATTTTTCACGTTCCTCACGTTGGTCAAAGATTTCAACAGCGAGTCTGTGCAGAATATCTGAATTGTTTGTTTCAACGGGAATGCTCCTACTTCTCTGTATGGTTGAATAATCGCTAAATCTCATCTTGACTGTGACTGTCTTGAATTTCAAAGCTTTCTTCTGAAGACGCGCTCCTATTTTTCCACACATTCCTCCTAGAACTTCGTGAATGTAATCAACTGCATCTGGTTCAACATCTTCGAGAAATGTTCTATCCTTTGACATAGACTTTCTTACCCTGGGTCCGTTGTCAATAAGGGGGCGTTCATCAATGCCTCGGGCGCGTTGAAAAAGCCACGGAGATCCACGACCTAAGGCGGGCCATAATTCGGAAATAGTCATCCGTTGAATTTGTCCGAGTGTAGTAATACCGAACTTCTCTAGCCTTTCGGCTGTCTTTCTACCAATTCCATTGAGAGCAGTAACAGGAAGCGGTTCGAGGAACTTCATTATGTCACTTGGTTCAGGACCCACAATAGTGATACCCCTTGGTTTGTTCATTCCCGTCGCGACCTTTGCAACCGACATATTAGGGGCCGCTCCAACTGAGCAGGGCAAGTTTGCTTCATGCCAGATTGAATCCTGAATCCACGCGGCAAGGTTTCTTGGTCCCCCAAAGACTTCAACACCCTCAGTCACTTCGATATATGCTTCATCGATACTTGCCCTTCGGACTCGACCTCCATCAGCGTACTCATGAAGGATGTCCATAAACTCGTCAGAAGCAACACTGTAGCTCTCAAACTCACCGGGTATAAAAGCCGCATCAGGGCACAGATGGTAAGCCTGAGATACCGGCATCCCAGCATGAATTCCCTTGGCACGGGCTTCATACGAGGCAGCACGGACAACTCCTCTGCCTCTACCTCCCTTTGGGTCATGACCAACGCAGACCGGACGTCCTGCAAGTTCTGGATGATTCCTGTATTGCTCTACTGAGGCAAAGAAAGCATCCATATCAACATGCATAATCCAGCGTGATTTCATGACCCTGCTAGTAGTAATGCTACTCCCATTAGCAATTACTCATTGGTCTTGTAGGCTATACTGTATCCCGGGGGCTCAGGGAGATAGCCGAAGGTAATTACGAAGAGAGGAATGCAGCGTACATCCTAGAGAGCTCTATATGCTTCTGAGAAGTATATCAATAACCACCTTCCATCCATTAACTAGCTACAGGGGATTGTATGAAAGACCTAGAAGCTGTTACGAATAGTACGATAAGTCAGGAAGAGGAAGCAAGTCGCTATAGGGCACTCGTTGACTCGATGAATGATGGATTTGGTATTATAAACCGTGAGGGTGTATTCACCTATGTCAACTCACGATTCACTAAAATGCTTGGTTACTCAGAAGAGGAAATGGTAGGAAAAAAAATACTTGACTTTGTAGATGATAAGAACAAAAAAATAATACGCGATAACATCAGGCACCGACAAGAGGGTGAGTCAACCCAGTATGAGGTTGAGTGGAAA
Organism: Candidatus Thorarchaeota archaeon; assembly: GCA_011364905.1. GTDB lineage: Archaea > Asgardarchaeota > Thorarchaeia > Thorarchaeales > Thorarchaeaceae > SMTZ1-45. The sequence continues at coordinate 81,635 of RDNZ01000006.1, forward strand.
AAGAGCTCAGGCGATCCGCTGCCAGCAATCGTATCAGGAGCACCGATGTTTGATGAGGATGGCAATCATCGAGGTTCATTTGCTGTAATCACTGATATTAGCGAGCTTAGAGCATCTCAGATGGCTCTTGAAGAAAACGCAGAGATGATGCGTCAAATTTTCGATGAATCGCAAATCGGAATAGAACTATTCGACGCAAATGGAATTCTTGTTGCAGCGAATCGAGCAGCTCTAAAACAGGGCGGAATCAAAGAGCTCAAGGACCTTTTAGGCTTCAGCCTTTTTGATGATCCTAATGTACCAAACGAAATCAAAGCCAAATTAATCAGAGGCGAACCAGTCAAGTATGAGACAACTTTTGATTTCGAGAAAGTTAAAGCTGAAGGTCTCTATGAAACAACCAGGTCCGGGCAGATTATTCTAGATGCATGGATAACACCGTTAGGGATAGAGAATGGCGGAGAAATCAAGGGATACTTGAGTCAACTTCTTGAGATAACAGAAGAGAAACAAACGGAAGCAGCACTAGAAGATTCCGAGAAACGATATCAGCTTGTAGCTGAAAATGTGACTGATGTAATCTTCACATCCGATCTTGAACTAAATGTCACCTATGTCAGTCCTTCAGCTGAGCATCTTTTGGGTTATATGGCCAAAGAACTTGAAGGAGTGTCGTTGATTGAGCTTATGGCCCCCGCTTCAGTCTGGACAGCCATTGAGGCTGTAAAAGAAGCACTTGAACTTGAGAAGGTATCAGATCAAACAAAGACAAGAGGTGATGCGCCACCTCTCGAAATCCAGCTCAAAAGAAAGGATGGATCAATGGTTTGGACTGAGGTGGCAAGGACTTTCACAAGAGATGAGAAAGGCAAACCCACTGGAGTTTTGGGAGTGGCTAGGAATATCGAGGAAAGAAGAGAAGCCCGAAAAGCTCTGGTTGAATCAGAAGCCAAATATCGAACCCTCATAGACCATTCACTTCAAGGATTCCTAATTATTCAGACAGCACCATTACAGATTAGGTTCTCAAATCCAGCTTTTGCAACTTATTTGGAAAGGTCCGTTGACGAACTTCTTACTCTCACTCCAAAAGAGATTTTGGACCTAATTCATCCAGATGATCGGGACTTGATCCTAAATCGCCTGCAGGACCTAATGAAAGGAGCACCTCCTAACAGGATACCTACAATAATCCGGGTGTTTCAAAAAGATGGCGATATGCAATGGCTCGAAGTCTTCGGTAGACGAATAGAGTTCGAAGAAACCCCAGCCATTCAAGTTGTGGCTATGAACATCACAGACCGGTACGACGCAGAAAAACACATTGAAACGCAGAAAGAGCGAGCGTTGCATCTAATCGATCTTATGGCGCACGACTTTCGGAATCAACTCCAGATAATCTTGGGCAGCACGATGGTAATGGAATTGAAACTGCAGGATCCTGAAGCCCGCCGTCTTTTGGGGCAAATTGTCTCATCTGTTGAAAGATGTCAAAGTATGATATCCAAAGTAAAAGTAACTGAACCACTAATGTCCGTGCCATTGCGAATCAGAAAGCTCGACACTGCTATTGATTCAGTCATTGAATCGCAGAAATCCCAACATAGGGATGTCAGTTTTGAGATTTCACTGGATGCTGACAATTCACTGGTGGAAGCAGACCAATTCCTTGAGCAGTTGCTGGAGAACATTATAGAGAACGCAATTGAACACAATCATAGTGATGAAAGGATCGTCTGGATATCGCTCAAGGAATCTGGAGATGGGTATGAGATTTCAATCGGGGACAACGGGCAGGGAATTTCAAGCTCTCTGAAGACTGCAATCTTTGATGTTTCAAGGCGCTATGGTGGCGTTGGTCTCAATCAATCAAAACAGATCTGCGATAAATATAGCGGAAGAATAGATGTGAGAGACCGCATTGCGGGACAACCAACAAAGGGTGCTGAGTTCATAGTGTGGTTACCCAAAGCACGAGAACAAAAGAACTCATCATAACAGCTTTGAGAAGAATCCTGTCAAATCGATATTCCCGCCACTGATGATTACGCCTACACGCCTGTCGTTTAGCTTATCGTTCATCTTAAGAAGTCCAGCCAATGATACGGCCCCGGATGGTTCAACAACCAGTTTCATGCGTTCCCACAAGAGTCTCATGGCGTCGACAATCTCTTTCTCTGACACTGTGACTATTGAATCGACGTACTCCCTGATGATTCGAAAAGTAATATCACCAAGTTGTGTCCTAAGGCCATCAGCAATTGTATTTGGTTTGACACTTGGATAGATTACGCCGTCCCTAAACGATCTAAAGGCATCGTCCGCATTTTTTGGTTCAACTCCAATAACAGAGGCATCAGGACACAACCCCTTCGTGGCTATAGATGTTCCACTCAAGAGACCCCCACCCCCGACTGGAGCGAACACATAGTCTAGTTCCTCAGCCTCCTCAATAAGCTCCAAGGCAGCCGTCCCGGCTCCAGCTACTATCCTTTCATCATTGTAGGGATGGATCAAGACATAATTGTGCTCTTTGATCAACTCGTTAGCTACCTGAACTCGACTTTCAGTTGAGTTCTCACAAAAGACAACCTCAGCCCCATAGCCTCGGGTAGCGTTCACCTTGACCATTGGGGAGTTCTTTGGCATCACTATAGTTGCTTTTATTCCCAAGATGGATGCAGCCAAAGCAAGTGCCTGAGCATGATTCCCTGAGGAGTGAGCAATCACCCCTCGTTCCCGTTCTTCCTTTGTCAACTGCGACACAGTGTTGAAAGCCCCTCTGAACTTAAACGCACCAACTCGTTGGAAATTCTCGCACTTGAAGAACACCTGACAGTTGACCATTTTGTCTATGGTCGATGAAGTCATGACAGGAGTCCAGAGGGCATAATCTCGGATTCTCGTATGAGCGTCATAAATGTCCTGAATATCAACCATATTCGAAGATGGCTTCCTGTTGTACAAAAACATTACTCGAAATGTTTAACCACCCCTTTGGCACAACTCTCCTCGAAACCTAATGAGAGGAATTCGAAGAAAAGAAAAAGCGATAGAGAGCATGGAAGAGATTATTTCCATCCTTAAGAAAGCGCGGTACATCACAATAGCGATGAGCCTTGAAGATGAGCCATATCTTGCGACATTGAGCCATGGCTATGATGAAGACGATTACTGCATCTACTTCCACTGTGCCCAGGAAGGTAAGAAGATAGATATTCTCAAGAAAAACAACATCGTATGGGGACTGGCGCTTAACGATGAGGGCTATGTGGATGGCTCTTGTGATCATCTATATGCGACTGCTCAGTTCAGGGGACGGGTCGAGTTCATCACCAACGTTGAGCAGAAGAGGCATGCGCTTGAGGTCATGATTCATGCGCTTGAGTCGAATCCACAAAAAGTGATAGAGGAACAAATAACTGAGGACTCTCTAAAACGGGTTAACATCGGGAGAATTGATATCGAATACATGAGTGGTAAGAAATCTAAGGACGTAATCATTTCACTATAGATTCTGGAATTTCCTCGAGAATTTGTAGAGCATCATGAACTTTTGAGTATGGAACGAATAGATGGTCATGATAGTATGCTGAAACTACATTGACACTTATTTCTGAGTCTGCGAGGGCATTGGTCACCGTAGCAAGTAGTCCAACTGCTTCAAGATCCGAATGAACTGATAAGGTTAGTAACCCCCATGTATTCTCAAAGGATAGCGAATGCTTCAAAGCGACTTCCTTAGGGACAACTACTGTTATTCCCTCAGATTCTCTGTACATTAAAAGAGGAGTGTTTCCGAGCGATTGAAGATCTCTTGAATCAATTGAACAAAAAACGAACTCACCTGGAACCTCTTGAGGCTTCATTTCTCTGACTAGTACCTTTAGATTACTCTCTCCTGTCATCCCAAAACCGACCGACCTACTTCTTTCCGCCATATCTCTCCCAGGATATGATATCTTCAAGAGGAAATCTTGTGCTGGTTCGCTCTTGGTTTCCATACCCCACAGAAACTGAACATACAACACGTAGCTCCTCTGGAACACCTAGTGCTTTTCGAAACTGTGGCTCATAGTCCGTGTCTCTTACGCCCATCCAGCAGGTTGCGAGACCAAGTGCGTGAGCTGCCAGCAACATGTTCTGCACAGCTTGATGAGGGTCTGCAAGATAGTATCTCGGATGTTTTGCGGGATCTGCAAGTACTACAATCACAACAGGAGACTCCTTCATGAACCTTCCATACGAATGTATCTCAGCAAGGTGCTTTCTCATCTCTTCATTCTTAATAATGATGAAATGCCACGGTTGCCTGTTTGATGCTGAAGGAGCCCATCTGCCAGCCTGCAGAATTGTGTCAAGGTCTTCTTCGGAAACAGCGTCTGGTTTGTACTTGCGAATACTTCTTCGATTTCTAATAGCCTGTATAGTATCTATCACTCACACGCTCCTTATCTTACACATACACACGGGGTAAAATATTGCGCGCTATCATAAACCTAAAAGGAGGAACTCCTTCGCGCTCGATGCATCTGATTGGTGAACACGAGATGATTGTGAAAACAAGGCGCAAAGAACTGACCAGTGTCGGTATCGATATCGGATCTTCGACATCACATGTCGTGTTCAGTCAGATTGTTCTCGAGAAGAATGAGAATTTGCGAACTGAAAAGTTTGAAGTGGTAGAACGCAAAATACTGCATTCTGGCCCAATACATCTGACACCATTCAAAGATGCTAGGAATATCGACTTTGAAAAATTGACAGACCTTCTACTGCATGATTATGAAGCTGCAGGAATTGAGGTCTCACAGATAGATACTGGAGCCGTCATAATCACTGGAGAAACTGCAAAGAAAGAAAACGCAGAGTGGATTGTTAGTGCTCTTGCAGGAGAAGCTGGAAAATTCGTAGCTGCAACTGCCGGGCCAAATTTCGAGGCGGTTTTAGCCGCATATGGTTCTGGTGCAGTCGCAAAGTCCGCCGACACAGATGAGACTATAATGAATGTCGACGTGGGCGGAGGATCATCTAATCTCGCAGTTTGCAGGAAGGGCAGAGTAGTTGCCACGACGGCGATAAATGTGGGAGGGAGGCTCGTAGCCATTGATGATGAACAACGGATTGTTCGATTGGAAGACACTGGCAAGAGAGTTGGAGAAGCTATTGAAGTCCATTTAGAACTTGGCCAAACCATCTCCGAGGAAGAAAAGGAGAAACTTGCGGATGCCTTGGCCGAATCTCTTCTTGAATGCATCAAACAGGAACGATCATCTAAAGTAACTTCGATGCTAATGATGGCACCACCACTACAGTATGACGGGAATATCGATCGCATCACATTTTCAGGTGGCGTTGCAGAGTACATCTATCATAATGAGAAGAGGGAGTTCAATGATCTCGGAGTAGTCCTAGCAGAGGCGATAAGGAAGAAAGTGGCAATGGCGGGCTTGCCAATTATTAAGCCTGAGCATAGAATTCGCGCAACTGTCATTGGCGCTGGTAGTTTCAGCCTTCAGGTAAGTGGCTCGACCACCTTCCTCTCATCAGGTCTCAAATATCCTCTCCGCAACCTGCCGGTTGTTGAACCTTTTATCAACACCCGGAAGCCTACATCGGATGATGTCAAAAGCTCTATTGAGAACGCACTATCAAGATTCGACTTGGCTGAGGGCGTAGATCCACTAATCCTTGCCTTCAACAATTCGGTTAGACCTTCTTATGAGAACCTCCGAGAGTTTGCAGTTGGTGTCGTCGAAGCACTCAAGAATTCTATCAGGAATCAGACCCCTATTTTCATGTGCTTTGATGCAGACATCGGAAACAGTGTCGGTAATGTCATGAAAAGAGAAACAGGAATTGCCAATGAGCTATTGTCTATCGACGAAATCAAATTGAAGGAAGGAGACTTCGTAGATATTGGAGAGCCAATAATTGAGGATGTTGTGGTTCCAGTGGTGATCAAGACTTTAGTCTTCGGTTCAGTATAAATCAAGTTTTCTTGTGACGGAGCTTGCGGACTTTCGACATCAGGAGATAGGTGAGAGGAACTTTTACCGATTCGTCACCAGATTCTGTTGCATGAGGTTTTTGCCTCTGGTCATACCACATCTTGGACTCGTAATCTGGCCAGAGCTCGTCTTTCAAAGGCGTGGTTCTGCTGAATTTAATGAGGGCAATGCCGGCAAATAGGAGAATAGGTGTCGGAAAAATGAGGAGAATTGCAGCAGGGGATATATCCCTGCTTAATGCCAACAATGTGATTATAGCAGATGGGAGTATCTCACCAAGAATTCCTGTAGATGCAACTCTACTTCTGTTGATAATATGTTGTTGGTACCGAAACAAATCCCGTACGAACACGAACCTTACTGAGGAGAGAAGAGCGGTTATTGGCAGAGAGATAAAATCAGTGCTTATCAATGTAAGAGAGCCCATGGCAGGTATGACTTGTGCAAGAAGAGAATAGGCAGAGTAGTTCATGATATAGAAAACAGACAAAGAGGATAACCGGAATGTCCACCATGTGGTATCCAAACCCAATAGGAATGGACAGAACAAGAGACAAAACCAAAAAAGCGTGGAAAGCACTTTCTCGCGTTTGAACCTCTTCTGAAGAAGGGAGTTTATTACCTGATATCCCAATTGACGATGGTCCACTGAAACAAAACTCAGCGCAGACTGACGAAGAATCAATGGGAGAACCACAAAAAAGGAAATTCCTAGTATAGGTGCATAGAGAGTAGCCGCTTGGGCATAAGGCGCGCTGTTAAATGCCAAAAGAAGTATGTTGGGAGGAGGATTAACCAAGCGAGTGAGTTGAATTGCCAAAGCGATTCCACAACTCGAAGCACATGCAGCAGCTACCTGTTTCCGAACAGTTCTTGAGATTGAGCTGGAATATAGCAATCTTTCAAAAAAGATGCATGGTAACATCACGATCAAACCAATCAGAAGGGCAGGTATAGACGTAAAGAAGGGAAACTGATTGTTTTGAACGACTAAAAGAAGAGATGTCCAACGAAAGTTCGGTGGAGCTATAACCATTTGCAATGGAAAAATCAAGACAACTAGCATCTTGACAAGAAAGATTGGTATGCGTCTTCTTTTAGCAACAGTATCAGTCATATTGGTCTTAGGATTGGCACATCCGCCTATTAATAATGCGTCGAGTCTTCCAATATAATTTCGAATTTAGGATATCATTCAAATAGATGAAATTCTAATCCTTTTGGGAGATTGATATGCAGACTACAACCACAATGTCACCTCCGCCTAATCCTGTAGCCGACCCCTGGGGATATATCGTCTATTACATCAACCTTTTCTTCCCATACATCATGGTGGTTGTATCACTCATCATTCTAATGCTTCTTTATTTCGTAATCACTCGTCTGGTTAAGAGGTCGCTCAGATCTATTGGGATGGGAATCGAAGCGGCAACAGGGATAGTCTTGGTTCTCAGGCTCGTCTTCTTCATGGCGGGCATAATGATCGTGATTGGTGCTTTTGAGGCAAGCATTGCAACATTGCTTTCACTGACGGCGATTTTTGGTACCGCACTAGGTCTCGCGTTCTCTCAGGCACTGGGCAACATTGTCAGCGGGTTATATGTCTTGGCTGCGAGACCTTTCAGAGTGGGAGACTATGTACGTGTCGGAACTGTCGAGGGAATAGTGAGAGAGATTACTCTTAACTACACAAGAATTCTTCTTGCTGATGAAACGAGGCAACTACTTCCAAATAGTAAGGTTGTAACGAGCGAGGTCACAAATTTCCGCGTTACAGTGTCTGATTTAATCAAGAACACGGAGGAAGAAGCAGAAACCATTCACGAAGAGAAAAAGAGAAGGTCATATCTCCAATCCATTGATGCCGCAATAGGCAAGCTTCGAAACATGGCAAGCGATGCAGACGCATTCAAGTACACATTCGATATGAACATCCACATGAGCTACGACCAAAGAGCAATGCAACGACACTTTGACAAGGTTTGTAAGGATTATGAAAAGGTGTTTCTGGCTCGTCCAACCTATCAGATTTGGGCAAAGCCTGTGGCCGCGGTCACTTATCGATTCACTTTCATCGTGGACGAGCCTATGATGATAATCACCAAAACTTCTGAGTTCATGGAAGATCTCTTAGAGGTCTATATAGCAAACCAAAAATGACTCACTTAGTATATCGTGGTTCCAGACCCTCAAACCATGGTGCGACCTTTGTATCATCCACTCTATCAGAAGAGGGGAGATATGGTTTGATATCGATAATCGGCGAACCATCTTTCGCATCCATGTGATCGATCTTAAGACGCTTGCTTTCAGTTTCTACCGATTCAAGCATGACAATAGTGTGTCCTATAGGATTTGGTCTCAATGGTGTTCTACAAGAAAAGGCGCCTGAGGGTTCTTTCCCTTTTCCTCTTGGTGGATTTGAAAGAAGAGTACTACGATCCTCTTTTGTATCACGTTCATGTATCCACCAGAGAACAATCAGATGAGAGAACAGTTCTACATGCACAGTCGCATCCCAGAATTCGGGATCAATAACAAGATAGATACCATCGTCGTTCTTCTCTACACGACCAATAGGATGGATATAGTAGTCCAATAATGTCACCTCTACAAGATAGGTGGGGAATTCATACTGATTAATACGACTATAGATTGCTACTATTCTCCGGCCACGTGGCAAAACCATAGAGTCCAAGTTCACCCTGACATCAATAGCATTGACGTGATTTCAGCTCTCAGGTCATCTTCAGAAACATATCCAGCAATCTGTTTGCTGCCCATGTGAATAGTTGGAAGAGCAGGTAAATCTCCTTCAGCAACACCTGATGCAGGGTCATCAACATTGATGAGATTGATAGTTGATGGACTAATATTCATCTCTGCTAAGACTGCAGTTAGAGACTCCAAGACCGGACTACAAAATACACAATGTTCAGATTTGTAAAACACAATCGGAGGAATCTTGAGCTCTTCCTTCCATACTGGCAATAGCAAAACGAACCTATTGCCTTTTGTCGGATCAGATGGGTTTCTATCTTCAACCCATACTCTCCCGCCCAGATTTTCGATATACCTGTCAACAACAATTAATCCAAGACCCTTCCCTGCTAATTGTGCCTCAGGATCTCCATCTCGCCTGAAAATCTGGTCCTTGAGATCATCAGGAATTCCAGGACTATGGTCTAGAAATTCGATTCGGACCATGTCGCCATCTTCAGTGCTAGCAGCCGTAATCTCAAGTTTTACAGTAGTATTCGGATCTTCACTCGCGCAGTAGTGTATAATATTGAAGAAGATATACCACATGAAAGCATGACCCACAACATCAAACGACTGCTTGGGAATGTTCGATTCGATATCAAGAGTTTTCCACGAGAAGTCTCGTGTAGCCTCTCTAACAGCTTTATTGAAATGAGGCTGAAGGCGTGTTTCTACCTTTTCGGGAGGCGATTGGCCAAGTGAAATCAGCACGCCCATGTTGGCAATCATTCTGCCTGCACTTCGAACACTCCAAGCTGTTTCACCTAAGAGACCTCGGAGACGGTCCGGAAGGTCAAGCGAGATAGTCAGGTCCTCCAGAGCAAACAAAACATTCTGGTTAGTCATGTTCAAGTCGCTACTCATGACCTCCATGTACAAGTTTGCCCGTTGACTCTCGTGTCTGAGTCTAGCCTCCACAGCGCGCCTGGAGGTCACATCAAATGCAGTGAGTCCGATTTCGCTTAACTTCTCGGTTCCTGATGAAAGAGGACTTGAGGAAATATTGGTCCAGATGATCTTTCCGTCCCCTCTCTTCATCTGAATCTCTAGACCTCTGACAGCTCTCCCTCGTAGGGCTTCTTTAACAATGTCTGCACCTGGGTCATACCGAGGTTCTGGATCCGGTAGAAATTCAGAGAGTGATTTGCCAATGAGCTGATCAGCTTCACAGCCAAGCAACTCCTCAGCCGCAGCATTCACTTGCTCAATGTTGCCATTCCGGTTCAGAGTGAAGTATGCAACAGGAGACATATCATACAAAGTAGCGAAGCGGTTCTCCAGCTCGGAAACTGCTGCTTCAAGCTCCATCTGAGTTGTGACATTTCGAATAGTAGCAATGACAGCAGGCGAGCCTTTCAGTTTGATCTCTATTGGAGTAATTTCAACATGAAGAATCTCATTATTGCTTGATACCAGACGAGTGTTGAATCGAGTCGAGTCTTGACCGGTAGTAAGTGCCTCAATCATATCTTGGTCGCGCCTTCGAGACATTGGCTCGACGAGTTCCACGAAAGGCATGTCAAGAAGGTCTTCTTTCTTGAATCCAAGCATATCAGTGAACGCACTATTTGAGAGAATAATGTCCTCATCCTGAATGACCACAAATCCATCTCGGACAACTTCCATGACCTTGTGTAACCAAGATGTTTCGTCATTCGTATCAGGCACTTGTGACACCAGTAACTATACCGTGCTACAAGGGTGTACATAAACAATCGTCGCCTAGATTCACTCGATTTTTAAGGCAAACTAAATAGTGCATCTCCTCTGCCATTGTCCAACCTTGAAGATATCCCGATGGGTCTTCGCCCAAGGCGTGGGATTCGTTATGAGATATGAGTGTGTTAAAGCAAAGTCACTCCTTTCCAAGCCACATGTTGCAGAAGGGTGGTTCCACATGAACAGAAGCCTGAATGCATACAGAGGGTGTGAGCATGGATGTGTTTATTGTGATGGCAACTCAGAGTACTATCATGTAGATAACTTCTATTCCCGTATCCAAGTGAAGGAAAATGCAGCACAAGTTCTGCGTAAGGAACTCAAGAAAATTGGATTTACTTCCAGGTCCGAGTTAGAAACTGAAACACTATGGAAATTCCTCGATGATGAAGATGCAAAGAGGATTGCGGAAAAGGTACCGCGAAAGATAGTGATTGGAGTTTGTGGAGGAGTGAGTGACGGCTTTCAACAAGCGGAACAAGTACACAAGGTGACCTATCGAATTCTGGAATCTCTTCTCGACTATGGCTTGCCAGTGTTCATTCTCACAAAATCCACCTTGGTATTAGAATACTTGGATCTCCTCAAGGAGATTAATGAACGAGCATTTGCGAATGTTGTGTTCACAATAACCTGTGCTGATGATAGTGTTCAAAGTGTTTTCGAGCCAAAAGCTGCTTCAACATCTGAACGGTTCGATGCACTGAAGGAGATACGAAAAGCGGGACTTTTTGGTGGAGTAATGGCGACACCTATCATTCCAACAATTGGGGACAATGTTGAGAATATGACCAGTCTCGTGAAGAAAACGAAAGCAACGGGCGGCGAGTTCATTCAGTTCGGAGGCATGACACTCAAGCCGGGTCGTCAAAAGGAATACTTCATGCGAGTGATAAAAAGACGGTATCAAGAAAACTATGACCTGATTGAAAGGATCTATGAGAATAACAATACCTATGGTCAACCAATCTGGAAACGATTGCCCGTCAATGTGATGGTCATGGGACACCATCTTTGCAAACAACACGGTGTGAGGGATAGAAGCGTTCGACATAAGATACCTTACGAATATGAGTCCAATAACAGGGTCTTGGCGGTCTTGCTTGACATTGTCTTCAGAATGAACATGTTCTTTGGAATGTCCAGAAGTGCAACGAAACCATATTGGGAACTCGCTGCAAGAATCGAACGCGGTGTCGATGAGCTTGCGAAACTTCGGTCAGAGGGCGAGCTGGAAGAGCGTCTTATGATTAATGACACAATGGGTGAAACAGTGAATGAAATCTTGGATTCAGGAACCTGTAGAGTGTTGGAGAACCTTGAAACAAGAATAGATACAATGGCAAACATGGAGATCGATTCAGATATCAGAACTTCGCCTGATGAGTTTGTTTAGCAAGGCCATGTTTCAAGGGCACTTTTTGAAGTGCTATCTAATATGCAAGGTTCATTCAGCAGATTTGAATAATACTACTTCGTGAAGCGTCGAGCCTTCCTCTCTATAGGTTTGACCTTTGTGAGTCACCTCAAGATCAAAATTAGAAAGCAGTCGGAAGTATCCTGGTTTCATTCGAAGCACATACTTTGCAAGGAAACGGAGAACAGGATTGAAATTCTCCAACATGTCCTGAGCCTCAAGCACCTTATCGACTTCCAATGTAGCCTTCATCTCATTAGGAACAATGATTGAAATCTTGTGGGGAAAACTGTGCTTTGCTTTTGGGCTAAACTCAAAGTCTTCCTTGATGAACTCATATTCACCTGAGCTGATAATAGGCTCTTCGCCCTTTGCAAGTAGGAGGACTTTCACCGGATGTCTGTTTACTTTTTCATTGCATTGTATGAAAGCATATGCTACCGTGAAGTTCTTGGAATAGATTCTACCCCACATCCAATATTCAATGATGCTTTGGAATGCAAAATTCAACCAGTTGTGATCGTGATATCCTACACCCTTCACTGACATTGTTTTTGTGCCATCTCTTACTATCCCTTCCACTGAAGCTCTAGGTAATGGGACGACCCATGCAAAATAACCAAGGTCTGCAAAATGAGAATATCCATTACCAGGTTGCCAACCTTTAACCTCTGCCTTGTAGGTCAGGTCGAACATGAGATCCTCATCTTCAAGGAAGATCTTGTAAACTGGAAGACCATCATCAGATAGTTCTGCTTCCAACGTGTTGTTTCCAATGGTAACATGAGGCGTTTCTCGTGAAGCATAGAATTGGGATTTGTTGTACTTGATGACCTTCTGGGTCTTACGACCATCAGGTCTCAGAAGGGTCAGTTCAACTGCTATTTTGCCCTGATCGAGCCCCGGGTTTGGATATGCGGCGTAAAAGAATGCAACTAGAGTGTAACCGCCCTCTAAATGAGCATCAAAATACCACCACTCAAACTGGTTCTTTGCTCCAACTTCAATATGTAGCGCATTTTCTTCATGTCTCATAGGAAGTATTGTCCCATCTCGCCTTCCAGGTCCAGTCCATCCTTCCTTGACTATAGAGTCTGTGTTTTCTTCCACATCTTACTACTCCTTTTTGCTTGCTGAAATGTAGTGACTTGAGTCTCCAACCCCTTTTGGATCGAATGTAGCCTTTATCTTCCGTAACCACTTGGGATAGTCCATGGTTCTAGGCCCATAGTAATCATGCACTTTGTCTCCAACGATAAAGAATGGCATACCAAGTGCATTTTGAAGATCAACTTCATTACATTCGTCCTGATACTCAGTGTATCCTTTACAAGACTCCACTGACGCTGCGTTATAGACGGTGGGAACTTCAAGGTGGGCTGTATGCCCGCCCTCGTAAGCCGTAGTCCACACGCCTTCGCCTCTGTCATCGCCTATCACACCTTTCTCGATGTATTTGGCTTTGATTGGCTGGTTGATTTCTGCAATCCTAACTGCAAGAGAGATTGAATCCATCCCTCCGTGAGTGCTCTGAAAACAGTTAGAAAATCGAAATGCATGACCACCTAACATGTTCCTGACTGACTCAGCATAATGAGAGTCCCTAGGAACGATTACTCCGTCTTCTATTAGGTCATTTCCGCCATGTTTCTCCATTATGGCTTTGATAAGTTTGGTTCGATAGTTAAACTCACGCTCAGTGTGCGCAGTCACGAGGACTATGAAGTATCTCTTTGCGTGAAGAAGAACTCCTCCGAAAATTGCTTCAATTGCCTCCATCTTTGTATCTGTGAATAGACCTGCCAATCCCTCAGCAGAGGAGCAACTCGCCATCATGACTGCATCGTGATCATTCACTTCATAGAATGCTGGTTCAAACTGCTCCCATTCAGTGAAGTTCAGTACGAACATTTTCCAGTAAGGGGGTATTTTCCATTCATAGTGCGGGACTGTTCCGCTGATCTCCCATTTCCAGTCACTTGGGGCTGGCCAAGAGTAGAGCTTGATCGCAGCTTTAGTGAACACGCCAAGCCCGCCATAGGCACCCATCCAGCCTCGGATCACACCGCGCATGCTGAATCCAGGGCCATCACCACTGAACCATTTTCCACTGTGCTCATACGAGCCAATCTTCAGGAGTTCACCGTTCGGAAGTACCCATTCTGCGCCTAGAAGATTTCGACCGCTAAAACCCGTGTAAGGCGAAGTGAAACCTGGTCCGACAAACGACGTGTGACTCGCCAGTGGTGATGTCTGTGGACCTGCACCCTGAGCATGATGCATGAGACCATACTTGAAAAGCTCAGCTTGAAGCTCAGCATTCGTCACATAGGGTTCAATGACCGCATACATGTTTTTGGCATCGATTTCGATGATCCTATTCATCCGTCTTAGATCAATTTGGATGGATCGGGTATGAGAAACACCGGCCCATGGCCCCATGCCAGTGCTGAGTGCCTTGAACTTAATGTCATGTTCGTTGCAGATTTTGACTATGGCTTGTACTTCATCGGTTGTTTCGGGAAGAACTACCGCAGCAGGCCTTGTACCGAATCGTGTAGGTTCCTTCCCCCTTTGTACGCTTTCGATTTCAGTGCCCCATTGGAATGCATATGTGTCCAGAATTGCTGGAGATTGCGTGATGAATTTCTCGCCCACAATAGCACTAAGCTTTCCGTAGACGTCAGGCTCTAACATTCACTCATCACCCTCCAAACTTTTCGCTACAAGTTGCGTGAGGTCATAGAAGTCCATAGGGTCATCTCTGGTACTCAGTGCATCCTGAAGGTTTGTTTTGCAGAATGGGCATGCTGAAACCAAAGCGTTGGCACCAGTGGACTTAGCCTCTTCAACCCGCTCATTTGCGGCGAAGAGTGCGAAATCAGGATAGGCCGACTTACATCCAGCCCCAGCTCCGCAACAGTAGGAGTACTCACGTATGCGTTCCATTTCAACTAGCTCCACGCCCGGAAGTTGCTTTAGCACATTACGTGGAGCATCATAGACTCCGTTTGTGCCCTGTCGCAATGGCTTCGGAGGATCCCAGATAAAGACCTGAGACAGGAGTTCCACTTTCTCTCCTTCATATGGTTCGTAAGGCTCAGACATCCTACCTAGATGGCAAGGGTCGTGATACGTGACCTTGAGAGGGATCTCCTTAGTAGGCTTTAATCGACCCTCCTTAAGGAGCTCATCAACAAGTTGCGATATGTGAATAACCTCAAAGTCATGCTCCACAAATCGCGGATACTCGGTTTTGAGCATGTTGAAACAGCCTGCACAAGAAGTGATGATCCGTTTGATCCCAAGCTTGGTGAAATGCTTCACATTGCTTGACATGATTTCGATTGCGCTCTTCCTGTCACCCACTCGATAGACTGGACTGCCGCAACACATTTCGTCAGACCCGAGTATTCTGAAGGGCTCTTTGGCTGCATTGAGGATTTTTGCAGTGCTGCGAGCTATCTCTTCTCTCCTGAGAGAAGCAGTGCATCCAACGAAGTAGAGAGTGGTTGAGTTCTCATCTAATTCAACATCCTCGGGTAGCCAGTCAGATCTCTTCTCAATTGGTTCACCGTACGGATTCTGGTTTTTCTTGACAAGCTCAATGTACTTCTTATGAGCCGGCATTGGGCCAACGCCTTCTTCGACAGCCAGAGTTCTGAGTTCATGGATCACTTCGTTTGGTTCAAAATCATACACCCATTTACAGGCAACGTCGCAACCACCACAATTTGTGCACTGATAGAGTACATCAAGCATTTCGGGAGTCCATTCAAGGCGACCTTTATGATAGGCATTGGCCATGATCATCCTCCCGCCGCCGGAATATGCATGAAAATTGTAATATTGTATCGATGGGCAGACATGAGAGAATCTTTTACTCTTGATGGCAATCTGTGGGATATACTTGCATTTCGAGCATCGGACACAGCTGTCCATCATCTCTTCGAACTGCTCAAGACTCATTTGGGCACCTCCTTGAAACATAAAGTGCCAGGATTCAACACATTGTTTGGATCAAAGATCTTCTTTACACTCCGAAGTGCCTCCACCATTTCAGGTGATGCCTTCTCAAACACAGAGTCAGTGATTACACCATATGGTCGACTGAAGAAAGCGCCTTCGTCTAGTAGTTGCTGCTGACCTTCATTCAACAATTGTCTTGCATTCTCTGTATCTTTTGCATCATCAGGATTGTAGTACAAGTCAAAACTGCAGTGGGTGTTCACCCCTTGGACTACTGGTTGTATATACACACCGATTTGATCAGATGGAAAGCCGATGTTGTTTGCGGCTCCTAAAAATGCAGAGTAGAGCTTTGGAACTTGGTCCAGCGTGGTGGAGAACAGTACTTCACTGCAGCTCCCCTTTGGAAAGAATTTCCAATAAGGCTCAGTACTTGGTCTGTTCAGAAGCGACTTCACATCCTCAGCTTTGAGAGGTCCGAGGGTATCACCGAGGTCTACATCTTTCTCTTTGGCGATATCCATAGTGTCTCCAACGCGATACTCAATCTCATTTTTCGCGAGAATGCCATGACCGGAGACCCCTATCACTAGTATCCATGGAGGGAGTTTCTCATTCCGCCCTAAAGCAGCGTTGAGGCAAGTCCGGTTCAGAATGAAGTGCTCATCAGCCAATCTTCTCCTAAGGAGCTGGTAGTTGAATGCTTCTAGGTCTTCCAAATCCCCAGCACCTGCGAAGAGAACATTGTGTTTCTCTGGGAGGAACTCACATTTCATTGAAATCCAAGTAGTAATCCCAATCGTACCTTGAGACCCTTGTATTATTCTGAAAGGATCAAACTGAGAGGGCCCTTGAGGATTCTTCTGAGCTTGTCCAGATGCCCACTGCTCCTCTAGGCTACCGGGCCCAGCTGCAGAGCCAGTCCTTAGAATTTCCCCAGAACCAAACACCGTTTCCGTGCAAAGTAGGGGGTCAGAAGAATCCCAATGAAAACGAGGAGTGGTGATAGGTTCTCTGTCCAGGCAACTGGCCAAGACTGATTTTGATGCTTTCGGGAGAAAGGGCATCAATGGGCGAAGACCATGTTCTCCCAGGGCGGGAATAAGCTCTGAAAATGTAACCCCAGGTTCGAGCATCACGACCTTGTTTTTCCTATCGATTCGTATGATTCTCTTCATCCGACTCAGATCAACGATTACTGCATCATTTCTCTTGGGCAGTGATGAACCTCGACGTCTTGGTCTGCCTGAACTCACAGGAATGAGTGCTATTGAGTTTGCATTGGCCCACTTCACGATTTCAAGCACTTCATCAGGTGAGTCTGGCCAGACAACCAATTGAGGAGAGATCG
>RDNZ01000068.1 GCA_011364905.1 Candidatus Thorarchaeota archaeon
CTCTTAGAAGGCGGCACACTGCCAGCTTCTGATACCAATGACTGTCCAATGAGGGACTTCGCCTCATTTGGTGAATGATTCTCTTTCTGACTAGAATCAGCAGTCAGCGAAGTGATTGGTCTAGTCACCAGAACTGGACTTGACTGCAAGCCAAAACACATGATTGGCAGTATCAACGCAAGCGTTAGAAGTGATCCTAGACACTTCAGATGACTAGTCCGCATCCTCAGAGCATCCATTGTTGTGTATCACATAAGCTAGTATAAGATAATATAATGTTACTGTGGATGACCCTCTTTCATTAGTCACCATTAGTGACAATTCGACCCTGAGCAATCACGTCATGTTTGTGAATGCTCTCAAGTGACCTCGCCTCTGCAAACATCTCAAGGTCTCGATCGCTATACTTCTCCTTAGCATGCTGCAAGATATTCCTGCAGACATCCTCCACGAGTAATGGATTCTCATGCATTTCTTTGGTGACATACATCTCGTCCTCAAGTTTCAGCAGAGAGTATGTCTTGCTTGAGAAAGACCTCTCAATGATATCAATCATGGATCCATAGGTGGGAATTTTGTCAATCTCCCCAAGGATTCGTAGTTTTCCAAATGCACGTTGAATGTGAGTTAGGCCATCATTGTTAGCCATGCAATGTGGGCATACAGTATTACCAATGACCTTCACCTCTACATCATGCATGAATGGTCTTCCCGCTTCCATAATCGTGATGGCGGTAACATCACAGACCTCCCATGTTCTCTTCTTTGAAACGGGAGTGTGACTCACATAACCAAACTCAAAGTCGAATTTCACTTCTCCGTGTTTGAACTTGTGTTTGTCAGCCAGACCTTGCAGGATACGCATCTGGATTTGTTCGATAGATGGATGTACCCGGAATTGATCGCTGAGTTCCTCCGTCATTGACTCTACGAGACGCGACATATGGACACCTTTCAGGTCTGCAGGGAGATCTATTGTGATTTCGACGGTGGGGAGAATATGATGCCGTAGACCTGAACGTTCAGTGATTATGAATGTCTTGAGATTCTTTACACCCACTTTGCTTAGTTGGATGCTATGTTTTGGCTTTTCATTCTGAGTATCATAGACCACGTTTGTACGCCTCATAGAAATTAAAAAGTGTCCTCTAGCTCTTGTAGCAACCTGTGGACCCAGCGTTCTCACTTACGCAAACCTTGACCTTGAAGTCCTCAGGGAAGTCAAGATGCTCATGAATGTGCTGGGCAAGTAGCTCAGCTGTAGTGGCTTGTTTTGGAATAATCACACAGTCTTCCTCAGGAAAGACATAACGCTTGTCCCCAACACGGACTTCAAGAAAGCCCTCTGATTTAGTCATCTTGATTGTCTTAGATTCTGCTGGAAGTAGAACTTTGTGATCCAGCATTTCACAAATCTTTATCGCTTTTGCCTTGGCCTTTCTAAAGTCATAGACCATTCCATCTTCATTCAAGGGACCATAGATCTTGACTTTTAGCTCATAATTATGTCCGTGAAGGTTCTCAATTTCACCTTCACTCTTCAGAAAGTGTGATGCGCTAAAGTGCATTCTTTGGTCTTTTACACGCACGCTATACAATTGAAGGCCTCCAAGTGCATAACTGGCTACGAACTCTTGTGCATGTAAAAGTGTCGGAAGATGACTATTTGGAGAGTCCTCGTTGCCTCTCGAAGGCCTCAATCAAATCGTCAACTGTTGTAGCCTGTGTAGCGTCTTTGTCATCACGCCACCGACCAGTGAATCGCGGAAATCGTATAGCGAGGCCTCCATCCTTGAGAATGTTCCTACCAGCAGGATGTGTGGGACTCAGAGTTATTTCGTCACCAAGCACCTCAATAACTTCAACCGGTTCGAACCAGACATCAGCCTCTATGTCAGATATGACTTTTGGATTCTTTTGCTCCAATTTGTGTTTGTCCAGACGCTCCTTGAACTCAGCAAGCATATCATCTGTAAAGCCAGTTCCAATTTTGCAAACAGTCGGGTAAGTGTCGCTATCAACATCGTACGCTGAGGCAAGAATCGCCCCGTATAGGCCAGTTCTTTTCCCGCGTCCGTAGATTGCGCCAACTATGACAAGGTCTACCGAGTCTGCAAGACCCTCTGTGTACGAAGCTTTCAATTTAATCCAAAGCCAACTCCTCGCACCAGCTTGGTATGTAGAGTCCGCATGCGTCGCTTTGGCTATTACTCCCTCGTGACCAGAACTAATAGCTTCCTCGAAAATAGACTGAAGTCGTTCGGGGTCATCCGTTTCCTCAGCAACCGTAAGATGAACCCGGTCATTAGTCTCAACTATCGACTCAAGGAGTTTTCTTCGTTTGAGCATCGGCAGAGAGGTGACATCCTTACCTTCTGCGAATAGAACGTCAAAGAAGAAAAGCGCTACAGGCACCTCATCTTTTGTGGCTTCTATGTCAGTTTTCCTTCTCCTGCGCATTAGCTCTTGGAACGGTCTCATTTTGCCTGTTTCGGGATCGATTGCAACACACTCGCATTCCAAAACACATGCTTCAGACTTTACATGCTTCTTCACAAGCTTTGCTACATCAGGATACTGAGATGTGATGACCTCCTGCCTGCGAGAATATA
This sequence comes from Candidatus Thorarchaeota archaeon, assembly GCA_011364905.1. Lineage (GTDB taxonomy): Archaea > Asgardarchaeota > Thorarchaeia > Thorarchaeales > Thorarchaeaceae > SMTZ1-45. The sequence goes on from RDNZ01000068.1 coordinate 2,613, forward strand.
GAATAACATCATTGCCTTTTTTGTGTACTTGGATGCGTTCTCCGTCATACTTGTTTTCAACCAGAGCAGTCCCGCCAGCTTTCTCAAGTATCTCTTTAGGACTGGACAGTTTCTTCGCAGCCATCATTCTGATAGGAACGCCAACATTTGTCTTGATTTTTTGTACAGCGCCTAGTCCATCTTTGGCAAGAATAGCAGCGACTTCGCCTAAATCACTACATACATTGAAAGCAGACTCTATGGTGTTCCGAGACTCTTTGTCATCTGTAAAAGCACTGGCCAACGAGTCAATGAGACCCATATGCCCGAGACCCAAGCGCAGGGATCCCGTAATGGTTCTGAGGATATATCGTGCCTCAATCGGCTTTGCATCTGTGAGCAGCCCGACCAACTTTGACACCTTAAGCTTGTTACTACCAGACCCTGAGACTTTAGCAGTCTCATCCAACGTATCGTAGACATTTGAAACCGTAAGATCCTGAGCGAAAAGTGTAGCCTGGGCACTCTCTTGTAGCAGTGACTCGGCTGTGCTCCCGATGTCTCCCGTCTTTTGGAGTAGGGAAAGCACCTTGCTCTCGGAAACAGAAGCTGCAGAGGCAACAACCTGAATTGCCATTTTCTCTGCGACTCCAATTTCAGGTTGGCTTTTCCAATCGGGATGGAGTTTACCAATGGTCAAAGCTACAATCCTTCTAACCTCCGAGGGATTGGCCTTCTTCAGAAGTTCGGAGAATATTCGAATCTTCTCTAGAGATCCAGCGGTTGACTCAACCTCATCATATGTCAGAGCCAATGTTTCGAATAACAAAGTCGCACTCTCGATTTTATGGCCCACCACATGCTTTATAAACTCAGTCTGGGGCACACCGGCATTCACAGACATTATTCGGTGAGCTGAAATTGGGTAGTGTAAGACCTCGATATGTTAAGAATGCTGCGAAGAATCTAATGGCGCTATATCCAGATACATTCACAGATGACTTCGAAACCAACAAGAGACTAGTTGAGCAGCTCACAGATGTCAGAACGAAGAAAGTCAGGAATCGTATCGCAGGCTATTTAGTCAGGCTTGTCAAGATTGGTATTGCTAGGGAAGAGGCAGAAGCTCTAGAACCAGGTGAAGAAGTCACCGATGATCTTGAGATGTAAGATTTTATTTGGTCGCTCCATGTATCGTTCCTCAAAGGTATCTTAAGGAGGAGTGCATAGACTAGGCCCATGAGTGAATGGAAGAACCTGTTACTCCATGGAGACTGCTTGGATGTCATAAGAGACTATCAAAACATTCTACGTGGGCAGGTTCGGTTGATCTATATAGATCCACCATTCTTGTCTGGAAGCAACTATACAATTAAGACCCGTTCTGGAGGAAACAGTCTAGCGGCTGACGCTCTCAAGGAGGAAGAGGCCTACAGCGATAGATGGGAAGGAGGGCTTGAAGAATACTTGGAATTCATTCGAGTCCGCCTAAAGGCGATGAAACCGTTATTGAAAGATGATGGGAGCCTTTGGGTACATCTTGATTGGCATGTATCACACTATGTAAAGGTCATCCTCGACGAGCTTTTTGGATACTCGAATTTCATCAATGAAATAGTCTGGAAGCGCACAAACAGCCCAAAAGCTCAGAGTAGAGGATTCGGTAGTCAGCATGATGTAATCCTTCTGTATGCAAATGATGCAACCAAGTTCAAGACACGGCAGGTATACAAAGCGCATAATGAAAAGTCTCGCAGACCTTATAGCTACAAAGATAAGAAAGGCAAGTTTCGTTTGATAGAGATTGAGGCTCAGGGGATTCAGCGAACTGAGGGAAGAAAGCAGTTTGAGTGGAGGGGGAGAACTGCTCCATACCTCTACAGAAAAGAAACTCTTGATGAGTGGTGGAATAGCGGATTGATCTACAAGAGCAAGAATGGTCGTTATACAAAGAAGCAATATCTTGCTGATGTTCCGGGAGTCCCCGTTTCAGACCTCTGGATTGATATTCATCCAGTTCAAGGCGCATCAAAGGAGTACACTGGATTCCTGACTCAAAAACCAGAAGCGCTGCTTGAGAGAATCATCGACTCCGCAACAAAGCCGGGAGACGTAGTGGCTGACTTCTTTGTCGGTTCAGGTACAACCATTGTTGCGGCTGAGAGGATGAAACGTCAGTGGTTTGCATGTGATTCCTCGGAAGCGGCGATAAAAATTGCGAAAGAAAGACTATGTCAAAATGATAATGGGTGATGAGAAATGTCAGATAAAACAAGTGGGAGAATAGGAGAAATCTTGAGATTTGGCCTTGGGTCCAGGAATTGGATCCTTGCCCATATGAAAGGCACCGACGAGCAGTTCACTTGGACCCCTCCAGAAGGTGGGCGTTCAGCTAAGGATGTGGTGGACCATGTATCGTGGGTCATTCAAGCTGTTTGCCAGCAGCTCTCAAATACACTTGGAGTCGAATTTGAGATCAGTGAACCAGAACAATTCGAAGATACTGTAGCGCAACTTGAGGAGGATGTGAATTCAGCGTATAACAGTTTTAGAAAACTATGCGAGCAAATGACCGATGAAATGCTGGATACCGTGACAACACTCCCACCGCCGGCTCGACTCAGGGAAGGTTCTGTTGAAACAATACTAAGAATCATGACAGGGTACCACGTTGTTCATCATAGTGGGCAATTGGCTGTGCTTCTCAGAAGAGCTAAAGATTAGTCAATAAGTCGGCATTCAAATTGACTTTATGGGGATTCAATCCATCCATATTGGTTCATCATAGTCAGTCGTCTTTTGAAATACCTCACCCATGGCATTCTTGTCCCATTTTCTGAGAATCAAATATGACAAGATCCAAACGGCAACTGGAATGATTAATGGAATCTGTATCATATAAAACAAAAAAGGAGAATATGGTATATAGAAACGCGAAAGCGCTAGGATGCCAAGCAAGAAAGAGATTATTGCCAAAATGGTGCTCAAACCCACTCTACGGGCACTGCGTTTGCTCTTCTCCCATTCTCGTACAGCCCAGATGACTGCTTGTGCCTCCTCCTCTTCAAGGACACGCCCTTCCTCAATCTGTACCTTTGCAACGTTAGGATGCATACCATAAATCGTCTGAATTGAGTCAAATGCTGGTTCATGTCGCCAGAATGTCCCTTTAAGGACAATAACAAGAAGAAGCATAACAAGAAAGTAAGGTACTAGACTCATCGCCAGTGTTATCAGGATGAAGACCCAGTAACCCCCATATATCGATATCAGCATGATCGAACTCACGAGGGGAATCAAAAACAAGACAAACCCATAGGAAAATATTAGAAACATAATGGTTGAGCCAATCAGGTCGGCAAACCACTTCACTCTGGGAACTCGGAATAGATGAAAAGCAAGAAGCACCTCTCCACTCTCAGGACTCTGCAGTATCAGATCCTGCATTGGTTCTGAAACAATGACTGCATTGAAGAGAGGATTGAAACTTGTCGCGATGAAGGGTTCTTCACTCCAGCGAATCCAGATGCTCGTTCTTGAGGGAACCACAACTCTCTGATGTATACGGCTCACAATATCGAGAAAGTCCTTGTTGGAGGATGGATTCGAAAATCGTGTTCTCAGACCGGCGAGGTAAAAGATATGAATCATGGCTCCAATGACTAAAGTGTAGACAAGAGGAATGAGCCAGTTATAATTGACGATAGTGTAATTAAACCGAAGATAGAGGAGACCAGAGAATGGAAGCGCGAAGGAGAGAGATAGGATTGTCATCAATCCTCTGGATACAGAAGGTACTTTGGTTCCAAACCATTTCCGATATCTCTCGGTTCCTTTCGTCAATCCGCCCAACCAACCTGCACACAATCCGGCAGAAGGCGTTATAACTTGTTTGCTTCGATGAGTCAGAGAGAGATTTTCTTGAACTAAATGCTTTTTCACAAAAACAAAAGATTCCGAAGAGTATGCAAAATGGAATGCAATCTTACATCTATGTAAATCTCTAGCAGGATCTCCGCGGGTGCAATCAAACACAGATTATCGTCTTCGTTTCAGAAGAATAACTAGAACCAAAAGAACACCTGCGCCAACAAGAATAGTAAGAGCCTGAAGAGGGAGGGAAGGCGGCGTTGTAGATATGGTAGAGGGACTAGTTGAAGTCGTATCATTCTCTGGTGAATAGTATCGGAAATCAGGGTTTGCTGTGAGTTCGTAGAAGTCCCCAATTACGGGGTCTGTTAGGGTGAAGGGTCCAGAGGTTATGTGAGGCGCAGCTGGATCGAATACTGGGTCCCAGCTGTTCCAGCCATCATAACCAATGCCATCGAAATTGTTGAAGATATGTTTAGGAATGATGCAAGTATATGCGAATTTGTAGAAATGCCAGAGCGATTCCGTTTCAAACTCAACCACAGATTGGTAGGTTGATGGTGCATATGCGGACACTAAATCTGTGAAAATGCGTCCTGCAGGATTGCCATAAACTCCACTCTCCACAGCATATTTGAGTGAAAAGACCGCATCCTCTGCTGTTATTGGCATACCATTGCTCCAGGTGGCGTCCTGTATGATATCGATGGTGAACCTTGTGTGACCTGCAGGAACAACTGGATTGTCTTGGTGGGTTTCTATTTGTAAGCGCTCTGTGAGATAGGGAAAAGCTTGAAGATTCGGTCCTTCCATGTAAAGTCGTGGCCAAAGCTCCGTGAGAATCATTGACGCATAGGGTGTATGTGCAGTAAAGATGTTGAAGGACTCAGGATCATCAGGCACGGCGATATGTAGAGCACCACCGGGAGTCCCACTTATCAGTTGAAGCTTCCGTATGGTCCATGTCCCTGCTACACCCCGCCCTTGGTCCTCAACGTAGCCCTCGAACATGTCATTCCTATACGCTTGTTTGAAGAAGTTGTCATATGCAACAACCATCGGAACATTCTCATGTAGAATCAGTTGCATTGCTGCTGCTGCTTCGTAGACCTCATCATAATCGGTACTGAGGAGAAGTTGATCTCTCCAAGAGTCATAGGTCGCATTTCTGAAGTTACAGGGATTCTCATTTGGCACATCAGCTAGCTCACCCCAGAAATTGTAAGCAAGCCAGTCAACATTGTGGTTTGGAAAATCGTAGGCATAGAACACCATATCAAAATCATCGTTATTGTCAACTGTTAACATGAGATTATCGAAGTCCACTGCGTGGGTAAATGCTCCAACATGAAGAGCTGTAAGTGCATCAACTGCGATTTGGCAGACCGCACCTGCAATCGCCGGGGACGTAGAAGAGTACTCAATAGAGATATTGAATGGTGAACCATTGGGTGCGAGCCTATATCCTGTCCCGGAGTCAACACTGAAACCAGCAGCATCCAAAATGGCATTTCCAGTGGCACTCTGTGCCGTATAATAATGGTAAGGTAGATTGTCCTCAATACACCAACTGCTTGGAGCAGGTACCACTGAGTCGTGTTCCTGCGAAGAAATGTCAACAATCTCTGTTCTGACCCGTGTCTTGTCAAATGCAAATGCAAAAGCTCTTCGGAGGGCAGTGATGTTCAATGGAAAGCGATTACAGTTGATAGTGATGTGACCATAGCCATTTCGGGGAATATTAGCGAACGAAATGTCGGGATCAGCTTCTAGCGTTGAAATGAATGCAGATTCTATGAAACTGCTGTCCATTTGAATCGAACCAGCTTGCAGTGCAAGTACCCTTTGATCAGGTGCAGAAATCACTTGGAAGATAACCCTATCCACATATGGGCCTACGTTGAGATTGCTTGGTCCATCAATCGCAGTAGTAATAGGTGTTGAAAATCCGGTCATCAACACAAACACGGCGATAATTGTAATGGCTAGATACTGCCGCTTGAAAACTGTTCCCATTATCCTACACACACGCGGTACGCTTTGTGGCAGAATTTATGGACACACTTCTTAATAAAACCAAAGCAACACGACTATTCTAAGTTTGATTTACAAATTTTTTAACTTTCTAATAGCTCCTCCAGGGCGTACTCCCTTTGGACAAGCTTTGACGCAGTTCATTATTAGGTCGCATAATTGTGCGCCATCAGGTGTATTCGCTAACTTTGCGTATCGTTCTGGATCTTGGATTCGCGAGTCTTCATGAAATCGCCAAGCTTTTGCTAACGCCGCGGGACCTACATACTCCTCCTTCGCCGCAATGACAGGACACGAACCATAACAGAGAGCACAAAGGATACAATTGACATACCGCTCAATCTTCGTTCGCTCTTCAGGACTCTGAGTTCTTGGAGTGTTACCATCCTCTGTATCACTCCACAGCTTCATGGATTCAAGGACTTCGTAGAACCTTGTCATGTCGACAACCAGGTCTTTCAGAACTGGCATATTTGGCAGTGGTTCCACTAATATCTCTGTGTCAAGTTTCCATCCTGGAGGGGTTTCAGAAATTGCTGCAAAAGGTTTGAGTTTCATATCGCTGCCTTTTAAATCGGCGATCTGTGTCCTACATGCCAAGCGTGGTTCTTTGTTGATCAGCATGGAGCAACTTCCGCAGACAGCACCTCTACATGAGTATCGGAACGATAGGGAAGGATCCATCCTATCTTGAATCTGAAAGAGAGCATCAAGCACTGTCATCCCTTTCTTGATATCCACCTTGTAGAGGTCATAATGTGTAATCGACCCACCAGCTCTACTTCTTGCGATTCTGAACATCATCAATAGGTCCTCTCCTTCACTTCAAACATCCCCAACTTCACATCAATGAATTCAGTTTTGATATAGTCATCCGTCTGTGTGAATAGTGAGTGTTTCAAGAAATTCTCATCATCCCGTTTCGGATAGTCAAGTCGCCAATGAGCCCCTCGGCTCTCTCGTCTCATGAGTGCGCCCATTGCTATGACCTCGGCTAAATCAAGCATGTTCTCCAATTCGAGTGTTCGAATCAGGGCATAATTGAACTTATCATCACTCCGACCAACGCTCACGTTCTTGAACCTAGTCTTTAACTCTCGAATCATCTTTAATGCAGCTTCTAGACCATCGGATTTTCTGTAGACGCCAACTAGGACATCCATCGTCTGTCCCAAAGTTTCGCGGATATTAGCCGGAGAATCTCCACCCTCATTCAATAGCAAAGCTTGAAGCCGCTCGCGCATTTCGAATGTTTGTTGTTCCACAAAAGAGGTGTCAGGCTTCTTGGCTGAGGTTATATACTTGGCCACTTCTTGGCCCACCACCTTTCCAAACACAAGGGTTTCAAGAAGAGAATTGCCTCCTAGCCTATTGGCACCATGGACACTCATACAGGAATTCTCTCCAACAGCAAATAGACCCTCAAT
>RDNZ01000069.1 GCA_011364905.1 Candidatus Thorarchaeota archaeon
CGTATACAAGTAGAGAAGATAGCCAAGAAATCAGCATGTGGCTCGACAGTGACCACTCACCTTTCCTCTTGGGATTTAACATCATCTCTGTCATGAAGCTGATGTCGAATCCAATCAAGAGGTGCTCGCAATGCAAGGCGAGGACCAGAAAACCGCATGACACGACGAATCTCAGTACGCATCGTAGGTCTGTAACAATGAACAGGACATGCCCGACAGGTCGGCTTATCCTCTTGATACCGACACTGTTCCAGCCTCTGATGAGAGTATTCCAATAGGATTTGGCAGTCAGAGCATAGAGTTTCATGAGGACTTCTGTGTTTCTTCTCACAGTATAACTGAATCATCCTGCGGACTGTTTCTTTCTCCTTCCTTATCTTGGGGCCAACGTTGGGAGATTCTGGTTCCTCGCTCATGACAGACTTCACCGAACCCTTCGGGATTTCAAAGGAGTGACCTATATCAAAGATGGGATAGTGACGTCCCCTAAGACAACCCTTAAGATTCACAGAACTTTGCTGACCCTCACTCGTTCGAGGTAGTTTCATGGCGTCCTATTGTGTGATGGTCAAGGGTCCGTGTCGTGGTGCATTCTGCGACTATTGGGGAAGAGTGAGAATCAGAAAATCCTCAGTCGACGAACTCGCCGCAGGAATACGGGATGCCATATTGAAATGTAAGGGGAGTGACTCAATGACTCTTGAAAAGGCGATCCATGAGTATTGGCATGAACTTGGAATTCGTAATATGAAACGGTTATGTGAAGAAGAGCCAGACCTCTGCGCCAAGATGACTGAGGCCGAGGTCCGAGCTCAGATTTGATTATTACTAGCTCACATCAGCAGGTACTGCAACCATATCTCCCCTGTTGATCAACCATTTTGAGTCCAGAGACCTCTTCACACCCTGCATCTCCGCGATGCCCTTTTCGCCATACATAACCTCTAGGAATGCGCGTTTCAGCTTGCCAATGCCATGCTCAGCAGCTACAGTTCCGCCCAGCTCAACAGCTCTCTTTGCAAAGGTCATGTAGTTGTCCATTCCTTGTTGTACTTCTTCGTTGTTGCGAGGGAGCATGTTGACATGTATGTGATTGTTCCCGATATGGCCCCACATAGCATACTCCATCTTTTGTTCCTCAAGGGTTGTGATATAATATTGAAGATAGCCTCTGAGCGCTTCATCAGGGACTGCCATATCGGTCCCAATCTTGTGGACCTCAGAATATTGTGCTTTCCTCTGAGCGATGATGCCATTAACAGTTTCTGGAACGAAGTGCCGTACAGTCTTCATCTTAGCAAGCTCAGTCCGATCCATACCAGCCCAGCTTGATTCAGATGAAGAATGGTTCTTTATCAGTATCTCTTCCAATCCCATGACCATTTCTTCCATGTTGTCAGGAGTGTATGAGAATTCAAAGAAAATAATGGCCTTAGTGTCAGGCTTCATAGCAGGAACTTTGATTCCTGCTGAACCAGCTTTCTCTTTGATCATCTCAATTGCATTAGGTCCGAAATATTCCAGAAAGTCCATTCTAATTGGGGAGTCTGGCGCCCTAACATCGTAGGTAAAGTTGACGGCATCCTCAATACTTGGGAAGAAGGCCATCACAGTCATAATGTTCTCCTCAAGCTTGACTAGGCCTAATTCAACCTCAGTTATCACACCGAGAATTCCTTCTGAACCGATAAAGAGGTCGATTAGGTCCATGTCGGGTTTTGCATAGAGACCTGCAGCATTCTTTGTCTGTGGCATCTTGTACGTTGGAACGGTCACATTGACTTCGGTACCATTGCTCAGAACTATTACAAACTTGCCATTGTCAGCTTGTACCTTACCACGTTCGATTTCTAAAATGTCGCCATTCGCAAGAACAACACGAAGACTGCAGACCCATGGTCTTACAGCCCCATACTTGAAAGTCCTCGCACCCGACGCATTACAGGCCACAATGCCTCCCAACCATGCACTTGTTTCGGTCGGATCAACCGGAAACGTAAAAGTGCCACTTTCTTTCATGAACTTCTCTAGTGCTTGCTTTTGTTTGGGAGTACCTTCCCCTTGAAGCTCGGAAAGTTTCTTGAATTGTACTCTTTCAACAAGATCTTCTAGTGTCATGCCACACTGAGCTGCAATCGAGTATGATTCTTCAGACCCGTCATAGTTCATGTATAGCAGCTTGGTCATTTTCTCCAGATTCAGAGCAATGCCACCTAATGGGACTGCTGCGCCAGTCAGCCCCGTACGACCACCTTGAATAGTGACGGGGGTATTACTCTCAAATGCACTTTTCATAATTGCCGAAATCTCAGCCTCAGACGAGGGAAAGATGAGTTTCTCAGCGGCACCATCATAGGAATGGCTCTCATCATCCAAATACAGCGCATATATGTCAGTGATCTCAGCTTGATCAACTACTGTCTTGACCTGAGAGAGATCAGCCTCCTCAGGCGCATTGGCAACGATACGGTTTGTCATTGTTAATCGTCCTCTGAGCTAGTTTTCGTGAGTACGTTGACACCTCAATATCAAGGATTTGGTCTGGTTGTATGACTAATTCCTTTTAAGAGAGCTAACATCAAATGCGCAATGTGAGAGAGATTGAGAATCGCTGCAGTTTCGGACATCCATGTACTTCATGATGGTAGTGATGAACCACTTCTGGCTAAAATCAAGGAAAGAGTTGAGGAACTCAATCCTGATGTCTTCGTGATTGCTGGCGACATCAGTGACCAACTTGATATCCTTTCGGACTCTCTGGCCCGATTAAATGTAAAGAACTGCGTGAATCTATTTGTAGCGGGAAATCATGACATATGGTTCGAGGAAGGAGATGGGACGAGCTCACTTGAGAAGTACTCCAGAGTGATTGGAGAAATTTGTAGGAAAAATGGGTTTCGTCATCTTCCAGACGCCCCATTTGAACTAGAATCATATGCATTTGTGGGAAGCACAGGATGGTATGACTATTCATTCAAGCGTGAAGATCTTGGAATACCCCTAGATAACTATGAGCGAAAAGAGTATCGAGGCGCAGTATGGTATGATCTCCTTAGAATTGATTGGCCAATGACCGATTTGGAGGCCACAGATTTGTTTAACCAAAGACTTGAGTATGATTTTTCAACCCTATCAGACAATGTCGAACATATCATCTATGTCTCACATCATCTACCATTTCAGAATCTGACAGTCTACAAGAATAAACTTCCGTGGGACTTCTATGGAGCATTCATGGGAGCCACAAGTACAGGTCAAATCATAAGGAGAGATAGAAGGGTACGCTTGGCAATATCCGGTCACAGTCACGTTCGACAAATGATTAACACTGATGGTATTGTTTCGTTGACTGCACCTCTTGGGTATGGTCGTCCTAATCCTGAACACCTAGAGAAGTTTGTGAAGGATGCCGTGGTTGCCATTGAACTTGAGGATTCCACTGTGAAAATCGATGACTTCGTTAGCGGCGATTTGTCAACAGGACTTCCTTACGCGTCTTTCAGAAACTGACGGCAGATTAATGAGGCGGAGAAGTAGTCATATCTATTACTTGGTCAACTTGCCGAGAATCAATATGAAGTGATTGCGGACATGAAGCACTTAGGCTGGGAAATCATAGCGACAATTTTCATAGCCGTCATGACCACGATTGCGCTCATCCTTGTTATCGTATATCAAAATGCTCCCATAGCTGTCCTAGTCATCTTCATCGGAGCATATCTTCTAATCTCCACGGAAAAGGTAAACCGGACTGCGATCTCGCTCTTGGGTGTTGCATTGGTTGGAGTGATTCTATACATAGCATATTCTCTGCATATTCCGGGAGGCGTCGAATTTGTAACCCTCATTGAGCATGTAAAATGGGACACTATTATTTTCATCATTGCGATGAGTATCATAGTTTCAGTTGCTGCAGCCTCTGGCATTTTCCAGTATATAGCTCTTAGAATTGCAGCAAGAAGCGAAGGAAATCCAAAACAACTCTTCATTATTTTTCTCGTCTTCATTTCAGGGATTAGCCTCTTTTTTGATACTGTTTCTACTATGCTCATTGCAGCACCACTAACCATAGAGATTTGTAAGGCGCTAGAGATTGACTTCAAACCGTTTCTTGTTTCAGAGGCAATAGTATGTAACTTTTCCTCAATACCTTCAGTTGTAGGAGCGGTCCCCAATCTCGTTATTGCAGGACTAACAAAATTGGATGTTGGATTCCTCTTCGTAACTTTCATGCCACTCTCAATCATCTTGTTTCTGGTCAGTCTGCCAATTTTACTCAGGTGGTATGAGTCAACATTTGGAGATACAGATGAGCAACGAGCGGATGCGGTCTTTTCGATTGCCCCGGCAGCCATGATCAAAGACAGATGGGATTTCAACATCTCTGCAATAGCCATCATTTTCTTGGTCGTTGGATTTGCGATTGGTCCTGCTTTAGGATTGACACCACCGATGGTAGCACTGCTTATTGCAGGATTTCTATTGTTGCTAGCACACGAAAGAGCAAATGAGTTTCTTAATAGAGTTGGTTGGCCGACTGTCTTCTTCTTGGTTGGACTTTTCGGGCTTGTTGGAGCACTTGAAATCACAGGCTTGATTGATGCTCTCGGCGCTGCCATAGCGTCAGTCATCACAGAAGGAACCATGGTTGCTACAGTTTTTCTTGTATGGATTCCTGCGATGCTCTCGGCATTTCTTGACAATCTTCCAGTTTCGCTTGTTCTAGCTCCTATTGCACTTCAATTTGGAAACCCTCTGGCCTTAGTCTTTGCAGTGAATGTTGGAGGGTACATCTTCACACCCTTGGGTTCACCAGCAAACATGGTGGCCATTGGTCTTTCTGAGGACCAGCACGATCCGATCCCATTCATGGAGTTTGTTAAGATTGGTACGATTCTTGGTATTATTCATCTTGCCATAGGTAGTGGATACCTCGTGTTGCTTCAATATCTCTTTGGAATCTGAAATTCAATGGTACGAGCAGTGAGGATGCCACCGTAGGAATCAAATGGAGTTGATTCTGATTTGTCCAGGAGATGCATAGCTCATGACTATATCAGTGTCATATAGAAGCTGCACAACTTGTGGATAATGCTGGAGAGTCGAAGCATCTAGTACTTATGATAGGAATAGAGAAATGCACGTGTGAAACTTAACCAACCATCACTATAAGGATAAGTAGAGAAAGAAACCATGCAAGAACCAGTTGGCACCCTTGTGTTACTTGTGTTCATAGGAACATACCTCATGATCTCCACCGAGAAGGTAAATCGTGCGGCTATGTCTATGGTAGGGATGGGACTTGTCGGATTCGTGCTTTGGGCGGCGTTCAGCATAGATTCCGCCGCTGGTTCGCCAAACCCAGTTGGAGCAACATTCTCCACGTTAGTTGAACACATCGAGTGGGGAACAATACTCTTCATAATTTCGATGATGGTTGTTGTTTCAGTCGCTCGCAACTCAGGGATGTTTCAATATATCGCTTTGACATTAGTCAGACCCACTGGAGGAAACACCAAACGTCTATTCACAGTATTCATTGTGTTTGTCTTTGTAATATCACTGGTCTTTGATACAACTTCAACGATACTGATAATGGGGCCTCTGACAATTGAAGTCTGTAAGGCGTTGGAGATTGACTTCAAACCGTTTTTGATTTCAGAAGCAGTTGTTGCGAATTTTGCCTCCACTCCTTCAATCGTAGGTGCAGTCCCGAATCTTGTTATTGCAAACAGAATAGTGGAGGAGGGATTGGGAGTTTTCGATGCATCGATTCTGTTTCTGACTATGATGCCTCTAGCAATCCTGATACTACTTGTGACATTACCGCTATTCTATAGATTCTTCAGGGGCAAACTGCCCGATAGCGAAGAAGAAGTAAGGGATGAGGTCTTTGTGGTTTCGCCCATACACATGATACGATCGAGAAGCGACTTCTATCTGTCCTTGATTGCCATTGGGATTCTTGTTTTTGCCTTTACATGGGGGCAGGGAATAGGCCTTGAGCCGGCACTTGTTGCCATCATTGTAGCATTTGTTGCTCTACTACTCACACGTGAGAGAGTCGAGAACATATTAGCGAAAATCAATTGGAACACTGTCTTTTTCCTTATTGGAATCTTCGGACTGGTTGGCGCACTTGGTATCGTTGGATTCATTACCGACGTTGGCGGAGCAGTAAACACGATTGTTGAGAACAACACAGGAACAGCAGTATCATTTCTAGTGTGGGTTCCAGCTTTTCTTTCTTCAGTGATCGATAACATTCCGGTATCAGTCGTTCTCGCTCCAATTGCTGCGCAACTGGCAATGACGACACCAATCTATCCTGCGATTCTAATCTTTGCAGTGAATGTTGGAGGCTATGTACTCCCCATAGGCGCACCTGCTAACATCCTCGCCATGGCATTAGCCGAGGAAGAACATGACAGAATAAGCTTCAAGGACTTCGCGAAGATTGCGACACCACTCGCGCTCTTGCATCTTCTGATGGCGACTGGATGGTTCTTCCTTTTGTCATTTGTAATCTGAGAAGGAGGAGGCGCCCGCCTCCGACTTACGGCCGCCGGGAGGACGACACAGCGGAAACGAGACGCCATATACATTCCGCTTTAATCAAATAAATAGCTTTAGTTATCATCATTGACTCTCTTCTGGAGAAACAGAACCTCACCTTTATACGCTGAGCCCAATCCCAGCTACTGTAATGACCGGAGGCCTAGCGTTTTGCCAAAGAGAGCCCGTTGTCCTTACTGTGATCGCTTGTTCGACCGTGACACTCTCGACAACCACATTATGAGATGTCGCAGTCGCACTCGAACAACGCGTATCAAGGATGAGAAAAGACGTACAGTGATTGTTGATGGAAACAATCTGGCTTATCACACAACCTCAAGAGGAAGTCCAAGTGTGAAAAATCTCATATTGGCGTATAGAAGCCTAACGAGTGCGGGTTTCATTCCGACTTTCGTTGTGTCATCAGCACTAGTTCACAATATCGACAGGCCTATTGAGTTGGAAGAATTCATGCTGACTGCTGAAGTCGAGCAAGCACCTCGTGGAGTTGATGATGACTATAGAATCATTCAGCTGGCCAAAAAGCGTGATGCTGACATCATATCAAATGATAGGTTTTTGAATTGGATTGATAGATTTCCGTGGCTAAATTCCCGGTTGAAGAAATACAGAATCACTCCATCCGGGTTACTACTCGTTTGACAATAGGTATTCTTCGAAACGATTAAAATCAATCATGATTTGGCTCGTAACACAATTCTATGACGGTAATAAGGTGAAATATAATGCGAGCGCAAGAACTGAGAGAGATATACCTGAAATTCTTCAAAGAGAGAGGACACTCAGTGATTGCCTCTGCGTCACTATTTCCGGAGGATGATCCTACAGTTCTGTTCACATCAGCAGGAATGCATCCATTAGTTCCATATTTATTGGGTCAACCGCATCCCGAAGGAAAACGGGTGACCAATGTCCAGAAATGCCTTCGTACAACCGATATCGATGAGGTTGGCGACACTGTGCATCTAACATTCTTCGAGATGTTAGGCAATTGGAGTTTCGGAGACTATTGGAAGAAAGAAGCTATCACCTGGAGCTATGAGTTTCTGACATCAAAGAATTGGCTTGGCTTCGATCCGGATAAATTGTCAGTCACTGTCTTTGCAGGCGATAAAGACTCTCCAAGGGATGACGAGGCCGCAGATTCTTGGCGTAGCGTCGGAATACCAGATGAGAGAATCTACTTCCTCAGTAAAGAAGACAATTGGTGGATTGCCGGAAACGCAGGTCCGTGTGGTCCTTGTACAGAGATGTTCATTGAAGTGGATGAGATACCGAAGTGTGGTCCAGATTGTAGACCAGGATGCAACTGCGGGCATTTTGTTGAAGTATGGAACGATGTCTTCATGAGCTATCGAAAACTAGAGGATGGTTCCTATGAACCTCTGAAGATGAACAGTATTGACACTGGAATGGGAGTCGAGAGGACTCTTGCTATGGTCCAGGGAGTCCCGACTGTGTTTGATACTGAGTTTTTCATTCCTCTGATTGAGCATGTCAAGGAACTGTCAGGCAAAGAGGAGTTCACTGGGGAAGACAATCGACTCATTCGGATAATCGTCGATCATGTCAGGTCAGCAGTCATGATTATGGCTGATGATAGGAAGATTGGACCCTCTAATGTGGAACAGGGATATATTGTACGACGCCTGCTTAGGAAGGCAATCCACGACGCAGACCTACTCGGTATTGGACAGGGCTTTATGAATAGTCTTGCAGATATTGTGATTGACATGTTCAAAGATCTATACAGTGAAGTGAAACGAAACCGAGATTTCATCATGAAGTGTCTTACCGCTGAGGAGGCTAAGTTCAGAAAGACCCTCAGCAAAGCACTTCGAAAGTTCGATAAGATCTACCAAGATACAGGGACCATAACTGGAGGGGATGCGTTTCTCCTCTTCACAAGTTTTGGACTCCCATTGGAAATGACCAGAGACCTCGCAAAGGAAAAAGGAATTAAAATTGACATGGATGAGTTCACAAAGCAGTTTGAGGAGCATCGAGAGATTTCTAGGACTGCAACGCAAGGCAGGTTCAAAGGAGGACTCGCCGAGCATAGCGAACAAATAGTGAAACTTCACACTGCAACTCATTTGCTTCAAGCGGCTTTAAGGAAAGTACTCGGCAATGAAGTGACTCAAAATGGAAGTAACATAACTGAAGAACGTTTACGATTCGACTTCACTTTTTCAAGGAAGTTGACCCCTGAGGAAATCGAAAAAGTGGAGAAGTTGGTGAATGATGTCATCAAACAGGACATTAAGGTCAATAGACAATTTCTCCCCTATGATGAAGCCATCAAAAAGGGAGCCCTTGCTTTCTTCAAGGAGAACTACGGTGAAACGGTGTCTGTTTATTCAGTTGGCGATTTCAGCATGGAGCTCTGTGGAGGGCCACATGTTGAGAGAACAGGCCTCTTGGGCAAATTCAAGATACGCAAACAGAAGAAGATTGGAGCCGGAATTGTCCGAATAAAAGCGACACTTGAGTGAACATCCTAAACTGGTGTCGTAAGGTCTATTTGGACCGTAGCATATGCTAGCCTAAACAATAATCTTGGAGACCAAGGTAATGGGAACCTTCTCAAGGATTTTCGGAACTGGGGATAAAGAACTGCAGAAAAGAGCTGAAGAGTGCTTATTGAAACTAAGTAAAGCACTACAATCAGCTAGCGCCAAGATGCGAGTCGCAGCTGAGGTATGGGTTGAAGGTGAGTATCACAAACTCGACGAGCTCGAGAAAGAGGTAATATCACTTGAACGAGAAGCGGACAGTGTAAAAGAGGATTTGGTAGAGAATATACTCTCAAAACATGCATTTCTGCCGCAACAAGCACAAGAGCGTCATAATCTTTCAACTCATCTTGATGGGATTATTGATGCAGCTGAGGATGCCGTTCGAATGATGGCCGTAGGCAAAGGCATGAAACCTCCCAAGGAAATAGAGGACATTGCCGAAAAGTGCTGGATCTGTACCGACCTCCTCCAAGATGCTGTCAAGTACTTG
>RDNZ01000070.1 GCA_011364905.1 Candidatus Thorarchaeota archaeon
CTAATCCTCTGTATGACTATCCGGTAGCCACGGAAGCAGTCAAAGCAATAGGCAGTGCTATGGCATTCACTATGGCAAGAACCTATGGAGAGCCTACGAATTTTAGTCAGAAATTCACACTAATCCCTAGTCATGAGAAGAACCTTACATTTGCAATCAGTACACCAACCATCATTAACGTGACCGCTCGTTGGTGGGGAGGCGGCACTACGATCACGCTGTTTGATCCCAACGACCAATTGATCGCACAGATGGTGGACTCTGATGCCTCACCGTGGGAACACACCCAGATAATGAGTCAGAGCGTAGAATCAGAAGGACTCTATAGACTGAATGTAGCCAACAACGGTGGTACTAGTGTCGGCCACGAAATATCGATAACATATGATACAGACATAGATGACAATGAGGTCCTTGATAAGAACGAGTTCTGGTTTGACAATGAGTTTTTCTCACTCGATTCCGATCTCGATACAATTACTGATGGTCAGGAGATGCTCATTGGCACACTTGCCAACTCAAGTGATTCCGATTCTGATACTCTTCCGGATGCTTGGGAGATCGAGAATGGCCTTGACCCATTGGATCCAAGCGATGCAGCCGAAGACAGCGATTCTGATGGCGTTGTGAACGCAGTTGAATTCGTATACAATTGCAGTCCCAATAATCCTGACTCGGATTTTGATAATATGCCAGACCTGTGGGAAATTCAAAACGGCCTCAATCCAACGATTGCCGATTCCCTGGGGGACCCCGATCATGATGGTGTCACAAACTTGCAAGAATATGAGGAGGGGACTGATCCCAACTATGCTGAATTTAGGGTTGAACGTTTTGCGGTCCCAATCTTTGTTGTCGGCTCAGTGGTTGCACTAGTTGCAGTTGGTTACACCAAAAGATTTGGATTGCAGAGATTTAGATGACAAAGATTCAAATTACCGATGAATATCGGCAATGCGGGACTGGTGATATTTCTGTGTATATTCCAAGTAGAAGGTCTCTACGACTAGTCGAGATTCAGGAGAGAGTTCTTCCTGAAGATGAGTGGTTGATAGGCATTTCTGATCTTGGATACTTCAAAGGCGTAGGATATTCCATGCCAATTGTTGATGAAGGAAATGAAAACGAGTTTGGAAATCTCTACGCATTCCTACCCGGGTTGTTTTACTGCTCTTCACAACAAACTTCGGTAGATGCTGTTCTAATTGAGGTGACCCACAAAAGCGTTTCCGGAGTGATGCTTCCCAGTTTCAGACCTGAGGATGTCAGAACATTCGATGTCGGCGCAGGAATAACCATTGACGAAAAAGGACAGATTAAGCCAGTTGAGATTAGAATCGATACACTTGGTAGTTTTGGTGTTGAATCATTCCTGAAAGACTTGGGAGTTGAACAGAAAACATTCAGGTACAAAAGGGAGCTTCAGATTGCATCCTATCTAGCTGAAAAAATCCCTCTTAGCGAATTAAAGAGCGCATATGTGTCAAGCTCCTTCTTGCAAACGAGACTCACCAAACTGCTTGATGACATTGGTTTCTATGGCCTTAAACCTCGAATGAGAATCTACGTGAGGAATGGAACATATCCATTCGGTACAGTAGTAGAAGTCAGATACAAGGGGCTCGCTGAGGAGGTCGTGTTCAATACCGGAACAAGTATCAAGGTCCCTGACAATGTTGATTTGGAGAAAGAACTGAGTAACCTCTCATTCTCAAAAATGGTTGATTCAGGAGTTGAAACAGACGTAGAAAAGGCTGTTCTCGACATGCTTCTCTATATCAGATTTGAGCTCGAAGGAAGCACGACCCACCAGGATGTTTTGAAGAAGTTGTTCGAGGAGGGTACATAATGGGCTCAAATCTGAAGGAAATGACGACAGCACTTGTCGAAAACCTTCATCAAACATGGTTGTATAAGGCAATCGAGGAGTGGTGCAGAACAGACGCATTGGAACTGAGAGAAGAACTTGGTCTGACAGGTTTTTCAATTACATCTTCAGATCCGATAGAGATGTACCAAGCAATCAAAAGGATGCTGCTCGAAAGAACATTCCACGATGAAGACACGCTTCAGTTTCTCATGCGCGTACCAAGCTGGGCGGGCTTTTCCTTGGCGGCGGATGAGTTTCAATCAGGCCAACAACTCATCGGAGCAGCAAGGGATGAGGCGATAGCCTTACTCTGGTTGATGGCAATTCCTAAGCTCATCATCAGTCCAAATACGTTACCTGAGGAGTATCCAATTGAAGGAGTACATGAATTCATCAATATGCTACTGTCAACCGATGAATCAAGGAGTCTACTTGTGAAGTCCATTTATGCGGCTATGGAGTCGAAAGGTATTCCCGATATTGTGTTTCAACCAAGTCCGATTAGTAGAGGATATGTCATTGATGAGTCCATGAGGACACAACGACTCCGGTCACTCATTGTACTTGTGATAATGAGAGCAACTTCATTTCCATATGTGCTTGATGAGGTCTTCGGACTTAATGAGGATCAGATGGTGGAAGAAGCAACGGCATACATTATTTCAATGCAGGCCAAGATGATGTTGAGAAACCAGATCTCTGGAGGAGGAGGACATCGTCACTTCGACTGGCCGCTGATTGGAAATCCAAAAGTCTGCGATCAGTTGCTTAAGACACTGAATGTACTAACACAGAGCGCAGTGAAAATGATGACATGTTCATCATTTTCTTCTGAAACTAATGGTCAGAGACAACCATGGAATCATAGAGAGTTTCTTTCGTTCCTGATAAACGAACTCACAGAACACTACTCCGAGATTCACCGAATCCGACATGGGAAAAACAAGAACGTTGAACTCAGCTTATTCATAGATTTGCTAACCGGTGAGAACATCGAGATAGCACAACGCCTTTTGAAAGCAAATAATCCAGGAGCTGCTTTGTTCGAGGAACTGAGTGCATACAAACAGAAGGCAAAGATAGGGGAAAAACCCCAAATAAGTCCTGAACGTCGTTTCAGAGTCATACTCTCTACGCTGAAACAACGGGTATCCGATGACAAGCTGGAAGAGGTCGCGCCAGATGATATCGTCGACCAAGTCATAGATGCATTTGATGCGATTTTTGAAGTCGTTGAAGGTCATAAGAACTCTCTAGCTGACGAAGCAGAGAAGTTTGCACAAGCTCTCTGTTTCGAAACCGCTTATAGGATCCTGCAGCTCCTAGAAATTGGCGAAGCGCTCATTGACCTACCCTGGGTTTCGAGATTCATTGCTGAGGAATCGGCTCGTTCAGACATTTCAATTGGAGATATAGATCATCTAGATGATGAGCACCGCATCAGAAGAATTGTCTCTGCATATGCAGGAGGTTTGACATACCTCATTCTTCAAAGCTCAAAAGGGCAAGCAGGTGCTTGAAAACGGAAAATTACTCTTAAAGGAATCCTCTTATCGCGGCTAAGCGTCACTGTATGAACATGAGAGCTAGAATGCCCGCAGTGTTTCTTATCATAGTTCTATGCCTCCCAATTCACGGAGTTGTAAACGCCCAGTCTAGCTCTCCTGCGCAAAATGAACAGGAATCACCCAACCTCCCAAGAGTGTATGGTGAGAATCATGCTCTTGATGTCTTCTATGGTGTTTCATACTCGGGGTATCGGGACTTTGTGAGGGAGTTCACTGAAAACGGCTCGAGGTGGGCTCTTGATGCTAGCGATACTTCAACGGGCAATAACTTGAAAGCTCGAAAATATCTGCTGCACAAGATGGTCGAACTCTCCAATGGGAGAATCGAAACCGAAGTTGTCGGGGAACACAACAATGTAGTTGGCAAGCTTCCCGGATATCTTCCTGGTAATAATCCAGCTCTCATAATATCAGGTCATTATGATTCGTGGTACGTATCAATAGGCGCGAATGAGGGTGGTTCAGGAATTGCTACTATTTTATCACTTATCGAACCCTTATCTGCGTATGAATGGCCACTAGATATCTATTTCATTGCGCTCAATTCGCGTTATGCTCAATGGGGACCATTTGGAGGAGCGGAGATTGCCACATATTTCTTCAACAATCAGGTAGATATCCTTGCTATGTATTGCGTTGAGGCACTACTTGTTGAAAATCCGGTTGCACTCCCTGATGAACGCGCTTTCATGATCTACCTCGAATTAGGCGATCAAAACTATCACGTAAGTCAGTATTGGGCCGACCTTGGACGTGTGATGAGTAACAATTATGGCCAGAATATGATCAAACCGGTTCCAAATGGAGATCTCTCTTTTTATGATTCAAGGTGGTACGAACACAACGTCTTAATTGATAGGGGATACATGAGCATGATTGTACCTTTCGAGTCAGGCGCCGACTATGATTATGCATATAGGACACCCGAGGACACTTGGGTGAACACGGCTTATCGATACCAGAGTGGAGCAGAGGTTACAGCATCAATAGGTGCAAGCATCGCTTACACAATGTCCCGTGCGTATGGACGACCTATGGAACACGACTTCTCCATAGAGATTGATATAGGAAGATCAAAGACTTACTATATCCCGATATCTACACCTACAACCATCAATGTTACATCAAGATGGTTTGGAGGAACCTCATCGTTCACACTCCTAGATCCGGACCTCAACATCTTAGCATTCAACGATTATAACAGAACATCAGCATGGGAATCCACTGATGTCTTCTCACAACCCGTAGTCAAGAAAGGCATCTACCGACTAATTATTGAAAACACAGGGACAAGTGACGTGGGCTATGAACTCCATTATGCATATGACAGCGATATTGATGGAGACAACGTTCTCGACAGCAAGGAGTACTGGCTAGACTCAACACTGTTTGAGCAAGATTCTGACCTTGATACCCTAAGCGATGCACTTGAGATCATCTATGGAACGGACATACACAATCAGGATACGGATTCTGATTCAATGCCAGACAACTACGAGATTGAGCAGGGATTCAATCCAAGAGACCCTTCTGATGCTTATGCGGATGCTGATGGTGACTCTATCTCAAATGCTGAAGAATACATTCTAGGTCTTAATCCTTGGAGTCAAGACTCCGATTTTGATGAAATGCCAGATGAATGGGAACTTGCTCATGGGCTTAACCCATTGGTGAATGACGCACAGGGAGACCCAGATAATGATGGTAAGTCAAACTTAGAAGAGTTCATGGATGGTACTGACCCTCAATTGGCAGAGAGCGCGCCGCTCAAGATACATTGGTTTGTGATTCCAGCGATATTAGGCATAGGATTTGTTGCCATAATTGCGATACTGATGCACTTGGAGTCTAGAATTGTGGACTAGCTATGTGAAAGTTTTCATGAGCACGTCCCATCTGTGTTGTATGAAGTCCTCGAACTCCTTGATCTTCTTGTCATCGCGCTTAGGCTTGAACAGATGCGAGAATCTTCCCTGCATCTTGAGAAACTCATCGATTGGCTTTCTTTTCGCAGGATCTTGGAATCTTTTGCTGTGATTACCAAGTGTGAACTCATCGCCCACGCGCTCCCACTGAATCCAATAACCAGTTTCCACAGCCAACTTGCCAATCTCAACGCCTTTCTCCACAGGATAGTTCCACGCTTGCGGACAGGGTAAGAAGATGTGCCCAAACTTTGGACCCTTGAACTCCCGAGCTTTTTTGAACTTGTCATAGATGTCTCGTGGATATGCGGTATTGGCTGTGAACTGATAGACAGGCTCATGTGCAGCCACAATAAAGTCAAGCATCTTCTCAGGTTCTGGCTTACCAAACCATGTAGTCGTCGTCTGAGCGTAGAGAGGTGTTGCTCCTGACCGCTGTGTTCCTGTGTTGCTGTAGACTTGATTGTTGTAACAGATGTAGAGGAAGTCAGTTCTCCGTTCAAACGCTCCACTTAGAGCTTGAAGCCCTATGTCGAATGTCCCGCCATCCCCAGCCCATACCATAACCTGTGTATGGTCGTTTCCTTTGGCCTTTAGAGCTGCTTTCACGCCAGAGGCTGTTGCGCCAGATGCCATGAATGCAGTATTGAGTACGGGGATACCAAGACCACTTTTTGGCCAGAGTGACTGAACTACACTGGTACAACAAGCAGGGACTACTTGGATGACATCTCCCTCGAGTGCCTTGTGAGCATGTCTAAGAGCAACCATGTCTTGACAACCAGCACATGCTGCATTTCCTTTCAACACATATTCCTTGAGTGGTATTTCTTTCGTTGCTACCATTTCACTCACTCCTTCAGGTCGTGCCAGGTCTCTTCTGGACCCAGATCTCCACTCTCCACAGCTTTGAATGTATCCAAGATTATAGCCTTGATTTCCGGTATCGTCATATCCCGTCCACCGAGGCCACCAATATAGCTCTTGACCATCGGTCTGTGTTTCGTATGATATAGTGTGGCACGGATGTCATTGGCTACAGGACCACCAAATCCGTAAGACACTCCTCTGTCAAAACTTGCAAACGCCTTCACACGACTTCCAAGTTCCTTGATATCATCGACGGGGAATGGTCGTATCATCCTCATTCTTGCGTTTCCAACCTTGTAGCCCTCATCGCGAAGCTCGTCAATGGCGTCCTTTGCCTCAGACCCCATCGAACCTTGCGAGGTGAAAACAACGTCAGCATCATCACACTTGTAACAGTCAACAGGACCTCCAAAATACTTGCCAAAATGCTTCTTGTAGTCGCGTTCTACCTCTTCATACACCTTAAGCGCTGCTTTGTTCGCTTCGTGCATCATGTTTCGGAACTCGCCATAGAATTCAGGAAATACTATGTTCCCATGGCTGACAGGATTCTCAGGATCCATCACCCAGTGAGGCGGATTGTAAGGAGGCAGAAACTTGTCAACCTCTTCTGGCTCAAGATAGTCGAAAGGTGAAACAGTGTGGCTCAACACAAATCCATCTGAATTGATCATCACTGGCATCAGAACACGTTCATCTTCAGCGAGCTTAAAGGCTTGAATTATGGTATGATAAAGCTCGTCAACACTGGCGACGTAGAATTGAATCCATCCAGTATCCCGTTTTGAATAGGAATCGTCATGTGTTACATGAATGTTCCAACTGGGAGAAACTGATCTGTTCACGTTGTTCAAAACGATTGGCAGTCTTGCCGCTGCGGCCCAGTGTAATGCTTCATCCATGAGAAGAAGTCCGTTTGATGACGTGGCGGTAAAAGCCCTGGCACCTGTAGAACTAGCACCAATGCAGGCGAACATTGCAGAATGCTCTGACTCCACACGGATGAATTGACCCTTGAAAATCCCTTCCTCATTCAAAAGAGCAACCTGCTCAGGAACCGTAGTAGCCGGAGTAATCGGATATGCTGCGACTACCTCAACACGTGAGGAAACTATAGCTCGTGCTGCTGCGTAGTTCGCACTCATGAGTTCGGTCTTCATCCCTCAGCCGCTCCTACAGGATGTGATGCCGCAATCGAGTCAGAAGTGCGTACCATCTCGATGCACTTCTTAGGGCAGACCTCTGCGCAAATCCCGCAACCTTTGCAATAATCGAAATCCACAACAGGATATCCTTCTTCGTCTATGTTGATTACAGCCTCTGGGCAATATAGCCAACATATGCGACACTTGTTACATTCGTCGCGGTCGACTATTGGATCGAAGGTTCGCCAACTACCTGTCTTACCCGTGGCCCCAATAGTGGGTTTCGAGTAAGGTGTTTTTGGCATATCCTTCTTGCCTGTGGGCTCAGTATTAACCTCGTTCACCAAAATGAATACACGTCCAGTGCGAGCCTTCACTAGCTCATCCGGAGGACAAACAATTAAGGGTTATGATGTGTGTCCCTTTTTGAGTGGGATGTCTTGCTTAGCAAGCATTCCAGAAGGATTGTGCCTTAGTTCATTTCAGAGTTGATGCCAATGGAATTCTCGATGACCCTAGTTCAGATGCCTTGCGTTGAGGGAGATAGAGAGGAAAACTTCAACACCGCACGGAGGTTACTTGAACAGCTCAAACCGACGCCGGGAGTGCAATTCATACTGTTACCTGAGCTCTTTGCAATCGGTTTTCGCTATGAGGACTATCGGAAAGATGGACCAGGAGTGCCTGGACCGACAAGCGACTTCTTGACCGCAGTTGCTGAGGAGTACAACGCATATGCAGTAGGTACCGGGATTGAGAGGACCGGTGAGAGATTCTACAACACATTAGTAATGGCCAGACCAAATGGGAAGGTCGCTGGAACCTACAGGAAGATGCACCCATTCCAGGATGAGCGTGATGTTTTCATGGGAGGCGAAACAATGACCATTTTTGATTGCTCGGGAATAAATGTAGGTGTTCAAATATGCTATGACATAAGATTCCCTGAAGTGACCAGAAAACTAGCTCTCGAAGGGGCCGAGTTGATTTTGGTACCAGCTGCTTTTCCGGATCCAAGAAACGAACACTGGAACACCCTTGTTAGAGCTCGGGCAATTGAGAACCAACTCTACGTGGCCGCAGTGAATAGAATTGGTTTTGGTTATGAGGGAAAGACATACTTCGGTCACAGTCAGATGGTTGATCCGTGGGGAGTCATCCTTGGTAGACGAAATTCATTAGAACGACTGATTACACTGCAGGGAAACACAGATGTGATTGAAGCAGTGAGATCGCAGATTACTTGCTATGCAGACAGATCACCCACAGGATATGACAATATTGTGAGATTCGAGGAATGATAGTAGGAGCACAAGCGTTAAGTGAGAGACAAAGCCAGACTAATTAGAGGAGTATTAGGTGAATCAATCAGATATCATCAAAGATGCAGTCCGTGACTGGTTTTCACGGGAAGGTACAAAGGTCGAGAGCATTTCAAATCCAAGAGCCGAGTTTCTTTTCAAAGTGAAGTTTAATCGGTTCTTCTTCACAGTAGTTCGACCAAACGACCAGAGATATCTTCAGATTGAGTCACAAGTCATGATCTCGCCACAACATCAAAAGCTCCTCACAGTCGAGAAGATGCGTTCATTCCAAGTGCAGGCAATGAAGTTCAGTTTCCAAGAGGGGCTCACCATGGGCTTTATTCAACCAAGGCCCGGACAACCAGGCCCTCAACCCCCGGGACCGGGATTTGTTGTTTCTGATAGAATCTATGATGATGCATTTACTGACGATAGGCTTTGGAAGACTATGCGCAAGCTTCATGGAGCAATTGACATGGTGATTACTCTGCTGAATGAGATAACTGGTCAATCGGGCCCAAAGCCGGAGGATTCGACAGACACTGGACCTTCTTATTACACATAATGTGTCAAGCTCGACCTTTTTTCGAGGAGGGTACATCGAAGCTCTCTTTTTCAAATCAGAGGAAATAAGTTTAGGTTAGCCAAAACAGGTGCTACGTGTACCGCCGTCTGTGCGGAGTGTGCGTCCATGAAGCGTATCCTTGCTGTTCTTGCAATCATGGTGTTGTTCCTATCAATCCCGCCAATTGCTCAAAATCCTCAAGAAATGAGTATCAATGAGGAGTATTCTTCACATGGACCACAGATCTCG
>RDNZ01000071.1 GCA_011364905.1 Candidatus Thorarchaeota archaeon
TGAATGACATATGATTCCAGTGACATCACAGATTCTCCCTTTTCAAGCAAGCAAAGTGAACCTTCTTCCGTCCCTGTTATAAATGCCACCCATCTACAGAACATCAACCATTCAGCTCAGTAGGAAATCGGGCGGGTACAGCGTGAAGTATGCAATGATAATGGCTAAGATGATGCCTCCAAGAATGAGTCCTCTCCCCGTGGTCTTTCCAACTCTAACGCCAACGAATAGCATTACTGCGCCAATGAGGATGACGATGAAGGATGACGCTGTTCCAATGAAGATTAGAAAACCCCAAATCTCTTGAAAATATCCAGCTATTAACCTGGCAAAGTCAGTTAATGGACTCAAAATGCAGCCGCTAGTCATAGTCTATCGCAGGTTTGTCATTTCCAAGTGTATTATGCTGATGCAACCAGAAACAGTCGGTACAACATAGTAGCATTGCTAATTATTTGCACTTTGACTCATGGATATCGCGCCTATCACTGAACTACCTTCATGTGGGAGTCAAGACTTGCGTGCCCATAATTCGTTGCAGGATGCTTGAGAGCCCCAGGCCAACAAGGAAATAGAACCCATAGAAACTCAATCCGAATCCACCAGCTACTGGTCGTCCTGCGAGTCCAACAAGGAATGGCAATACCTTCTGAATGTTGAATGGGAGGACAGCTACGATAATAGGCAAATTGTCCGGTCCTGTGTAGAATCCTCTCAGCAACTGGAACATGATAATGAATGGAATGAAGAAAATAAGCTGTGGTTTACACCGTGTAGTCATCTGCTCTCGCTGGATTCTGTCAATGTAACCCTTCCTTCGCTTCACCTTTTTGAGGAGCTTCTCATTTTGAGTCTTCTGGGCCTTCTGCTCCATCTCACGGAACTGCTTAATCTCCAGCTGATATCTGTTCAATCTACGCATATCGGTGAATCGCTTCATGGCCAGATTGCTGAGAGTCGATATACCCATTGAAATGAACATTATGAAAAACGCGGCAAATGGAGGTGCCTTGAAAATCGCAAAGGTTGCACCGAACCAAGCTGCGAGGTTTCCAAATATGTCCTGCATGTCATCTCTACTCCATTAGTGTATCTGCGAGTTCTGAAGCGGCCTCTTCAACTAGACCCTCACGGTTCTTGATTATTCTAACGGTTGCTCCAGTAATAGTGCCAACTGACACGGCTGCAGCCCTGCACATCTCTTGATGTATTTGGATGTCCTTCACTGCCTGTTCATCTCGTGTTCGAGTTTCATCACCGGATCGACGACTCGCAATCTTCTCAGACTCTGCCTCGACCAACACCAATGTTTTTGGGTTTATCGCAGTCACAACCCACTCCGGAAGCCCTATCAAGAATCCATTGTTTGTTTGTATGAGAGTGTGCGTATCAACTATGACTTTGCCCTTTTTTGATTTCTTGGCAATCTCCTCTCCAGCTTTCCTCTGAGTTTCTCGTTGGATGGCTGTAGGTAACCTGCGCATCTCATCGCGATTTTTTACATGCCCTGCTTTCGTAGCAATTTCAAACATTTCTGTCCCCAAATTTAGAACAAGAACATCCTCACCGTGCTCTTTCTTCATCTGTTCGACAGCTGTATTAATCACGGTGGTCTTTCCAACACCCGGAATACCTGTGACAATCACAACATTTCGCGACTCAGTCATAGTTGCTTCACCGTTTGCTGAAGATTAGGCGCTGGGTTGGATGAACCTGTTATAATTCCTTCTGTACACACTGAAAACTCCACAATCCACGAAACATGAGTGATCTCTCTGTCGCTTCAGACTTGCTTTTGCGAAAAGGCTTATGTTAATCCTCCTACTCATAAATGACGTGAGCGGTATGAAAAAGGGTCTTCGGCATGTAACAATGATTATGATTATTCTTTTGTCCTTCACAATCCTTCAGACTCTGGACACGCGGAATGCTGCTTTTTTCCATGGCAATAGTAGTGTAAAGGTCCCAACGGATACGAAGAACGTCTGCGCTGAGAATTATGAGGATATGAATTTGTCATCCCTAAACCTCTCCTTGTTCCTTAATGAAACAGATGCAAGTATCATTGGGAATCTCACAATTGACTTTTTCAACTCTGACCCAGTTGTCCTCTCAAGCATTCCTTTTCATCTATACCTCTCTGGGATGTTGGCAGACGGTCGACCTGGAGATATTGCGATAATGAATGTGAGCGCGCTCACACCAAGTCCAGTTCAACTAGCTTTCGATGTCTATTCAGATGAACAAATTATGTGGGTGTATTTGGATGAGGACCTGCAACCGAACAGCTCGGTGCTTATCAAAATACTCTTTGAATCGGTTCTTCCAATAGACTCTCCCGACCGAGCAGGTGTGAATGGTTCTGATCTGGACAGTTCGAGAATCTTCGAGTATGCAAGTGCTTACCCAATTCCTTGTGTCTATGATGAGTATGATGGTTGGAATACTGATCCCTATCTGGATACTGGAGACCCCTTCTACTTAGATATGGCATACTACAATCTTAGTCTGACAGTTCCCAGCGCAATGAAAGTCGCAGCCACTGGCGAATTGATGAATCTCGTTTATGGGTCTACATATACCACATATGTTTTCACTCCAGTTCGTCCGGTTCGTGAGATCACATTCAGCGCTTCTCGTTATTACATAATTGAATCGCAGATCTATCATGGTGTGAACACATCGACATACTATCTCCCAGGGTCAGTAAGCCTTTGGAATTCAAACGCGCTATCGTGGGGCATAAGAGCCATGTCCCTCTACAATGACACCTTTGGTCGATACTCCTACACTACCCTGAACATAGTTGAAGACTACGGCTTCTATTATGGGATGGAATATCCGTGTCAGGTCTACCTCTCTAACATTATCTATGATCGATATCAATCAAGCCAAATCACTGCTTCAACTCTTGACGCAGTTATTGCCCATGAGGTGGCTCACCAGTGGTGGTATAACTTGGTTGGAAATGATGAGATCGATGTTGGTTTCTTGGATGAGGGGCTCGCTGTGTGGTCTACCTACTACTATTCAGAATTCTATGGTCTGGGGTGGACTGGGAAAGAGAACGACTTCGAGGAAGTCAGGTCAACTTATCCAGCAAAAATCAACCAATCAATATATGACGACCCATCGACCTATTACTTCACAGCATATACGAAGACTCCGGTCGTCTTGGAGAAACTTCGACAGATCATTGGGACCAATGACTATCTTGACTCATTGAGACTATACTTCACGCGATTCAGTTATAGAGTAGCTTTCCTCAAGGACCTTCAAACTGCATTCGAGGACTACCTTACTGCTGATCTAGACTGGTTCTTCGTTCCTATGTTTGATAATGCATATCTCCCTCACTATGCCTTTGGAGGTGCCACTTACAACACCACCACTAGGCAGCTGACCGTTAATGTCGAAGACCTCAATGAAGCCCTGCACACTCAAGACTATCTACAGAACTTCACCTTTGAAGTGGAAACAACGCATGGAACCTTCTCATTTCCAAGTGTCCAACTCTTTGGCACGGCCGAGGTGGTGTTATTACTTCCTGAGTCAATTACTAGCTCTCCAACGGGTGTCAGATTGCTCTTTGATATTTACTCACTGGTTCAGCTTGATAATCCTCAGACATACTTCATCACTACGTCAATCACAACTGCAGCCACAACGTCGAGTACTGAGCCAACTGGTCCAGGTTGGGATGCACGCCTAGCGACCTATCTTGCGGTTGGCATAGTTTGTGTCATTATCATACTGGGTGTCATAACCCTTGTTAGAAAAAAAAGGTAGATTTGAAGGGAGTCATGGACCCCCTTCAGTCTGCACACTACAGGATTCCTAGGAGTCCAGCGACTCCTTCTCCGCCCATTCCTGCAAGCTGTTCTTTTGCAATCTGTTCGTAGTATTGCTTAATGATTGATACCATTAGCAGAATTCCTGTCCCGCTCGCAAGCGCTCCCAGAATATCTGCTATAGCCGCAAGTACTCCTATCAAGAGGCCTCCAAGTCCCGCAACAATGGGGATATAGCGCTCAAGCAATCGCTCCAGCACCTTCTCGCTTGTTCTGAAACCCGGTACTATATATCCTGAATCTAGCAACTGGCGGGATACGTCCCTCGGAGCAATGCCTGAGATGTCCACCCAAATTTTGCTAAAGCCCCAACAGAGCAGAATCATTAAGGACGCATAAATGAAGATATGCAGCCAACCTTCCAATCCCTCGTTAAATAGGTGGAAGATGCCCTGTGGCGGTGTTATGTACTTTGCCAAACCCTGTATAGCAATCATCCGTCCACTTGAAGGGTCTCGTTGAAAGACTCCTAACCAGCTTAGAAATGGATTATCTCCATTGGGATTGAACGCACCTGAGATTATCTGACCAAAGAAAAGGATGTTTGCATAGAGTGCCTGAGCAAGGATCACTGGGATGTTTGATGTATAGAGGAGTTTGATTGGGTATCGCGCTTTCATCCCTCGGTACTTGGCATACTGCAGCGGAATCTCCACTCGGACAGACTCCATCCATATCACTGCAAAAAAGATGCCGAACGTGACTGTTAATGACAGCAGACTTGGGTCGTAGCCGTTCCTGACCAAGAACCAACTCCATGCCACTGGGTTTCCCTGTGCTGTTCCAATATTGAAGTACCTAAGGAGATTGCCTATGAGGGCTGCTATGATTCCCTTGGGAAGGTTCGTGCCAGTTGCGCTCCCTACTGGTACATAGCCCACTGGGGCTGCATTTTCAACATCAAGGACGTTCAGTGAATTGAAGACTACCTGTCCAGCAACATTGGTCATGATGAAGAGAGATACGCCAGATCCAAGCCCCCATCCTTTCTGGACAAGCTCGTCCATCATAATCACAATAACCCCTGACATGAATAGCTGTATGAAGACCACTACTGCATCATTGGGTGTGAGTGCACCATATGCCTGTCCAACGATGTAGGCGATTGCTTGGAAAGCAGTCATGAACATTGCAATGACTTTCTGTCCGCCAGTGAACAGGGCTCTGTCATCTGGGTCGCCAAAGTCTACATCAATGATTTTTGAACCTGAAAGGAGCTGCATGACCAGACCTGCAGTGACAATAGGACCAATTCCAAGCTCCATCAAGGTACCACGAGTGCTAGCAAGAATTACTCGCATTGCCCAGAGATAGTCTGTTCCCACATTCTTGTCCACGCCATACAATGGCATGTGCGACATGATGAGGAAGATGATGAGAATGAGTCCAGTCCAGACGAACTTCTCACGGAACGAAACCTCTCTGTCAGGCGCTTTCACTTCAGGCATTACTCGTACAAAAGGGGATAATGCTTTGAGGAACCTACTGGTCATTCACATTTGTCTCCTGCAGAGGTTTTTGGGGTCCAACTTGCCTATACCTTTAAAGATAGTGGTTTCTTTCGGAGTGACTATTCCTCAGGAAGATCAATAGTGCCTCCCGCTCCAGTTATCTTCTCTTTGGCCCTTGGGGTTATTGCTTTCACACCAGTGAGATTCAGTTTTCTGGTCACCTTACCAGACCCAAGAATTCTATCGATACCCAGTTTGGACACATCAATGTTGTATTTCTTCCCAGTCATTGTAGCCGTGCCGCTCTTAACGAGCCTGTCTGCAGCCTCATCAATATCTCCAACATTGATTGCAACTTTGTCCTCAATCACCTTTTGCGGTCTCTTAAAACCCCATTTTCCGAAATACCTTGGATTCTCCTGCATCACTTTGATATAGTGATGTTTCTTTGTGCCAGCCATTCCCTTACCGCCACGTTGGCCTGCAGCTCTATGTCCCTTGGTAAATCCATAGCCCACTGAGCGTTGTCCTCTCAGTTTGTTGACTTTCTTTGATTTTCGTTTCTGCATATGAGATGTCCCTTCCTATGCTTTTCTTAGGCGTATCTCCAAGACACCATTTCGAATGGCGGATTTTGCTTCTTCCTTTGCAACCTTTGATGGTAATTCGATCACCTTGTGGTACGGTCTATTCGGGTTGTCTGCGTGGATTGTGAGAGTAGTCCCCTTGATCCGCACTTTTATCTCATCTCTCTCAACGCCTGGTACCTCTGCGACTACGATTATTTCATCGCCTTCCTCCACAACATCCACAAGAGGTTCGAGACTCTGCGCTTCTGCGCCTTCATCCAGAGGTGGATTTCCAAAACGCTGAATGATTGGCTTGCCATCTGGACCAACCTTAATTGAGAATCCAAAAACGAAGGGATTGGTATTTTCAGGATTTCTGAGCATGTCTTCGAAGGTGTCCTTATCAAACAATGTGCCATCGTTCATCTCATTCATCATCCTGTTCATCATCTCTTCTATTTGGCGGAACACATCATCCGGCAAGAAATCTCCGAACCACTTCCGGAGTCTTTTCCGGGCCTCATCATCATCTCGGTCATCCCATGACACTTTTTACCACCTCATATCATTCGACGGGCAAGGTCGTTGATATCTTCCCCGCGATATCCAGTACTGCCTCCCATTCCAACACCAACTTTTTTCTTTCCCTTGAATCCTCTGCTTGGCGGAG
Source organism: Candidatus Thorarchaeota archaeon (assembly GCA_011364905.1). GTDB lineage: Archaea > Asgardarchaeota > Thorarchaeia > Thorarchaeales > Thorarchaeaceae > SMTZ1-45. The sequence goes on from RDNZ01000071.1 coordinate 6,542, forward strand.
TCAGTCTAAATATTGGTTTCAATCCTTCTACATCTTTTACATCTGCGCTGCCAGCGGCAATCGCCTTTGCCAGAGCCTTAATGCTACTATGCTTCGAGTTCTTCTTTACATAACTATCTGTCAATCTATTGTTTCCTGGTAAACGTCCACGCTTTGAGAGTAGTTCAGCGACAACATCTTCAGTGACTTCACCCCAAGCAATGTAGTCCTTAGCCTTTGTGATCATGCCTTCGAGACTCGGTGTGACCTTCAACACTCTGGCTTGATGAAGACGTCCAAGCAAAAGTTTGTCAAGTGTATCCGCAATCTGTGGTCTTACTCTGACCTGACCTCTCACACGAATAGCAAGAATTACCTTCTCTGTTTCATTCATGTTTCAGCAACTCCTGATGTACTCCATTCATGAGGTGGCAGCATTCGATAGGTCTGTGTCAAGGCGTTAAAGAATGCTTTAGCAAAGTTCGATGATGTTCGAGACCGACCTTTTGTGATCGACCAGACATCATTGAGTCCAGCGATTCTCAGCACAATCTTTCCTACATCTGCAGTAACAAGGCCTGTTCCCTTAGGAGCTGGTCTTAGCGTTACAGAGACCGAACCTGAAGCGCCTTTCACTTGGAATGGAATGCTATGGGGATCATGACATCTGCACTCCCAAGAACCACAACCTCTTCGGAACATTGTGATGTTCAGTTTAGCTCTGGATTCAGCTGCTCGAACAGCCGGTACAAACTCAGGTGCTTTACCAACACCAATTCCTAGAACACCCTCTCCATTACCCACTATTACTGTGACTCTGAAACTCTTCTGTTGGCCACTGTCAGACTGTCGCTGCACAAGATTGACATCTACGACCTCTTGCCGTATTTCTGGGAAGAGAGCGTCAACTATCTCTGGTTCTCTAATCCTGTAGTTGTTTTGCATAATCTCCTCAATCGAGTTGATATGTCCCTCTTTTACCAGTCTCCCTAATTTCGTCTTGGGGACCCATTCATCAAGAGGGTTGATCTCAGCACGTGGTTGTCTTCTTCTTCTCTGTCTACTCATCGCATTTCACCTCTATTTTGCAGATTTCTTGCCCTTCTTGCCTTTTGCTCTGGAGATGAGTTTCTTTGGTTTTGGCTTACGAGGTTTAGCTCGTGGTGGTGCTACAGAGGGCTTCTCCTTCTTGGCCTTCTTTGTCTTTGGTTTTTCCACAGCTGCCTTCTTCTTCGCAGGTGCTTTTGCCCTCTTCTTCTTTAGTTGGGCATCAGGTATAGCTTCAATGGATATCTTTACAGACTTGACCTTTTTCGGAATTCCTGTTATTGTTGTCTTCTTCTTGCCTAATTCACTGAACATGTTTGATTTATTTCCGAAGTGTTCATAGGATGCCACAACGTGTTCGCCTAGAATCCTTGTTTCGTCGGGAAAGACTTCTGGATTATGAGGTATTTCCAAACCCGCATCAATTGCTCCTTTCAAAGCGGCATAGACTCTAGAACCTTTGACTGGTGGATTCAAACCAAGATCTAGGATTGCATCCTTGACACCACGGCTTTTTGCTCGTAGGCCTGCTAAGAGCCCCGTCAAATAGGCTGCAGGAACATTTCCCGTGTTCGCATCCCATCCATGAGATCTGAGTTCTGTTGAAACAGCCGATGCAACCGTCGAATCACCAACAACACTCGCTTTGACAATCTGCACGATTGTATTTGCGTTTGTCTTTCTCACCACTAGTCTAGGCCTCTTGGAAAGTAAGAGCCTCTTCCGACGGTAGTAATTGGTCTTTCCCTCTCTTCTGCGTCGAAGCTTGACTCTATATGTAGGTCCCTGTGCCATTATTTGGACAGCCTCCTCTCTGATATGTACGTTCTAAGATGAGCTGTGTTTCGGAATGCATTGCCTTTTGCCTTTAGATACAACTCTCTGTATACCCTCGGAGTAATCTTTCCAGCATCACGAAGCTTTCGAAGTTCTTTCCGCATGGGTCGAATCTTCATCATCCATCGCTCCTTGTTGCTTAACTTCGAGGTCGATTTTCCTTTCTTTCTACCCGGTCCAGTTCTCTGGCCTTTTCGTTTCTGACTAAGCTGGTATCGTGCGCGACCGCGACTGACACCACGTATGGGTTTTTTCTGGATTGCGCCTTCATCAACTAAACGCCTGATGTCATCTCTAGTGATGGCTAGGCTAATCTCATCCTCGAACTCTGGGTCCATCCAGACACGACTCTGGCCACATTTCATTACACTGGCCGCAAGTCTCTTCTGAGTGCTTAGTTTCACTACTAGTCCACCTCCAAGTCAAGGTCAGTGAATAGATCTTCTTCTGCAACCTCTTCACCCCTTCCGGGATTGAGAACCCTCAGGAGTTTTGCATCAGCGGCTGCAATAATCTCTTGACGCTTCCGGAATCCCACTGTAGATGCGATACGAATAGCATGTACTTCCGGGTCAAGGGATTCCAAGTCAGATGCCTTGTGTACTCTGACCTCCACAAATAATGATGGATGGAGACCTCTCACCTCTTTGGGTGTGCGATAACCAGGGGATACCAAAGCGACCCTGCCCTTTCGTTTTGCGCGAGTTGGGCTGTCGATACCTCTGACTTTTCGCCAGGAATCACTGACACGAATCCATCGATGAGCTTGTTCATGACGGAATTTGGGATTGCGTTTTTTCTTCAGTTGAGAAATTCTTAGAAGTCGCTGGTCTGTCTTTTGTACCCTAAGAGGCACTTCGGCTTTTGGTTTCTTCTTTGAGGCTTTTTTCTTCTTGGGCGCAGTTTTCTTCGGCTTGCGCTTCTCTTCTGCCTTCTTTGTCTTTGGTTTCTCGGCTTTTGGTTCCGCCTTCTTC
>RDNZ01000072.1 GCA_011364905.1 Candidatus Thorarchaeota archaeon
GATTCTCAGGTGTAAGAGAGTCAGCCATCAAGTAAGGCGCGGTGTTATATGCAGTAATATTGGAGAAGCTCAGACCACTCTGATTCAATGCCAGTCGCAGGAGAAAGTTTTGAACTGTAGAGGGACCAGGCAAGTAAACTCCCTTGCCAGCAAGATCACTGACGTTTGTGACATGACCTGCATCAAATTCCGTCTTGGACACCATGATGGCAGATCCTTCGAGGTTTGCTGAGGCAAGAACTGTGATGTTGATGTTTTGATTCAGACTCTTAGTCAAGGCGGGAGCTACCCCAAGATAGCCCATATCGATTTGGCCTCCTGCAAATCCATCCATTTCTAAACCTCCATTGCCGTACTGCACGAGTTCAACTTTGATGCCCTCTCGCTCAAAGTATCCATTATCAAGCGCAACCCTTAGAGCAAGTTGATGAAGGTCTTTTGAGAGGTACCCAATCCTCACATCGGGTGCAGGGGTGGGATTCCAAAAAGCAACAAATGCAACAGAACCGAGGACTATTACTGCAACGGCAACAGCAACCGCTTGATTTCTTTCCACTAGCAACTAACCTCAAAGTCTTTTTAATCAAAGTGTATATGAGGGTTGAGTTTGGGCAGTCACAATCCATCAAATTGATTAGTCCTGCGTGGCATCCTGTTAGCATGTCACTGCGAGATCGCATACCTGATGCGTTGAAGATCGGAGATGAAGTGATATCAATAACTATTGAGGATGACATCAGCGTATATCCGACGAGTGACTACATACTTCTAGAGATATCTCACAAAGCTGGAAGGGTCAATATCCCCAGGGTCGCAAGCACGCTTCGAGATCTTGTGAAGGATGAGCAGAAGATGGTAGCAATACGCGGATTCGGGTTCAAGGGAATTGGTCTCGCAGTCCGAGTAGCCCATGAACTGAAAACACATGAGAAGAGTTTCATCTATCAGATGACATTCGATACATTTGATGCATCAGATCCCAAGACTGGACAACCAGTGACCAGTGTTCAAATCATAGTTATGCCGCCAAAATGATCATAGTGGAGAGTGGGCTTGATAGTCAATAATCCAAAAGGCCCGAGTAGAGTTCGTGTAAAGCTGTCTAGAATTCAGTTTCCCGAAGCCTGCCCTGTCTGTCTGAGCGAAGTAGAGGACTTGGTCTTTGTCACAGTGGTAGATAAGGAGGCGGATGCTTATGCCTCGAGTTCGTGGACCAAGCAAGATGAAGTAAACATACAACTACAAACAGCAAAAAGCGCGACAACCTTTGCAATTCCTACTTGCATGCGGCATGGAAGTAAGAGTGTTCGTTCACTAAGAATGAAACTGATCGCAGCCCTCGGTTTCTTTCTTCTGTTCTATCCGATATTGTTCTACCTATTCAGAATCAATGTTGCGCTGACTTATTCTAGGCCACTAGCGGAACCATTGATTGCCTTGGCTGTACTTGTAGTCATCTTAGTTCTAATCCTAATGTATGGACTCTACCCGAGAGCATTGGAGAGAGCAATTCGGTTTCATGACGTGAGCCGTGTGAAAGACTATGTGATTCTCTCAGTTTCAAATAGGGAGTATCTCAATCGTTTTCTAAAACTCAATGAGATGGTAGTACAGGAGAACTCCACAGACTCATCCGTTGAGTCTGATCAGATAGAGGATTAGTCTATTGGTAATCTTCAAGTGGTGCGAATGCAAGTAAATGTCTGACTTGAGAATGAAACGTAACGCAATGATTACAGTGGTAGTAGCTCTACTGGTCCTATCATTTGTAGTATACGCCTCAGTTTCATCGAGTCGTCAGAATTTGAAAGCCATCACAGTGAGTCCAATACGGAACATCTTGAACTCGCAGGTGGAGAGTGAGAACCTCATTATAGAAAGCAACGCTGATTTTGCATTGCTTGGTGCTACTGGTGTTGGGACCCGGTCAGAACCTTATCGAATAGAAAATCTACAGATTTCATACACTGAGACCTGCATCTTGGTACAAGACACAACCGCATACTTTGTCATTTCTAATTGCAAATTCGAATCCAATGGCACTGACCCAGCTGTCCTGTTTTCCAATGTCGAGAATGGTAGAGTAGATAATTGTGAGTTTACTGAGGGAGCAAGCGGTATCACCTTGTATGATTCAATCGACTGTTCAATAACAAATAGCACATTCTACGGGTGTTCGAATGGAATAAGGCTCACCTCTTCTGCTAATTCCTCCGTCATCGGAAATGAAATACATAACAATAACAGAGGTGTTCTAGTGGAGAACTCCCAGTTTTGTGAAATTCTGGACAATTCAATCTACTCGAACTGGCAATATGGCATTGAAATCACATTCTCCGCAAGTAACAACACAATCTATGGGAATTCAATTGGATGGAATACTATATCCGGAGAAAGTGAGGTAAATGCAGTAGACAGTGGCTTTGACAATGCCTTTGATGATGGGGTAAGCATTGGTAACTACTGGGATGATTACAATAGTTCTGAACCATACATAATATCAGGAACTGGTTCGTCGATTGATGATTTTGCTCAGCTTCTCGTAGACAATGTGAATCCTGCTCTTGTCCCGCTCAATGATATAGCAATAGATGTAAACTCAGATGGGAACTCCATCACATGGCAAGCCTACGATTTGTTTCCGAAGTCATATGTAATTTTGCAGGGTGGATCAATAGTAGAATCAGCAGTCTGGGACGGTGGCGATGTGACATTCGACTTGGACCACTTGATTATCGGCACTTACACGATCTCAATTACGGTGTCTGATGGAGCAGGTAATTCTGCAACGGATAGCATTTCTGTTGTTGTTGTAGAATTCATTCTCGGAGGTCTGGGAACGGAGCTTGTAATGATTGCCTCAGGAATCACCCTAGTGGTCTTTCTAGCTATGATTGCTCTGGTGAAGAAAATGACTTAGAAAAGCTCGTCAGTTGCCGATAATTGTTGCGTGGTTCGTTCGTCTTATAGGTCGTGGCACGCTACACGAGCTGCTTCCAAGATTTCGAGGCCGACCGAGATTCGTCGGAATTTTGTAAATCGTTCTCCTCATGTAAAGGGCTGGAGAGGCGTCGGCTCATATGCCATGCATATGCTCTCCAGCATTGAACCTTGGAATAGGATTATCAGAAACAAGCAATAAAATCGAAGCTTGATGAGGGCACATCAGGATAATCTCGCGCATCAAGAAGTTTATGTATACATAAGGAAAATCATTTTGATAGTTTCAGTTAAGAACTGTAACCGGCCATCGCCAATCGAAGTGACTGCAATGGACAACCCAAGTATCTATCTTCACAAAATCGTCACTGTCGTTCCAGAGAAATTCTACACACAGGAGTTTGCTCTGAACTTCCTGCTAAAACTCGCGGGCGACTCAGAGAAAAAAAGACACCTGCTAACAAAACTCTACAAAGGCACGCAAATCAAGAAACGTCACACAGTGATTGATGATTATGATAAAGACCCCTCGGAGTACACTTTCTATCCGAAGAATCCAACACTGAAACCTGAACCGTCAACCGCACAACGTAATGACCTGTACATCAAAGAGGCTAAGCGTCTGACCCTGAAGGCTGCAAAACAACTTCTTGAAGAAACTCCTGAGTTTGATCGCCAAAAAATCTCGCATGTCATCACTGTCAGCTGCACTGGATTTGTTGCGCCAGGATTGGACTTCTTCTTGACACGCGACCTGGGACTCAAACCAAGTGTCCACCGCTACAATATTGGATTCATGGGCTGTCAAGGTGCGTTTCCAGGTATGAAACTCGCTCGTGATATCTGCCGAGCAGACTCTGACGCACGTGTTCTCCTCATCAATGTTGAACTGTGCTCTGTACATATGCAGCAACGAGAGGAGATGGATGTGGTGGTTTCAAATGCCATCTTCGCTGATGGGATATCAGCTGTGCTCATCTCAGCTCACAAGGATGATGTAAAGGGAACTAAGTATCGCATGGATAATTTTGCCACAAGCTTTGCAGCCAACACTGAAAATGATATGGCTTGGAAGATTGGAGATCATGGCTTTTTGATGAAGCTCTCTGTATACGTCCCTCAGATTGTAAAGGATAACATCAAGCCTCTCATGGATGGTCTCTTTCAAGAGTCCGGTATTAAACAGGATGAGATAGACATCTGGGCAATCCATCCAGGAGGGCGGTCAATCCTAGAGAGAGCTGAGGAATCCCTTGGAATAACCAAGGAGGACCTTGATGCTTCATATAGAATCATGGAAGAATATGGGAACATGAGTTCAGCGACGATCATGTTCGTTTTGGAAGATATTCTAAAGGATCCAAAGAAGAAGGGAAAGGTCTTTGCTGCCGCGTTTGGTCCGGGGATTACAGTTGAAGTGGGCCTGATGGAGAAAATCGAAGAGTGATGCCATCTTCTCATCACCAGAGGACTTAACAGTCTGTTTATTGTGAGAAGAAAATGGGGATAATGATGGCAGATATACACACACCTCCTTTAGCTCCTACTCCACGATATCGACAAACCTATGCTAGCAGACCCACTGGAGCAGCAATCGTGACAGGGATCGCTGGCGCGTGGGCGATATTCAACGGCTACGCTGTTTTCATGGTTGGCAACTACATACCCATCTTCGACATTGCGATGTTTATTATGATGATGGGTGGCCTTAACATGCTGCTGGGATTTTTGGAAATATTCGCTGGTTACCGTATCTACAACTTCAAGCGGAGTGCGAAAGGCTTGGGGATTGTGGCTAACATCGTACTCATCGTGATAAATCTGATCATTTTTGCCATTGGGCTGATTGGAATGGCCCTCTGTGTGATCAGCCTAATTGCTTTGGGAATGGCAAATCCAAATTCATGACTGGCTCATTTTGTACATGATTTTGATTGGCGACAATGACAGCCATGCCAGTAAATACATAAGTCCCTCACAGCGAGCCAAGCCTGCATACTCTCCCAATGTAGGTGAGATTGACAATGGCGATGGATTTCGCAAAAGGAATTACTGAATTTCGCTGGCATGGTCGCGGCGGCCAGGGTGTGGTCACCAGCAACCAGATGCTCGGCAAAGCTGCCCTCGCGGAAGGCAATTATATACAGGCCTTTCCAGAGTTTGGCCCGGAGAGAACCGGAGCACCGGTGAGGGCATTCTTGAGAATTAGCAAAAAGCCGATTCAAGTCTATGCACAGGTATACCACCCAGATGTGGTGGTGTGTATAGATCCAACACTTGTTGAGGTCGTAAATGTCGCAGAGGGTCTGAAGGACAATGGTACCTTGGTCATTAATACGGATAAGGGACCGGAGGTCATCAGAGAGAAGTTCGGAGTTAAGGGTGGCAAGGTCGTCACCGTTGATGCCAGTACCATAGCGATGGAGGTCATGGGTCGACCATTCTATAACATGCCGACCATGGCTGCCGCAGTCAAGGCCACAGGTATAGTGGCTGTTGAAACTGTCACCAATGAGGTTCTTGAACGATACCCCGGCAAGGTTGGAGACCTGAACAAGGTTGCTATTGAAAGGGCTGTTAAGGAGGCAAAGGTCGGATGAGTGAGAAGTACAATGAGATCCCTATAGCTGGTAATATCATCGAGCCCGGCAATTCTGAGAAGTACAAGACTGGTGGATGGCGTGCAGAACGTCCAATCCTCAGCGACGAGAAGTGCCTCTGGTTAAAGAATGGCACATGCGGTCGGTGTTGGATCTTCTGTCCAGATATGGCAGTTATTCTGACCGAGAAGGATGGAAAACATGCTTTCGCATTCAACTACGACTACTGCAAAGGGTGTGGAATTTGTGCCAATGAATGCCCTACTGACGCGATTCATTTGGAGAAGGAGTGATTGAGATGAGCGTACCAAAAAACAAGATTACTGTGGAAGGTCTGACTGGCGATGCAGCTATTGCATACGCGTTAAAGCAAGCGGACCTTGATGTTCTAGCAGCATATCCAATTACTCCTCAGACTATCATTGTAGAAGACTATCAGCACTTCGCTGCAAATGGCGAAGTCAAGGCACACGTGATCCCTGTAGAGTCCGAGCACTCTGCCATGAGCGCATGTGTTGGGGCCTCAGCCGTAGGAGGCAGAGTAGCCACAGCATCTGCATCAGCAGGTCTCGCCCTCATGTGGGAGATCCTCTATTGTGCAGCCTCGATGCGAATGCCCATCGTCTTCACTGTCGCCAACCGCGCTCTGTCTGCTCCGATCAACATCCACAATGACCACTCAGACGGAATGGGAATGCGCGACAGTGGGTTCATCCAGCTTTACTGCCAGAGTTCTCAGGAAGCCTATGATACAACGATCATGGCCTTCAAAATCGCAGAGAACCATGACGTACTACTCCCTGTGATGGTCGGTATTGATGGATTCATCCTCAGCCACAATGTGGAACGTGTTGAGATGCTGCCCGACGATGTGGTTTCAAAATTCCTCGGAGTACGTAAACCCTTCATTGCACTTGATCCTGACAAACCCATCACTATGGGTCCACTCGCACTCACTGACTACTACTTCGAGTTCAAGGAACAGCAGGATAAAGCCATCATGGGAGCACCTAAAGTTTACAAAGAGGTCGAGAAAGAATTCGCCGACTTGACGGGTCGTAAATATGGGCTCTTTGAAACCCACAAAACAAACGACGCAGACATTATCATTATCGCTATGAGTACTATGGGAGGAACTGCCAAGGTTGTTGCTGATGCCATGCGAGAGAAGGGCGACAAGGTAGGAGTGATCAGACTCAAGATGTTCAGACCATTCCCAGCTAAGGAGATTGCTAAGGTCCTCGGAAAGGCAAAGGCGGTAGCCGTCTTTGAGAAGGCTATGTCCTTTGGAGCGGCAACACATCCGCTAGCTCTAGAGGTCAGAACTGCCCTCTATGATGCCGAGGAGAGACCTATGGTGGTCGACTTTGTTGTTGGACTCGGTGGTCGTGACGTTACACCAATGACATTCGTTGAAGGTATCGAGAAGACAAAGAAGTACATTGCAAAAGGGAAAGCTCCAATGTATGAAACCTTGGGGGTGCGTAAGTAATGAGTAACAAACCAGCAGTTTCAATCAAAGATATGCTCAAACAGGACCTGATTCTGAGCTCAGGGCACAGAATGTGTGCTGGGTGCGGAGCTCCGACTGTGATCAAACTCATGGGCATGGCTCTAAGAGGCCCCACCATTGTGTGCAATAGCACTGGCTGTCTTGAGGTAGCCACGACAATCTATCCGTACACTGCGTGGAAGATTCCGTGGATACACGTCGCCTTCGAGAACTCGGCTGCAGTGGCATCTGGAGCCCTCGAGGCCATCAATGCGATGCGTGAGAAGGGGCACTACAAACACGAGCACGTTGACGTGATTGCCATTGGTGGCGATGGCGGCTCATTCGATATCGGGTTTGGTGCCATAAGCGGAGCACTCGAGCGAGGACATGACTTCGTGTACATGTGCTACGACAACGGTGCTTACCAGAACACAGGAATCCAGAGGTCCGGAGCAACATTCACCGGACAAGAAACCACAACTTCTTGGGCGGGAAAAGTGATTCCAGGCAAGCTTGAGCGCAAGAAGCCACTGGCTGAGATTGTAGCTGCCCATAAGATTCCATATGTTGCCACGGTGGAACCTTCGAACTTCCGCGACTTCATCATGAAGTTTCGAAAAGCCCTAGATGCAGAGGGACCCGGATTCATCCATGCATTTTCACCCTGTCCACGAGGTTGGCGTTCAGCCACAGAAGAAACCATCTCAATCTCCAGGCTTGCTGTTGAGACTGGCCTTCATCCGCTCTATGAAGTCATCAATGGTGAGGAGTGGATCATGTCAGGACCCAGCAAGAGAGTCGCAGAGGCGGGTCTGAAACCCGTGGAGGAGTACTTCAAAACTCAAGGTCAGTTCAAGCACCTCTTCAGGCCAGAATGGGAAGGCTTCAGAAAGAAAATCCAAGAACAGGTCAACCATGACTGGGAAGTTTTGAAGAAACGCTGTGGCGTCGAATAAACCAAACAACGACTGGAGCTACAAAGCTCCAGTTGATTCTTCTTTTTTCGATGGATATATCTGGATGAACCATAGCCAGTTTCTGTTACCTCAGGGCGCGATTCCATGAAGGCAATAATGTACGATCTCAAGATCAGCAAAGTCATTCGGAAGAAAATGAGGCTCGCTGGAAAGTACACCATGATAAAGTACAGGGAAGACTGGCCGAAGCCAGCCATCGAGCATCCGCGACAGGTCTTGGTACGACCAGTCATTGCAGGGATATGTGCGTCGGACGTACACCAGATTAACGTCAACGTTTCCTATTCAGCGACGATTTTGGCAAGGAAAGACAATCCGTTTCCTCTGGGACATGAAGTCGTGGGTATTGTTGAAGAAGTGGGGCAGGAAGTCGAAGGTCTCAAGGTTGGCGACCGGGTGGGTCACTCCCCCGTGGTATCATGCGAGTGTTATGGCTTTGAGTACTGCGAGAGCTGCAAGGCAGGAAAACCAGAGACTTGCCAGGCAATTGTAGGAATTGGCGATGACTCCAAGCTTGAGGAGGAGTATGGAGGCCGTCTGAAATTTGGGGGATTTGGGAGCGGGGCTTTTAGTGAACATTTCGTTGCCTATGCAGGACAACTAACGAAGATTCCTGATGGAGTACCAGATGAGCAAGCTGTGCTCGCTGAACCCCTCGCTGTGGCCATTCATGCTGTAAGTAAAAAGAGACCATCTGATGAGGATACAGTCATTGTTGTTGGAGCAGGGATAATAGGACTGATGGTGATTCGAGCGATCAGAGAACAGGGGTCCAAATGCAGGATAATCAACTTGGCTCGTTATCCGTTCCAAGAAGCAGCAGCAATGAAGCTTGGAGCAGATGAGGTAATCTCCGAGAGAGAAAAGGAGGCACTCTACCAGAGGGTCGCTGAGAGCACCAACGGTCATCTTCTCAAGCCAACCATGGGCAAGAAGATACTCTATGGTGGGACAGGACCAGATATCATCTTCGACACCGTGGCCAGCGATTCAACGCTTGATGACTCTCTACATCTTGTCAGGAACAATGGGACACTTGTGGTTGCCGGAATGGACTTTGGTGTCACAAAAAAGACTGATTGGGCATTAATGATGTACAAGCAAGTGAATGTCCATGGGACAATGATGCATGGACTTGAGGTGCATGATGGAATATCTGTGGACACTTTGCAGCTTGCATTTGAGATGATAAA
>RDNZ01000073.1 GCA_011364905.1 Candidatus Thorarchaeota archaeon
ATTGATGCTCCACTTCGTGAACGACTACCAACTCAAGATAGTTGGGAGGTAGATCCCCTGTTCTCATACGTTGAACTACACCATTCGTTATATACACCTGACAGGGGTACTCCATACCACCATAGAATGCGAACTGCTCAACGATGTTGAGTGTCGAATAGGGATAGATACCATAGGTCATGTTGTAAAGCAGCAATGTTTCAGTGGCCCAGGTCAGTGCATCATCTTCCCACTCTGGCTGTGAGTTTGGGATGTAGAAGCTTGACACATTGACAGATCCTACCATCGCAGATTCCACAACATAGTATCGGGACGCAGAGAATGTGACCTCGCGTACCGGCAGCCCTGGATTGAAATGGTAGGTGGTGTTTGCCCCATCACTATTGCGATCTATCAATTGACCTGTGACTGCGACCACCATGTCGCTGGGGACCTCGACCATGAAGTCATAGAATGCCATGTCAAGATAGAAGGGATCCCCGAAATCGACATAGCCATCTGTGTTCCAGCCATCATACTCGTCGTAGACGCACAACAATGGATAGCAACTGGCAAATGTGAATATTCTTGACTGGTTGAAATCACTCCCTTGAGAATTTGCTCTATCTAGCCCATCAGGCAGAGTGATCTTGAATGAGATCTTGAATGAAGCAGTGTCACTCGGTCCGACTGGCGTTGGAAGATTGACCCACATTATCTCACCGTCAGACGTGATATCATAGGACAGAGGAACCACAAGAGCCTCGATTGTGGTCACGTTGAATATCTCAATGGCTCCTCGTCTGCTGACATAATCCATTCCCGACGGATACAGGTGGAACGGAATACTTGAGAAAGAAATCGAGTCGTCGTTGTAATACTCAATGGACAGGTTTCCAACGACAGTCGATTGAGTGTCATCCAGTGTGACAGATAGATTGACATGCGAGAAGTTGGTCCCTGTGAAATCTCCTCTTGAGAAGTGGTTGTAGTCAACGAGATCCGCCTGACTCAGCGAAGGCTGAACTTTTGTTTTCGAAAAACTCTGAAGGTCCGGCACTGTCCAATCTGAAGGCACAATGAGAAGACCAGTGGTTACCATCGCAAGAGCTAGTGCAAAGACAAGGATTCTCTTCAAAATGACCACGACCACCTACTAATATATCCTGAATAACAAGGTCAAGACGCATTAAGCCTGCCGTCTCAAGCAATCAAGAGATGGTCGGACTCTGTCAGTTTCTTCTTCTCTCTGGCTGGATTCTCGTACTAGAGGAAGAAGTGGCGCTGTCTATCTCAGAGTTGATACTGTAGCCAAGAACCAAGAGAAGTAAGTCCTTTCATGTTGGCAGCCCGTAGGTACGAAACCTAAAATGATATTATCAGTAGTTAAAATAATACCATCAGGAAGAAAATGCTTTGTGGTGATACAATGAAGTTATCCAAACCAGTATGCTGCCACGATATCGAAAAAATGGACGTCATGGACGTCTCGGGCAAAAAAGTTGGAAAAATCTCAAATCTGACATTCACATTCGATGGCTCACTCAAGCTCAAGCATTTCATTCTGGGGGGATCAAGAATGGAGGAGTTTCTTGAAGCCATTAACCTCAGGCCAAATGAAGACCCCGTGTTTGAATGTACTGTAATCAAGAAGATAGATACTCACATTCATCTTGATACTTCTGTGAACAGTCTAAAGGATTTTCATGGCACAATATCAGATGATGAGATAAAGTTCTCAGACCTTCGAAAACTGGAAATCATTGATAAAAACGGTGAAAAAGTGGGACAAGCAATCAATGTGGATTTCGATTTAGACGGTCGCACAGCCTTGATAGCCGGCGGGGGTTTACTAGAAGAGAAGCTTGAGGCCTTTGGTTTGAAGGAAGACGTGGACATCATAGTACCTTTCAAGGTCATCGTTTCAATAGGCGAATCAATCAAGCTCTCTGTTTCAAAAGATGAATTGGATACAAGTCTAGATGGGATGCTGAGAGAAAGAGCAATTGAGATTAAGAACCAACGAGCGGCTGCAGCAGCCCACAGTCATGACAAAAAGGTACGAGTACCTATCTACCCGCGCTATGGGCTCGGATAAGAGCTTGTCACATCCAGATTTTTGGATACAAGTCAATGGTGCTTCAGAAAGAAATCAATGGGACGATGTCTGCAGCATACAAAAGTGGGAAAGAAAGAAGAAGTGGCGCTGGTATTATGCTTTAATTTCTGCAAGTGAATCTTCAACAGATTTTAGCCTCCTTCTGTACTCTCCATGTTTCCAGTCTTCGATATTCGATAAGGATGCCAGTTTCCTTAGCGCACTGAGGAATGTTGAATTCTCTCTGGCTGCTATCAAATCGATTTGATGTTTATTGAATAAGACCTCTTGTCGAATCCTAAAGAACCTCAGTCCGAAAATTGCAATCATCAAAATTGATACAACAGTACCGATCAGAGACACTGGATTTACTGGTGAGATTAGTGAAAAAATTGAGAAAAATACCGCAGCTGGTCCAAATAGACACACAATTATGACAAAGAAGAAGTCACTTCCAGCATAGTCATGTTGCTCTCGACCTATCTGGACATCTGCATACAATAGGAGTTCAGAAGCACTTAGAGTTTCTACTTCCCAATTATCAAGAGCAACCAAATCCTTTCCGTCTAGATCTTGAATGACAAATGTATCAAATTCTCCATCTCCTCCCCAGTGTTGACGTTTCACTATATACCCTGCAAACTTTGGTTCATCTCTTAGTGCCTTTTCTAGTTCTTCACTCTTCTCATCGATGTAGTAATCGAGCTCATCCAGGTCCGAAATATCTACTTCAACTCTCATCACTCTGACTCCTGGACCCCATTGATACACCAACTTGAAACGAGATGAATCTTTTCAAAAATTAACAAAGGAAGAAGTGGCGCCGCCGGTCCGATTATGAATTGGTCCCTGCCATCGCATTTTCGATATGTCTTAGTCTCATAATGTGTTCATCATTGTACACAAACTCATACTCAGATTTAGGGACCTCTGCAAGCTTTCGTAATCCACTGAGGAATGAGGAATCAATTCTTGCAGCTTCCAAATCCACCTTTCTTTTTTCCAAGTATGAATTCTTGTGTTTCGAGAAGTAAACAATTCCTGAAACTATCATCACTGGAAATGATACTAGAGCCATTTGATAATTGTCAACTCTCGGTGGATAAGATAGGATGATATCTACCACTGTGAAGACTGAAAATGCTGTTCCCCACAAAAAACTCGCAAATAACACATAGAATGCCACAGACTCAGACCTATCAACACATTGGTCTCTCTTCTGCTGAACCTTTATGTACGATATTAGCTCGGAACTGTTCAATGTGTCTATCTGCCATTTTTCAAGTACAAGTATTTCCTTTCCATCTTCATCCTTGACCATATACGGATTGTTGCCAATATCCTCAAGACAGCGTAGACGCTCTACCGTGCACTCCCTATAATTTGGATCATCACGAAGAGTTACTTCTAATGCCCCGCAGCTATCATCTCTATAGAGGCCTCCCCACTTCACATCAGAAATCTCAGTTTCACCACTCACTCTTCCTCACGCCCATATTACACATTCAAGAGTAACTTGAAATCAAATGAAGATTCCTGATACACTGATAGAAAAGGAGAAGAAGTGGCGCCGCCGGGAGGGCTCGAACCTCCGACCAACAACTGTCTGGCTCTCGGTCATTCGACCGAAGGGTAACAGGCTTTAGCGGTTTGACGCAGATAGCGTTCAAAGACTGTCGCTCTACCGACTGAGCCACGGCGGCTTGTATCGTGGTCACGCCTCGGACTCGAATATTAACATTGCTATCAGTGACAGTTATCTGGATTTCAAACCGTATTTTAGAAGAGATAGGACGTGAATGAATGCGGAAAATCAACGTCGGATCGCGAGTGACTCCCTATCCAATGCCTGTCACACTTGTTGGTACCCTTGTTGGTGATAAGGTAAACTTCATGGCTGTTGCTTGGATTAACCGGCTGAACAATACCCCTCCAATCTGGGGCGCTGGAATAAACAAGAACCATCTTACAGCCAAAGGGATTCTGGAACAGAAGGCATTCAGTATCAACTTCCCAACTGTGGACATGATTGAGAAGACAGACTTCTGTGGTCTGAACTCAGGAAACAAGGTTGACAAATCAGGCGTTTTCGATATCTTCTTCGGTGAACTGAAGAATGCACCAATGATCCGAGAGTGCCCTCTCACGATTGAGTGTAAGCTACATGATACCATGGACCTTGGCACGAATCTCCTAGTCTTGGGGGAGGTTGTGGCTGCATACACTGAGAATCAATACCTCAGCGATGGGAAGATAGATATCAAGAAAGTCAATCCTGCGGTCCTAACAATGCCTGACAATCGATACTGGACTGTGGGAGATTATCTAGCAAAAGCGTGGGGTGTAGGAAAGAAACTCATGCAGTGAGTCCTGTCATAGACGATTACTGTTTGTCTGCGGTGTTTTTCTTTAATCTGGAAATCCACAGTCATCTATATGTCTGTCTTTGAAAACCACTGCTGTGATATGCGTCTTCTGACTCCTAGATGTGCAGTTCACTTCTTTCGCGATCTAGCGAGTCTTGGTCCATACTTTGCGACTAGTAGTACTATAACTAGTGCGAGAATTATCACTATGATAACGTTGGCTACTGCAGGTCCGAGGAATGTGACCTGTCTAGTCGCGTAGTACGTGCCTCCAACATCATCCACACCAAACAGAGTGATGTTTGTAAGGCCACTTGAGTAGTCACCAGTATTGAACACCCAGGCCATACTATTCCCGGTGACGAAGTGGACCTCCTCGCCGTTAAAGTAGACTGTCAGGTTTTGGACATTCTCAGGACCGCTCCCTCTCATGGTGAATGACCCCTGGATGAAGCTCCCAAAAGCCATTCCGACATTCCGATCCAATCTCAATGTCAGAGTTCCTTGTCCAGCAGCATTCATTGGGATCATTGCGACTAATCCCAAAATCAACAAGAAAACTGTAAAGTATCTTGGAGCAGACTTTCGTGATTTCGAACTCATTTTGAACGTTAGCCTCCGAATATGAATATGAAGACTCTATCTAGAGTCATCATTATGATGAACCCTACCATAATGCCCCACGTTGCCACACGCGCATTTTCAATCGAATGGCTCTCGGGTATCATTTCATCGCCCACAACAAAGACCATAGCTCCAGCAGCAAATGCAAGCCCATAGGGCAACAGGAAAACAGCTATTGAGACTATCGACACGCCCAAAAGTCCCCCAATTGGCTCTACTAAGCCAGTTGCCAAAGCAAGCAGCGCAGCTTTTCTTCGAGGATATCCCTCCCTTACCAAAGGTGCAGCAACGGCAAGTCCTTCAGGCACATTTTGCAGTCCGATTGCCACTGCGACTGAGATCCCCGTCACGTGGTCCGCAACCCCAAAAGCGACTCCAACGGCCAATCCCTCTGGAAAATTGTGAATGGTGATAGCTATGACAAGAAGCCAGACTCTTGCCATGGATGATGAAGGTCCCTCCTCCCCCTTTTCGAAGTGAGCATGTGGAATATACTTGTCAGCCATATGAACGAATATGCCACCAAGTCCAAATCCAAGTGCTACTACGGTGAGCACATCAGTCCAGCCAGTCAAATCTTCCAAGGCCGGGACTAGTAGGCTGAATGAAGATGCAGCAAGCATGACTCCTGCGGCAAAGCCAAGCATAATGTCAAGAGTCCGTCGGCTAAAGTTGCGTTTGAGAAAAATGGGCAATGCTCCAAGACCTGTTGCGCCGCCTGCAATGAGGCTTGCAACTGCGCCATAGACAATCGTATCGCTGAGAAGCTGCATGAAAAGCGTGAGTGTGTATCCTGCACTTAAGCCAACCGTTCGATTGCCATTGGCTAGATGAACCTAAGTCCATGTCACTATCGTCTACAAATTGACCAAGTAAAAGATGAAACTGGCATGAACTACATAATCCCTAGACAATGTTGAGAAAAGCAGTCTGCGAGTCTTCTCCTTATACAACATCCTCACTGGCACTTGCAACTAGTTCTGACCTAGGATGTGAAAAGCATCCTTTAACTTGAGTTTGAAAGAACATTGCCCCCTCAATGCTTGAAACGAGTCCTCCATATCACACCCAACACTGCAATGAAACCGATGGCTACAAGGGTTACTGCAAATCCGATCATCAAGTTATCTAGCTCAGGGTTATGAGAAACCCATGATACTTGTGTCTGTGTCACGTTAAATTGGTTAACGTAGTTTATCTCTACCTCCAGACTATCGACGCCTCTGTCTTCAGAAGCAGAGAACACAACATACCACACTGAATCATAAGGGACAGTGAAGTTAATCAATTCGCCCAATGTGCTGTCATTGTAATGATAGCGAACAACCGGTTCATGCGCCCTCCAACTTGTGTAATTGCCAGCATCGCAAATGAAGAACTCTATATCATTGGTGGTTGCGAAGGACCCTTCTATTCTCCACCCAGTTTCAGCACTCCTGTATAGTGCATAGGACTCGCCAGAAGCAAGGCTTCTCTGTGTTGTGAACGCTTGACTGGCTATTGGTAGTAGGAACAGGACCACGAGTATGATGGTGCTCAATTCTCTCTTATGCATGGCAATCCCCACAGAAAGATTAACACTTTGACTATCTGGTTTCAGTTGAACCAGCTACTCCAGTCCACGATTGTCATCCATTATATACATTTAGAAAGCACGAACAGTAATGGTGGAGCCGGCTCGATTTGAATGCCAGTGATTAGAAACGTGTTCCATATAGTATAAAGGCCAGTGAAGGTTTTGAATTGATTATCATTGATATCGCAGGTCCGCCTGCAGAACCCTTGAAACAAGGTCAAATCAAATCACTTACTGGTATGGGTTGTGAAAATATAGTGAATAGCGAATCTAGTAGCTTCTCTTGGAAAGGACTAGCTGCGCTCATAGTAATTCTCATCATCGTGAGTATCATTGCGTTCCTATTATCCAGCATAGAGGGATTTCTTGCAGGCGTTGTCGTCATCTTCATAGGGTTCCTAATCAGCTTCTTCCGAGATGATTTGAAACGAGTTCTTGGACTATCAACTCAACAGAAGGAAACAATTCCAGCTGCTGAGCTTGAAGAAGACCCTCTTGACAAACTTGACAAAATGATAAGCTTGGACTTAGACAAGAAAATTGCTAAAGGTAGACAAAGCATCGCGAAGACGATTGCCAAATACAACGAAAAACCAAAGAAACAGGAAAAGATAGGTTTCGAGATTGTTCAAGAAGCAACTGCTCTTCTTGCATTACTCGATCAGGCAAAATCTCAGGCTATTCAATCTGACAAACCTGATCTGGTCGCTCATTATGAACAGATTGCAGTAGAAATAGAAGGGATTCGTAAGAAATATCATCAGTAAGATGTGGTGGGCCCGAGGGGATTTGAACCCCTGACCGACAGGTTATGAGCCTGCTGCTCTACCAAGCTGAGCTACGGGCCCCAGTTAAGGAACAAAGCAATTGCAAATGCTTTGAGATATTAAAGTTGCGAATGGTTGTGATATTGCTCATCATTGAGGCTCTCTCTTGTGACGAGTTGGAGCAATCAGACTATCAGGAAGTTGCTGGATGGCCAGACCTGCGCTGAACTTTTTCTGACTTTATATTCAATCAGAAAGACTACGATGCAAACCGTAGGTGTCAGTCCCATGATTCTATTGTTCACCTCTGACCAATGTATGTGGTGTGGTGTCATCAAAGCCATGTTAGAGGAGGAAAGCAATGCTCTAGGGACTGAACATAGTATCTACGAGATCGATGTGGAGAAACAGTATCGTATTGCCGAAGCCTATGGTATTCTTGTGGTCCCAACGATTGTCGCTGGTTCATACAAGATCTCAGGAGTTCCTTCAGCCTGTGATTTACGATCTTTCTTGCTTCAAGCTGTCTCAGGAGGATTTCTCCGATACGAGAGAGGAAGTGTCAAATCAGTGCTGCGTGAGGTACACCAAATCAGAGCGTCTGATGCATCTAAGGGCCCCATCGTCAGAACAGCATAACTCCTTTTACGCTGCCTCTGCGCAATCTTAATAACCGCATTACAAAGTTCCCGATGCTACAAGCCCCGGTAGTGTAGACCGGCCCAGCATCTAGGGTTTTCGACCCTATGACCCGGGTTCGAATCCCGGCCGGGGCACCATCCACTTCTCGATTCTAGTTCATCGACAAAAGCATATTGAAGTCCGACGATTTGTATGAATGAGTCAAGGCTCCGGAGGAAATCACATCTACCCCAGTCTTTGCATAGTCCCTGATGTTGTCCTCTGTCACACCCCCAGAGACCTCCAGTATGACCTTATCACGGGTCCCATCTGCTTTGAGGACCTCAATGAGTCCTCCTACGTCCTTTGGCTTGAAGTTATCCAGGAGGATTATGTCCGCCCCAGCGCCTATCGCCTCTTGGGCCTCCTGTAGTGTTCGCGCCTCACAAGATATCTTCTTACTGAATGATATCTTCTCCCTCGCCGCAGTGACTGCTGCACGTACCCCTCCAGCAGCAGTGATGTGATTGTTCTTTATCAGAACCATGTCATCAAGTGCATATCGATGAGGGTCACCGCCTCCAATCATGACTGCACGTTTTTCGAAGAATCTGAACCCCGGAGTTGTTTTTCGGGTGGCTGCTATTTTGACCTTCGGATTTTCCTGACTTGCTGCTTCAACCATATGGTGGACTTTTGTTGCAATTCCGCTCATTCTCTGAACGATGTTCAGGCAAACCCGTTCAACTGATAACAGGGTCCAGGCCGAACCCCTCAGACGCATCACGGGTTGCTGAGGATCCACCCAGTTTCCCTCAAAAGCGAGGATTTCGTATGTGATCTCTGAGAAGTCTGCTATCGCTGCGATCTCCTCAATTCCTGCAAGCATTGCTCTCTCTTTTGCATAGATTGTAGCAAGAGCTTTGCTCTCTTCTGGGACCGTGAACTCGCTGGTGATGTCACCAGATCGAACATCTTCGTCAATGAATCGCTTCAGACTCTCAATTGCTTCCGGGGG
>RDNZ01000074.1 GCA_011364905.1 Candidatus Thorarchaeota archaeon
GCGCAGTACTGTGTTCACGGGCATTTCTCATGACCGACTCTTCATCCAGGGTCAGAAGCTTCTTGTTTTCCATCAAGAGGCGACCGTTAACAATCACTGTATCAACATACTCCCCACTGCCAGAATAGACTAGATTTGACACCGGGTTTGTGTGAGGTGTCAGACCCAACTCGTGTAGATTGACCATGATGATATCAGCGAGTTTCCCCTTTTCCAGAGACCCCACTTTGTCGTCAATGCCCATAGCAACGGCTCCTCCAAGAGTGGCCATCTCAATTGCCTGTTCTGCGGTCACGACCAAGGGGTCAGCAACATATGACTTGTGAATAAGTGCTGCAAGGCGCATCTCACGTAGCATGTCATAGGTGTTGTTTGAAGGGCCGCCATCGCAACCGAGTGACACAGGAACACCAGCCTTTAGCATCTGTGGGACCTTGGCAAATCCTGATGCAAGCTTCATGTTACTTGCAGGGCAATGGCTGATATTGGATCTGCTCCCAGCAAGGACCTTTAGTTCTGAGTCCTCGAAGTGAATGCCGTGGGCAAAGACCATGTCCGGTCCAAGGAGATCGTGGTCTCGCGCGAAAGTGGTCAGGTTTGTGCCAAAGTTCTCTTTTACATAGCGCACATCATCAACGACCTCACCAAGGTGCATCGTCATCCTTGTGCCCTTCTCTCGAGTTCTGCGAGCAACATCTCTGAACAGATCAGGAGTCACTGCACCTAGCGAACGGAGTCCGTACCATACTTGGATTCTACCGTCGGCTTGACCATGCCACTTGCTATACATGTCATCAGTCTCTTTCAGACATTGCTCGGCGTCCTCGACCATCCCAGGGTACATGATGTCCGCACTATCTGCATAACCGGTTGAGTCCATAATAATCTTAGAGAGTGCGCCTCGCATTCCAACATGTTCTACAGCCCTTGCAATGCCATCGAACCCATATCTTGAGTGGATCATGCACTCTATGAAAGAGGTCGTCCCAGTACGTATCATCTCAGCCATGCATAATTCTGCTGAAACACGGCCATCCTCCTTGGTGAAGTTGCCCTGTAGCACCCAGACATACTTCTTAAGCCAATCAACCAGAGAGACATCGTCCGCGCACCCCCTGATAAGGGCCTGCGCAAGGTGGGTGTGAGTGTCGATCAGACCGGGCATAACGACCTTGTTCTTTGCATCTATTACAAGGTCTGCCTTGTGGTTTCTCAGCTCCTCGCCCCGTCCTATCTCAATGATTGTGTCATCCTCAATGTAGATAGAACCCTGTCTGATGATGTCGCGCTTTGAGTTCAGAGTTAGTATGTATCCGTCTTGGATGAGAATTGACCGTGGGGGCAAAACCTGTCTCCTCCGTATAGACCGAGTATCCACTCTCACGCGACATAACAGTTGTGGTGCGCTTGATAGCTAAGCCAAACGGAACTTGACCACTATCTTCAGACCTTGGTCAGGTTTGCCTTTCACGCGATCTTTGACTTCAGGTGTGCCACCGTATTTCTCAGCAAGTCGCCTGACAAGGTGCAGTCCAACACCGCCATAACGGCGTTTGGGATTGAATAAATCGGTCTTCTTGTCATCACTGAGTCCTGGACCATTGTCTGAGATACTGAGAACGAAGGTCGACTCTGATTTCTTACCTATGACCTTTACCTGCTTCAGAGAATCATCAATGGGATTATGAACCACGGCGTTCTCAAGAAGATTCCAGACCAGCTGGCTCAGGGCTTGATCGGCAAGCACCATTAATTTTGAGGGTAGTTTTCCAATGGACACACGCACTCCGCGTTGTTTGAAAAGGAGCTCGGACTCAGCTCGAATCACTCGGACTATGTCCACCGGACCTAGTGGCTCGGTCTTTGCTTCCTCAGCCTTACGGACCTTCTGAATCAGTTCTAGGCAACGAAGTGCTCCATCCATTACATATCTCTTGGAGCGCATTATCTGTTCAGGAGTAGCGTCAACCTCAAGAAAGTCTCCACCAGCCAAGATTATCTGTAGTTGATTACCGATATCGTGGAGAAGTAGGTCCAGAAGGAAGTAGATTTCAGCCTCAGCCTTTTTCTGGTCAGAGATATCGGTGAATATGGCAATACTGCCTAAGAACTCGCCATCGGCCCCGTGCAGTGGAGAAGCAGACACCATGACCGGGATCGGGTTTCCAGACTTGTGCTTTAACAAGGCCTCATAGTGCTCAATTTTGCCCTCTTTGCGCTCCTCCATTTTCTCATGCACTTTGTTCTCTGTCCACCCCATCAATATATCGGTGATTGGCATTCCAATCAGAGTTTCAGCGTCATCACAGCCCATCATCCTGCAAAGCGCTTCATTAGCGAGAACCAAGTGTCCATCAGCGTTGTCGACACCAAGGCCAGAGTCCATTGTTTCGATAAGGGACCTGTACCTTCGTTCACTTTCCTGAAGAGCGTATGCGCTCCGTTTCTCATCCGTGATGTCAATGAGTTGCGCGACCGTCTTGATTTTTCCATCTCGACCACGGATGGTACCGACATTCATTCTGATATCTACGACTTCGCCGCCTTTCCGCACAACCTGAAATTCGTAGACTGATGGGACCGTTTCGCCTTTCTGGCGTCTTTGGTATCTCTCGGTAACCAAGTCTATGCTGTTTGGATGCAGGAACTCCCTAAAGTCATGACCGAGTATCTCGCTCCGTCGACGACCAAGAATATCACACATTTTGTCATTTACATATTCAAACTTGTACTTATCATTAACAATGATGATTCCGCTGAAGCTATAGTAGTCAACCATAAACTCTAGAATCTCTTTCCTCGCGATGACTGCCTCTTCTGCTGCAACCCTTCGGCTCAGATCAATAATATAGACCAAAAAGCCTACAGTCTTTCCATCCTTGACAACTTTATCAGTATACACTTGAGTAGGGACCTTGACCCCATCGCCGCGAACTATTCCCAGCGACATTGAGGTGGGTTGTCTACCATTGCTCAAAAGCTTCAAACCTTGATCAACCAGGGCTTGTTGCTCTGGTGCCACCAGATCATGAATCGTCACTCCAGCATCAATTGCTTCCTTTTTGAGGTTGAAAAGCTTGAGAGCCGGAGCGTTGGCATAGCACAAAATTGAATCTTCATCAAACTCAACAACGGGAATATGCATAGTGTCAGCTACTCTTCGAAAATCCTTCCTATCTGGGGACGGCTTTCGCTCATAAGACTCTCTCATAGCCCCACATCTATTTGTTTTGCTGACTCCGGATTTGCGCGGCATACGTTAGTGAGTGTGAGGTCCGTCCCGTATGATACTCATATACTTTAGTCAGATGTATTCGTCAAATGACAACAACTTAAAGTGCTAAACGTGTGATGGGGAGGGCCGAACAAACAACTGGAGAAACCACCCATTGAGAAGCTTCCTAGCCATTGACCTTCAGAAGTGTACAGGTTGTAACAACTGTGAGCTTGCCTGTTCTGCTGCCCACACTAAGTCATTCAATCCAAGAAGGTCAAGGATCCAGATTCTGAAAGATGAGGTTCGCAACCTCATAGTACCAATGGTCTGCCTTCAGTGTGAAGATCCCTTATGCGAACCGGCATGTCCGACTGGTGCCATCTCATACAATGAGAAAGATACGTTGTTTGTGCACAGTCATGTGTGCATTGGGTGCATGAACTGCGTTACAGCTTGTGTCTACGGAGGAATAGAGATAGATCCAAGAACGCTGAAGGCAGTCAAATGCGATATGTGCTGGGGAGACCCTGCCTGTGCCAAAGCATGCGAGTATGGAGCAATCAGTATGGTTGAAGCAAAAGAAGAGGGCTTCATAGTCAGGCGAGAGAATGTTGACCTGGCTTTCCAAAAAATCGGGATTAAGACAGAGGAGGTTTCCGAATGACCTTTCCATACAAGGGATATGCGGGGTACTAT
Organism: Candidatus Thorarchaeota archaeon; assembly: GCA_011364905.1. Classification (GTDB taxonomy): domain Archaea; phylum Asgardarchaeota; class Thorarchaeia; order Thorarchaeales; family Thorarchaeaceae; genus SMTZ1-45. Next base: position 3,914 of record RDNZ01000074.1, read on the forward strand.
CTAGACATTGACCTCACAAAAGGCAAGATGCACAAGAAAGAACTCGAAAAGGACTGGGCGAGGCTTTACCTTGGCGGAACTGGAGTCGCGGCAAGAATCCTATGGGACAGGACGGGGCCAAACACTAATCCCCTCGGGCCAGACAATGTTCTTGTTGTAGGAACTGGACCGCTCACAGGGTCTCTGTTCTCGCCATCAGGTAGGATGATGTTTGCGGCTAGAGGACCACTCACAGGAGTATGGGCGGAGAGCCATGTTGGTGGATACTTGGGGCCTGAGATTAAGTACTCAGGATTTGATTTCATAATCTTCAACGGACGGTCCAAAAAGCCAGTCTACCTCTCCCTTCGAGATGGCTCAGCGGAGCTTCTCGATGCATCTCATCTCTGGGGCAAGGAAACCAATGTGACGACTCAGATGATTAGAGAGGATCACAAAGACCCAACCCTGAAGACAGGGGTCATTGGTCCTGCAGGCGAGAATGGCGTCCTCTATGGCTCAATCATTGTGGACTTTTACCGTGCTGCTGGAAGAACAGGACTGGGAACAGTTCTTGGCTCTAAGAATGTCAAGGGAATTGCTGCCAGCGGGGCACAGGGCCTTGAAGTCCATGACATGGACAAATACCTTGAGGCCAATGAGGTAGAGATGGAAAGACTACGTGATCCTATTTGGACTGATTCGCTCTCATCTCTGAGGAAGTATGGTACAACTGACCTAGTTGCGATAATCAATGAGATTGGGAGACTCCCGACAAAGAATCATTGGACCGGCTTCTATGAGGATGCTGACGACATCGGGCCAGAAACCATTGCTGATAAGTATAGAATTGCACAAGAGGCCTGTCATGGCTGTGCAGTAGGATGCAAATACATCATTCGAGTTAACAAAGGCAAATACAAGACGGAGCCAATAGGCGGTCCGGAATATGAGACCATCATGGCCTTTGGGTCGAACTGTCTGAACAATGATATCGAGTCCGTCTTCTACCTGGGCAAGAGATGTGACCTACTTGGTATGGATACGATTAGCTGCGGAAAGTCCATTGGTTTTGCAATGGAGCTCTTCGAGAAAGGAATCATCACCACAAAAGACACGGATGGATTGGACCTGAGTTGGGGTAATGCAGAGGCACAAGCGGCTCTTGTAGAAAAGATTGCCAAGCGCGAGGGATTTGGAAAAATCCTTGCCAATGGCGTGAGGGCAGCCGCTGAAACCATTGGTGGTGACGCATGGAAGTATGCAGTGCATGTCAAGGGACTTGAGGCGTCCGGACAGGACCCCAGAGCTCATCAGAGCATAGGACTGACCTATGCAACGAATGTGAGGGGCGCAGATCATCTAAGAAGTCTGTCAAGTCTGGAAGAGCTTGGCTATCCTGACATTGTTATTCAACGGTTTGGAAAAGACAAGGCAGATGCAATCCTGGATATCATGTCACCCGAGCACAAAGGACAACTTGTGTGGGATATGGAAGACCTCTATGCAATTGTGGATTCAGCGGTCATCTGCAAGTACGGGACCATGTGGCCACCAGTATATTATTTCGACACCTTCGTGAATGTGATTCCTCCACTGACTGGCATGGAAGAGTGGAGTGACCCGAAGCATGTCAGGATGACTGGAGAGAGAATCAGTCATCTCAGACGAGCCTACAACCACAGACTCGGAGTCACCCGCAAGGAAGAAACCTTGCCGCCAAGACTACTGAAAGAACCCATGCCAACGGGACCAGCAAAGGGTGGGCTCCCCGATCTCGATTACATGTTGGATGACTACTATAAGTTCAGAGGATGCGACCGCGAAACTGGTCTTCCGAAGGAGACCAAACTGAAAGAGCTAGGGCTGGACTTTGTCGTTAAAGAACTCAAACCAAAAGGCCTAACGAAATAGCTGCTGACTGTGGTCCAATGGATTAACTTTAATATAGGGACCCATCGGTGAACCTCAATAGCGCAGCTCCTCCTGAGTGAGTGTAGAAGGCGAATTTTGCACATGACCGTCAGTGAAGATACCAAACGGCAAATATTCCTTATGTCACTTGGAGGAGTGGTAGGAGCCGTTTCCGGTCTTACAGCTGTAGCTTTTAGATTTCTAATCATAGGGATTAACCTCGTGTTTATACCCGTTCCAAACGCTATAGGCTCTCTTGGATGGATTATCATACCAGCCATCGGAGGTATATTCACTGGCATTATCGTTGTGCGATACGCACCTGAAGCAAAGGGCCACGGAGTGCCAGAGGTTATGGAGGCATATGTCCTTCACGGAGGAAAAATGCGACTTCGTGTTCCTTTCCTCAAAAGCGTTGCTTCGGCAGTAACAATTGGCACCGGAGGATCCTGTGGTCGTGAGGGGCCCATTGCACAAATCGGAGCAGGAGTCGGTTCAGGAATCGCGGATAAGTTGGGACTAAGCAAAGAGGCTACGCAGACTCTGGTCATCTGTGGTGTTTCATCAGGAATTGCTGCAACCTTCAATGCACCACTCGGAGGGGCATTGTTTGGTATAGAGATTGTTGCTGGTGGAATCCTAGGCTTTTCAGTCCTCCCTGTGATTCTGTCTAGCGTGGTATCAACGGCTGTTGCCGATATCTCCCTGAGGTTAATTGTCGGGAAACCTCTAAGCTTGTCCTTTATTGCGCCTTCATTTGTAATGCAGAATCCTATTGAACTACTGTTCTTCTTGGTTCTTGGACTGGCTCTAGGACTGATCAGTGTCCTCTGGATAAGAGGCTTCTACTTCATCGAGGACGCCTTTGAAAAGCTTCGAACCTCCAAATACTTCATACCAGTCCTCGGAGGTCTCTTCACCGGTATTGTAGGTGTCATCGGAATCTACTTTGAGCAAATCTTCCACTATACGGGAGCACTTGGAGACCAACCGTATATTCCTGCAGTCATGGGAGTAGAATATGCGTTCATAGACAGGATATTTACCTATGATAATATTCTGTCGGGAGGCTTAACGCTTCTAGCCACTCTCGCCATATTCAGTCTCTTGAAGTTCTTCACGACCAGCGCCACATTGGGTTCAGGAGGGTCCGGAGGAATTTTCGCTCCAACGCTCTTCATCGGTGGAGGTCTAGGTGGTGCCTTGGGCTACATATTCGCCTCTGTTGCACCAACAATCATAAACCCGACAGGTGCAATGGTATTTGCGCTCGTGGGCATGGCATCACTCTTTGGAAGTTCAGCTCGAGCTCCAATTACATGTATCGTCATCATCATGGAGATGACTAATGATTATTTCCTGATTCTTCCATTGATGGTTGCTGTATCATCAGCATATCTAGTATCAGCGGTTTTAGAGCCCGAGAGTATCTATACGATGAAACTGGCTCGGAGAGGAGTCCACGTCCAGAGAGGGACTCACATTGGAGCGCTCAAGTCAGTGAAGGTTGGTTCCGTGATGACAAAAGACCCAACAATACTGCATCCAACAATGACAACGTCAGAAGTGTTTGAGATCATTAACAAAACACACCACACAAAGTTCCCTGTTGTGGATGATTTTGGCAATGTCATTGGAATTCTGATTGCTGAAGATTTATTCCACGAACCTAAAGAGGATGGCACAGAATATCAAGTTAGAGAACTCATGAATCCGAAGTTCCTGCATCTTTCACCGAGCTGTACCATGGATAGCGCGCTTCAAGAGATGATTAAAAGAGATGAGGGTCATGCCGTCATCGTCAACGAATCAGAACCAAACAAGATGCTGGGATACATAACGAAAGCGGATGTTCTCAAGGCGTATGAGATTGCCATACTCAATCTTCAGAAGGCTGGCGCAGATGTGGAGGCCATAGACCCAGCATTGATTGTTGATGTGGAAAACCTTGACTAGTTCATGAACTTCGAACACTTTATGTTGATGGTATCAAAGAGCACAGTATGGCTAATATTAGAACTGAGTTTGCAGGACTGCGTCTAAAGAACCCAGTCATGACCGCTGCAGGTCCGGCTTCAAGAGATGGAATGACACTACTGAACGCCGCAGCAGGTGGGGTCGGAGGTCTTGTTGCCAAGACTGTCAGTGTCAGACCTGCAGATGTTCCTCGACCGAATATGGCCGCACTCAAAGAGGGAAGAGTGGGGTCTCGTAGAGGTATTCTTAATGCTGAGCTCTGGAGTGAGCTTCCAGTCGAACAATGGCTCGAGAAAGAGTATGCAATTGCTCTTAGTAGCGGTCTACCCTTAATTGCCAGTGTGGGATACACTCCAGAAGAGGTTTCGAAGCTCGGACCAAAACTAGAGAAGGCCGGGGTCCATGCCATTGAGTTCAGCACTCACTATGTTGGAGGACACGTTGAGATTGCAAAAGCATTGAGAGAGGTGGTCGATGTCCCAATCTTTGCAAAGATCAGTCCAAAGGTAGACGTTGTTGAGGTCGCGAAGTCACTTGAGACACACGTAGACGGTATTGTTGGCATCAACACCTACGGACCATGCCTGAGGATAGATATTGAAACTGGTAAACCCATGCTTGGAAGCAGTGATGGGTTTGGATGGATGAGTGGCACATCTTTGAAACCTATTGCAATAAGATGCATCGCAGACATTGCGAGGGCTGTCAAGATCCCTGTCATCGGTGTTGGTGGAGTTTCTTCAGGTGCTGACGTGATAGAGTTCACTATGGTGGGAGCTCAAGCAGTACAGGTATGTACAGCCGCGATACTTGAGGGAAGTACTGTCTATGGGAGAATAGCGCAAGAAACAACTGCCTGGCTTAATAATCACGGATATGACTCACTTGACGACATCAGAGGAATAGCCCTGCGTCACATGGATGGGAGTGCCAAGTTGATCCCGCCCCCAGCAGTGGACATGGAGAAGTGTACACTGTGTGGACTCTGCCCCAAGTCATGCGTTTATGGGGCGATTACAGTGGACAAGAAGAGGAACCTCTTTGAGATTGATAAGGACCTGTGTGAGGCTTGTGGAATGTGTATCTCAGTCTGTCCATACCATGCCCTGAATGCAGCTTAGACCCAGAGCATTGTGTCAAGATTCCTAGTAAGGAGCTCAGCTTTGCCCTTGGTTACAACATAATCATTCTCT
>RDNZ01000075.1 GCA_011364905.1 Candidatus Thorarchaeota archaeon
AGTAGTACACAGTATTAGTTCTGGGTATTTACTGGCGAATCTTCGCGTTGCGCAACTAGGTCATGCATAACCCAAATCATATAAGCATCGATTTAACTATTGTTAATTAGATAAGATATAGCTGCGTGTTTACGCTGTCAAGTAAAAATGTCGAGGAATCCCCTCAATTCAAGCAAATCATTGTTCCTGATGGATCAGTTAAGAAGGACTTAGTGCCTAAAGTTTCCAATAAAGAGCTTGTTCGATGGTATCGTACCATGGTGACTGTCAGAGTTCTTGATGAGAAGGCAATGCGTCTTCAGCGCCAAGGACGTATTGGATTCAATGTTCCAACCACAGGACAGGAAGCTCATGTCGGTGCAGCAGCCGCATTGAAAGATACAGACTGGATTTTTCCCGCATATCGCGAACATGGTGCCGCACTGTACCGAGGTTTGCCTCTGCGAACCATTGTCAACCATTACTTTGGAAACAACGATGATCCCCATAGGGGTAGAAGACTTCCTGGGCTATTTGGAAGTAGGGACCAAAGATTCGTTAACCCATCTGCTCCTATAGGGACCCAGATAATCCATGCTGTAGGAGCCGCATATGCTGCCAAGTATTTGAAAGATGGCACTGTCACGATGGTCTTCTTTGGAGACGGTGCTACATCTAGTAACGACTTTCATTCAGGGATGAATTTCGCAAAGGTGTTTGATGTCCCTTGCGTTTTAATCTGTCAAAATAACCAATATGCTATCTCATTGCCGGTTAAGCGCCAGACCAAAGCGAAAAACCTGGTTGACAAAGCCATTGGCTACGGTATGCCCGGTATTCAGGTGGACGGTAATGATGTCTTCGCAGTCTACTCTGCGGTGTCAGAAGCTGCGAAGCGTGCAAGGAAAGGGAACGGTCCCACGTTCATTGAGTCAGTAACATATCGTCTCGGCGCACACTCGTCCTCTGATGACCCCACACGATACAGATCAAAAGAAGAGGTCGAAACATGGGAGGCAAGAGACCCCATCAAACGATTTCGCACATATTTGATTTCACAAGCAATTCTCACTGAAGAAGAGAGTAAACAAATAGACGCTGACATCGTTGACAATCTGAATCAGCTCGTGAAAGAGGCTGAAGCGGTAGAAAAGCCACCTCTTGAAACTATGTTCACTGATGTCTACGAAGAAATGCCTTGGCACCTCAAAGAGCAACTTGAGAACCTTCGTAGAATCATGGGAGGAGGTAAGTGAGATGCCAGAGCTCACACTCGTCGAGAGTATCAGGCAAACACTGAGTCAAGAGATGGAGCAGGACCCCAAGATAGTCCTTCTAGGAGAAGACATTGGGACTAATGGGGGTGTGTTCCGGGTCACGGAAGGACTCATCGATAAGTTTGGCCCTGAACGGGTCATCGACACTCCACTGAGCGAGAGTGGAATTATCGGATTTGCTACGGGCATGGCACTATACGGTCTACACCCAATTCCTGAGATACAGTTTGTAGATTTTATCTGGCCGGGATGGGACCAGATAATGTCCGAGTTGTCAAAATATCGATATCGGAGCGGAGGGCAGTACCCTGCACATCTAGTCATCCGTACACCCTATGGTGGCGGAGTCGGAGGTGCCTTATACCACAGTCAAAGCCCTGAAGCCTACTTCGCGCATACTCCGGGACTAAAGGTCGTTATACCAAGTGGCCCCAAAGATGCAAAGGGATTGCTCACTTCATCAATCAGAGATTCAGATCCCGTCATATTCATGGAACCTAAGCGGATATACCGTGCATTTCGGGAAGAGGTCCCAGAAGGAGAATTCACTGTCCCGCTTGGCGTTGCATCTGTTGCGCGTGAGGGTGATGACGTCACAATCCTCTCATACGGCTCTATGCTTCACAAGGCGCTTGAGACCGCAGACAAGGTACGTGACGAACAGCACATCTCCTGTGAGGTCATTGACCTGAGAACCCTGTTACCTCTTGACATAACGACTATTGAAAAGTCTGTCAAGAAAACAGGCCGAGTCATGAGTGTGACCGAGGACACCAAGACAGCTGGGTTCGGTGCCGAACTGTCAGCTTTGATTGCAGAACGGTTGATTGAATATCTGGAAGCGCCCATACTGAGAGTGACTGGTTTTGACACTCCCTTCCCATTTGTGCATGAACCTGACTACCTACCAAGCGTGAACCGCATTCAGGACTCAGTACTTCAGATCTACAACTACTCATATGGGGGAGCCAGCAAATGATTTACGAGCTCAAGTTCACTGACATTGGTGAGGGCGTGCATGAGGGAGAGCTGCTCCTTTGGCATGTTGGTTCTGGGGACTCTGTCAAGGAGGACCAGGTTCTGGCTGAGGTTGAAACCGAGAAGGTGGAGGTGGAGATTACCTCTCCTGTGGATGGAGTGGTGGAAAGCTTGGAGAAAAAGGAGGGCGATGTTGTCAATGTCGGTGAGGTATTGGTGAAGATTGAGACCTCAAACACTCCTCCTGCTGAAATCAAAGAGCCGCCCCCTAAGGACGAGTCCCTTTTCAAACCAACCGCCCCGTTCAAAGAGAGTCAAGAAAAGCCCCGTTCTAATTCCGGTCCCGTCCTTGCAGCTCCTGCTGTCCGCAAGAAAGCAAGGGAGATGGGCATCAACATCGCTGAGGTGAAAGGCAGTGGTCCAGGTGGAAGGGTGCTTTTCCCGGACCTTGACATCCATACAAAGACCTCAACAGAACAGGTCGAGAAACAACCTGCGATTGTTCCCCAAACTGGGCTCGAAGAACGAACTCCACTTCGAGGTATACGCCGGGCTGTTGCAAGGAACATGAGGAAGTCGAAAGACACAGCTGCTCATTTCACAGTTCATGATGAAGTAGACATGTCTTCCCTGGATCGACTCAAAGATGCGGCTGAATCGATGGCTACATCCGAAGATGTCAAGATAACCTATCTACCTATCATCATCAAGTGCCTTATCCCTGCTCTCAAGGAGTTCCCCATCCTTAACTCCAGTCTTGATGATAACAAGGAAGAGATTGTGACTAAACACTACTACAACATCGGGATTGCAGTTGACACGGAGGATGGTCTAATTGTTCCAGTGATTAAGAACGCTGATCAAAAGAACATCTGGGAGCTGGCTGCAGAGATCAAAGACTTGGCGGAGCGAGCACGGTCCCGCGATCTCAAACTCGAAGAGGTTCAAGGAGGTACATTCACAGTCACCTCTATAGGCAACATCGGCGGAGCGATGGCAACTCCCATCATTAGATGGCCTGAGGTCGCTATCTTGGGTGTCATGAAGGGTAAGCTTCGTCCGGTTGTAATCGAAGAGAATGGAGAGCCAAAAATAGCAATCAGGCGAATGATGTTCCTCTCAATCTCTGTCGACCACAGGATAGTTGATGGTGCCACAGTGGCTCGATTCCTCAACAGGTTGATCCAGTATATCGAGAATCCAGGGCTGGTTCTTCTGAGGGAAAAATGATGACAGAGAAACCAGACATTGTTGTCATTGGAGGTGGTCCGGGTGGGTATCCCACGGCCATACGTGCATCACAGCTCGGGAAGAGGGTCACTCTGATAGAGAAAGGCATGATTGGCGGAGAATGCCTGAATATGGGGTGTATCCCATCCAAAGCTTTGTTGTCAGCCACAAAACTCCTCTACGAGATCAAGCACAAAGCTCCGGATATGGGGATTTCCACTGGGAAAGTATCGGTGAACATGAATAAGCTACATGAGTGGCGGATTGGTGTTCAGGAAAAGCTAGTTTCGGGTGTGGAGCAGCTCCTCAAAGCGAATGCTGTTAATGTCGTAGCAGGTACAGCTAGGTTCAAAGACCCTCAAAAGCTCGAAGTGTCATTGAATGCGGGAGGTAAAAGCGACATCACTGCAGAGGACGTCATCATTGCCACTGGTGCGAGCTTTCATCCTCCGGAAGGAGTGAGTTTTGATGGCACCAAGATACTCAGTCCATATCAGGTACTCACCATGAAAAAGCATCCTGCAAAGGTGCTGGTCGTCGGGGCTGGAGACATTGGACTAGAGCTTGCCACACTAATGAAACGATTCGGCTCTGATGTATCAATCGTGGGCTCTGCGACTGAGCTTCTCTCCGAGCTCGATTTGCGGACTGCATCTGTGGTCAAAAGAGACCTTCGACAAGCCGGTATTGAACTGATGTTAAATGCGGGAATTTCAGGGATAGAATTGACCGAGGATGCCAAGGCTAGAGCTACACTCACTTCTGAGAAAGGGGATACGGATGTCCTTACTGTCAATTGTGTGGTTTTTGCCACTGGTAAACGTCCCAACACTACTGACCTTGGTCTGAAGGAGGTCGGTATCAATACCACCAATGATGGAGCAATCATAATTGACGACAAGCAGCAGACCAACGTGAAACATCATTATGCGATTGGTGATTGCACCGGTCCGCCGTACCTTGCTCAACGTGCAACAAAACAGGGTATTGTTGCCGCAGAAGTGGCAGCAGGAATCGCCTCGAGCTTCGACTATCGGGCAATGCCACGTCTGATCTTTTCCGAACCTGAGATTGCCTTTGTTGGGTTGAACGAAACTGAAGCGAAAGCAGCAGGCTTTGACATTATATCAGGGCAGGCGTCATTTGCAGCCTCGGGTAGAGCTTTGACAGAGGATGATGCGTCAGGATTGGTCAGGATAATAGCTGATGCAAAGTCGAGTGCCATTCTTGGTGCGCAGCTAGTTGGTCCCAGAGCAACAGACCTCATCAGTGAGATGAGCTTCGCCCTCGAGATGGGATCACTATTAGAGGACCTCTCATTTACTTCGCATCCGCATCCAACCTTGCCTGAAATGATTATGGAAGCAGCTGCTTCAGCTCAGGGAAAGGCTATCAATGTGGCCAATTCGAGAAGGAACAAGTAATTACCTTCAGACAGGTTCGTGAATCAGCACATCTAGTCGCAAGTCAGTATAACTACCTCATCTGTATATGCAGGTCATAACCACACTTCTTGCATTTTCCATCCGAATCAGTGGCAATGTTTCTCGATGACATTCGTATTCGCTCATAGCATACTGTGCCACAGTTTGGACAGACCGTGTCCTCCAATCCCTTGATTCCCACATTACCGACATACACGAATTTCAGTCCCTTGTTATTTGCCATTTCTCTGGCTTGGATAAGCAGATCAAGGTCAGTTGCAGGCTCCGTGTATTTGTAGGCAGGATGATACCTCGTGAGATGCCATGGTGTCTTTTCCCCTGTAGATTCGAGAATCCAGTCTGCCAACCGTTCGAGGCATTTCATGTCATCACTGAGGCCAGGTACTACGAGTGTTGTCAGCTCTACATGAACGCCTCTTTCAATCATATGAGTTATGTTGTCAAGTACAGGCTGGAGAGCAATTCCACACTTTCGCCTGACCTCTGGCTCACAGCCTTTTACGTCAACATTGGCTGCATCCAGTCCTGCATCAACCATGAGATCAAGAGCCTCCGGCGTCATGTAGCCATTGGTTACAATTGTATTGTACAATCCTCTCTCCCTTGCCAGTTTGAACACCTCGAGATTCCACTCTAGCATGAGCGTGGCTGCCTCGCTGAATGATATGGATACCCCCTTGCTCCCTCTCCTCTCAGTCATAGCAATAAACTGCTCTGGACTGACATACTGCACTAACTCCGGTGTTGGTTTTTGTTTTGAGATGTCGTAGTTCTGGCAGAATAGACAGGTTGCGTTACACCCCCAGCTACCAACTGTGAGAGTCATAGTGCCCGGAGCGAAATGGAAGAACGGTTTCTTCTCTATGGGATTGTTGTTTATTGATGACACATTTCCATGGACTAGTGTCTTTATGGATCCGTCGATATTTATTCTAGTGCCACATACTCCTACTCTTCCTTCGCGAATTAGACATCTTTGCGAACATATCAGGCATCGAACACCGTCATCCTCGTCTCTTTGAAGGATTCCTTCGTGGATGACTCTGGGATTGAACTTGTCAACTCTTACGTCTTTCAAGCTAACACGCCTTCCGTCAACCTATTGCTCCTTGTTAATTCAGGTTTCACATCTATGCAAATTTCGGTCTTCTTGCGTCAATAAAAAATCCTCAGAGTAACGTGCAACTCAGAAAAGGAAAAGCCACATACTATGTTTTATTAGATTTGATAAATATAGTTAATAAGTACACCAGTGAATTGGCTGGTTTTACAAATTTCAACACGGTTGTGAAGAATATGAGTGATGCTACATCTAAAGTTCTTAAAAATCCATCAAAGAAACATCCCGCCCGAGTGAGAGTTCTGATGACAGAATTCGTAACCCATGATGTGAAACGGTTCATTGTTGAGAAACCTAAAGGATATGCGTTTCTCCCCGGTCAAGCAACGCTTCTCTCTATTCCCAAGCCAAAATGGGAGTCTGAGTTTCGCGAGTTCTCATTTACATCCATGAATCAGGACCAGGTCTTGGAGTTCACCGTCAAAGCTTATCCTGACCACAATGGTTTCACGAAACAGATTCACACTCTAGAGCCCGGTGATGAACTTACGGTGCATGCACCATTTGGCACAATCCAGTATAGAGGCAAAGGTGTCTTCTTGGCTGGTGGAGCTGGAATCACCCCTTTCATTGCAATACTCAGGCATCTCAATAAGACCAACCAGCTGAAGGGTAATACACTGATCTTCTCTAACAAAGAGGCCAAGGATGTCATTCTTGAGAAGGAGTTTCGTCAAATGCTTGGCGAGGACCTCATTCTGACACTTACTCGAGATGATACAAAAGGGTATGAACACGGGAGAATCAACAAAGAACTTCTGAAAAGGCACGTGAAGGACCTTAATCAGAAGTTCTACATCTGTGGACCCGACCCATTTGTGATAAATCTGAAAAAGACATTGGAGAGCATGGGCGTAAAAGAAGAAGACATTGTCGCTGAGTCATTCATCGTTGCTGATGCATGAATGGCTGGTACAAGTCTTAAGTCTAATCTATCATGATGTCTGGAATCGCCACTACAAGGACTAGTCTGGAAGTATCAATCCATACCCGAAATCAGAACTGTTTAATATCGAAGACTCGAGATTTACGTATGCCAATCGTTGATGTCAAAGTTTGGAAAGGAATATCGGAAGACGCAGTCGAAAAGATAATCACAGGGATTACGAAGGTGATGGTTGAACTTGGAATCCCGGAGAGAGCTGTTGAGGTCGTTGTCCATGAGATTCCAAAGTCCCACTGGGGCGTGGGTGGAACGCCGGCATCAAGAGCTTTGGTCGATGAAAAACCTCCGTAAGTTTGGTCAGACACGAATAGTTCTAATTCTCACTGTTTGGTTCACATTCCATTCATAGTTGTAGCCCTCGAACTTTTCCCAGCTGCCTCAAGATAGCTCAAGCTTTATAAGCACTCAATCACTAGTGATATCAATATTGATATCGGTATTGATATAAAAGACACCCATAATAAGGAGGTGATAAGAAAAACATGCGCGGACCAAGAGCACACCGACACTGGAGCAGGAGAACTGCTTCTGTACCAAAGGGATACCTAAGGTCTCGAGTACTGAAGTTACTCGATGAACAACCTATGTCTGGTGCTGAGATCATGAGAGAGATTGAGAAAAACACTAGTAGGCGATGGAAACCGAGTCCCGGTTCCATCTATCCGTTGCTTTCCTGGCTCCTTGACTCAGGCTATACACGAGAGTTGACAGACTCAGAGGCTGGAGTGAGACGATACGAGTTGACTGCAGAGGGCAAAAAGTTCCTCGAAGAGGACAAGCAACGAATGGCTCAAGAGGATGGCAACTGGTTCTTCGGGCCACAGTTCAATGGCTGGGAAGGATCGATTCCTGAAGACGCACGTGACCTCATCGAGAGCTGGCGCAAGATGCGTCGGGCGATGTTTGCACTTCGTAAAACACTTAGAGACAACTACTCCGAGTCTCTGGTGGCTGAAGTTAAGAAAACAGTGGATGACTTCGTGGAGAAAATCTCCTCTCTGTCTGAAAATCAGGGGATGTAGTCTCCATCAACGGTGGAGTGAGGGCAATCACTTCACCACTCTCTACAAACAAACGATAAATGGAATGCCACTCAATATTCTACGATTTCGGATGTGTCCGAAATCAAATCAAAAAGGTGTGAACTAAATGGGATTCTTTAGCAGGCTTAAAACGCCAAAAGCAAGCATTGCAGTACTACTCGATAAAGGCACGTTCAGTCTAAATGAACCACTACAAGGTCGGCTTGAGATTTCATCATCGGAAGAATTCGATGCCGACGAGCTTCGCATTGAGGTTAGGGTTAATGAATGGACCAAAGCTACTCAACAAAAAACAGTTGGGCAGCAACAGGTTCCTGTCACCGCTGAGCAGAATAATGTGTTACATCAAGGCAAGCTGACTGTTGCTGGAGGAAGACACTTTACAGACGGAACAAACGAGAGCATTCCCTTCAGTCTATCTCTGCCATCATCTGTGCCGCCAACTTATCGTAGCCAGAATGCACGCAATACTTGGGTGATGAAGGGTGTTATAGGTGTCAAAGGTAGACCCGACGTAACCAGCCATGAAATGGAAGTGGTGATTACTTACTAAGTAACAGCTTAGAAAGACCATTCTAATCATCAGAGTATTCGGCAATCTCCCATACCAATGTTGTTGCTCAAAGCATTGTGAGGAGCGTATTGATGTTGTCTATCCGTTTTCGGTGCATCATTTCAGTAACATAGCAGACTGAATATAGCAAGTTA
>RDNZ01000076.1 GCA_011364905.1 Candidatus Thorarchaeota archaeon
ACAGAACCCGGAACATCCCCAACCAGCCCGGGTATATTCGGTCTGGGCAATGATACTTTGGTTTTGGTCATCGGTCTCTTGGGTGCCATTGCCGTGATTGGATATCTCGCCATGGCTAGACGACACAAATAGAGTTTCCAAGCGGGCCGAATGCCCGCTTCACCCTCTTTTTCTTTTCAGACCATGATTTCAAACTACAGTAGTTGTGGCTTGAGTTTTTCGTGGAAGAATTTGACACCTGCGAGATGCGCCTCGTAAGTAGAATTGAAAAGATCATACGATATGCCTGTTACCGGGATTGCATTTCGAATCATAAGGCAATCCTTCTTATCTATTCCAAAATTCACTTCGACTAATGTTGCATTTGATTTCAGAAGTTTCTCATAGACAGTTTTTCTATTCTTTGCAGGTATTTCTGACAAATCCATTAGTCGTGTTGTCAATGTTATCCAATTCGTTCCAGGAAAGACTTCTATCACCTTCGTTTCAATTGGTCCATATGGATACAGACTGAATGTTTTCCTACCGTGTTCTTCAAAGTTGATTTCCAGTCGTTTAAGGTATTCCTTCGCAATGAACCATGTTGTGCTCATCTATTTTTATTCCCGCCTGAGGACTCTCCTCATCCTACATTCCGTTTCCGCAGGTTTGTTCGACTTACTATGTACAAATCCTAGTAAAAGTCTTCGCTTTTTCTAGATGGCAATAGACATTCTATGTTATCTCATTGAAATTTACATTCATTATTGTGATAAGTATCAATGGTGCTCTTTAGCTGGTCTTTGAAAACCCACCGTAGTGGAAATCGATTTCGCAGTCTACATCTCTCAAACTGCAAAATTCAGTAATATCGCTTTCAATCTCGTTCCATACTGAATAGTCTTCCCTTAATTCATCATAATACTCCCTAAGATTAGGATATCCTCTTCTGACTAGATTCATGATTCGGGATACATTATGCCCCCTAAAGTTTAGATTTTCAAAACGGAAGTCGCTAGTGAATGGTACTGCTGCTTCGATTATCTTTCGCCAGTCCGATATTTTAGGGAAGAGCGGCGACATGAATACATACGTGGGAATTCCGGCATTTGCTACCATTTCCAATGCCTCCAGCCTGTCCTTCGGTTTCGATGCTCGAGGTTCAATAAGCTTCACAAATCCCTCATCCAGAGAATTCAAGGAAATTCCTACTTGGATATTCTCGAATTGCCTAAACAAGTCAATGTCCCTTGTGACAAGTTTGGATTTTGTTAGTATTCGAACTGACGCTCTTGTACTACTGAGCTTCTCTAGGATATGTCTAGTATTCTCATACTTTCTTTCTAAAGGCGTATAAGGATCGGTGACAGAACTGAAGAGAAGCGTCTTTCCGTCATATTTCTCCGGTCTAATCTTATTCATATCATAGCATTTCACATCAAGAAACTCGCCCCATTTCTCACCTCCATGACCGGTGAACCGTTTCATGAACTCAGCATAACAGTAGATGCATGCATGTTGGCATCCAATGTAGGGATTTATCACGAAATCTATACCTGGGATTTTGCTCTTGGTTATGAGGCTCTTTGCTATGACCTTGTTGACAATCATCTACCTGTATACCGCGTGTAGGTTCAAAACTCTGTCTAAATGGTTGAAATCAAACAACGTAAAGAAAAATAGACTCATCTTCACTTGTTTTGACTGGTTTCCACCCGTCAAGAATGAATCTATATGAAACCACACGTGACCCTGCCTTCAACTCGTTAGCTAACTTCTCTCTAATCTTCTTGTTTATCTTATAGCCTTGATACAGAGTAACAACAGTGGCATTTTCAACAGTCGTTTTGAAAAAATTGGCTCTGATTACACGGGCTCTTTGCCCGAGATTATACCACCTTATTTTTAGGCGTGACCAAAGAATTCGAAACGGGTCGACTTCTATTCCGATAGACTGTGCTCCAAATTCCTTTGCTGCCATGACAATGATTCTGCCATCACCGGATCCTAAATCGTACAGTGTGTCATTCGAAGTTACATTGGCGAACTCAAGCATAGCTCTAACCTTGTTAATCGGAGTTGGCACCCACGGGGCGCCAACAATAGAAGACCATGCAATCCAAACTACTAAAACAATGAAAAAGATTTCAACGACGAAAACCATGAGAAGCAAGTCTATTTTCATACATCCCCCTTAATGCTAATCTTTTTCCATTAGGAATATGCTGCTGATTACGTGTTTTGCTAATCAAGCTTATCAAAGATGTTTTCAAAAATCTACTTCTTAATTCGGTGACGTTTATTGAATCGTTGAATTGCGTCATGTCCTAAACGACCGACAGCTTTGTCTATACTCTCTTTCTTTATTCTAATCATGGACGGACGACCATGGCAACAGGTGTATTTACCTTGGGTCTTTGAGAAATCCTCAATCAAATCACGAATCTGTTCAATGTCCAGATACTGTCCAGCTCTAATTGCTGAATGACATGCTGTGAGCTTCACCAGCTCGTCCATGAATGATTCCTGAGCCTCCGTTTTTCCAATTGTTACAATCTGGTCAAGTAGTGATATGAGTTCGGTCTCAGATGTGACTTTTCCGAAAATCTCTGGAACCGTAGAGATGGATATTGCATTTCCACCGAAACTCGAAACTGAAAATCCAATATCTTCGAGCAAATCTGTTAGGTCAAGGATTTGTTCAGTATCTGTGGAACTTAGATTTAGGACGAATGGCTCAAGTAGCTCCTGAATTGCAACTCTCTTTTCATTGACTTCCTTTCTCAGCTCTTCGTAAAGAGTTCTTTCATGTGCTGCATGTTGATCTATAATCAAGAGACCTTCCTGGTCCTCGAGGATTATGTAGAGCTGATGGACTTGGCCGACTATTCTGAACACGCCGCCAAGTAGATTCACTGGATCTGCGTCTTTCTCCGTTTCGAAGAGGGGTTCAAGAATTCGCTGCTCTATCATTGGCAGCACCGAGTGACCTGACTCTAGTGCTGGTTCATGCGATGATACTCTCGGTACTTCTCCTATCTCCTCATCTCCCTTCAAGCTCCCATCGACGTAACCTTCAAGTGACTCACTTTCTTCAGAAGCTCTATCGACCCCCAAAGCGTCTCTCACAGCTTTTGTTAGTGTCGAACTCACCTTTTCCAGGTCAAGAATCCTTACCTCGCGCTTGGTAGGATGAACATTCACATCTACGTCTCCTGGAGTCAAGGCAATGTCGAGAGCACAGATCGGGTATTGCCCCCTCATCAGCAACGAAGAATATGCTGACTCGACAGATTGACTCAAGCGTTCATCAAAAATCGGTCTTCTCGCAACGGCAAAGTATTCACGAGATCTATTACCTCTGGACACTGGCGGCATTGCAACGAATCCTTCCACCCAAACACCATCCTCAGAGAAATAGACCTCCACAAGGCCTTTTGCAATGTCTCTCCCCCACAGGTATGTAATCCTATCAATTGGAGTCTGTGAGGGAGGACAATCAATCAAAACTTCATCATCCCTACTCAGTCTGAATCCCACATCCGTTCTGATGACTGCATGCTTCATCACAACCTCTAGAATTCGTTGCCCCTCAGTCTTTGGACTGGAGAGATGTTTCCGTCTGGCTGGTACCGACTTGAACAAATCATTCACTTCGACTGTTGTCCCTATTGGCCTTGAAGAATCAGTTATTTTCGGATTATCGCCAATCCTTGACACTATCAGAGTCCCGACATCTTCATTTTTTGTTTGAGTTGTTATTCTAATATCCGCTACAGTAGCAATGCTAGCAAGTGCCTCTCCTCTAAAGCCATATGTTGAAATCGCATCTATGTCTTCTTTGGTTGAGATCTTGCTTGTGGAATATCTCTGTAAGCAAACCTCACAGTCTTCGCGAGCTATGCCCATTCCGTTGTCTGAAACTATGATCTTGTCGATCCCTCCACCCTGGATCGAGATATCGATCATGTCAGTGCCTGCATCAAGTGAGTTTTCTATTAGCTCCTTGACAATCGAAGCTGGGTTCTCTATCACCTCTCCCGCAGATATGAGCGATATCAGGTCTTCGCTCAAAACCTTGATTTTTCCCAAGGGAACACCTCATGAACGTGATGATGAGTACTCAACAATTCCACCAACAACGGTCATCTCAATATCAATATCTATGATCTCATCTGGCGGGACTTCAAGAATGTTATCAGAGAGCACCACAAAATCAGCCCTCTTACCCACGGTGATGCTACCCAGACTATTCTCTTGAAAGATTGAATATGCACTCTCAAGGGTGTAGCATCGAAGTGCCTCTTCTACAGTGAGTCGAACCCTGTCATTATGATGTGTTGTTGCGGACCATATTCCATAGAGTGGGCCATACGGCATTCCATCAGAGCCGAATGAAAGTCTCGCTCCATTGTCAAGAGCAACGCGAAACATATTCATACCGCGGACCTGTTCATCATCGAATCTGAGGTCATACAGTCCACCAGGTTGCTGCCATCTGCCAACGAAGTTGGGTTGCATTGATAAAATGAGACCTAGGCTTACCGCTCTGCGGATTTGATATTCATTGATCATCTCTGCATGTTCTATTCGATGTCTTTGTTTTCTCAGTATACTCTTATCAGGAAGATTCTCGAATGTTGAGATTACCATCTCGATTGCTCCATCACCAATTGCATGTGTGACGGTCTGAATATTATTTTCTACAGCTTTCCTCACTATGGGTTCATATTCCTCCCTAGGGAAAAGCAACATACCCTTGTTCTTTGAATCGTCTTTGTATCCGTTAGTCACAAATGCGGTTTTGGCACCAATTGATCCATCTGTAAATATCTTGATGCCGCCAATTCTTACCATGGGACTGCCCATTCCTGATGTTATGCCTAGACTAATCATATGGTCGACCTGTTCTACTGGAATATTTACAATCATCCTAGTTGTGAGTTCATGGTTTGTTTCTATCTCTCTGATGTATTTCAGAGTTCCCTCTGCTGCGTTATCGACGGCAGTTGTGATGCCCTTCTCGTTGGCGATTTTGTTTCCCATTCTCACGCCATCCCGAATCTGGTCAGCCGTCGGTCTAACTTTCTCCCATACCTCGTCGATGTCCTTCAACACACCTGTTGGTCTACCTAGCCTGTCTTTTTCAACTCCTGCCTGTTTCAGAGAGATTCCAAGCTTCTTTAAGCCAATATCATTTACAGAAGCAAGATGACCATCCACCCGTGTCGCCATGATTGGGTGGTCCTTACTGATTGGGTCCAAATCACTACCTTGTAAGAACCTCTTTTTTGTCCAATCGCTTTCATCCCATCCATACCCAAGAATCCACTCTCCCTTTGGATACTTAGGAACAGCATCCTTAAGGAATTGAACGGCCTCTTCTAATGATCCTGCTTTATCCAACTGTACATGTGCCGCTTTGACGCCAGAACTGGTGAGATGAGTGTGTGAGTCGATGAATCCAGGAATTACTGTCTTCCCTCCAAGATCGATTACCCTTTTTGCAGTCGGAACAAGTTCCACAATCTCTTCTTCTTCACCCACTGCCAGAACTTTGTAGCTCTTCACTGCTAGTGCAGTGGCAGTTGGTTTCTGTGGATCCATTGTGATGATGTTACCATTGAAGACAACAAGGTCAGCTTCTATCTTCATAGCTCACACGAGTCCCTTTTGCAGCACATTGGCATATCTTTCTTGTCATGAGATACATCGCAAAATGCCGCTTTTTGCCGAGTTTCATCCAACATATCCTAATATATAAAATTTCACTATAATATTATTAGATAGAAAATATTCTATACTGTGGTCTGGGTCTGGTGCCCTCCTCAACGATGCTTACCACCTCTCCACGACTAATCGGAACAACAGAACCGATTGAGCTATCAGTAAGATGCTGATACTGCTTGGTGGTAATGGAATCGTTAAAGCAGCCATTGGTGTGACGGCTAGGGGACGCAGGCAGAACAAAAAGAGGGGCTTGCCTTCACCCCTCTTTCCCTCTTTTCTCTTGAAACTACTTTTTCGGTACCTTCTTCCAATCGTCCAAGAACCTCTTGATTCCAACGTCTGTAAGAGGATGATGCACCATTTTATCGAGAACATTAGGCGGTATTGTTGCAATGTCTGCTCCGATCAATGCAGCTTCGTAGACATGAATAGGATGTCGGATACTTGCAACGATGATCTCTGTTTCAAAACCATAATTGGCGTAAATTTGAGCTGTTCCTTCTATAACCTCCATGCCTACCTGACCTACGTCGTCAAGTCTCCCGATAAATGGCGAAACAAATGTCGCACCAGCCTTGGCTGCAAGAAGTGCCTGATTAGGACTGAAGACTAGTGTTACGTTTGTCTGAATGCCTTCATCTGCGCAGATTTTGACTGCTCTGAGTCCTTCCCATGTCATCGGAACTTTGATAGCCGCATTATCAATCCAACTATTGAGTTCACGAGCCTCCTTGAGCATTCCCTCCGCATCTTCACTCACGACCTCAAGACTGATTGGACCCTTGACAAAAGATGCAATCTCATCCACAACAGTCCTAAAGTCACGGCCTTCTTTCGCAACAAGTGATGGATTTGTGGTCACTCCATCTACCATCCCTCTTTCGTGGGCTTTTCGTATTGCTTCAACGTTCGCGGAATCTATGAAGAATTTCAACTAGTGTTCTCACCTGTCTTGACCATTCTGTGGTTTATGATAGCAACTGAATCCCTTTTCGTGAATTTAAAACGTGGGGTCTGGGTCTCTATTGCATTTCCTTTTTCAAATCACGAACTCTTTGCTCTATATCTGGCGCTCTGAAGACAGCAGAGCCCGCAATAAAGAAGTCAGCACCGGCCTTACGAAGATCTCGGATATTTTCAAGTGTCACTCCGCCATCCACTGCGATTCGTACACTCGGTTTCTGTTCATCAAGTAGGGTTCGCAAGTCTGTGACCTTCTTCATTGTAGAGGGGATGAACTCCTGTCCTCCGAATCCTGGACAAACACTCATCACCAAGACTGATTCAATGAGGTCCAATACCCCTTCGACCAACGAAACATGAGTTGCAGGATTGAGAGTTATGCCAGCTCTGCCTCCATGATCTTTGATCATCTGGACAGTGCGGTATACGTCATAGGATGCCTCAATGTGCGGATAGATGAGTTCTACTCCTGCATCTAGAAACCTTGGAATATACTCTCTGGGATTTGTAATCATGAGATGAGCATCGAGAGGTACGTCTGTGATAGTCTTCATTATCTTCGCTACCCAGGGTCCAAAAGAGATGTTGGGGACGAAATGTCCATCCATGATGTCGAGATGGAAGTAATCTGCACCCCCTTTCTCTGCTGCTTTGATATCAGCTTCAAGGTTGGCGAAGTTAGCTGCCAAAATGGAAGGCGTAAGAAGTGGTTTCATGACAAGCATCTGTCGTACATGCTTTAGATTTTAATCTTCGCTCATGTTCACTTGTGCAAGATATTGCTCTTTTTTGGAGCACGGCTAGTTATGAAAAGGTAGCTCAAAACATAGGACTGTAAGCATGTAATTCAATAACAAATATTACAGAGCTGACCGGTGTAGTATAATCTAACAGAGGTAGGTATGATATTGCTATGAAAGCGATGATAATCGATAGATATGGACCTCCTGATGTCCTCCACGTTGTAGAAAGAGAAAAACCTACTCCGAAAGTTGATGAAGTCCTCATCAAAATTCATGTTACAACTGTATCTGTTGGAGATGTGAAAATGCGAGGCCTGCTTGATCTCTCAGCTGGTCAGAAGTTAGCCGCTCGTTTGTTCTTGGGTTGGTCGAGACCCCGGAAAGACATACTAGGGATGGAAGCAGCAGGCGAAGTTGAGGCTATTGGTTCAGAGGTTACGAAGTTCAAAGTCGGTGATCGAGTATTCGCATCAACATTTTGGGATGGTCTAGGGGGTTACGCCCAATACAAATGTATTCCAGAGGATAGTATGATTGCAACCATTCCGGAGGGTATCTCCTATGAACAAGCAGTACCAGTTCTTGGAGGTGGAGTCACTGCAGCAAAGGTTCTCAAGAAAGCAAACATTCAGCCAAGTCAGAAAGTCCTAATCTATGGTGTTTCTGGGAATGTTGGTACTTATGCTGTTCAAATAGCTAAGCACCTGGGGGCGGAATGTACTGGTGTATGTAGCACTAGAAGTTTGGAGTTAGTGAAAGAATTGGGCGCGGATATAGTCATAGATCGCACAAAAGAAGATTTCACCAAGAATGACGAGAAGTACAATGTCGTGTTTGATGCGGTAGACAAAATGCTACCATCGCAGAGAAAGGTGTCTCTGACTGATACCGGTATATTCCTCAGCGTAGATAAGGATTCAGGCGGAGTAGGTAAAAGTAAGGATCATATCGAATATCTCATCCTTCTAAGAGAACTCCTGGAATCTGGAGAGCTGAAGTCTGTCATTGATAAAACCTATTCCTTCGAGCAGATTCCTGAAGCACATGAGTATGTTCAAACTGGAAGAAAAAGAGGC
>RDNZ01000007.1 GCA_011364905.1 Candidatus Thorarchaeota archaeon
CGGTATCGCATACAATCCAACAAAAGTGCCAATGACTATTATGGTGAGAAATAGTAAGACTGTGCCCCTCTTTCGTGTGGGTTCTTTACTATCTTTCTCCATCAGTCTTGTCCCTACATCGGTTTTCTTATCCTGTTTTTGATATGAGGTTACCCATAAAGTCTGTGCGGAAAAAGCAATGTAGGGTTAGTTCAAACCAAAGCCTTAATTCAGTTACTAAATTTGTCAGCGGGAGGATGTAAAAGTTGGTCATGGATGACCCAGACAAATACGAACTCGAAGAAGCAGAGGGAATAGGAATCTTCGAGCCCGGACAGCTTCTAGAAGATACGGTCACCAAGAATCAAATGCTTGGAGTTTTGGGATATACTGCCCTTGGGATGATTCTATTGGTCGTAGTAACATTCTTGCTAATGATTCCACTAATGATGGCAGGCTTAATTATCATCAACTTTTACACATATACTATCCACATTGATCCATTGGCAATGTTGATCATGACATCTGCTGAGCTGATTTTCGTCATCCCTCCATTGTACTATATCAGAAGTCGTGGTTTGCCAAAGTCAGCATTGGGAATCAAGAACATGCACTCACCTCTGGATATTGGACTTGGTATTTTGTTTGGGGTGGCAATGCTTGGAGTCAATATTGGTGTTTCCTGGTTTGTAAATCAAGCGACCGGTCCACCGCCTTCTGGAATAGAAGCGATCTTGGTAGCGAGAAACTGGCCTGAGATGATCGCGTGGACCATAGTAATGATTGGATTTGTGGGTTTTACCGAGGAACTTCTATTTCGAGGATTTATGCAACGTCGAATGGAGATTTACTTGCGAGGTCGTGGGACAAACAACTACCAATGGGTTGCGCTGGCAGTCAGCAGCTTAATTTTTGGTGCTGTGCATCTTGACATCATTGGTCTCCCAACAAGGTTCATACTAGGCATGTTTCTGGGTTTTCTTGCGCAACGCAGAAAGTACAACCTCATAGGTCCGTCAGTGGCTCATGGAATAAACAATGCAGTGGTAGTCTTCCTTTCAAGTCTGCCCTACTTATTCTGAAAAACAACGAGGGATCTGTAAGTTACAGATCCCCATTCTCATCTGGTACGAACTGAGCGCATTCAGTAGCGAAGCTCATGGTTCGTACTTGAAAGCGACCTTGATATTAGCTCGGAAGGCAACAATTTTGTTGTCTTGCACCTTGCAGGTGAAGTGATCAACATCAATGCCTACAATTCCTCTCACGGACTTCGCAGCAACCGCAAGAGCATTCTTGGAGGCCTCCTCCCAGCTGTTTGGTGACTCTCCGATTAGTTCGATGACCTTTACAACACTCATACAATTATCAACCTCCTTGGATTGCTCTATAGTTATCCAACCCTTAAGGGTCTTGCCAACTGACTCCAAATTAAGAAGAAAATATCATGCCAGGGTTTTGCGACGTGCAAAGATTAGCCAAGCAATCAAGATTAGGGCCAGAGACAACTCCAGAATGACTAAAATGTCACCAGAAAACTCACTTAGGGCCACTCCTTTGAATGCAGTGTCAGCCATCATTACACGTCCAAGATTCAGGGGATAGTAATCGTCAATGAGGCCAACATCCATGAAACCAGTGCCAACAATGACGCTACCGAACAAAAGGAACAGGAATGACTGATTGGCTTGGAGCCGCGTAGTAACTAGAGTGGAAATGAGGACGCCAAGTGCGGATCCAGATAATGACATGAGCGCAAGTACGATATTCATTGTAAGATATTGTGACCATACATTAATGTTGAATAGTAGTTGCCAGAGAATCAGTAAGAATTGTGCTTGTAGCATCCCAACAACGAAATATGCAGAAACCTTTGATATTATAGCTTCCATCTTACTTGCGGGAGTCAGAAGCATTCGATTGAGAGGCACATCGCCGACAATAGCTTGGGCAGCTGTTGCTGCGACAGCAATAAACACGGCAAACACAATCATAAAGACTCCAAAGGTCGCTTCAAAACCACTGGAACCAGCAGGTTGGAACTCTGGAAACATGTCGGCTGCAATCTCGCCTTTTACCCAATCATGATCGAAGCGGAAGTCCTGAACAACTCCATTAAACTTCGAAAAAACAGAAGTCTGACTTGAAAAATCAGTACTGCTAATGTGAATACTGACAAAGGCAGGAATATCTCCAGTAATATTTCCTTCAAACCCATATGGAATTACAGCGTATGCGTCCACTCTATCAAAGTATAATGCATCTAACGCATCTGCTTCTGTATTGTATATCTGAACAATAAAGTTGGGACTATTGGTCAGATACCACGTGAAATTGGCTGATAGGTCCTGACCGGGAAATGTGTTTGTTGAATCGATGTCCACTAGACCTAGTCTTATCGCATCTTCGTTCTTTCCCGTTTCAGCAGAGATTCCAATTGCCGCTTGATGAGTGGCGGCATACATTGTCATCATGATCATTGTGGGAAGGATGAAGACAAGAATGAGCGCAAATTTGTCATTCTGAATCAGTTTCAATTCCTTGAGAAACATTGACCAGATACGCCACAGTTTTGTGTTCTTCTTCTTCCCGACCTTAGACAAAGGTACTCACCTGATTCAGCAGTCTGGATTTTTATCTACGAGCCTTTTATGGGTTTTCTGCAGGCGTAGACTCCTCAAAAAATCCCAAAACTTCAGCACACATAAGAAGGTAGAGGACCATTGTGTTTGAAGCGCCCCAGGACTCTGCATGTTCCTGAACTTGTTTCGCAGTCATTCTTAGACCTTGATTGTATAACTTTCCAAGAATCTTTTGAATCACAAGATCCTCGTATGCAAACACGTTGAAGTTGCCTAGTCCAGCTAGCGAGAACACACGGACTGTCCAGTCCCCAATTCCTCTGATAGGTTTCAGTCGTTCAAGCACCTCCTCGTAGGGAGCACCGACTAGGGAATCTAGAGCCAAGTTGCCCTTGGCCGCGAGCATAGCGACATTGTGAATGTATTCAGCTTTGTAACCAAAACCAAATTCTCGCAGACCATCCAGTCCAGCATTTGACATTGTTTGCGCACTGGGAAAGAAGTACCAACGAGAATCTTCAAACATTACAGGTTTCGTGAGCTCAAGTACCATCCTCTTTGTGAATATGTTTGCAGCCCTGTATGATACCTGTTGCTGGATTATTGTCTTAATCAGTGCTTCAAAGGGCGTGGGTGACATATATGGTCGCACGCCAGCTACCTTTGGAACAAGATTAGCAATTACCGGGTCCTCGCTCATTTGTTTCAATGCGTTGTCAACCTTGAGTTTTAAATTCAATGTCCTTTCAACCATCGCCCTTAGATCTTTGGTCGTTACGTCGCAACTAGAGTGAGTAATCTGTAGAGACTTTCCTGGCTTTGGCTGCCTGATGATCAAAACTACATGTTGATAATCAAAATCGTAGGCACGTCCAAAAAAGCCAGCGCCAGTTTGCTCAGGCACTGGTTGTATATCTGGATAAATCCAAGAATGAACTGAAGATAAGAGATCATATTCAGGTGGTACCTTGATTCGAAATGGCAATTTCATCACTTTTACAAAGACAAATGCACCTGCCGGAAGAAAGACCGGCAGATGCATGTTTGATTGAACTTGTCTAACAATCCAAATGAGATCTGGAACTACTCCTTATCTTTTTTGAAAGGATTGCTCTTGAAAGGATTCTTTGGAGCGTGCACCTTAATTGAAAAAGCACCCTTCTCCCTATTTCCGGCAGATTCTTTGTTCTCGTTCAATAATATTTCCTCACAAACCACCATGTGATGCTTCGATTATGGTACACAAATACATTTGAATTTATCATATTTCAGAGCATCAAACATTAGGATTATAACATGAACAACAATACGAATCGGGAATAGCCATGGAACGCCGCTCAGAATCTCTATTGAATTCGTCAAGCGTCATATTCGTGGCAATGATCGTTGTCACTATATTGCTGAATTTTGGTCTGTTTTTCATCTTGAATTTTCTAGCACCTTTAGTCACAGGATTGATTGTGGGTTATATTGTAGCTAAATACATACACGCAATTGCTATTGTATTCAGTGGGACTGCACTGAGTTATTTCCTAGTTTTCCTCATAACAGAGTGGTTTCTTGATTTTGTCTACAAACCAGAGGATGTGATTTTTGCTGTCATCATTATGTCGGGCATAGGTGTTCTGGGAGGAGCAATTGGCTCATTCGTTGGAGCCAGACGTTCCAAAACAAAGTAGGACATCAAGTATCAACAGATATTCGTCCTGGTGTGAAGTCTGCGTTCGGTCCTGCAGGAGCACTACGTAGGGGATTTCCATAAAGCATCCATTCAACTGCTGATACAGATTTGTCTATTGTGAGAGTTGTTGAATCACCCTTTCTGACCTTCTCGATTTCAGCTAGGACTTTGGGCTCTAGGTTCTCGGTCAGTGCCCTGTCCACTGCAAGCTTCACCTCACCTATGAGATCATATGAGTCGAGAAGATCTAAGAGCCCGAATTTCCAACCATCGCAATACGCACATTTGCGCCAGTCCTCAAATGGTTCAACATTATTCATGGTATCAAGTGTTGCACCAATGTAGGCGGCCCCTGAGTTCAGGAAAGCTTTCAATAATGGACCTTCTTGAGCTGTATTACATGCCTCCGAAAACACAACAGGATAGCCCTGAAATTCAATCGCTGAAGCTTGTTCGTAGCTGAGAATAACCGAATTATGTGTTGCCCATCTATCAGGCGTCCCATGAATTCGTGCTGTGAATACGCCATCTGAGAATTGAAGAATAAACTCACTGACAGACAACAGCTTTTCTTCTTCCTTAGTATAACGAAGTAGCACTTCTACATCAAATCCCAAATCAGCAAGAGCTTTGACGTGCTTATCAGAACGACCCGGTTGCGAATCAAATACAATCGCTATGTTACTATCAACAACATATGGGTCCATATGATAAAGGACAGTTTTTGGTGGCCCAAAAATCCGTCCAAATGGGAAGTCGGGTTTGCCATCATTATCTAAATCCTGAATGAACCAATCGGTGAAACCGTATGTGCCCTCATATGAAATCTGTGTGGCTGGAAGCTCTTTATTAGTTCCAATGAGTAGGACACCTTTGTGATAACTTGGGTCATAATTCTCTCTAATCGTCTTCTTTGTGAGAATCCAAGATCGACCTTGTTCAACAATGAAGTCAGCTCCGATTTCTCTGGCCTTAGTAGCGTATTGTGCAATATTGGCTTCACCCACTCTGCCGCACACCACAAGCATTTGTTTGATCAGGTTTCTATTTATCCGTCCTACTTCAAAAACAAGGTCTTCGTCAGACCTTCTCTTTCTGAATTTCTTCTTTATCTCATTGATTGTTCCAAGACCACTCTTACTGATTATATTCATGACTCCGGAGTTCTCATCAAAAGTGATAATTACTGTTGTTGGTGTAGCCGCCAGCAGCAAACTACGAAGGATATGAGAAACAATGGCCTCAAATATCAAGGTGATCTCGATAGACTTGGATGGAGTTCTCTATGATGGTCCAAGTGCCGCATTTGCGCTTGCTCAGCAGATTGGCTTGAAGGATCAATATCTCGAATTACTCGAAAGAATAGAACGAGAAAACTTGGATTTTCAAGAAACGGTGGTTGAAGTCGCAAAACTATGGAAAGGGATACCTGTTGATGCCACGTACCACTACTTGGTGAAGACGATGCCACTGCTAGACGGAGCTGAAGAAACAGTAGCTACACTGCAGGACTGGGGATATGAAGTGGGTTGTATTTCCAGCGGAGTTAGTCAGTTCTTCATGGAACCTCTGTCTCGCAGATTGAATCTATCTTTTGCCTACTCTCATATTCTTGGTTCAGAGAATCAGGTTCATGATGGAACTGTTCAGTTCACAATGGGTGGTCCAGAAAAAGCCACGACAATCTGGAACTACGTACAAATAAGAGGACACTCACTGGAAAACGTGGCTAGTATTGGAAATGGGATTAATGACATAGATCTATTCAAAGTTTCAGCGTTCAGCATTGCATTCAATCCAGTGGATAAAGCTGTAAGTGATGCTGCGACAGTAACTATTGAATCCAAAGACTTGCGTTCGATTCTGCCGTACTTTGAGAGAGTTTAACCAAGAATCTTTGTGAATGCATCCTTGATTTGTTGTTTGTCGTTATCCGTGAGACTCGGATGCACTGGAATATCGAAGTGTCGAGATCCAATCTCCTCTGACACTGGAAGAGTCACTGCTGAATAATCGGGATAATCTACGAACTTTGCCCATCTCCATTGCTGAATATTAAGGTAGGTGTCTTGCTTATGACAAGGTAGTGCGTAGACTGCTCTCGAACCCACACCCTGCTCCCTCAATGCTGATACTATGCCATCTCTATCCATTTTATCTGAGTATAGACGGGGAGCATAAAGATGATATGCAGATTTCAGACCTTTATCTTCCACCTGTGGCTTAATTGATTCAAACTCAGAGAAGAACTCATCAAACTCGTGAGCATTCTTTCGTCGCTGTTTTACAGCTTCTGGGAGTCGTTTCATTTGCTCAATTCCAATCGCAGCGACTACGTCCATCATTCTGTTGTTGTATCCTATTCTGAAGTGGCTATAGCCACCCTGTTTGCCACGACCGTGGTTTTTGACCATCAGACACCGATCAAAGAGTTCTTCATTATCAGTTGTGATCATTCCTCCCTCTCCAGTCATCATGTTCTTTGTTGCATAGAAAGAGAACGCAGATACATGCCCTAGGGACCCAACTTTCCTGCCATCGACCTCAGCACCATGAGCTTGGCAGGCATCCTCAATGACCTGCAAATCATGAGATTCTGCTATATCCATAATATGCTTCATATCAGCAGGCATCCCAAAGATGTGCACTGGCATAATCGCACGAGTCTTTTCTGTAATCGCGTCTTCAATCAGTTCAGGGTCGATGTTATAGGAATCAGGTTTCACATCTACAAAAATGGGAATTGCTCCTATCATAGCAATCGAGTTGGCTGATGCGATAAACGTGAAGGGAGATGTAATGACCTCGTCCCCAGGTTCTAGTGCCATAGCCTCCAAGGCAGTGCTCAACGCAGTCGTTCCGTTGTTGGTCACTGTTGCGAATTTTGTGCCGATGTACTTAGCAAACTGCCTTTCTAGCTCACGAGAAACCTTTCCCTCAGCGAGCATTCCTGATTCTAGGACTCGCTTCACAGCTTCAACTTCTTCTTCTTCAATGATTGGCTTCGCAAATGGAATCATGACAGACCACACTTGGCTGATTTTGATACAGAATAAAACCCTTTGGCATGTGTGACAAATGTACTGCTATGAGGTGGAAGCCTCCGGGGAACTCTCTATCTCAGCTTGTATTTCTTTGTAGTAGGCAGTCCTACGTCTATTCTCAACGAGGCCAACGATTCCAATAGATGCGCTCATCACCGCAAGAGCGACCAGCATATAGGCTAAATTCCCAAGATAGAAGATGATCGCAAGAGCTAAACCACTCAAGAAGCCAGTCGAAGCCCGTACGAAATTTGTGGTCTTTCTGGGAGTAAGACGTTGACTCATCCAATCGATGACAGTTGTAAAACCAAGGGCAACTGAAAGAAAGAACCAAAACCATTCAGGTGTCAATTGAACCTGAAATATGAAGAGAAACAATAGACCTAGGCCCAGACCACCATAGATTCCGCTGCATCGTCCACAGAGATAAAGCGAGCGACCCATGATAGACACGCGTAGACAGTGACCATACATTGATGGAGGATGATGAGATAGAAGCATCTGAAGACCATTCGCAAAATCTCCTGTTCTATCAATATCATCTTCTTCACTCGTTGAGAGCGCATCTGGATGTACATCGCTTTCAGTTTCGCTGCTCACGGGTATCTCACAAAGAAGTTTCCTGTACGGTCCTCTTAAAACCTATTGGATTATACCAGCAAACATGAATCTGTTTGATACTGTCATTTTCTTAAATGAGCTTAAAGCTGGATAGACCAAAAATAAAAACATAAACGCTCGATGGTTCAATAGAGAAACACCCTTATTTCACATTCTATTGAGCTTTGTGCCAGTTTAAGGCGATATGAAGATTCATGCAGAACGACAATGACAGGATTTTAATGTAGGTTCATGTAGTACCACTCGCACTTTAACAAGATGATGGAATTGATTGATGATGGAGAAAGTGTTACTTGTCGATATGGACAAATGCACTGGGTGTAAGCAGTGTTCACTTGCTTGTTCTCTAACAAAGGAGGATCTATTCGATCCAGACAGGGGTAGAATCAAGATATTGAAGAAAGAGG
This sequence comes from Candidatus Thorarchaeota archaeon, assembly GCA_011364905.1. Lineage (GTDB taxonomy): Archaea > Asgardarchaeota > Thorarchaeia > Thorarchaeales > Thorarchaeaceae > SMTZ1-45. The sequence continues at coordinate 8,315 of RDNZ01000007.1, forward strand.
AAATTGCCCTCGGACTTCAACTTGTTTGTGAACAATGCGAGTCGCATCCTTGTGTTGCTTCTTGCCCAAATGGAGCATTATCGAGGGATGAAACAACAGGAATCATCACAGTTGATGAGAATCTCTGCACATCGCAGGGTGCATGTGTGGATGCATGCATTTACTATGCCATCCGGCTTCATCCTGAAACGAAGAAGCCAATGTTCTGCGATCTTTGTGGAGGTGATCCATATTGCGTCAAGCATTGTGTTCCAGAGGCGCTTCAGTGGGTGGATAAATCGGAGGATTTGACTAAAACTAAGAGAAAGTTGCGTTCTACAAGAATAGCAATGTACAAAGAGTTGAAGAAGGAGGCGGCATGATTGTTCGGACATCAAGGCAAAATTCTACACGTAGATATTGGAACTGGCAAGAGTTGGACAGAGGATCTTCCCGAGGAATGGCGCAGACTCTATGTAGGCTCCAGAGGCATCAATGCAAAGATACTATGGGACTACTGCAAAGACCCGTCCATCACATGGGATGACCCAAGAAACATCATCATCTTTGCTCCGGGCACTGTGACAGGAACCACTGCACCAGCATCGGGGCGAACATCGGTTACCACGGTTGGATGTACGACAGGTCTGTATCTCAAGAGCAATACGGGCGGCCACTGGGGAGCAGAGCTCAAGAGAGCAGGGTATGATCATCTTGTTGTACATGGTGTAGCTGAAAAGCCGGTCTATATTCTGATTCAGGATGACCATGTTGAAGTACGAGATGCAAAAGACCTCTGGGGAAAAGACATCCTGGAAACTGATGCGCTACTCAAGAAATGGCATGGCGAAGACTCTCGGGGTTTGTATATTGGACCTGCCGGTGAGAAGCTAGTTCGAGCTGCTTCTATTCAATGTTCACTGTATCACGCTGCTGGAAGAGGCGGAGGAGCAGCTGTGATGGGCAAAAAGAAGCTCAAAGCGATATCGGTGAAAGGATCAAAACCCGTCCGTGTAAAGGACCCGAAGAAATTCGCTGAGATTGCTCAAGAAATGCGAGAGCTCCTCAAAGCAGACAGCGGTGCGCAATCGTTGCATGAGTTTGGTACTTCTGGATCAATCGGTGCAGTGAACGAGCTACATGCATTTCCAGGGAAAAATTGGCAGACGGGTTATACAGAGAATGCACATCCCATATCTGGCCAAGCCCTAAATGAAAAAGGATACCTGAAAAGACGTGTTGCATGCTTTGGATGTACAATCGGTTGTCACCGATATTCAGTAATAGAAAAAGGACCGCATGCGGGAATTGCGAGTGGAGGACCAGAGTATGAGACCTTTGGAGCCCTTGGGAACGGACCGGGTATTATTGATACTGAAGGAGTCTTAGTTCTCAACGAGGTCTGCAACAGACTGGGGCTTGACACAATAACCGCAGGTACAGTCACACAATGGGCCATTGAGAGCTATCTTAGGGGTGTTCTCACCAAAGAAGACACAGATGGTCTGGAACTTGACTGGGGAAAACTGGATGAAGTAAAGAAGACAGTTGAGAAAATCGCTCTCAGGGAAGGAAAACTTGGGAACCTTCTTGCCGACGGGCTAAAGATAGCCACGAAAAAGGTTGGAAAAGATTCCTACAAATGGGCAATCATAAATGCCAAAGGGCTTGAGCAATCAAATGTCGAAACTCGATCTGCTAAAGCCTATGCGTTGGCATTTGCTGTAAATCCTCGTGGGAATGACCACCTTATGACCGAAACCTTTGCAGAGTTTGGTGCAAGTCCAGAATCAATAGAGGTCATTGAAAAAGTGACAGGAGATAAGAAATGGGCGTCACCGCACTTTACGGAATATCGAGCTGAGATTGTGCGATGGCATGAGGATTGTTATGAGATCACGGAAGCCCTTGGATTCTGCGTATTTACATCGACAGCAGCATATGGTGTCAACCCAGACAATATGGCGAGGCTCTTTGCAGCTGCAACAGGTATTGAATTGTCTGAGGAAGAAATGATGCTCACAGGGAGACGAGTATGCACTCTTGAGAAAGCATTCAACGTCACGCGTGGAGCAACTCGTGAGTATGACAATCTCCCATGGCGTTTGATGAACGAGGGAGCAGCTTCAGGACCCCTAAAAGGAGAGAAAAACTCCAAGGAAGAACTTGATGGGATGCTTGACCGCTACTATGAACTACACGGATGGGACAAGGAAACAAGCTGGCCAACTCGAGAAACTCTAGAGATGCTCAAGCTGAAGGACGTGGCTGACTATCTGGAGGAACTCGGAAAGCTTCCCTAGATGAGGGGTTGAGCCCCTCTCCTACTTTGTTTGGATGTGATGATAATGAAAGGTTTCAGAGAGTTAGGTGTAGCAATGACTGGTGTTTTTCCAGTCAGAGATGCTATTGAATTGGCAAAGGTCGCAGAGACATTAGGATTGGGTTCGGCCTGGTTTGCAGAAGACTATTTCTTTCGAGGTGGAATTCCGTATATGGCGGCTGCCGCCATGGCAACAGAAAAAATCAGACTAGGCTTGGGAGTTGTAAACCCATACTCTCGTCATCCAGCATTAATAGCCATGGAGTTTGCGACACTCGATGAGATGTCAAATATGAGAACCGTGTTTGGTTTGGGTTCCGGAGTCCCATTTTGGATGGAGCAGATGGGCATCTATGATAAGAAGCCGCTTTCGCGGACAAGGGCATGCGTTGAACTCGTACGTAAAATCATAACTGGGGAGAACATCAATCACGAGGACAAATTCTTTAGAGCAAAGGATATCAAATTGGTCTTCAAACCCGTTCGAAAAGCACCACCGATATACCTGGCGTTCGAAGGCCCAAAGGGATTAGCTCTGTCGGGCGAGATTGGAGACGGCGTGATTCTATCCATTTTCTGCACGCCGTCATATGTTGAATCTGCTTGGAAAGAAATAGCAAAAGGTGCAAAGAAAGCCGGAAGGTCACTGGATGCCTATGAAATGGTTGCCTACATGCCAATGGTCATTGATGACGATCTTGACAAAGCAATCAACATAGCTCGCAATTTCTCCAAGCTTTATCTTCCACACTCGCAAGAAGGAGGCCCACTCATGTCGCATGCAGGTGTCAAACCTGAGGAAACTCTGGCGATGAGGGGAGCAGCGGAAAGAGGTGATGATGCATTGTTAGCAGAACTCATCACTGATAGAATGGTGAAAGAACTATGCCTAGTTGGTGACAAGGAGTATTGTATCAAACGACTGCAACAAATGATTGATGCGGGGGCAAATACAATCGTTGCTTTTCCTGTCCCAGGGACCGAACCGATAGGAACTGCAAAGATTCTCGGCACCGAGATCTCACCCCAACTAAAGTAGAAGGATATTACGCATGTCTGAGATAGTGGAAGAGTTCTGTTTCGATAAACCAGGAAATCCAGACCTAACGCTGGATGCCAAAAAAAGAAACAGAATAGTGGGTTACATAGTAACATTCCTCACCGTTTTCACACTTGGTACCACTGAGATCTTTGCATCCTGGTATTCAACAAGGATGGGCGGAACTCCACTTGAATCTGGCTTGGCTTTCGGAATTTTTGGACTTGTGTACATGTTCTCTCCAGCAATAGGTGGTCGGCTCTCTGATGATATTGGAAGAAAGAAAACCCTTCTCTTGTCAACTGGCGGATACATCATTGTGATTTTCCTCTATCTCCTCCCATTTGTAGGTCCCTGGCAACTTATCATCATTAGAGCCATCGAAGGTTTTGTTTTCGGATTTGTGTCACCTACAGTCGAGGGGATGGTGAGCGAGCTTGACCCTGAATCGCAAGCTGTCACGCTGGGCAACTTCTCAATGTCATGGAGTGCTTCAATGATTATTCCGCCGATGCTGATCGCGTATCTCTCTGGCATCTATGGAGATACGTCAGGCATCTTTGTCGTATTCGGAATAGAGATTCTCGCTTTGATAATCATCGCAGTTTTTCTACAAGGATATAGAAGAAAACCCATAGTCGCATCTTCAAATGGTGAGATTCTAAATGCTCAAGACACAGGCCAACCTGAAAAGGTGAGCAAGAGTTCACCGTTGTTCATAGCATCGTATCTGTCAGTAATGCTTTGGGGAGTGGTATCGACTGTAATCCTTGGGCTGTTTCCGTCCTATATAGAAAAACTAGTTGATCTTGGATATCCATTCGTTGTTGAGGACTTTGGGAATCTTCTCCTAATATGGAACGTTTCAAGGACAATAGCTTTCCTGGGGATAGCAAGAGTATCTGGTGAATACATGAAAAAGGCAATAGTAATTGGTGCATTGCTGGCTGCCATTTCTGGATTCCTGCTTTTCGCTTTCATAAACATCTGGATCTTTGCTATATCGATGATTGTTTCTGGAATTGCTGTTGGCTTCAATTACTTGGGTGCGCTTTATCTGGTCGTTTCAGCGACGGATATCGACAAGGGTGTCCATGCTGGTTTAGTGGAAAGCATGGGTGGTGTAGGATTGTTTATTGGGCCAATTATTGGCGGATGGTTCATGGGACTTGGACTAGCATTACCGTATCTGATGTATGCCGTACTTGCTATAGTGGTCTTTGTTTTGATAGTATTACTTCTTAGGAGAAATTAGGATCGAGCCTAGTCATTATTCCTGCTTCAAAACATCATCGAAGGACCCTTTCAGGCTTGGATCCTCGGTGATCTTTTTCCTGGGGGGACTAGGATATGCTATTTTGCTGTGAGATAGGCCTGCTTCAACCAGCATGAATGCGGTTTTGATAGCTACGACCCACGGGTCTATGACTGGCACTTTTAGCTCATCCATGATTGGCACCAAGTCAACCTCATGTGAAAGTGCAGTGCACCCGAGGACTATTACATTTGCCCCACCATTCTGAATGAGATCTTTGCTTTCTTTGATGATTGCCCTTTGCGCTTCTGCTGGCTTCTTCGAGATATCCAAAACAGGCATGTCCAGATAACGGATACCAGCACAGAAGGCTTCGAGACCCTCCTTTCTAACTCCATGTTCTATGCATCGCATCAATGATTCTCCTTGCACAGTGACAACACCAAAACGAGTCCCAAGAGTAAGAGCTAAATGAAGAGCAGTGTTCCGTGGACCGATAACCGGTACCTTCGACACTTCTCTTGCTGCTTCAAGAATTGGATCGCATGCACAATCTATCACTATTACATCGTATCCCTCACGGTTGGCTATTACTACTTGCTCAAGAATGAAGGGAGCATTATACGCTTCATCAACAAATGATTCGACACTGTGAGTGCCATATCTGGGAGTGAAGTTATCAATCACACACTTTGGAGGAGTATGTGACTCAACAAATGCCTTCTTTTTGGGATCAGTCCACCAATCGATACCAGTTGCACCAATGAGGGCTAGTCGCATATTATGACACCTCTGCCTGTTAGGAACTGAATTAGATGACTCTAGAACCTAGTGTAACTGCCCTATTATCTCTTCCATTGGTTTGTACTCCAGTTCAGGATGTCCATATCTTTCAGGAGAGAAAGCTTTCTTCCCGATTTCAGTACTCCCGGCAAACCGCAACCGTTCATGAGCTGGAACTGCAGTCACTACAACTTCCATATCTTGTTTGAGGTCTGCGCTCATCAAACCATGACCATTTTCAGGATTATGTAGGCAGACAAGGTCTGGAAACATCACCACAGGCTTACCATCGCACATGGCCATCATGTACTCGTTCTTCGCAACAACTTCAAAACGACCCTTCAGATTCTCAGGTTTGATACGAACCAAGACATGCCAATGGCCTGCACGATCCTCACCTTTGACCTCTTCTATCCTGCCTTTTGCTAGGATTTGTCCACCCATAGTATCAAGGAAAGCATCAATGGGATTCTTTCCGTTCGCATTTGCATCACGAATTGCAGCTCCAAGTTCAATCGACTTTGAGATACTGTTGGGAATCACTGCCTTCTTCAATTGAGCACCTGTCTGGTAATAGTGGTTGTTTGCGCCTGCACCGCCATCTTGTACTACTGCGAACCTACCAATTTCATCAGCAAGTGCAGGGGAAGTAGTCTTGTCAACAATAATGACACTCCCATTCTTGGAAACCACAGGCATGGGGCATAATTCAATCCCATAGCCGACGAACGTTATCATTTGAGTTTCAGGAGCTGAACGTCCTAGACCATCGCCATCGACGCAAGTAATCCCAGCTCGTGCTGCTAAGGAGAGCATCACAGTTGTATTTGTGCCACCTAACTCAAATGGAACTAGATGATCAACTTTTTTCCCCGTGATTCTCTCAGAGATCTTCATTGCTTCATGAAGCTCATACCGAGTTTCCCAAGCTTCTAGCATATCGCCAATTGACGTGAAAGCCATGACTGATCCCATATATCCTCCACACACAACAAAGGCATCATCTTTAATGTCATCAGGAGGGGTTATTTCGTAAATCCGACCTCTAGCATAATCCCAGTCTACAATAGGTCTTCCAAAAGAAACTGGGTCACCACCACCACCGGTTCCAAGAATTCCTACACCCGTAAGCATATCGTAAGCGTTCTCTTTTGAAAGATTCATCTCCCAAACACTCCGCAAACATATCCCAATTATCGTGCGTCTCTTGTTCCTTCCATCGAATGAACGATTTTGTACCAGCGTTGCTTGGTGCCGACCTTGGCTCTTCGTTTCCATCCACGAGATTTTGGAGCATCCTCAATCATTTGAAATAGTTTCTTGGCTCTATTGATAACAAGTTCTTTTTGGTCACTATTAAGTATAGACACCGTAGGTACAAAATCAATGAATTTCTTGATGTTTTCGGTCACGGTGTGGTAGAACCCCCAATCATCAGAGAGTATCTTCGCTATGTGTTTACCATTGACATCAGTGTCACTCCCATCGTCGGTGACATCGTGGGCAAGAAATGTTATAATTAGGTCCTTCAGGTCTTTTGCATTAATCTCAACAATCTGTGTCTTCTCTAAGAATAATTCCGCCAGTGGAATTGTTGGAGCATCAACATCCAGTCGCTTCTCTTTCTTGAAATCAATATTATGACAGAACTCCAAGTGGTCATAAAACACATCGATCTTTCGGTCATGTTCCTTGTCAATGAAAAGGTCTCGAAGCGTAGACGCTCGTGCAAAGCTCGGTGGAACCCAATAATATCCAAGGTCATCTCTAAAGAGGTTAATGAGCTTTTGTCGATGTTTATAATATGAGACATAATCGATGTCAGTGACTTCGCGTCCCATTTTGATATGCAAATCAGTGAATTCAGGGCTCTTGATTCTGAAAGCGAGGCAGCCCATTACTCTGAGAGGGATTCCTAGCCCAGCTGCAGCTTTCTCAATTCTCAAAGCTTCGTCCATGAAATCATCGAGAATTGGTCCATAGTTTTCTGTCACTTACTGTTCCACCTCATGACCGTATGTATATGGCAATGTTACTTGGCATTAATACCTTGCGCCATATCTATATCCTTTATCATTTTTTCAAAGCTATATTAAAGTGCTGAGATATCGCTATACCATTAAGGATTTAAACCGCCTTAAGTTGGTCACCACAATAACAACCTGAGGTAAAGACATGAGAATATTCTTAGCAGCCGATCCTCACGGAAGTCAGCAGACATGGGAGAAGATGTGCAGAGCACCTAAAGTCTTCAAAGCAGATGTCGCCATGATGTGTGGAGATCTCACTGGAAAGGCGATCATGCCGATAATCAAGGAAAAGGAAGACAGATGGTATGCACAACCATTTGGAAGCAGAAAGACATTCAAGAAACAAAAGGATCTCGATCGATTTATCGAATTCACATCAACTGAGGGGTACTATCCTGTAGTACTATCGCCAGACGAACTAGCCGAGCTTCAAGCAGATAAAGCAAAGGTCCAAGCTCTATTCGATAAACTGATGGTAGAGCGTATTACGCATTGGCTCGATCAAGCTGCCGAGATGATACCAGAGAATGTGGTTCTTGTTGTCAATCCGGGAAATGATGATCCATGGGTAATTGACGATATTATCAAGAATCACGACCGAGTAATCTATCCATTGAAGAAGGTTATAGATGTCACCGATAAACACAAACTCATCAGTCTAGAGTATGTTAACGAAACACCTTGGAATACACATAGAGAATGTTCTGAAGAGGAACTAACTGGGCTACTTGAAGCGGAGTTTGCGAGAGTCACTGAGGGCGATTATGAGAACCTGCTCTGCAATTTTCACGCGCCTCCATACGGATCTAATTTAGATGTAGCGCCCAAACTGACTAAGGATCATAGTGTTTCATATTCTGGGGGATTTGCTCTCACAGAGCCCGTTGGGAGTACCGCTGTGAGAGATGTCATCATGAAGTATCAACCCCTTGTTGCAATGCATGGACATATCCATGAGTCAGTTGGATTTACAAACCTGGGGAAAACCCTTTGCGTCAATCCAGGCTCAGAATATCGCGAAGGCATATTGAAGGGCTTTATTATAACAATAGATGACGGAAAAGCCACAGCTGGTCGTGTGGAACTCTGAAATCAGTTGGTAGGGACAGATAATATGCATAACTTCTCCCATTTTAGGTTTCATAATACTTAAAGTATGGATTAATCTCATATGAAATGCACTTAAACAATATCAAGTAGGTGTTGTGGATGAGACTGGAACTGAAAACTCGAACTGATGTTGAAGATTTGTCGACCGGCTGCACCTTTTTTGGGACTGGCGGAGGCGGCAGTAAGGAATTAGGTCTTAGAATGCTATATCCGCATGTTGATGAAGGCAAAGTCATAACCATTATTGATGTATCAGATGTGAATGACAAGGATTGGGTTGCATGTCCATACTACTCAGGAACGATTGCACCCCCCACACCCGACATCGAATCCGCAAGATCAAGGTTTCCTTGGGACTATTATGAAAAAGAGTTAGTGACAGGACTTCAAATGCTGGAGGACCATCTAAACATTAAGTTCTCAGCTGTAGCGCCATTTGAACTCGGAGGAGTTAATACACCAGCCCCAATTGATGCCGCACTCAAACATGGTATTCCTTGTGTAGATGGCGATTACTCAGGTAGAGCTGTTCCAGAAATATGTCAGAATACTGTTTGTGTTAAAAACTTCTCAATGGCACCTCTTGCGTTGGTGGATTGGTTTGGAAATAAAACTCTTGTAAAGGAAATCATCAATTACGAAATGGGTGAGAGGATATCAAAGGCAATTAGTGAGGTGGCATGGGGTAGAGTTGGTAATGTCGCTTTTCCGGTAAAAGGTCAAGAATTTCACAAAGTCATAATTCCGGGCACCCTTTCATTGAGCTACAATGTGGGAAGAACAATAAGAGAATGCAGAGAGTCCGGTGACGATCCTGCAGAAAAAATTGTCGAAAAATATGGTGGATGGGTCCTCTTTAAAGGGAAGGTCGTTGAAAAGACATGGGAGAATCGTGAAGGCTACATGTGGGGAGAAACCTCAATCAAAGGTTCAGGAATCAAACCAGGCAGTACCCTCAAAGTATGGTTCAAGAATGAGAATCATATGACATGGCTAGATAATAAGCCATGGATTATGAGCCCTGATATCATAGAAGTCATAAATCAGAAGACAGGTGAACCAATTACAAACACGGATATCAAGAATGGTGATCCTGTTAGTGTCATTGGTATGAAAGCTGCACATGATATCTTCAGAGAGCCTGCTGGACTTGAAGTACTTGGTCCAAAGCATTTCGGATTCGATGTAAAATACACACCCATCGAAAAAGTGGTATAAACATAAGGCTGGTTTCGATGGATTCATTGCAGTCCAAGTTCATACTACAATATTGACGACATAGTGTTTCCTATACCAATTGGGCGTTGCCTTGACTATGATGCCATCGTAATCATCATTATAGAATTTGATGGGATTCTTGCTTGAGAGTTGATCCTCCTTTCTGAGTCTGAATTTTGCATGAGCGATTAAACGTTGAGTCCATTTTTTCAACGCATTATTCTCAGCTCGAAGAAGACTTTTGTGTTCAATCCAATAATCATCAATCATCCGCGCAGTCTTGAGGTTAATATAGTGACCAACAGTCCACTGGATGACAAAAAAGACAACCGCAACGGCAACAAGCGGAAGAGAAATCGGTGCTAACCATACTAAAGAAAAGACGTATGTGGCAACTATGGTTGGGACCGCTGCAACCATCAAGAAGGTCGCTATATATCTCAATAACTGTCTCCTTTCATAAAGCTTGATAATTCCTGGAACCTTCGGTCCAACGGCAGCAAATTTGTGCAGTACCGTCCGGATAACTTTCCATTGATCCACAAATGTGCGAGGTAGCCTACCTTCTCCAATTGCTTTTTCGATGAATGTAAGATCAAAGCACCTATGAATCCTGTATCCATCAAAGACCGTTATCATATCCTTGGTCCATTCAAGATCCAGACCTGTTGGAGAGAATTCAAATGAATTAAGATCTTGATCTTGTGAGGGTTCTACTCGTTTTCGTTTGCTCATTATTGTCATTCCGTTATGGAATTTTAAATTCGGGCAGGTTTATTCAAGTCATAAGCCTTGCGTTTTAAGAATGCACACGAGTATTAAAGTCCAAGCGTCAAAAGATGGGAAAGAGTAAATAGGGGAGTACAATCCGAAAGGATGAATTGAACCTGTGGATTGAGCCAGATGGAAGAATATGACAGAGCAGACATAGACTGGGAAATTAGCAGTGTGAATCCCTATTCAAAGGAGCGAGCGGAGCTTCGGATGAATGCAGACCAAATCGACTTCATTCTTCCAAGACGGAAAAGAGGACGTTCCTATAATGTTGTCTTCAATGTCAAATGGGATGAAATTATTTCATTCGATTGCAGCCAAATCATTTACTGCAAAGATGAACTGACATGGCCTGCAGAAGAACCTCTTCCTAAGAAGTATGTCGAAATTGGGCCTGCAGGAATTTTCTTTTTATTTCTGAGAGCTGGTGGAGAGGCATTCTTTCAAATCTGGGCAATAGTCCCTCAAAGCGACATCGAGAAAATTACAGAATTCGCTCAGGAGCAACTGAGTCGTCAGAATGTTCCGGGCCTAGCTCATCATGGTACAACAGGAGTTGTCAACTATATATTGGACCGATGTGAGATAATAGAGAAGATTCCCCTCCACTGGCACGACTGGATTCGAAGTGGACCATCTACAAAGCCGCGAGAAAAGTTTATGGAGATTGACCCAGAACTTGTAATCTGTAAGGAAGGAATGGCTTTCAATTTTGCAGGGGCGAGTTCAAAGCTCAAACAGATGTCAACATTCTGGCCCTGGAGAGTGATTCGAGAAATTGCCCCTTTGAAGGATGAGGTTCCTCAGATTGCCTACATCTGGCATGAAGATAACTACACATTCACTCAGCAAGTCTGGGATGACAGCGAGAGAAATGAAATACTCATGAAGGTTAAAACTGCCCACGAAGAATATCAAAAGGATGACTCGATTAAAGAACTTCGTTTGATTCGACCTTGGTCCTTCCCTTCTGTGTTTCATGACACATGGGATAATCTCAAGCCATTTGTATCAAAAGCGAGCAGAGATGGATTTCCACCAATTGAGGAGATCATAGAAGACTGATTACTTATTTGAAAGAATTATAAAAAATAGAAGGAGAGAGCAAAGCTCTCTCTCTAAGCTATTCTACTCTGGTGGAAGCTGTCCGAAGATGGCAGCCATGTCAACACCTTTGGCCTTGTTCTTTGCACCATAGTACATGTACATCATCTGACCCCAGAAGTATACTGCGACAGTGAATAGTGTCTCGAATGCAACTCCTGATGTTGGGACAAATGAGACCAAGGCGTAGAAGAACACAGCGCCGCTTATCAGACCAGCGATGGAGACCAATGGTATACCTAGAAACTTCCAGCCACCAGATCTCTCCCATAGGGTTGGTCTGTAGTATGGCAAAGCCACTTCAGCTAGCGTGAACTGCCAGCGGATGAACACATATGTGAATGCCACTCCAATCGCTATAGACACATCATACCAGAGTGCCATTACAATAATGACAATCTGCACGAGGAGCCAGAAGTATAGCGAATTATGCGGGACATGATACTTGGGATGAATCTGAGCCATAGCCTCAGGACACATCCTGTCCATAGCCATTGCATGGAACGGTCGAGTCACCCAAAGCGCATTGCTTGGTCCATCCAGTGTATTGGCTAATATTGGCTGCGTCACTAGAACTGCGCCGAGCATGGCGCCACTAGGTCCTAGGGCAATAGCAGCGAAGTTGCCAAATCCCGGAAAGATGCCAGCAGTAGAACCGGGGTTCTGTGCATTGTTCCAGTACAGCAGATCACCCATGCCCACCGTTACAGCAAATGCCGATAGCATGAAGAGGGCACCAATGCCGATAACACCACCAATGCAGCTCAAGGGGATGTTTCGGCTTGGTTGCGATACTTCACCTGCAACTGGCATGATCAGATATGGCCACATAATACCTACCGCAGTGGTAAGTGCTGCCGCGACAGCAGACCAGCTTAGTGTCGTATAGTCACCAATGTTTGCGATATACGAATTTGAGACCAAGTCTGCATATGTATGTCCGGTACCGGCAAATAATGTGTCCCATCTGGCTTGACTAATCGGCATTGTGAGCAGGACAATGTCAGAAATGAGTAGTAATGCTATGACTATAAGTCCTAGGACTACTACGAACCACCCAAGGATCTTGACACTCAAATAGCTAAATATGAAGCCAATGAAAGTCAAGACCAATGCCAAGGCGACAAGTACAATGGGATTTGTCAGTAATGCGGTACCCATACCCTCGATTCCTGCGTTTCCGGTAATAGCACCAATCGCAACAAGACCACCACCAGTGACCTTTGCTGAGAAGAAACTAGCGGAACCACGGAATACAGGATTTGTTATAACGCTACGCCATCCTTCCATCACACCGAAGATCGGGCTCAGTCCACGACCTACGAAGTGGTATGATGCCCCAGACCGAGGCATCGCAAGCATCAGGACCATCGTACCGATACCTTCGAAGAGGATGGCAAATGTACCCACTGCGAAGACAGGAACGAGCTGAGCACCTGCAAACCAAGTGCTTACCTGCGGTGCCACAAAGTGAAAGTATGGGCCAACAGTAAGAGCTATTGGTAGTAATAGCGCAAACCACGGACCTACTTCTTTCACCAAACCGGAGCTCTCACGGACGAAAAGTAACTGGTCGTCACTCATTCTTGAGTTTCTCCTTTTTCTCTCTCACGACAGAATACCTATCAAATCGTGATAGCTAACAACAAATGAAACCTGATATTTAAACTAAAGGGTGCCTTTTTTTGGCACTTTAACTTCGACTTTAAGAATATTAGTTCCTATTCAATACGGCTATTGCCGGATTCATTCAATATACTACGATGAACGCCGAAGTCTTTTGAAAAACTCATGGTCCAAAAGGAGTACCTTGACATCCTTTGCACGAACGCCTGTTTGACTCTCCATCAGAACGTTGAGGATGATCTCAATGTCCATTATATGAACAGGTGGTACTGATACCTTGATGTCGCGGGATGTATAACCCAGAGCCTCTTGTTTTCCTTCGTTCGTGACGATACCATTCGTGATCAACACGCCTTGATTAGCTCCATGAGTCGGCAAAGAGCCACGGATTTCACGAATGAGATCACTACCGATTTTTCCATCGTAGTCACACTTCTTGGCGTAGACAACAACCGGCGAATGCCCACCATCATCCCGCCATGAGGTTATTATAACTACTGTGCTATTGTACTGGTCAACCTCAACAGCTTCCTCGATTCGAGCACGGACATTAAGCAGTACAATTCTAGCTAAGTCAGTAAACCCATCAATGTCAAGTTTCGCAATCTCATGACGCAACTCACGACGGGTCGCGCGATTGAAATCAGCCGCTCGGGCACTCACCTCAGAGATAAGCTCTTCATCCACGGCTCCTTCACACAGGTCATTGTACTGATAGAGACCAGGTCCTACACGTTGAAAATAGGCGGGCCTGTTGTCTTCCAGGGCTTGTTTTCCTTCAATTGAAAGAGACGCTGAGACGGATGCTGGATCTCTTTCAAGGGCTTCTGCAATGTCCCTGTAATGGACAGGTTCTGCACGTGCGTGCTGTGCGAGCCATTCACGAAGAGTGAGTTTCGATGCTTTGTCTGCCATTCGATCGCGACCATTGATTTCATATGTTAGAGGGACTCCGCTTACTCGTTTTGAGGCAACTCATGCGAATGCGAGCGAAATACATCAGGGGCGGAAGACGAAACCCCTTATGATGTTTACCCTAGCCTGCATTTAGGAAGGGGCTTTCTTAATTTTGTATTCAGATGGGTAAATTTAAACTTTAACTCTGTATTAAGATAAACCAATGGTGTGAAGACAGTTGACGGAGGTCTTTGTGAAGCTCATGAACAAGGGACTCAAACATGAGGAGCATGACAAATTCCCGTTTGAAACAAGTGAGAACGCCACTATTGGAGATTTAATCGATGGGCTACATGAGGAGTATGGGGAGAGATTTGAAATCTACCTAGATGATAGAGGCAAAAGAACCTTGAGAAGAGATACAGTAGTCATCGTTAACGGAATGAACATGGTTGCAAGAAAAGGTGTAAAGACAAAACTGTCAAAGGGCGACCTTATTGTTTTCATGATTGCGGCTGTTGGTGGATAGTACTGAATAAGAGGAGGGCGAAAAGTACCCTCACTCAATCTTCAGGGAAATAATCCGGTTCAAGGATCTCAGGACTGATAATACCTGCAGAAACAGCTAACAGCTCAGCTAGATCAAGGACTCGGACTTCCAAGTCTGCTTCATACATTCCATGTGTGAGGTTCATTTCACATGCAGGGCAAATAGTAGCCATCAGTTCTGCATCAGTCTTAACAAAGTCGCGAATGCGTTCGTCTGATACCTTCTGAGAGTGGTCAGGGAACATTATCTTGCACCCGCCGCCACCACCACAACAAAATGCATGTTCACGATTTCTGGACATCTCGATGAATTCTACTCCTGGAATCGATTCGATGACCTTACGGGGTGGCTCGTAGATGTCCCTGTACCGCCCAATCTCACAGGGGTCGTGGTATGTAATTTTCTTTTTCACCGACTGCTTGAGTTTGAGTTTCTCTTCTTTAACAATCTCTTCTAGAACCTCACTTGTATGCCGGACCTTGATTGGGAGTTTTTCAATTCCAAGGAGCTTAGGATATTCCTCATCAAAGGCCCTGAAGCAACTGGGACAAGGCGTGATAATCTCCTTGACACCGCGATCCTGCAGTTTTTTGAGGTATGCTTCAGCGTATTTCTTGGAGTGCTCCATCTTTCCAGTAATCCAATAGGGAGTGCCACAACAGGTCTGGTCTTCACCAAGAAAGTCGAGTTCATACCCAGCTGCTTGAAGAAGCTGAACAAGAATGTTGGTTTTCTCCTTGAAACGATGACTGGCAAGACATCCGGGAAAGAATAGAGTCCCTGAACCTTTTTTGAACTCAAGACCTTCTGACCATTTGTTGTGAACTTTTGTGGGGTCAGCGAAGATGTTTCCCGAGGAAGTCACTGTGTCAGCCATATGTGCTCCAGCTTCTGGGATTTTAATCCCTTGATCGATGAAGTCTTGACGCATCGCTTTAGTGACTTCAATCACATCAATTTGAGCGGCCTTTTTGCACTCTTCTCGACATCGTCCACACATAAAGCATCCAAATACTCGCTCTGCGAGGTCCTCAGAGTATTCAAGTTTGCCTTCTAGAATTGCTCGTGCTATAGCCATTCGGCCTCTCGCTGTCGAGGATTCCCAGTATTGGGTGAAAACCTCTGGGCAACGGTCGTTGTAGTCGAAACCGCGACAAAACTCACACCTCCCACAGGCATAGATCATGTCTTTGTATTCTTCTATCCTCATCGCAGTTCCTCCTCTGGTATGTAGATTCCTCGTTGCAAGATGTTTTTGGGGTCCAGAGTCTTTTTGAGTGTCTTTAGCAATCGATAATACCCAGTATCACGTTCCGCTACGAATCTCCGAAGGCCATCCCGCCCTCCAATCCCGTAAGGAACAACTGGTCCTCGCAATGTGATTTCATCAATCTCATCAGCCATTTTTACTAGTTCTTTCCATTCTTCAGGTTCATTGTAATTGGTGACCATAAAGGCAAGCCAGTCCCTCGGGAGGATTTGCCCGCCAAACCCAGCTTTCGTGTATCCACGCTTCTCTATGACCTCTTCTCTCCAGATTCTATACAAGAAAGTGATGTCATCAATCCTCAGAGATCCTGAACCAAAGAAGTGCCAAACACCTGTATTGAACAGGTCTTGAAGTCCAGTAAGAATGCGACCAAAATAGTCATCAGCTGGGGCACGGTCTCCAATCTCGCCGCCTAGTTCTTGGATTTTCGCAATTACCTTCTTCTTCCTGTGGTCAACAATCTCCCGCTCATAACCAAAAATGTCTATCATCATGAAGAAGACGTCCGGTGCGGAGGGATCTACCCACAGATAGACCCCTTGCAAAAACTCGTCGCCCACATGTCTATTGATGAAGTGTCCAAACTCGATGACGTCGTTGAGTGTCTTCATTGTAGCTGTAAATCGCTCAGAAATATCAGTCACAGGACGTATTCGTAATGAGAGTTCAGTACAGACACCAAGAATACCCTCTGCGCCAATGAACATCCCAGCCAAGTCGGGACCCAGGCATTGGCGCTTGAATTTGCCTGCACTCGGCCATGCAGCAGAACCAGTCTCCACAACATCTCCGTTTGGTAGAACCATTTCTAGGGAGATGATGTCCTGGTTCCCATGAAATCCGAACTTAGCAGTTGAGTGTGGTCCACCACCAGCTTTCATGACAGATCCTCCAACTGTCATTGCAGGACCCCCAGCCTCACTACAGAGATACGTCAGACCTTGTTTTCGTAGCTCTTGATCCAATTTCGCCCAGGTGCAGCCAGGTTGCACAGAAGCAACAAGATCTCTATCATTGATGTTTACAATCTTGTTCATCCGTCCTAAATCAAGCATGATTCCAGATTCCTGAGGAAGGTAAGCATCCCAATGAGAAGTTCCGCCTCCGCGAATGTAGACTGGAACATTCTTCTCATTCGCTATCTTGAGAATCGCTTGAATTTCCTCACGGGTTTCAGGCATTGCAACATGAGTTGGCATCTTTTGTTCTGATGGACTTAAGTCACGACTATACGGCAGCAAGTCGAAATTTCGATCGGTGACCCGACTTGGACCTACAACATCTTCTAATAGAGAGGTGATTTTTTTGATATCAACCATTGTGGCACTCTCCAATAGTAATAGTCTTGGGGCTCACCGATTAATTAAAGACTGCGGTTCGAATGCAATTTAAGAAGAGATTATAAAATTCAGATGCTGAGGAAAGGAAGCATGAACCCGCGAGAGAGATTCCTTGCAGCTGTCAATCATGAAGAGCCGGACAGAGTGCCGTTGGACTATTGGACAACTCCTCAAGCATACGAGGGTTTGCGTGACCACATAGGAATTGTATCTCCAGAAACTCAAGAATGGGGAATCATGTCTTCTTGGAAAACATCAGAGGAATTACTCAGACGTCTAAATGTGGACTTCAGACGCGTCTACATGAATCCAGCAGCTGATTTTGAACCCAAAATTCTCCCAGATGGTTCCACTGAAACTGAGTTTATGTGTGGAATGAAATTGATAGGTGGATACTACGAGGTCACATACTATCCCTGGGCTGAGTTCACCGAGGTTGAACAGGTTGAGGATTTCGAATGGATTGACCCAGATGATCCATCTAGAATGGAAGGAGTTCGGGATTGGGCAAAACACCTCCATGAGGAAACAGATTATGCGGTTGTTGGTATGGTTGGCGGTCCTTGGGGAGCTTTCGAGGTTGTAGCTCATTACATGAGGGGCTTCGACAAGTTTCTCATTGACCTTCTGAGGCATCAAGACCTCGCTGTAGCAATGATGGAAAAGAGCGCTCGGCTCGCTATTGAAATGAACAGAGTGTTCTTAGACGAGGTTGGGGAATTTCTGGACATTGTACAAGTCGGTGATGACCTTGGTCATCAAGATGGGCTGTTGATCAGTCCCAGAATATACAGAAGCATGGTGAAACCAAGACACAAGAGAATCTACAGTGATATCCACAAGAGAGCACCACATGTCAAGATACTTTATCATTCATGTGGAGCAATCGAGCCAATGATTGAAGATTTGATTGAAGTTGACGTAGATATTCTTAATCCAATTCAACCTCTTGCCAAGGGAATGGACTCATTTGAGCTCAAACGCAAATATGGTAATCGACTCACGTTTCATGGCGGAATTGACCTGCAGTTCGCAATGTCCGCGCAGGGATCATTGGACGATTTAAGGAAAGAGATTGACACTCGGATCGATGCACTTGCACCTGGTGGAGGATACATCCTAGCTCCAGCACATAATATACAACCAGAGTCTACACCAGAGAAGATTCTCGAACTGTATGACTATGCAACGAAGAGAGGCGTATATCCCATAAACTGAATCATGGAATTGGTCGGTCTTTGTGAAGATCGTGAGGATCCTCACCCTCATCTAGCTTATCAGACCACCACTCATCTGTAGCAACAACCTGTTCCGCATGAGATAGAACTTCTTCTATTTGATGTGCTGGAATAACGACTATTCCGTCACCATCTCCAAAAATCAAATCGCCGGGATTGACTGTCACTCCTCCGCACACGATGGGCTTTTGAACGGAATCCATGTCCAGTCTACCTCTCATTGTACCGGGGTGACGCCCTCGCGCAAAGACTGCAAAATTCATCTTATCAATATCATGAATATCTCTGGAGGTCCCATCAACCACAGCACCTCTGACTCCTTTAGGTATGCCAATCTTAGTCAGTATCTGACCCCAGGCAGAGCAATCTGTAGCTCCAGCCATGTCTATGACAATCACATCGCCCTCATCTGCGTCTGTTGCTAGGCTCATGAATAAATCCAGCTGCTTCTCATCATATGGCCGAGTATCTGGAGAGCGTACCAATCTTCCTGTCCGTGCGAAACCAGCTATCCGACTGCACTTCGTTAGAGGCGTGATGCCTCGATCCATACACACCGCCCCAATTCCTATTTCATCTGCCGCATCAGAGAGAGCTGCAACATACAGCTTCAGTGTTCGTTCTATGATTTCATTCCGAGTTGCCATTATTGACATCACTCCTTCTCCCAGCGATATATGCAATGGTCATCCCCACGCATCATGCATTTGGGAATAGACAGGGTTACGTTGAAGTCGACAGCTTGTCCAATTCCTTCATCAATCTTTGTTACGTACTCGCAAATATCCGGCCCAGCACCTTTGGCTTTGAATGACTCAATCCAAGGGCATGATGTCACCTTTAGCTCAAAGCACTTCTCACTCTCAGTTTCAATAGAGAGTTCGAATCCGAAGTATGGATGCGCTGCATCAAAAAAATCGAAAATAGAGTGTAGGTCTCCACTCCTCAGTGATCCTTGCTTGATAGCAGCCCTTCCGAGTTCGAAACCATGGTGCCGATTCACTTCACTGATAGCATCCAATCCCTTTTTGCCCATTAGCTTTCGTATTACTTCAACATAGATTGCATGGGTATCAGCTAGTGTATGCATATTGGTTCTTCGAACATCATCCGCGCCTGGATTAGACATTGCCAACATTTTCCATTGAACTTTGAACTTGGGATTACTAAGGTATCTTAAATCTCCTCTGAGTTGGCTACTACGGTTTGTTAAATTAATATAGTCCATTCGATAGGTTATATAAACTAGGAAATTCTCTGCGACTACAAAAGGTGCTGCCTATGCTTGCTGAGAGAAATATCGATGTTCCTGCTAGTGAGATTAGAAAGGTCTACAATAATATCATTGGGAGAACCGACGTTTTCGACATGACTGTTGGGATACCCGATTATGACACTCCTCAGCATATCAAAGATGCAGCAAAGAGAGCCATCGACGAAGGATATACGACGTATACTCACAATGCAGGGTATATTGAGGTCAGGGAGGCACTCGCTGAAAAACTCAAGCGGGACAACAATATAACAGCAGACCCAGCTACAGAACTGATTTGTACAGCAGGCGGCATGGGAGCTCTTGTTCTCGCAAACCTAGTTATGATTGATCCTGGGGACGAGGTCATCTATCCAGATCCTGGCTTTGTAAGTCATTATGCACACATAAAACTCGCTGGTGGCATTCCAGTCCCAGTCCAACTAAAAAAAGAGAATGATTTCGGTATAACTGCAGAAGATGTTGCAAACCTCATAACACCAAAAACAAAAATGATTGTGCTAAACTCACCTAACAATCCAACAGGGGGAGTTATACCCAATAAAGAATTGAAGCAAATTGCGGAGCTTTGCATTGAGAACGACATCTATGTGATTGCTGATGAGGCATATGAAAAATTCAGGTACATAAATGAAGAACCCCAATTTATTGGCTCATTTGAGGGGATGAAAGAACGAACAGTCTCTATATTCTCTTTCTCTAAGACCTATGCAATGACCGGGTGGCGGATAGCTGTTGCCACAGGCTCCAGTGAACTAATTGGTGCAATGACTAAACTGCAAGAACACATTATTGCAATGCCTACTTCCATTGCGCAAAAGGCTGCAGAGGCGGCAGCAATAGGACCTCAGGACTGTGTCAACGAGATGCTCAATACATTTCGAAAACGAAGGGAGATAATCACAAAGGGACTAAGCGAAATTGAAGGAATTGAGTTGCATCCTCCAGGTGGGGCGTTTTATGTGTTTCCAGATGTATCAGCTTATGGAGTCAAATCGTACGATTTGGTATACAAGATTTTGAATGCGACAAATGTAGCGACACTTCATGGTTCAGCCTTTGGAAAATACGGAGAGGGATTCCTGAGGTTGTGCTATGCTGTTTCAACAGAGAGAATCAATGAAGCTCTGAGCAGACTTGATGCCTATCTGCCAAAACTATTGCACTGATAGTACTAGATGCGAAAAGTAATGTATGGAAAAAGCTGTGGGATGAGGGATGACATCTCGGAGTAAGCGTCTCAAACAGCAAATGCTCGAGTCAGAACCAACCATTTCATCAGAACGAGCGGTTCTATTTACAGAGTATATGAAGGAGCATTGGTCAGATTCAACAATTCTCCGAAATGCTGGTGCTTTTGCTTATGTACTTGATAACATGACTATCCGGATTGAACCAGAGGAACTCATCGTTGGAAACATGGGGCCAACTCCTCGTTCTTGTCAGGTATTTCCAGAGTATAGCTGGAAGTGGATTGAGGATGAATTAGATCGGTTCGCCAAGAGAAGAACCGAGAAGTTCATGATAAGTGAGGAGGACAAGCAGAACCTCCGCGAAGTCTTCAAGTTCTGGAGGGGAAAAAGCACAGCAGAACTGGCAGGATTTGCGATGCCAGCAGAATCAATAAAGGCTTCAAAAGCGGGTCTCTTTACGATTGGTGCTCCAGGGACTGGTATTGGCCATGTCATTGTCGATTACAACGAAGTCTTACACAAAGGGCTCCTTAGGATCCTGAATGAGTTGAACGGGAGAGAGGGAGACTACTTCGAAGCGGTTCGCATTGAGATTGAAGCGGTAGTGAGATTCTCTGAACGCTTCTACCATCTTGCCGCAGAGATGGCTACGAAAGAGGTTGATAAAGAACGAAAGGCAGAACTATTGGAAATCGCACGAATTTGTAAGAAAGTTCCTGCTGAACCCGCTGGAACATTCTACGAGGCACTCCAGTCATTCTGGTTCATCCACTTACTGATACAGACTGAATCAAATGGTCATTCAATCTCCACAGGTAGGTTTGACCAGTACATGTTTCCATTCTACGAAACAGACCTCAAGAGCGGCAAACTTGATGAAACAGGAGCTATTGAACTCCTTGAGGTACTCTGGGTAAAGTTATCATCTCTAATCAAAATAAGAAACGAATACTATAGTGTGGCCTTTGCGGGTCATCCCATGTTTCAAAACCTCACCATTGGCGGTCAGCATGCGAATGGACAAGATGCAACAAATAGCTTAACGAAAGCAATCCTTCAAGCTACAGCGAACATAAGGGTTACACAACCAAGTGTTTCATTTCGATGGCACAAGAAAACTCCTGAAGACATCAAATTGCAGGTTGTCGATGTGATCTCGAAAGGCCTCGGTATGCCAGGTCTCTTCAACGATAATGCAATAATCCCTATGATGATTGAGAAGGGGACTGATCACTCAGAGGCGCATGATTACTCCATTTTGGGATGCGTTGAGCCAATCATAGGTGGAAAGTCTGACCCAAGACAGAACATAGGATATGTCAATCTGCCAAAGATTCTCGAAGTGACACTGAACAACGGAAGGGACCCAAAGACAAGTGAATTGATTGGCAGGGAAACTGGAGATCCTAGAAGTTTCAAGTCGTTTGATGAATTATGGTTAGCATTTGAAGAACAGACTGACTATACTATTGAGCTGCTGACGCAGGCAGATAGGGAAGCTGCTAGAGTCCTGGCCAAAAACACGCCGACACCATTTATCTCATCGCTTTTGCAACGATGCAACGAATCGGGCAAGACATTACAAGAAGGAGGAGCAATCTATAGCTCTGGTGGAATCATGGGTGTTGGAGTGGCAATTGTGGCTGACTCACTCGAGGCTCTCAGGAAATACGTATTCGAAAACCGAGAAGTCGCGATGGATGAGATGCTTCAAGTCCTTGCTAAGAACTATGAAGGCTATGAGGAACTCAGAGTCAGGTTAGAGAATGACTCCGAAAAGTATGGTAATGACATTGAACGAGTAGATCTTCTTGCTAGGAACACTGGCAGGATATTTTGTAATTCAGTTCAGAATCGAATGACGACGAGAAACACTCCTTATCATGCTGCTTTGTTCTCAGTGTCTATGTATATTCCGCAGGGGGAGGTACTTGGAGCCACACCAGATGGAAGAAAGGCGGGGTATATGATATCTGATGGTGTTTCACCCACTCAAAACAGAGATGTCAATGGACCTACTGCAGCCATGAAATCTGTGGCCAGGTTAGATCACTCTCTGTGTTACAATGGCACGCTCTACAATATGAAGTTCACACCGGATTTCTTTGAGAATGAGTCAAAGAGAAAGAAGTTCATTGGCATGGTTGATGCGTACTTCGCAATGGGCGGATTTCATGTCCAGTTCAATGTGGTTTCACGAGAAATCCTTGAAGATGCGAAAGTAAATCCGCTGCAGCATAGAGACCTAATAGTAAGAGTTGCTGGATATAGTGCTTATTTCATCGAATTGGACCCGTTCGTTCAGGATGAGGTCATTGCTCGAACGGAATTCTCCTAAATAAGCAGCACCAACGGCAGATTTAACATTTCCAAAAGAATCTGAGCACCCGTCAAACTACTTTGAGTTGTCAAAAATGAGTTATGATGTGGTTACCTTTGGTGAAGTAATGCTAAGGCTCTCTCCTCCCAACTTCAAGAGATTCGAGCAAACTGAGAGCTTCGATGCGCATGCTGGAGGAGCAGAGATGAATGTCGCAGTGGCGTGCACTCGGTTAGGATTGACGTCTGCCTATATCACAAAACTAGGTGACAATTCTATTGGACATTTCATCCGGAACAAAGCGAGAGAACATGGAGTGGACACTTCACATATACTCTGGGACCCTGATAGTCGGTGCGGCGTCTATTTTGTGGAGTTTGGAGCAGCTCCCCGAACCAACCGTGTGATCTATGACCGAAAAGATTCTGCAATAAGCAAGATTAAACCGGGGGAAGTTGATTGGAAGAAGATTCTGAAAGGGACCAAGCTTTTTCATACAAGTGGAATCACCCCTGCTTTAAGCGCAAGCTGTGCAGCAGCAACAGAAGAGGCTCTTAAGATCGCTAAAGAGCAAGGAGCCAAAGTCTCATACGATGTGAACTACAGAGGAAAACTGTGGACACCAAAAGATGCTCAAAAGTTCACCGAACCAGCATCAGAGTTCATTGACATTCTAATAACAACAGAGGAGGACACAAAGGTTGTCTATGGCATTGAAGGAAAGGACTACGAGGAAGTTGCGGCCAAACTCACTGATAAGTTTGGATTCGAGATTGTAGTCATCACACTCCGAGAGACCCCATCAGTTTGGTTCAATAAGTGGTCAGTCTTTGCTTATTCAAATGGGAAGGTCTATAGAAGTCCGGTTTATGACGTGGAGATAGTTGATCGGCTTGGTGGGGGAGATTCTTGTAGCGCTGGATTCATCTATGGCTACCTTGAGCTAAAAAACCTACAGAAAGCAGTCGACTTTGGCTCAGCATTCTCTGCGCTAAAGCACTCAGTTCCTGGAGACCTTGCATTTGTAAACAAATCAGAGGTTGAAGAACTGACAAAGGGACGCCAACGCGGATTCCGTATTGAAAGGTGAAAGGCATGTGGACAAAGGAAAAAGCAATGAAATTAATCTATGACACAGCTCTGATTCCAATTATTCGTGTTGAGTCGGCGGATATTGCTTTCAAAGTGGCGGATGCATTTTTGCAGGGAGGCGTTCCCATCATAGAAGTGACCATGAGCGTTCCAGGCGCTGTCGAGGTTGTGCAACAACTTGTAGAGAAGTTTGGTAATAAGGTCCTGATAGGTTCAGGGACTGTTGTTAGCGGGAAAATGGCTGAGGAAGTCATCAAAGCTGGAAGTGAGTTCATTGTGAGCCCTAATTATTCTCGTGATTTGATTGAGACTGCAATGAAACATGACAAGCCAATTATACCAGGAGCCCTCACGCCCACTGAGATCTATGATGCATACACAATGGGGGCAGATGCGGTCAAAGTATTCCCGTGTGGTATGGTGGGGGGTGCGGATTATCTGAAAGCCATAAGAGGGCCACTGCCCCACATCCCGCTCGTCCCAACTGGTGGCGTAGAACTAGAAACTGCAGGGTCCATGCTTGAGGCAGGAGCATATGCGCTTGGTGTTGGTGGAGCAATCACTGACAAAAAAGCCATCAAGGAAGGCCGGTATGAAGTAATTACTGAGAATGTTAGTAAATTTCTTGAGATTGTAAAGGACTACAGGAGGTAAAATGCCGATTTAGGAAATCGAAAAGGTAGAAGGGAGAACAGATCAAGATGATTGAGGGATATTATAAAGAAAGACTGACTAAAGTGATTCAAAAGAAAACGTTTGGTCAGCTTGAGAGGTTTGCGCTAGACAGTGCTGGAAACACAAAGGTATACAAGCTAAGAGAAGTATTGCAGACATTTGATCCGGTTCATCTAACCATGTACATGGTAGGTGTTTGTGGAAGAAAGATTAAGGTGAAACTCAATACTTTCGATTTCCCTGATGGCGAACGTAGGGTAGGAATTGAGTTCATTGAGGTTCTTAAATGGGATGAATAGAGAATCCTCAGAACAGTAGCAGAGCAGCAAGATATACAGCCAGAACGATCAATCAATATGAACCTTTAAGAGATATAACTAAATCCAGCGCTAAATCTGTACATTCTCATAGGAGCACTTAGAGATGACTCAGGACCTACTAGAACTTATGCAAGAACGAATCACAATCGGATTAGAAAGAGAGAAGACCCATGAAGCGATACAAGGGTGGGAACGCACAGTCCAACTTACACTGAAGGAAGGACCACAGTACCACTTCATTGTCAAAGACAACAATATCACAGTTCACGAGGGACCTATCGATGATCCAGATATGAGGATCCAGAGTGATGAGGACACGATTCGGAAACTGTTTCTTGAAGAGATGAGCGCAAGCTCAGCCATCTTTAAACGCAAGTTGAAAGTGAAAGGATCGACTTCTGATCTCATGAAGATAAGACACATTTTCTAGGTCATAGGGGGAAAGCGAGTGGCAATTGACAAGAAGATTGCAAAGGAATTTGAAAATGCAGTCGGGGCCGAATATGTATCAACAAGACCTGATGTTCTACTAACATATTCACAGACTGCGTCCATGGCAGTCGAGCCTGTTATTCCATCTGCGGTTATTCGTCCAGCAAATGCGAAAGAGGTATCTCAGATACTAAAGTTGGCAAACAAGCATAGGATACCTGTGACTCCTCGGTCGGGAGGATCTAGTCTTCAAGGAGAAGCCATCCCAAAACCGGGAGGAATTGTTGTCGACCTTTTGAGACTGGGTGGCATCACTCTTTACGAAAATCTCCGTTCCGTAACAGTTGGAGCAGGGGTCACTTATGGAGAACTAGACAAATTTCTAGCTAAGCATGGTCTCTTCCTCCCAGTTTATCCAGAGTCTTCTTTGGTCTGTACTGTTGCGGGTAATGTGGCCGTGAATGGAGCGGGTGTTGGTTCTAGTCTATATGGGTGCACTGGCGAGATGGTTCTCGGACTAGAAGTAGTTCTCCCTGATGGCACTATCATACAGACCGGTTCGGAAGCAAATCCAAATTCGCCAGGGCCATTCATCCGATATGCCTTTGGTCCAGATCTGACAGGTTTGTTCATTGGCTCACTTGGTAGTTTTGGAATTATTACAAAGGTATCAGTGAAGACATTCAAACGGATGAAGTACTTTGACTATAACATGTACGGATTTGATACTGTTGAACTTGCGGAGCAGTTCCTCATTGAAATTAAACAGAACGACATCAACGGTCTCTTCACCTCTATCTACTCAGGAGAAGTCCTTGACTTATTCATGGACATGCTCTCGGAGGAACTTGGGTTCCCACCATTTGAGCATGCAGAGCGCACTGTATCAATGACAATAGGTCGCGTACGTGAAGACATGCTAGAGAGTGACGCTAAACTTGCACGCGAGATATGTGAGAGATTGGGAGGGAGAGTACTGAATGTCCGAGAAATGCCACAGCAAGAATGGGAGGGGCGCTTTTGGAACTTCGTTCGAGCCTCGTACATACACGGATGGCATTGGAGGACACTTTACCATCATCAGACTCCAACGAACTCGCACAAATCAGTAGACATCATAATGGATGCAATGGACAAATACAGGTTTCTTGGTCATACAGCTGGCTTTCAATCAGGACATAGCAGTATGAACCTCTATCCTCACCTCTACTTCGACCCGCAAGACAAAGATGAAGAAGAAAAGGTTGTAAAGGCCCACCAAGAAATAGCGAAAGCCTTGTTCAAATCGGGAGCAGTTCCCTTCAAGCTTGCTGAGTTTTGGAAGGATGCGATTGAGGACATGGATGAGTACATGGACTTTCTCAAACATATAAAGAACTCAATTGACCCGAACAACATAATGAATCCGGGAGTGCTTGGAGGGATCTAATCAATGGCAGAGATAGATCTTGACGAACTCATAGAGAACTTACTTCAATGTCGTAGGTGCGGCATCTGCCGCAATGCGGTCTATGAGGAAAGAGGATTTGATGGAGTTTGTCCGGTCTGGAAGAACTCCCCTGGGTTTGAAACCAGTTTTATGCGTGGCCGGATTCAGGTTGCTTTAGCACTCTTGGAAGGAGTTCTTGAAAAGACTCCAGAGAATTCTGAAGCGCTTTTTTCATGTACCCTCTGTGGAAACTGCACCGAAATCTGTGCCGCAGAGTTCAATCCTGCGGATTGCCTTGAGGAAGTCAGAGCAGTCCTGAATGATATTCCTAATGATGTTCGTGATGCAATAGCAGAGAAGATAATCCAGTTTGATAACCCCTATGAGAAAAACAGGAGTCTTAAACGCGAGTGGATTAAGGAGGTAGGTTTTGAGATTCCAACCTCTGGTGAAGTCCTCTACTTCACTGGATGTACTGCAGGGATGAAGCTTCCAACTGTCGTCATATCGGCAGCAAGAATACTCAAAGCCGCAAATATTGAGTTCGCGGTCCTTGAAGAGGAACCATGCTGCGGTAGCGTCATGTTGCGAACAGGAAAAACAGATGAGGCCCGTCTTAATGCACAGAGGGTAGTAAGCGCAATTCAAAAGTCTGGAGCGAAAAAAGTCATTGTTACTTGCGCAGGATGTTTAAAGACCCTTCGAGAGGATTTTCCGAAGTTGGGACTCGAGATTCCCGAAGTCCTGCACATAACCGAGATCTTACAGGAAACTGCGGCGTGTAAGAAGCTGAAGCTCAAACCGGTGACAAAAAGACTCAAGGTGACATATCACGATCCCTGTCACCTATCTAGAGCTATGGGAGTTTATGATGCGCCAAGAGAAGTAATCATGTCAATACCCAACATTGAGTTTGTCGAAATGGAAACAAGTAGAGAAACTGCAATGTGCTGCGGAGCTGGAGGGGGTCTTCGTTCATATGATCCTGAGCTTGCAAAGAAGATTGCCGCAGACAGAGTGATGAGTGCTCATGAAGTTGGGGCGGAGATAATAGCTACTGCGTGTCCGTTCTGCGAGAGCAATCTAAGGTTGGGAGCTGAGCAAATAAACAGCTCAATTCGGGTTGCAGATATTGTGGACTTAATAGCTGAGCGCCTGATGTAAAAAACAACAAAGGGCAGGCATCACCTTAGTAACGCCTGCCGCATCAATAGTAGTGCGAATCTGTTTCAATAGCCTCTGCTTCGGTCGCGATATCCACCGCCACCGCGACGATCTCGGTCCCCATATCCACGGCCTCGGCCATATCCCCGACCGCCACCGCCACCGCCACCGCCATAGCGTGGACGTTGTTCGTGCTCTTCCGCACTCATGTCAACTTCATTGTTGACCTCTTCGATGGCTTCCTCAGCGTCCTTGAGGGTACCGTAACGTCCGATGTTGAGTCTAAGATGACCCTGAAAGAGAGTCGTGTATCCATTCTCGAGCCGGTAGGTCTTCTCATCTTCTATCTCATCGATTGAAGCATCCCATAATGGAACTGTCACAAGACCAGTACTGTCTCCAACAACCGTATCGCAGACACGGTGGTTTTCTCCATCAGCCCTGGATGTCACTTCCCTGACTTCTCCTTTCTCAATCACCTTGAATGAGATATTCACACTCTTCATTCTTGGTTTAAGTTCTGAAATTTGAGCCTCAATTGGCTCTCTCTCTTGATATCCCATGGTCTATCACCTTGGATTTGCAGGCTTTCAAAAGTAGAATCTTCCTCAGGGATCGCAAAGCTGTGCCTGGAACTCTGGAGCTTGTGATTCAACTAATCTTTGAGGGCACTGCTACTCTATCGGGATATCTAATTCCCTTTAAACTCTTGTCTAATATCTGGAAAGTCCAAAATGAGGTGGACGATTGTAGACACCCAGACTTGGTGCCCGATTTTGCGGGCTCGAGGTCCACCCTCTTTTGTTATTTTGAACATGAGTGGCGCTCCAATGCACACATTGTCAAGACACCTCTCTGAACCCTCGGGGGTGAGAGCACGAATTTCCCTGCAGATGGATAATTCGTATACGCCTACGCAATGCGGTCGCATCGTTTCCACGACTATCGACGATGCGTGGAGCAATGGGGCATCCGACCAATCGTCCAAGATATTGTATGCAACATACCAACATAAGTCCTTCCCCAATGTTCAAAAATCATTCAACTATTCTATACTCATAGAATAACTTATAAGAAATCAACAGGACTTGGCTATAATAGAGCCAAAGGTGACGTATTTGAACGGAATAAAGGTCGCGATAGTTGGAGTTGGCAACTGTGCGAGTGCACTTGTTCAGGGTGTTGAATTCTATAAGAGTGCAAAGACTGAAGATGAACTGATTGGATTAAACCATCTTGATTTTGCAGGATATCATGTGAAGGATATTCAGTTCGTGGCAGCCTTTGATGTTACAGACACCAAAGTTGGCTTTGATCTTGCAGAAGCCATCTTTGCCGAACCAAACAATGTGATGCGGTTTGCAAAAGTTCCAACGACTGGAGTCAAGGTGTTGAAAGGTCCTGAGCTTGATGGTGTAGACGACATGCTAAGAGGGATCGTGAAAGTTGCATCTGGGGATGAAGCTGATGTAGTCAAGGTCCTCAAGGATTCAGGTGCTGAAATGCTCATCAACTTGATACCTGGCTCAGCTGAACAGGCCACGAAGTTCTATGCCAATGCCGCACTGGAGGCGGGCTGTGCATACATTAATGGCACGCCAATTCCAATTGCATCGGATCTAGAATGGAGTAAGAAGTTTGAGGAGAAAGGATTGCCTCTAGTTGGCGATGACATTCAGGACCAGCTCGGTTCTACTGTGTTTCATCGAAACATACTACAACTCTTAGTATCACGAGGAGTCAAAGTTGACAAAAGCTATCAACTAGATGTTGGAGGCGGCGCTGAGTCTTTAGACTCGCATTATCGAGGTAGGATGAGAAAGAGAGGCGTAAAAAGTGAGGCAATTAGTCAAGACTTGCCCTATGATGCGCCATTGGTTGCTGGATCAAGCGACTACATTCCTTTTATGGATAATGCGCGAGACTCGTATTTCTACATCAACGGACGACAGTTTGGAGGAGCTCCAATCAAGATTGACATCAGAATGGAGGTCACGGATGGACCAAATGCTGGCCCAATACTCATGGATGCAATCAGGGGAACAAAGCTTGCTCTGAAAAGAGGTCTTGCGGGGTCTCTAGAGTCAATCTCAGCTTATGGTTTTAAGATGCCACCGACCCCTACGACAATGTATAGAGCTGAGAGATGGGTTGAAGAGTTCTTATTGGGTAAGAAAAGAAACTAGCTGAGAATAAACAGCTAGGGAATGAAGCAAGTCTTCAAACGAGCTATTCTTCATACTCCGTCGATTCATCAAAGAAATGTCGTGTATAGACCACCCTGTATAACATCATCGGGAAGGCTCGATGAGAATAGTATGAGGTTATCTATTAGCCTGCTTCTCTCAGACGGCATCACTACGTAAAACGACACCGTACTGGCATGTGCAACTATATTGTGGTGAATGGTCCAGTTGCCAACCTGCTCCCAATCATCAGGGATGTACTTATCCGCATACACTATTGCTATTTTGACACCTCGCTCTGTAGCAATGTTCTGCAACATAGTCGCACTCATTGATCCATTGAGTAGCGCTTCTCCTATTTCAAGAGTACCAATTCCCCATTTGTCAACACACACAATGTCTGAGAGATAATTCACACAACCAATATCATTGACCATAATAGTTTCACCCGTATAGAAGTTATTGAGAAAGAGGCCCATCTGATATTGTTGTTCATAGATGTTGTTAGAAGCAAGAGGGGTCCAAACGACAGCTAGAACGCCTCGTCCCGCCAGGGGTGCTACGAACAGAATGACAAAAGCGAATCCATACAGGCGTTTCTTTTCCAGAGATCTTCCTTTCAATGACATCCAGAGAGATGACAAATCTAAGTTGGAGATGAACTGATGGCCTTGAATTGAAATGGCGATGACTCCAATCGCGACTAGATAGGCCTCATACCTGAAGAACCATCCAACTCGACCCAGCAGAACATGTAACAGAAGGGTTGGAACGAATATCAGTTTTAATACATTGTTAATGTGCCAGAAGCCATATTCTCTAGCGCTTGTCAACTTGACAGAGGCGAGTAGGAGTGCAACCAAGTGAGGCGATACTAATAAAGAGCCAAAACCGCGAACGAAAAAGAAGGAAACGCCTTCATCCATTGCGTTGACACTCTTCACAAGCAGCGAGTTCGAAATAAGCAGCCAACCATTTTGTGCTGACACGATACCGTATGCAATCCACGGAAGTGCAGCCATAATCAGAACCGCCAAAGCATAGACCCATTTTCTCCGCAGCGCAAAAAGACAGACTACCGGCAAAGCTAGAAAAACTGTTTCAATACGAAATGCAGAAGCGAAAAAGGTGGCAATCAACATGAGGAGTAATTGACTCCTGGTGCTGGCTTCTCCAAGCGAAAGAATCCTCGCAGCGAGAACAAAAAGGACAATGGAGAAAACAACATGAAACGTGTGCTCCATCCCTGTGAAGACAAGACCAGGCAGTGAGGTAAAAAAGATGAACGATATCAGAACAACAGTGAGGTATCTCGAGTTCATTTCCGTGTCTTTTAGCAAAACATAGAGTATCACCACAGCAATCGAGGCAGCAAAGACATTGAGAACAAGTGGGACCAAGTCAGAAACTCCAGTCAGAATAAAAACTGCAGAGATCATCAAATTCCAAATTGGCGATGAAGAGCTTGAGCTGAATCCGTATCGAGTCACGCCAAAAATCGAGTATTCGGTCAGAT
Source organism: Candidatus Thorarchaeota archaeon (assembly GCA_011364905.1). GTDB lineage: Archaea > Asgardarchaeota > Thorarchaeia > Thorarchaeales > Thorarchaeaceae > SMTZ1-45. Next base: position 40,451 of record RDNZ01000007.1, read on the forward strand.
TCTTGGATATCGCAAGATGAATGTAGGCGTCGTCAAGTGTATATACCATCAAACCTGAATTGATAATCAAGATTGAGACATACATTACGGCAAGCGATATCCAGAGGCAGGCAAGTGCTATTATCACCGGAAGATGTTTCGCCATCCATTTTTCCACCTTTAACGCCTTCCTGCCAAGCTCAAAACTGAAGCGCGCATGAAATATCCAGTCAGCTCCTGCCGAATCGGATTTGAACACGGTTTTATTTCTTTTGCAATATATATGACATCCAATCTTGACCTTTACAGAATCCCCTTGTATTTTACAGCTCCACTGTTACAAAATTGGAGAGCCGCAATACGGTGAGAATCACTCGTGGGGATTAGCAAACTCTTTAGAACTAACTATGGGCTTTAAGATACTCATCAAGCATTGCCTTTAGCATGTCGAGCTTGCTAATGACTAGAAATTCAGTTTCCTCACCGATCTCGCTAAGAGTCTCATTAAATGAGATTACACTGTGAAACTCCTGAAGAAGATTCTCCTTGACAGCATTTGACCGAGCTGCAGGATCGAAGACAACAATCTTGTTTTCAGGTTCGAAGTTCACTACTATGCTTCTTTTGAGGTACATTACTTTTTTGCATTTAGGGCATTGAACACGATTTGCTTTACCAGTTCTTAGAGGCTTAATCATATCCCGGTCTTCATACAAATCAATGTGGTCTACTACTTGAGTCTCATAGACCCTTTTGCATTTTGAGCACTTCACTTCTGTTGAACTCTTACTGACCAAAATTGTCACCCAGACATTGTTTGAAAGTTGAGGCATCCACTTAAGAATTCCGCACTAATCATCTGCCTTTGTATTTGTATCTAGCACCTCATCGTCTATGATGTCTTGAAGCATATCAGATTCAGCCCCTTCAGTTTTTCTCTTAAACAAGATACCAGTGATAATTGCAGTTAGTGCGATTGATGCAACCACAATTGGTGTCGACTCGAAAAACCCACCTCCAAATGAAAGACCAAGAAGGGCAATCAGAGCACCGGCAATTGTCACAGCGACTTTGCCTGTGAAATAGCTGAGGATAAACTTGGTAGTATTATATTTGGTGAGCCCTACGTATACTATAAGGGGATCATCAGGAATGGGAGAAGCTGCAGCAATAAAGAGCGCAATCGCACCCCATTTCTCAACACGACGTTTCTCAGAATCTAATGATTTCAGCCGTTCTGGTGACAGGATTGCTCGCGAACCTCGCACCACATAGAAATGAATCAGTTTGGCAAGCGTAGCTGTTACTGCGACAATAATTCCGATGAGAATTGCTTCTACTATCCCAACAGGTCCTATAATTGATAGAATCAGAACAGCAGCAAAGGCCAAGACCATGTTACTCGGGCTGAGAAAAGGAATCATGTTGATTGCAAAACAGATGATGAAGAGACCTACATAGCCTTGACTTATCATATCAGTTATGAATTGGGAGATGTTCTGCATCTCAAAAACACCAATGCTGTGAACTACTGATCCTTTATGGACTATTCCGACACCCGTTCAACAACGACTCTCTGAACTCCATCAAGAACCTTGAGTGAATTCTCCAAATCTGCCAAGTCTGAACTGAGTTGTCCGGGGTTGAAATAGCACTCATAGAAGCATCTTGTTCCTCGGAGACACACACCTGTTGAAAATAAAAGATCAACAAGACCTGCTTTCTTGAAAATCTGGGACAGTTTGGTCAAGAAATCATTTGTGAGTTTTCCTATCTCGAGACTGAGGAACAAAACTTCATCACTCTCGAGCGGGAATATCTTAATGAGCCGGTCCTTGTGCACTAGCACCATTAATCCTTGAGAGGTCCCCATAGCGCTCTTAAACGCAGATGGAAATTTCACAGTTTCACTATCATCAAAAACTAATACTTTTCCGGCGGTTGCACCTTCATAGGCTTCGTCTGACATCAGTTTTGGTCTCCGTAACGAAATCCTGCTGATGTATCTCCCCAAACTCGAATATAAGTGAATCTCTACTGTTTGGTCGGATATGTGCTCCTTTTGTAGGTGTCATTCATACATTACTCTGATATACTATGAAACTGACAGATACTGAAAAAGAGCCATTTCATGGACTGAGAGATGTATCAGACTTAAGAACTCAATTTCAATGTGAGTACCGATTGCGTCTCAAACAGGCAACTGGAAACACTTCCACACCAGCAAGTGTCGCCGGGACAAGGTTTCATCAACTTCTTGCATCACAGACAGATATTCGCAAAACTGAGAATGGAAAAAATCGGTTTGTTCCTTTATTGATAATCATCATCACTCTACTTGTTGGTACCCTTTGGATCATCTGGTGATTGTATGAGTAACCTTGTCAGTTTTCTCATGATACTAATGTGCATGCTTGGACTCTTAGTCTTCTTAGCATATCAACCAAAGAGTGGTCTTGTATCGTCTGGGATGATAATGAGAAGAGCAGTATCTGCACCCGTGTGTCTCTCCGAGTTCTTGACTAAGAAGCAGAAGCAGTGGAAGAACCACACCTATTATTACTTCGCTGAAGAAACAGTTAGGTCCTTGGGACATAGGTTCATTGGAAGATTCGATGGAGCAGTAATCCATTGGGAAGATGTACCTATCTTGGATCTCATAATTGAACACAAATTCCCATCGCAGCATCTCCCAAGACACATGAGACCAGAAGATGTTTTTCAAGCAGGCCTCTATGCACTGGCCTTGATGGAGAGCGGTGTTTCTTGTTCCTCGACAAAACTTGTGACAATATACTGCTCCCAAGATAAGGCGGAAAAATGTTTAGAAAGAAAATCGACTAGAGATTGCTGGCGTTGCAACGAGAGTAGATCATATGTGAAGAAATTCAGACCAAACGATGTGCTTAGGATCCTAAAGAGATTGGATGAAGTTTGGTACGAAGGTAGGAAGTCAAGAACCACTCATGATGAAAGCAATTGTTGGGTTTGTCCATATAGTAATGGCAGATGCAACTATGCTTTGGTTTGATTTGGAAGTTGATATACAACAACACAGACCTTTTTACGTTAGAGAATCAACAAGAAGATGCTATGGTTCATTCATTAACAAGACTCCTATCTTATGTAATAGCCGCAAAGAGAGATTTGAAACGTACCTACTACACCGCACGAAATCACGATGCCAAATTGGATGCAAAAGAGCTTGTAGCAGCTACGATAGCTCTTCAGCGACTATTGGAGGACCTTCTTGCCAAACGTAGAACGAGTAGGTTAGCCAAAAGAATCTTGGAAGACAGAAAAGCGAATCTGTCGGTTCAACGATGGATAAACGGATTTCCAAAGCGGGTGAAAGAGTATCTATCGAAGTCGAAAAAGCTCGAACAGCAGCATCTTCGAAAGTATCAACAAGTTCTCCTAGAGTACATAAACGGGATAAGCATGGAGCTTGCTCGATGGATTGAAGATATCGAAACAATGAAAGAACTGCCAAGACTTCCCCGAGAATCATGAGGATTTTTTATTCTACCATCGAAGACGCGCAGCCATTCCACCAAATGCCTTCAGTTGCTGTCCTGATTCTGTTTGGTTGGAAAACACTAACAAATTGCTGCCATAGTCTGCAACCATGTCGTAGAGTTCATCCATTTCATCTGCAATGTCCTCTAACACCATTACTGTGTCCACACGGCCCTGACGTAGTGCCTCCAAGACTTCATTCTTGCCGTATGTCACTGTGTTCAAACCCTTCATCAGATCCTCCATAAATTGGTCCCATGTTTGACGTTCAACATAAATCTCGGTTTCACGGAGGATTCGGGAAGCCTCTTTCATCGCTTGGTAGAGACCAGTTTCATCGATGATGCTGACAGGAATGATGGTTTCGGCAATCTTCTCACGGATTCGATAGTCAAGGTCCCCTTTTTCTAAGAATTCTTGACAACGAATTGTGTTTCCTCCCAAGACTATTGCATCGACGCCGTCCAAATTGTCAAGTAGCAGATCTGCAAGAATGCGACCTACATGCTTGAAGAACTCCATCATTTTTTCCTCGCGAATTCGAAGGTATCGTTTTGCACTCTGGCCGCCAGCTCTGGTCTTGCCAATTATGTAAAAATCTTCATCGCGGACCAGTTCCATGTGCTTTCCTCTGAGGTATCCGATCGTTACCTTACCACCCTCAAGAAGAACAATGACGACCAAACTCTTAGGCTTCGTCATGTTTTCAAGTTCTTCTGTCACAAATTCCCGTCCACAGAGGTAGACAAATTGGGATATCGGACTGGGCGGAACGACGAGCTCTCGTATTACATTCCCAGTGCCTCCCTCTTCTTCTATACCAAAAAAGAAAACCAATCCGTTTTCGGGAATGCCGGTCATTTTTGTAAGTTCGCTCAGTATTGCAGTTAGATTGTCAGCAACATTCTTTCTATTTGCTTTGCTCTTGATGTTATCAGCGCCTGCAAGTTCAGTCTTGACGAAGTTAATCACATCAGTAAGATTCTTTGAAGGAGGTATATAGAGTGTGGTGAAAGAACTATGGCGCCCCTTGTACGCTTTGAGCTGTTCAACCTTGCGTTTGAGCCTATGTCTTTCTACGGACATTGTTTTCACCATCTCTATTATGCTATTCACTGATTTCATCAAAAATCAGAGGCAGCCATTCCTGCCAGTTGGTTGACTCGATTGAGGATATTTTAACATTCCGTAGTAGCTGTGAACTTCCGCGACCCTAAAGCGATGGCGACACATTAAAAAGGTGAGCTCTTAGTCCAATTCTAGAAAGGTGAAGGACGGATGGATAACCGCCAATTTACAAATACCCCATGAGGGGTCATTCATTGTGCCAAGACAGAATATATGCGGTGCACCATTCGCGATTGATTCGAAAGACCTTAGGAGTTTTGAGTAACAAATGAGCGAGCAGTTGACAAAAGGAGAAAAAACCATTCTTAGGGAACTAATGAATATTGGTCAGCGTGTACCCACCTCGCAGCTAGCAAACAACCTCGGCCAAGCAGAAGAAAGAGTGATCTCAATTCTCAATTCACTGGCAAGTAGGAATCTTGTAGAGATTATCTCAAGAGAGATCGTGTCCTACAAAATAACTGAGGAGGGGCAGGAGTATGCCGAAACAGGCCTTCCCGAGGTGCGTCTCTTTAATGCTGTGAAGAGTTTAGGAGGAGTAGCCAGCTTTGATGATGCCTCTGCTCAATCTGGAATGGACCATAAAACAAAAGGTATCGCGATGAACTGGGCCAGGAAGAATCACTGGCTCCAGATATTAAAAGAAGACGATGCTACAGTGCTTCGTTCTCTCGTAGATGCACCAGAATCTGATGTATCGGATGTGTTGGAACAAGTTGCATCAGGAAAAGGCACACTTTCCAAGTCAATGTCAGATGCTCTTAGACAGGCACTAGAGAGGAACCTAGTGTCGGAAGTTATAACCAAGAAATTCGAAACGGAGATCATCGAATCTGAGGTTGCAGAGGTTGAGCAGCTACTCGCCGTGGATTCAGGAGGGATTGGAAATTTGACTCCAGAGATTCTAACCACTGGCGCTTGGAGAAACAAGTCATTTAGACCATATAATGTAGACATCGTACCAGCCTATGCAAACTACGGGAAGAAGCATCCTTACGCGGAATTCAATGATTGGCTTAGAGAGATTATGATTGGACTGGGTTTCACAGAATGGTTTGGTCCCTATGTTGAAACCGAATTCTGGGGTCATGATACACTCTTTGTTCCCCAAGATCATGTTTCGCGTGAAGTCCAAGATCAATTCAGAGTTGCAGCTCCATTCGACCACGGGCACATTCGGGACAGGAAATATTACAAAGCTGTGAAAGCAGTACATGAGAATGGAGGAACCACTGGTTCTAAGGGCTGGGACTGGCCATATAGTGAAGAGGTGGCAACCAGACTTTGTCTGCGCCCTCATACAACCCCAGTATCAATGAGGTATCTCTATGAACATCGTGAAAGCCCTCAGAAGATGTTCATCATAGACCGAAACTTCAGGTCAGAAACACTCAGTGCAACACATGGGCAGGAATTTGACCAGTGTGAGGGAATCATCATGGACAAAGGACTGACGTTGAGAGACCTCCTAGGATACCTCACTTCAATATGCAATGCTGTAGGCATTAAGAAGTTGAAATTCAAACCTGGGCAGTTTCCTTTCACTGAGCCAAGTGTTGAAACTTTCGGAAAACATGAGAAGCTTGGATGGATTGAGCTTGGTGGTTCCGGGATTTTTCGACCAGAGGTCACCCTGCCGCTTGGAATAGAAGATACGGTCCTCGCATGGGGAATCGGTTCAGGGAGGCTCTACATGGCAGCTATGGGTATCAATGACATTAGAGACCTCTTCTCAAGAGATTTGAATTGGCTTAGGAGGAGCCACTTCGTCAGGTAGGTGATAACGATGATTGTAGAATGTAGGATAGACGATCTCCTATCATTGATCGGCAAGAAACTAACCCATCGACAACTGGAAGACACACTCTTTCTAATCAAGGCGGAGATAGAGAAGCTTGAGGGGAACATTGTGGAGATAGAAGTGAATCCAGACCGCCAAGATATGCTCTCGACTGAAGGCATTGCAAGGGCGGTTAGGTCATTCCTAAGAATAGACTCTGGTCTCTGGAAGTATCCAGTCCGAAAATCCGGAAAGCAAGTCATCGTCAAGCCAGGTCTCAGCAAAATAAGACCATTCATTTGCTGCTCAATCATTAAGGGAGTTCCTTCAGATGATGAACTAATCAAGGAGTATATGCATCTGCAAGATGCTCTGACTTCCACACATGGAAGAAACAGAAACAAAGCTAGTATTGGTCTCTATGTCTATGATGACATTCAGTTCCCAGTAATCTATAAGCCACAAAAACCGGAGAAGATAAAATTCATACCTCTTGGCTATGAGAAGGAGATGGATGGTCCAACAATCCTAGCTGTTCACGAAAAAGGAGTTGAGTTTGGACCAATATTGCAGAATCACAGTAAGTGGCCTCTACTAATTGACTCCAAAAACCAGGTGCTAAGTCTACCACCTATTATCAATAGTAATAACTTAGGCAGAATGACCACTGAAACAAAGAATCTTTTCATCGAAGTCACCGGGACTCATTTACCGACTGTTGACCAAGCATTGAACATCATCACTGCGTCTCTTGCAGAAAGAGGAGGAAAGATCGAGTCGGTCAATGTTGTGTACCCTGACGGTTCAACTGAAGAGACCCCTAACTTCAAGCCTGAAGGAATGAAACTAGATATCAGAGAGATCAATCGCATGATTGGGCTTGATTTGACAGGAACTGAGATTATCCAAGCTTTAGAGAGGATGGGTTACGGAACAAAAATGCTGAGGTCCAAACAAGTCCAAATCCTAATTCCACAAGTACGAATGGACATTCTTCATCCAGTGGATATTATCGAGGATGTTGCTATCGGATATGGATTCGATAACTTGAAACCAGCAATGCCTCAAACAATGACGGCGGGCAAGACAAATCCGGTGACTCGGGTTAAAAACAAGCTAAGAGATCTAATGGTGGGAATGGAGTATAATGAAGTCATGAACTACATTATGACATCTCCGGAACTCTTGAATGACAAAATGCTTCGGAACCGACTCATGATTACCACAGGAAATCCGAAAAGTCTGAGCTACTCTGTTCTTCGGAATTCGCTCCTGCCAATTCTTCTTGATTTCACATCACAGAATCAACATGCTGACTATCCACAGAAAGTTTTCGAGGTGGGAGACATTGTGATTCCTGATGAGACCAAGGAAACATGCGTGGACCAAGTCCCATCAGTGTGTGGCTTAGAGAGTGATGTTAAGGTGAATATTACTAAACTCATGTCCGAGATAGGATTCCTATTGCGGAATTTGGGATTGGGCGAGCGTTTCAAATTCGAATCAGAGAAGAATACAGATTTCATTGAAGGTAGGTCTGGATGTATCAAAATCGATGGAAAGACATGGGGCATCTTTGGAGAGATTTCTCCCGTGATACTTTCAAACTTTGGTATCGGATATCCTATTGTTGCATTTGAGATATTCTTCCCGAGAGAGATTGATTGGCTCATGTAAAATAACATACTGAAGGTTTGAGAATCTCCGAAGAAAAGATATAAGACAAAACCTGTGAACTGTCAGAGTAAGTCCGGTAAGTGATAACCCAAGGTGCTCCTGTATGGCTCAGAGCAATGACACCACAGCTGCTGCATCCGACGACGGATTTGAAGGATACAAGTTTAGAATAGTTTTGTTAGGAGAGGCAGCCGTAGGCAAAACATCGCTCGTGAGGAGATACACTGAGAATGTCTTTGATGAGGAGTATAAGCAGACCATCGGAACAACATTCGCAACAAAAGATATCGATGTGACCGATGGTGAGGGCAACGTTCGGACAGTTCGTTTGAATATATGGGACATGGGCGGACAATCAACCTATAGAGAACTCCGCAGGCAGTTCATGAAAGGAGCCTCTGGGGCGGTAATCGTCTACGATGTAACCCGTCCGGAAACTTTCATGGCAATGAACAATTGGTTTGAGTCATTCAAAGAGGTGTGCCCAGATTCGCCGGTTATCATTAGCGCAAACAAAGTGGATCTATCAGAGAACAGGATGGTCCCTCAAGAACCCGGAATGATGCTGCGTGATTGGTTTCAGGCAGAGTATTTTGAGACTTCGGCGAAGACTGGCGACAAGGTAAACAATGTATTTACACGAGTTGCAGAGGTTGTTCTGGAGAAGGCACTATCTGAGAGCAAGAGTCCTTTGATGTGACCCTTTCCGGGTGAGGTGAAGGTGAACGTGATAGTAAGGGACTTCATGACATCATTTATTGTCACAGCTGATGCAGATACTCTTGTAGTCGATGCCGCGAAATTGATGGCAGCAGAGGATGTTGGCAGCCTGCTCGTTACAAAAGCAGATGTTCTTGCTGGGATGATTACAAGACGCGAAGTAATTGGTGCTCAGCTTCTATCGGATAAAGCCTATCATTCTCTGTGCGTAAAAGACATAATGACAACTCCTGTTGTAACAATTGGACCTGAAGCTGATCTTGGTCAAACCATCGCGTTGATGAATCAGACAGGAGTACGTCATGTGCCAGTCATTGAAGGAAACGACATAATCGGACTTGTTGCGTCAACAGACATAATCAGAGTACTGGCAACAATGAAGCTAATCGCTGATGGTGCGCCGGCAATCGAAGATTAACCTATTTTGTATTTTGAAGCTTCAGCTCTGATCTCTTTTTTCAGTTGGATTATATCACGCGCTTGCATCTCTTTGCGTTTCTGATAACCTCCAACGATTCCAGCCCACCTATCGATATGAACCATAATGGGATCGCTTGGAACAATTTTCATTATAGCAGCTTTTGATTCTGCCAAAGCATCTAGGACATCTCCAGCTACACAACCCATCTTTAGGGATTTAATTATGGAGTCGAGATGTCCTGCAATTTGCAGTGATCGGTCAGCTGAAAGCGAGGAGGGAGCAGCTGAAGGCGCCGGAGTTGGTTCAGGTCTGGATGCAGGAGCAGGTTCCGGTGCCGGAGCGGATCTTGCAGGTGTGGGGGCTACCTGTACTGGCACGGGTTCGGGAACCGGCATATTCTGAATGATCTGTAGCATCTCATTTCGTAGGTTCTCGATGGACTGCTGAATGAAGACGCGGATTGCCCCGACCTCCTGCACGACCATGTTTGCCAAGTCTTCCTGATTATCAGGAGCTGGAGCGGCTTGAGCTTGATTACCCAGAGCAGCAATAATCTCGTCCTTAGCAGTTCGTACCTCAGATTTGATCTCGGTGACTGTTCCTAGAATGGTGATCATTCGTTTGAGAGTTTCACCAAGTTGGTTGATGCTTTCTTCAATCTTCATCAAACGGCTAAGGAATTGCTCTGCCATAGTATTCACCAACAGTCGACATTTCATCCGAATATGGAAAATGCCCACTATAATCCTTGCTATGACGAACCCAGAATGAGATTGTGAGTACTATGAAATTTTGGATATTACGAGGATATACTCAGAACTATTATTAACCAAAAAGCCGGCAAAGATACTTGGCAGTGAAATCTAGGACGTAGTACCATGTCGATGGATGATGCTAGTCACATGTTTAAGCTGGTTGCGCTGGGAAATGGCGCTGTTGGCAAGACTAGCTGTATTAAGAGGTACACGGAAGATAGTTTCAGCGAGCGGTACATTGCAACAATTGGCACCACATTCGCCCTGAAGACTGTGAATACTGTTTTGCCAAGTGGAAGTACTGTAACTGCACGAGTTGTTCTTTGGGATCTTGCAGGGCAGCCCACATACAACGAACTGCGACGCAGGTACATGGCTGGCGCATCAATGGCAATCATTGTATATGATGTAACACGGCCTCAAACGTTCTTGGATATAGGTGAATGGTTCACCAAGTTTATCACTGTGTGTCCCAATGCTGTGGTCGCGGTCGTAGCCAATAAGATAGATCGTGAGGACAGACTTGTTCCTCCAGAAGCAGGCAAGATGGTCACCCAGTGGTTGGATGTAGTACATTACGAAACTTCAGCCAAGACCGGAGAGAATGTCAACATTCTCTTCACAGAATTGGTGCAGAAAGCAATTGCCAAACAAGCAGAAACTGGTCCACTTGATTCAACATCAGGGGATCAACCACCAAAACCATTCAAGCTAGGAGTCTGAGAGGGACACTAGGAAGGATATGAATGGTTTCGACAACCAAATATTTAGAAGGATTAATTGGGCATCTTTTTCTCTTCTTAGTTAACTTCTCCGTCCTAGTAGGGATTATTGAGAGTCTTCAGCTTTTTACTCCGTCACTACCAATCCTCAATGCTCTGGTCCTGGGATACATGCTTGCTCACACATTCGTACTCCTCACTGTGCAACAAGGCATTCAAATTCTGGAGCTTATTAGAATGCATCTACCCACCGTGTTAATTCTTTACTACTTTAGAATCAGTGATCAGGAAACTATTCAGGTTCCGCTGTTTGACCCCACAAAAAGTCGATTGGCAGTTCTAATTGTTCTCCTTGTGATAACAGGCGGACCAATACTCTACCCAATTTTCGCAATCTACGGATTTCTTCTCGTTTGGGGACACCTCACAATCATTGCACTAGATCCAGCAAGAATTGTTCAATACTTTGGTATATTCCTCAACTATGCACCTCCTTTGTTACTCATTGTAGCAGGAGCCATAGTCATCTCAATTGTGATGATTGAAAGAAGACATGTCTGAGGCGCTGATTCAAGAAACAATGATTGTATCTGCCCTATCCGGGCCGATTGAAACCAGTTTCACCTGTGTGTTCGTTAATTTTTCAATAAACGCAAGGTATCTTTTCAGTTGGACCGGCAAATCGTGCAACGACTCTAATTCTGATAGAGATAGGTCATCAAGTGTCCACCCTTCTAACTCTTCATAGATAGGAACTACGTTTGACAGAGTGGTAGCATCGGCAGGGAAATTCGTGGTTTCTTCGCCGTCTACATCGTAGGCGACACAGACTTTCAAGGGATTGATTCCCGTCAGAGCATCAGCTTTTGTAACTGCCAGAAACTTGCCACCATTGAGCCTGACCGCATACCGCAACGCAACAATATCCAACCACCCGCATCTTCGAGGCCGACCTGTTACTGTGCCATACTCTCTGCCTTTATCGCGAATTCTTAGACCAACGCTTCCTTCAACCTCTGTTGGAAAAGGGCCGGTTCCGACTCTAGTCAGATACGCCTTGCAGATACCTAACACAGACTCGAGTTTCGAGAATGGAACTCCAGTTCCGATTGATGCAGCGGCAGAAATACAATTAGAACTTGTGACAAAAGGATAGGTCCCATGGTCAATATCAAGTAGAGTACCTTGAGCTCCTTCAAATAGGACACGTTTTCCTGCACTCATCTCCTTCTCCAAGAAGACGCCACTGTCTCCAACATAGGGCAAAAGGCTCTTGACAGCAGAGGTAAAAGACTCCAATGAAGGACCATTTTGTGTATCCACATCTGCATGATGAACTGCCTCAATAATAGACCTCGATGAAGCTTCAAGAGATGACCATTGATCACCTGAATGGTTTCTGAAATCGCAAAATCGAACACCGACACGAGACACCTTGTCAGAGTATGTAGGACCAATTCCTCTCCTCGTGGTACCGATCATCTTTCCTCCTTTAGATAACTCATTAAGGCCATCAATCTGAATGTGATACGGTGTGATGAGATGCGCTCGGTCACTGATTAGCAGGTTAACCTCGATTCCGGCCTTCCTCAAGGCGTTAATCTCATCTAAGAGAATGATGGGATCAACCACAACACCATTTCCAATCACTACACTTTTTTTGCGTATAGCGCCAGTGGGCATAATTCTAAACTTGTGTACCTTCTCGCCTATTTTCACAGTATGCCCTGCGTTACTGCCACCTTGAAATCTAACTACAATGTCAAAGTCCTCTGAAAGTACATCGACTATCTTGCCTTTGCCTTCGTCGCCCCACTGCAGTCCGACGACGACCAAGCTTTGAGAGGAGTTCATAGAGTGAGACCTTCGTTCGTTGTAGATAATAGTTATGCCTTGTTTCAGACTTTTGTGTTATGCAGGTATTTAAATTCCAGAGCTAGTTTATGGAGTCGAGAGACTTTGAAGAAATCAGATGTTGTTATCGTTGGTGCAGGATCAGCAGGATGTGTCACAGCTAGAAGATGTGCTGAACTTGGACTGAAGACACTGCTTTTGGATAGAAAGCCTCAGGAAGAAGTCGGGCAGAAAGTATGCGGCGACGAGGTTAGTAAAACACACTTTGAGGCAACAGGAATAGACTACCCTGAGGGTGATGAAATATCGTCAGCCATTTTAGGCGCAGATGTCTATCCTCCAAACAGAAAGAACGAATTACAGGTCAGAGGATGGACTGAGTTTGACGGTTGGACTGTGAACAGGCTCATTTGGGGGCAAAGGCTACTAAAGGATGCTATCGATGCAGGTGTCAAATTCCTGCCCAATATCCATGTAGCCGAACCTGTGGTGAATTCGGACCGTGTCATAGGTGTTGAATACAAAGACCTCGAATCTGCGGAAACTGTCGTTGTTAGTAGCAAGATAGTCGTTGATGCAAGCGGATTTGCAGCAGTTATAAGAAACAAGTTGGAAAGCCCTCTCATTGAAAACAACATTGACAAAGAGGACGTTGCCCTCTGTTATAGAGAGATTCTGAAGCTGAAGATGCCTTTGGCTGAACCCGAGGTTGCTCGTGTTTTCCTTGGTGGAGAAATAGCACCAAAGGGCTACGCATGGATTTTCCCCAAGGGGGTTCAAGAGGTCAATGTAGGTGTAGGCATAACAGGCGGTGAAGGACGCGGCTCACCAAAATCACACTGCTTTAAGTTCAAGGAGCAATACCCGTTGCTGTTCGGCAGCAAGGTAATAGATGGAAAGGGAGGTGCAGTGCCAGTCAGGAGACCCCTCAAGAGTCTTGTTGGAGATGGTATTGCATTCGTTGGAGACGCCGCACTGCAAGTCAATCCAATCCATGGTGGAGGCATTGGAGCAGGCATGAGAGCAGGAATCATCCTTGGTGAAGTTGTGAGAGGAGCAATTGCAAAACGAGATCTTTCAGCGGCGGGTTTATGGTCATATAACATGCGATACCTTCCTAACTTCGGACGCAGACTAGCATCTCTTGAGGTCTTCAAAAGACTCCTCCAAGCAGTATCAGATGAAGACATGAACTTCGGTTTTGAAAGAAGACTACTCGAAGCTGAAGACTTGATGGCTGCAAACCGTGGTGATGGGATTTCTCTCAGCATTGTTGAAAAAATGAAGAGAGTAAAAAGAGGAGCAGGCAGAATATCTCTTCTAATGAAGTTGCAGAAGGCAGCAGGGCTCATGAAAAAGATGAACAAAGCTTACAGTAACTACCCGACCAGCCCAGATAGACTTGATAGTTGGGAAAAGTCAGTCTTGAGCATTATAGAATCGGCAACTTTCAAATAGAGAAGAAAGATGGTCTTTGCGAGACCATCAGTTTCTGCAAAAATGAATTTTAGACGTCACGTATGCCATCCTTAACAACAGTGAAAACTGCTTCACCCTCGGGAAGGTTGGGAGAATCTACTAGCCGGCAGATTCTTCGTTCACCTTTTGATTTTCTGAGATAACAACGGGTCTGTGGCACATGTGCAAGGACATGACCACCTACAGGAGCTGTTGGGTCTCCAAAGAATGCATCCGGCCGGGACATGACTTGATTGGTGATATACACCGCCATATTGTTGATCTCCGCACCTCTCTGGAGATGGTGGAGATGCTTGTTTAATTTCTGTTGTCTTGCTGCCAGGGTACCTCTACCAGTATATTCCGCTCTAAAGTGACTCGTCACGGAGTCAACAACCAATAGTCTGGCATTCTGGTCAGTTGCCATTTCCATGGCTTGATCGCACAAAAGGATTTGATGGTCCGAGTTGTACGCGCGAGCCCACACGACATTCTTCAGAACTTTGGCTGGGTCCATCCCATAGGCCTCTGCCATGTCAACTAAGCGCTCAGGCCGGAAAGTCCCTTCGGTATCCACATAGATTGCTTTTGCGCCAAGACCCCCCTCTTCTGGGGAACGCTGTACCATCACAGCCAATTGATGTGCAATCTGAGTTTTTCCCGACCTGAAAGATCCGTACATCTCTGTGATGGATTGAGTTTCAAGGCCTCCTGCAAAAAGCTCATCCAAAGCCTTGGAACCTGTGGAGATACGACCAGCTGTTTTACGCCTTTCCAAAAGTAAATCGGCAGTCTCGAATCCAATGTCTAGCATCTCTCGAGCCGCTTTGATGATCTTTGTGGCCGTTGTCTCTCCAATTGAACCAGCTGCTGCTAGTTCTCCAGGGGATGCAACAGCAATTGCTTCTACATTCTTATAGCCCGATTCGGCTAATCGTTTTCCAATAGCTGGACCGACTCCAGGGAGATCGGTCACTTCAATCCCTGACACTCCAGCATCTTCGCCAGAAGTTTCAAGGGTTTCCTGATCATTCGCATCGAACTCCTCGTAGTCCATTTCCTCTTCGTCTTTTTCTTCATCTGCTTCCTTTTTTGGTGACAAGTAGAAGACCTCCCTATATCACCCAACATCTATCCTCAGACTTTGTTGAGCATGTAGACGTGATAATGTCGATTCACTGAGTATAAAAATAGCACTAGTGAACAGACCGAGTGATGAGTCTATAACTTCTCTAAAGAACTTGACTCTTCCTACAGAAAGAACTCTGGAATATTTCAATCATAAGACCAATGGTAACAAGGATCGAAAGCGTTCTAGCCGCGCGTTAGTGTGACTAAAATGAATTCCTCTTGGGGAGCGATTCGAATTCCACCCATGTTTGTCTGAATCTGAATGAAAGCCAGCTCGCCGCCTTCTTTAACACCCCGAACAATCTCCCATGTCTTACCAATCAGTGCGCTTAGAAGAGCCGAGATTTCTTCAGCCCTCTCAAGAGTCACACCCCATGTGTTGATTGGAAATCCTTCTGGACTAATGAAAAGAGCGGCATATACATCGGGAAACTTGCTTGTTATATTTTGAATAATCCTCTCGAATATCTCACGCTTTGGCATTGCTGGCATGTTTTTGTACACATCCATAGCAGTTTCTGGGTGTTCTGGTATCTCAAAGGTGTTAAATGGACAAAGAAAAAGCTTGTTGTCATATAGCCAAGAGCTAGGAGTGAAACTATTTCACTTGATTTCATAAAAAGAGAAACGCTTCCTGATTACCCTATCTGGATACGACTACCAAAACTATTTGAAACACACTGGAACGTCATTCTTCGAACTCAAAGTAGGGACTGAAAACGAACTTACAATATTCCAAACCATGATGGTGAAACTAGTGAAATACCACGATGAGTTGCTAGAATTGGCAGGAGCGAGAGTTACTTTTTCTAGAGCAATTTCAAGACTTACTCCGGCTCCGCTAATCAATCTCTATGTTGGTATTATCTTTTCACTTACTTCACCAATAGGTCTCGGACCGTATCTTAGTCCTCTTCAATCTGTGTTGATCTGCCTACTCATAATGGTCATTCTCCCCATTGCTCCAATAGTCTTAGAGGCGTGGAGAGGAAATGTAGATCTCGATGTGTCTAACAGAGAAAGCCGGACAAAGTTCTTTGTGTTTTCGATGATGTGCGATGTCTTAGCTTTTGTCGTCTATGGATATTTCAAATGTCATATCATGAGTACTCTTGCTGCAGCATACTTCTCTGTAACGTTTGGTGTACTGTTGGTCAGCTTGAGATGGAAGATATCAGTCCATGGAGCAGGGATAGGTGGCCCTGGTGCAGCTCTAATCTATGTCTATGGTCCTATTGCTCTCAGTGTCATCGCTGTTTGGGCATTGGTCATTTACTCTAGGGTCAAACTGAAACAGCATACACTGTTACAGTCAATTGCAGGCGTATTGATAGCAGTGATTATCTCATGGGCGACCTATGTTGCTTTGTACGCAGTATGACAATCGAGATGCGATATGACGATTTTGTACGAAATCGATTCATATGTGAACTTTCGAATTTGTTAGATGCAGTTACGCCGCTGTCTAACTATAGGAATGTCTGTCAATGCAGGACCAAGTGATTTGTCCAAATTGTGGAAAACACATCAGAAAGGGATCGACATTCTGTATAGGTTGTGGAAACAAAGTGCCCGAAGATTTGCCAATAGCCCCGCAAGAACCTACACTTGAAGATTCAGAGATTTCAGATGAATCTGACGAACTTCCAAGCCTTGAAGAGTCTGTCTTGGATGAGATACCTTCCGAATCGACTTCGCAAGCTACTGAACCGGAGGTCTTGCCACCGATAGAGGAAGACATGAGCTGGGATGATTCACCATTACCAACACCCGAAGGGCAACTAACTGAAGATGACATAACCCTCGTTGACAAAATCGTCGAGGCTCATGCAGGAGAGCCTTCCGGAAGTGCCACAGAAGGACCAAGCACCTCTGCGTCAGATGGTCCCCCACTATTGCCAATTGGAGACCCAGCAGTACCAGAAGGAAGAAGTACCGACCTATCATGGGAAGAGGGAGTGGAAGGAATCAAAGTGGGAATGCCCTTCAAAGAGGTTGAACCACCTAGAGTCTTTGATGAAGAGGTTCCAATCACAACTGAAGAGGCACTTGAGCATCTGTTCCCTGAAGGAGCACCAAAAGAGATTCAAGAAGAAACAAGAGAAGCTGTTGAGCATCTGTTCCCTGAAGGGAGAGGAACTACAACAACGTCGTTCATCGATGTTGTAGTCGGGAAACCCTCAAGAGTTGGTCTTAAGGGACCACTTCAGGAGCTTGAAACACCTGTTTGCCCGAACTGCGGGGTCGCACTTTCATCAGACGATTTTGAGTATCCGCCTTATGTTTTTGAGGCCATGGGGAAAGCGCGACTTGAGCGAGGCGAACAGTACCTTCAGGAGAATGAGCATGAGAAAGCAATCGAATCCTTTGAGATTGCAAAGATGCTGTTCGAGCAAGCCGGAAACGAAAAGGGTGTTGCTGAAAGCGTAAAGAGAGTAGATATTGGCTATGATGAGATGGCAAAGTTTCACTTTGATCAGGGCGAGAACCATATGAAAGTGAATGAATATGAATGGGCTATTGTGCAGTTCAGAAAAGCTCGGGAGCTCTACATGTTCAGCACTGATGAAAAGAAGCGTGCTCGATGTTCAGAGAAAGCTCGGGAAGCCTATGTAGAGTGGGGGAAAGACCTCGAGTCCCAGGGAGACCAGTTGGCCAAAGACGGAAGTTCAAGGGATGCACTGTCAAAGTACCAGGAAGCCGCTGCCAAGTATCGAGAAGGCGAGGATAGTAAAAGACTCCGAGGCCTTGAGAAGAAGATTCGGAAGGCTTAGTGCCTTCAATCTTTCTTTGGTTTGAACCCAGTGAGTCTCAGGATATTATCTCGAAAGATAAGATCCACATCTTCTTGCGTATAATTAAATCGAGGTAACAATGACTGAACAGCATTATACTGCTCTTCCAATATGTTGTATCTAAATCCGCGTGGGAAGAATGAAGAATCTGTACCAAAAACCACTCTGCAAGATGCTCCTGCTCTTAATGCATGTTCAAAGATTCTGGTAATAGTTAGTTCAGTATCCTGGTATTTCATCCACATGTTACTTCCACTTGTGTCCATAACCACATTGGGAATCTGATACATGAGCATCAACACTTCGCGGAAAAATCCCGCTCCAAAATGAGCAATCATAAAATTCAGCTCGGGAAAATCCTGAGCAGGTTTTTGGATATCGAGAGGATTTCCATATCTAAGATTCGCCTGGTCACCAATAGTTATACCGAAGTGGAGGATCACTAGTAGTTTCTGCTTCTTAGCTTCCTCATAGATGGGATATACTCGTTCATCATACATATGCATACTACCAGAACTAGGATACAACTTGATACCCTGAAAGCCATCCTTTCCTGCTCTTTTCACCAAGTCAGCAGCGTTCTCTTGAGCAGGATCAATATTCGCATAGCCCATAAATCGACCGGGAAATCGCTTCCGAGTTTCATTAAACTCATCCCAGACTTCCTCACCAATCATCATACCAATTGCAGTTATACCATATTTATCCAGTTCATCTATCCACATCTGACCAGCATCCCAACTCTCATCAGGGATCGTCAGTCCTGGCATGTCGGTCTGAAATGAGACCCTGTTTTGCATTCGCTCCATTGAGTGACCACTATTTAGCCATCTCTTAATTGTGTCATAAGTGAAGAAATGGGCATGGCTATCAATCACTTCAGTTCCAACTTTCGATATCACAGCAAAAGTCCCCTAAGTTTACAATAGTTATTGATACTGCCCCTTAGAGGTAATAAGGGCTCACTTGTAGGACAAGAGTGACATAACTAGATCCAATCGCCAGTTTCGAGCTTTCGCGGGAGATATTCGTCTGTTAGATACTCAAAGCTGTGACTAGCAAATGCTTGGATCTCAGCTTTCTCTTTCAGTTTCAGCATCAACTCTAAGTCATTCACCCAAGGCTTGTTACGCTTTACAAATGGTTCCTTTAACATGTCTTTTACTCGCTTGATGTCATTGGGCTGCATTGGGATTCGAACAGCTTTTGGAATCTTGTATTCATCCAGGTCACGACTTAATACTCCTAAGAGTTTCAATTCTGGTGTAGCGATGAAGGGCGACTCATAACTAAGCCTCTTACTGCCTCGAAGGAACACAGAGTATATGTAGTGTCCATATGGGTCGGAATCAACAAGCGCAAATGCAGGAATCTCCAACTCTTTGACCAGCATCTTTAGGAAGGCTCTTGTAGCAATGTCTCCCGAGCCTTTCCCGGTTATTACGATGCAAGGTTGCCGGTTCCAGTACTTTGCTTCTGCAAGTCGCATGACTGCAGCATCTTTCTCAGATAGAATAATGAACTCCGCATCACTCTCGACAATCTCAAGCTGGTCTAAGAAGGGAGTAACGGCCCACCCACCAGTTCCCATTTTGGTAAGGTCGATGAGGTCACCACCATCTCGAATTGTCACACGACCCATTGCTGAACCTCTGGCTGACGCAACAACATGAATGCTATCTCGTGTCGTTTGAATCATCGAAGCAACATCTTCAATGATCTTGTCACTGTACTTCTGCTCTCTAAAGAGATTGACATCACTGTAGTAGACCTCTCTTTTGGTTGCGTGAAGGTGCAACTTCAGCAAGTTGAATACTATCTCCATGACACGAGCAGTTCTTGTTGCATCAACAACAGATGCCAGTGAGTGATAGGGGCGAGAAATTGTACGCATTCCTAAGAGCAAAAGATCACGAACCTCATCCCAGACGATGTTGTCACCAGACCTACTCGGTATGTCGAAAGCTGGTCTGCCACTCATCATGGTTTCATTGAGAATATCTAATGCAGTGTCAACTATTCTCTCGGTTGTTTCATCCGCTGTTAGACTAACAACTTCAACAGTTTCAAGAATTGGTTTTGCTTCCTCATCTGATTCATTTCTATCCTGAATTTTTTGTTCCGCATTCGCCCAGTTCTCTTTCAATTCGATTGCCAAACTTTCGACAGCTTTTGGCACATGTAAACCTGAATCTTTTCTCACTGGTTTGGGTTTCTTCTTGGGTGGCCTTATAGGCATCTTCGTGGGTTTTCTTGCAGGAGGCGATTTCTTTTTTGGCTGAGCTCGCTTGCGCTCCTTTCTTTTTTGGGGCTTCTTTTCTGGTTCTTCTTCTTCTTTTGCTGGTTCTTCAATAACCTGAGGGGTTTTTTCCTCAGGCAGAACCTTGGCTGAAACCACAGTTTCTGGCTCTCCGACTAACTCAGCTAATTCTTGTTCGCGAATCAATCCCTTTGCGGCTCTCACAAATGATGTTGCTTTTGCTGTACTCAAACCCCCCACTTTCTTTGCGACATTTTCAGGGGAAGCTCTCGCCAATCGAGCCACAGAATCATAACCAGCCCGCTCTAATGAGAGGGCGAGTTTCGAACCCAAGCCGGGAACGTCGGTCAGAGATAGTTTTGGAGGTGAGATTGCCTCCTCCTCACCACTTACCTGTGTTTCAAGTTCATCCACAGGCGTAGTGGCTTTTTCGTGTCTTTTGACCATCTCTTTTGCAGTATCTACTAGTTTCTTAGCTCCAGACAGACTGAGACCTTCAACCTTCTTTGAAAGAGAAGCAGGCCGTGAACGTGAGATCTGTTCAACGGTTTCATACTTTGCATCAATCAGCCTCTCTTCCAGTTTAGATCCTACACCAGGGAGCTGAGTCAGACTGAAGGAGCTTTCTGGAAGTGCAGGTTTTGCCTTTTTCTTTGCAGGGGACTCTTTCTTCTTTGAACCAGCCTTCTTTTTCTGAGTTTGTTTCTTATCAGCTGGCTTTTTCGATGGCTTTTTTGAACCAGCCTTCTTTTTCTGAGTTTGTTTCTTATCAGCTGGCTTTTTCGAAGTCTGTTTCTTCACAGCTGGTTTTTTCGATGGCTTCTTTTGACTCTTGGACTTAGTTGCTTTCTTAGAAGGGCTTTTGGAGCTCTTTC
Source organism: Candidatus Thorarchaeota archaeon (assembly GCA_011364905.1). Lineage (GTDB taxonomy): Archaea > Asgardarchaeota > Thorarchaeia > Thorarchaeales > Thorarchaeaceae > SMTZ1-45. The sequence goes on from RDNZ01000007.1 coordinate 61,525, forward strand.
TTGCCGATTTCTTCTTCGTTTTTTGTTCTTCAACAACGTCACTAAGAGTTGCTTGAACCGTGTCCTGTTTGTCTTTCTTTTTCTTACGACTCAATCAAGCTCACCTTCTTCGGAGGTATCTTCCCCATTATCTAATGGAATGTCGGCGATAAGGTCAGTCCCGAGTGCATCAGTTTCAGTTTCCTCTTGGTCCTCAACTGTTTCAAACCCGGTTATCGAATCTCGTAGCTTACTCGCAATTGTTTCAGCATCAAAAAGAGGCTTCTTCTTACCATCATTGGCAATAGTCACCAAGCTCTGTGCAAACTGATCAGCATACATCGCAAGAATGCCTGCGCGCTTGGCCTTCCTTCGTGCTGTTTCACGCCTGGTAATGAATCGCCTGAATTTTCGTCCAGCATCCTCGAGGGCGAGTTTGATCTCTCTTAGAAGCACCTCGTCTTCTGCGAGGGCTTGTTTACTCTGCCCCTTAAACATGACATGCACATAGGCTCCTGCGACGTGAATAAACACCATTACAGGTCCTCGCGGAATTCCATTATCAAAGGTCTGCAATTTGTAGTTCTTCCAGTTCACTAGTGCCGTAGCCTTCCAAGTGGCGCAGTCGCTATTGTCTCTGAGTTTTGGAACCCGATTCACAAATCGCCAAAGGACCATTGGCGCAGATGATGCAGATTTGATCTCACCGCCATAAGCAATACAAACCTCAATGGCAAACGATAGACCTTTTCCTGAGGTGGGCTTTCGTGTCACTGCGGCTACAAAGTCTGGCTTGTATGCCATCTTAATTGTTTGTTCGAATATCTCTTCTCCAACTGGCACAACAGTATCAGTGGGAGGTGCTATATAGTCCTCGCTTGAAAAGGAGCGATAGAGTAGCTCAACTTCTGTCTTAGACAGAGAGTCTGTTGGTGTTGTCATTTTAAGATCATCAAGATGCCTTCTTCGAAGGTCTTTACTTGCATTGGCAATAATCGTCCTAGCTTTATTGGTACTTAGACGACAGAACGCTTTTGTCAGAAAACCTCGTAGATCCGATTCCTTGGTTTCCCTTAACAGATCTTGAAACTCACCAATCCTAATACTTGCGGGGTGAGGTTGAGCATACTTGGGTTCTTCTGGGAATGTATTCACCCTACGTGGATGAATGTGAACCAAACCGTAGGGATCAATAAAGATGATTGTCACATGAGAGTTTAGTAGTGATGCCATCTCTGCATATACATCAGCATAACCTCGTCGATATTGGATATTCAGATAGTATAATCTGATGTAGGTTCCGTGATTGAAAGGAAGGTCCATGTCTATTGGTCCACCAACATGTTCCTTGGTGTTTGCAGTGGTCGTGTAGAAGTTGGTTACTGTAGCCATATCAGTATTGAATCGTTTTGATATTGTAAAAATGGGCTTTCCAGTAGTGTTTTGTGCATCACTGAATGCTGATGGAGCACCAAATCCTTGGCTGCCTCTCGTTTGCCTCAGTTTCTCAGACTTACTTGATGCTAGATAGATTCCAAATTTCTCCAAGTCATTTGGAACCATCCCTACGCCAGTATCGAAACAGGTGAACTCGTATACCTTGAAGCCTTCTTCGTCATCAATGGGAACAAGGTCAGGCATCTGAACTTCTTTTAGCTCCATGACCACTAGAGGTTCTCGTTTAGATATGAGAGTGCGCAAAGGCACCACGAACTTTCGAAACTCAGTAATTCGTTCATCGATGGTTTCCTTGCGTCTCGCAGGTATCTCTACTTCCTTGCCAGCTCGCACATCTCGTTCAAGCTGCTTGCTGAGTGCAATAGAATCAATTTGCCCTTCTTCTAGTTTAGCTCGAACCTCAGCAATAACAGCAGGATCTAGCTGATCTTGAAGACGAGGGTGTCGCTTTGCTTTCCACCACCAACTCTCAAGAGCATCAATGGCATTGTCCAAGAACTCGATTGCGTACTGTGTATGTTTGTTAAGTCCTGTTTCAAAACCGACAAGCTGGGTACGTTTTCTCATGAATTTTGCAATTGTACCTTGCTTGATGTCTCCTGACTCGGCCTTGATTACCGTAGGAGCTGGATTTGAATTGGATTTTTTCCCGGACAATGTAATTCACTCCGAACTATGGAAATGTTGCTACATTTTATCAATGAGCAATCGGACAGGTTTACCTACGAAACGGTCTTCTGCCTTGTCTAATCGGATTTCTTTTACTATATATTAATGATTTCTGTCACTAATACCTTCAAAATGCCTCTTTCTATGATTTTGTGCACTTAGAACGCTTTTGAAGTCATATAATCGGAGAAATATCTCACTCGTAGGGCAAACTAGAACTCACATTCCCGTTTTTACAGATTAACGGAGACCAATGGACAACCTTTTCCGGAGGAATAGCACCTCAGTCTAGAGCAAGAAAATGAGTCCCAAACCAGTCAATGCAATAGCAATACACTCGATTCCTGATGTCAATCCGGAGGATAATATTCCGGAGATGATACTTGACGCAGTTCGAGAAACGGGACTTGAATTAATGGATCGAGATGTCCTGGTCATTGCTTCTAAAATTGTTTCCAAATCAGAAGATAGGATCGTTCACGCATCAGCGATCGAAGTTTCAAAGCAGGCAGAGAAGATTGCTGAAAAGAACAACTTCGACCCAATTCATGTTGAAATCGCGCTCCGCGAAGCAAATGAGGTCATAAACAGTGATGGTGTGTTAATTACAGAAACCCATTTCGGACTAGTCTGCAACTTCAGTGGTGTAGATAAGTCCAATGCTCCAGAAGGAGCATACATTCTCCTTCCGGAAAACCCGGATAGGTCTGCTGAGAGAATCCTCTCAATACTCTCTGAAAAAACAGGATTACAACTAGCTGTTATAATATCGGATACTCAAGGGAGACCCTGGAGAAAAGGTTCGGTTAATATAGCCATAGGATGCGCAGGTATCAATGCCTACAAGCATAACAAAGGAAGGAGGGACTTGTATGGTAGGATTCTGCAACGCTCTAGTGTTTGCCAAATTGACGAAATCGCATCACTCGCAGAGCCGCTCATGGGACAAGCTGGAGAGAGAACACCTGTAGTCGTTGTTAGAGGTTACGAATACTCTAAGGGAAACGAAAAAGCTACAGACATAAATCGACCTAAGAGCGAGGATCTTTTCAGATAGTACAATGGGATAACAGAAGGGCCCTAATATGAGCCCTTCGATAGCATTAACTAGTTAAGCTTCTGTCCGCATTTATTGCAGAATCTAGCACCTTGAGGATAGGGAGTTCCACAATTACCGCAAAAGCCTGCTTGACCACCAGGAACACCAGCCCCAGCTTGAGCTCCACTGGAGCCCTGAGCAGGACTTCCGCCTTCAATAACTCCACCGCAATTGGGACATGTAGGTACATTTCCAGCATTCGTTCCGCAATATGGACACTTGCCTTGACTCTGCGCGGAGCTGACATTAGCGAGGATTGAGGGAATGACCTTCTTTTGCTTAAAGCGAAATTCCATTGTTCCTCCGGATTTCAGCTCGACAATGAGACGATCTCCGCTCTGAGTAGCATTGCTGATTGCTAGAAGAGGCAGAGCAATGCTTTCCGTATTCCCGTGCTGATCTTTGTTATAGTACGAGTCAGCGGTCCAGGACGAAATAGCGGTTCCGACAGCTGCATAAGTGATTCCTCTTGCAAGGGAACGAGTAACTGCTCGACCGACACCACCCATCTGTCGTCCAGCACCCTCAAGAAGTGCAGCTCCAGCTACCGCACCGGCAAGCGCGCCCCATTTTTTCAGCCCACTCCTCTTTGATGGTTTCTTGTACCACACAATACGAATATCGGTAAGCTCGAGTGAGCCATCTTCTCCGTCAAACTTTACATCCTTCTCACGGACCATTTTCCGCTCATAGTTCATGGTATCTAGTCCTGAGCCTGAATAAGATACGGTTAAAAACTGTGGTCTATCTGACAATTATAAGCACCAATGCCCAATTCACAACATTGAGTATTAACTTTTTGTTGGGCGATAAAATAATGGAATGGCTGCTGTCGTAAGCAGCCTCCATACAATTCTAATCATCCAGATGGATACGCTCGGCAATCTCATCTGTCCCTCCAGACTCGATTTCATCGAGGAGTTCTTCATCGATTAACTCAATTCCAGTGGTTTCGATTGTCTCGATTGGTTCTGGGGGAACAACAACATCACCGTTTGCCCAGGTTTCTCCTTCAATCTCTGGAGGTTCATGTCGAAAGCCCTGAACAATAAGGAGGACCCCAATCAGGGATGTGACACCGCAAGCTGCGAGAGTTAGTGGGAATCCGATGATTGTGATTAGCCATCCAAATAGGGCAATCTGTGGAATTGCGAATATAGTGGCAATTGTGGGAAACAGAGAGTACATTGAGTTGCGAATCCTGTTTGGTATGACATCAATCAAGACTCTCTGAGTCAGAACCTCTGCGAACCCTCCAAAGAAACTAGTTGATACAAAAGTTGTGAATATCAGCACTATTGGTAGAATGTTCTCCACAGGAAGACTCAGGAGTTGAATGTTGGTGAGAGGCCAGTACAGAATCAGTGTATCGGTACTGGTTGCAGCTGGTGGGAAGATAAGCATGATTGCAGCAAAGACCCAGAAGAAGATGAAACCGCATGTCTGCATTAAACGGAATCGTGGTATCCAGGTTTTTGGTTCGAATTTACGAGACCAGATACCTGATCGCTCCTGCGAAAAAATGCCAGGGATGAATAGCAGTGTTCTGAAACTCGCGACTCCTACATCTGTTATCAGATAGAGGTAATACATTGGAAATAGAATGAGATTACCCCAGACCATTATACTACTTACAGCTATCATGCTGCCAATGCCAATGTAGCGGACAAAGGAATTCCTAAAGAGATAGCTTACACCACCCTTTAGTATTGAGAAGTACTCGCCCATGTCAGGACGCCCACCTTCCTGAGCTCTCTGTTCCTCGACCTCAGGGAAATCACGTACTAGTCTGAACGTAATCATGGCGAAGAAAAAGGCGAGAATACCTTGGAATTGGAAGACCCAGGCTCTTGAGAAGACAACTGCAAGAATGCTTCCAGGAATCAAAGCAGCTGTTGCCACGACCTGCATGATCATACCCATTCGGCCCCAGAAGACACCGTACTGTTTCCGGTCTGTGTCTCCAGGCATAGCAACTCTGTAGTTGTTGTCAAACCATGCACCCCAGGCCCCACTGGACTGGGATTGAGCAAATCCCTGCAGTCCGTAGATTAGAACAAGGTAGAGGTACGGTGTATCAACGGTCACAAACGAGAGCAAGAGAAAAGCCACACCAAAGGAGAGGTTTGAGGAGGCTATAATGTATCGTTGACCAATCCAATCACCAATTGCGCCGGTTGGATAGTCGAGAGATATTTGCACAACCATCTCGATAACCACCAGAGTTCCAACCAGTCCCATGCCCTGAAGATACATTCCAGGGCCACCGCCCAGTGCCTCAGCGACGAAGATCACATAGAATGTACTGCTCAAGACAAACGTGATGTTTGCTAGTGGTCCAAGTATGGCCATGATTTTTGCCAGTCGTAGAACTTTCTCAGTGGCATCTGGCAAGCCGAGGAAGGATTTCATTCGACTCATAAGTTTTCAACACTCGGTTTTTAGTTGCGATCTCTACAAGAAACTGAAGTGCCCTAGGCATGTAGTTATTGCCATCATGCTTTGGGGTTGAGATTCGTGTTTCATGTTTTTCTGACTTCCTATAGTAGCAACGGTCCCCGGATCACACAAACGAGGACCGCTGCTGAATCTCCACATTGGGAGATTCGGAGATAGGAGATTTGTCCGATTCGACTCTGATGTGAAATTGCATTGCTCTAGTCGGCTATACTTAGACCAGTATTACACAATGCTCCAAATGACTGGACACAAATCGTCTTGTCACCTTTGGTCAAGCAGGGCTTGTCCATTGACAGGATTCTCGGTAGTGTCATCGTCATCATCACGCTTTTTTTTCTTAACCCCACATGTTAAATAGTTTGTGGGCCACACCATTATTATTAAATGGTTTGATTATAAGCATTATTCTCGAAGCATTATTTTGTACTCCGCACTTAAATCCATCATTTTGTTGGTTTTTGGGACCAAAATTATAATGGTTGCACAGGGAGGCCATTGATTCTACCTCCTAAAGTACATGTCAGCGATAGCACGCGTCGATACAGTCTGCGATCTGCTCTTTTTGGTCAAGCTTGTTACCTCCTATAGACATGGGCATGAATAATGGCACTTGTCTGAATGACTGCTTTCCTATCCAACGCAATTGGACAGTTGCTATTCGTTAGCGCCATGACATTTCACAACTCTCTATAGGTTGGTCACAGGATATGCTGTTTCTGAGACTAACTGACCAGTTCTGTGACCACACTGTGGCCAGAACTCAGCCACACTAGGATCTGCAGAGATCCAGCATATTGTCCGTTCAGGATTCACCAAATCGTTCACCTTGTAACGGTCAGGTAAGCATAAGTTACAGCAAAGGTCGAGACCTTTGCCTTATCGTTCTTGAGCACAGATGTTGTTCGTGAGTTAGTTGTTAGAGCCATGATATTTCACAAGAATTAGTACTCAGATTTAGTATATATAGCGAAGCCACTTCTGAGGGTCACCAGAGGGAGTCACAATATGTGACTACTGTATACCACATAGACAAGCATATCAGGGTCCACAGGTGGCTCAAAATTGTATTAAGTCGAAAAACGTGAAGAACAATGGCTCCTGATGACCAGACTCAACAATTAATCGACTATTTTTCAAATATGGCGCTACAGGAATTAACGAATCAGTTCGAAGACCGTGGTTCAGCGATGCACAAGCTCTTCGTGCGGCAATTCAAGATTCACTACAACAACTATGAGCAGATGATGCCAAATCCGCTCGCAAAGAGACATGGAATCAACTCATTATTCGTGATGGCAATGGACGATGTGATGTGCGAGGTCAGAGCATCATTCTCAGAACTCAAAGACATTGTGGTTTCAATATACCGTGCAATGCTTCAAGATTACTTCAAGAGAGAAGTTGAGAAACTTGAGGCTTCCAGCGATCCATGGCACGCCTTTGTTGAGTGGACTCGTCAAGGGAATGAAACCAACAACAACAATGAATACTTCCAAGTCAAAGAGGTTGAAACACAAGAGGGGTGCTTTGGATTCGATATTCAGAGATGTCTCTATTTTGAAATCCTCAGAGAAGCTGGAAAACCAGAGCTAGGGCCAATACTTTGCAAATATGATAGTCTCCTAGCTGAAGCCGTACAGAATTGGATCGGATTTACAAGACACGAAACAATAGCGCGTGGAGATAAGTGTTGCACATTCAGATACTGCAAAAAATAGCAGGTACATCTATTCTTAGTAGACCATCCTTGTTCAATCAACAGTCAAACATATTTAGAGGCAGCTGCGAACCTGATAACAGATTAACCAGAGGTGGACATTATTGGAAATCAAGAAAATTGCAGTTTTGGGTGCAGGTCTGATGGGAAATGGTATTGCCCATGTGTGTGCTCAAGCTGGTTATGAAGTCAAGATGCGTGACATCGACCAGAAATTTGTTGACAAAGGTATTGCAACCATCAAGAAAAATCTAGAGAGAGGCCTTCAGAAAGGTAGAATCACCCAGAAGGAGATAGATGAGATCCTAGGGAGGATTGAAGGAATTCTAGACTTGAAGGAAGCGGTCAAGGATGCAGACCTCGTCATTGAAGCAGTTCCAGAGATTGTCAGTCTGAAGATTGATGTCTGGAAAGAAGTTGATGCGGCAGCGCCCGATCATGCTATCCTAGCTTCCAATACTTCAAGCATTAGTATAACACAGATGGCAGCAGCGACCAAGAGGCCTGGGAAGTTCATTGGGATGCATTTCTTCAATCCAGTCCCAGTCATGAATCTTGTTGAGATCATCAAGGGACAAGCTACTGATGAAGAAACAGCGAAAATTATTGTGGATGTGTCAAAGAAGCTCGGCAAAGAAACGGTGCTCGTAAATGAAGCACCAGGTTTTGCTGTTAATCGCATTCTTGTTCCTACGCTACTGGAAGCTGTATTCGCAATTCAGGAGGGAGTAGCTACCGTGGAGGACATGGATACATCGGTTCGTTTAGGGTTGAACTGGCCAATGGGACCACTGACCCTACTGGACTTTGTGGGTCTCGATACAGCGCTTCATATCTCAGATTATTTCGTTGATGAATTCAAGGACAGCAAATACAGAGCTCCAACCCTGTTGCGAAAGATGGTCCGTGCGGGATGGCTTGGTAGGAAATCGGGCATGGGTTTCTACGACTATTCTGGCGACAAACCTAAACCAAACAGATTCTAAATGCTTGTAGAGACTGGTCCTTCAGGACCAGTCCATTTCCTTTCAATACGGGCAAACTAAATAGAAGTCTATACGTAAGACACGATAACGGTGTGTGACTTGATTTACAAGGAAACTAAATACATTGGCTATGATGGAACAAGGATGTTCATGGCGCTTTGGCGCCCGGATGACGATAAACCGAAAGCTCTCATCCTTGCCCTTCATGGACTGGGAGGTCATGGGGGAGATATGAGAAACATTGGCGAATTTCTCGCAGAACGTGGACTCGCAGTGTTTGCCCCAGACCTGAGGGGCTTCGGGCACTATTCTGGAACAAAGGGACATGTTATGAACTTTGACGAGTATATCGAAGACATCGAGAACCTAGTAATGCAGGTGAAGGACACTTATCTGAATAAAATAACGTACATCTTTGGAGCTTCTCTTGGAGGGTTGAATGCTATTCGGTATGTAGTAAAGTATCCTAGAACAGTCGACGGTCTGTTACTTGAGTGTCCAGCAGTGAGTCAAAAACTGAGCATTGGTGCTGGAAAGCAGTTTGTCGGAAAAATCCTCTCCGCTCTCAATGTTAAGAGATACGTGGTGACTGGAGTAGAGTATGAAAAAGCATCCAGAAATCCTGACAATGTAAAGAGACTTCAAACTGATCCACTAAGAGTGAATATGGTCACACCGCGTTTTGGTATCGAGGCATTGCGAGCGACGAAAGATGCATTTCTCTCTGCAAAAGATATCGTCCTGCCAGTTCTGCTTCAACAAGCTGGAGATGATAACCTGGTTGTTCCTGAAAAAAGCAAGGAATTCTTTGAGAACCTTAGCTCAGCTGACAAGACCTGGTATCTTTACGATGGCCTCTATCATCAGCTCCACGAAGAACCTGAGAAAGACAAAGTGCTTGGAGACCTCTATAACTGGCTTGATAAGCGCCTTCCAGCTTAGTCTGTTTTGGACTTTCGGAAATATCCAAAGATTAGGTGCGGAGGAACCAGTAGCGCAGGCATACAGCTAAGAATGACAATAAACCAGTCTTCCGGATTGAGTGGAACCGTTTGAAAAAGAACTGCTACTGGCGGGAAGTATATCGTCACCAGCGTCAGAACTAGGGATAGAATAACTGCAGCCGCTAGAACCTTTGACTTTCTCACATCAGTCCTCCATACCGGATGATATTCATTCCTACAATTCCACACGAATAGGAGTTCAAAACACACTACACTCGCAAAGACAGCAGTTCGCCCGTGAGTACGGACGTATGCCCAGGAGAGACCAGTTATTGGTGAAACGTCAGTGTTCCAAAGGACATCTGGACCTGTAATTCCGGGAATCCATCCCCCATATGCCCAAAGAGACCAAAACCACATTATGAGTGATGCCAAGAATGCCGCTGCACCTGCGATAAGGATGAAAGATATCATTCCACGGTCCATCATCTTGGCGCCTGGTTTTCTGGGTGGTCTATCCATCACGCCAGACTCCGGAGGATCAACACCAAGGGCCAATGCAGGAAAACCGTCAGTTGCTAGGTTGAGCCAGAGTATCTGAATTGCTGTAATGGGTGGAGGTAATCCCAACATGACGACTGTGAATATCAAAAAGACCTCGTCAAAGTTTGCAGCTAGCAAGAACCGCACGAACTTTCTTATGTTTGAATATATCTCACGACCCTTTTCCACTGCAGACACGATTGTGGCAAAGTTGTCATCGGTCAAGATGACATCTGAGGTCTCCTTTGTAACATCCGCTCCACGAATACCCATGGAAACGCCAACATCTGCAGTCTTGATTGCAGGGGCATCATTGACACCATCCCCGGTCATTGCGACAACTTGCCCACTTGATCTCAGAAAACTCACGATCTGCAGCTTGTGTTCTGGGGCCACTCTTGCAAACACATTACAACGATTCACTGCATCCTGAAACGCCTCTTGAGTCATTTCATCAAGTTCGGCTCCAGTTATTACTTCTCCATCATTGTCAATTAGTCCAACATCTCTAGCAATCGCGCGGGCTGTTAGATGATGGTCGCCAGTTATCATTATTGGGCGAATCCCGGCCATTTTGCAAATTTGCATCGCGTTTCGCACCTCACTGCGAGGCGGATCAATCATGCCAATGAGACCCACAAAGATGAGATTACGCTCAACCTGCTCAGGCTCCCAACCCGGAATTTCGTGCTCCAAGGGGCGATAAGCAAAGGCTAAGACTCTCAACGCATTCTCTGCGAATCCAGCGTTGATTTGGATTATGTTCTCCTTCTCGTTCTGCGTCAATTCTCGAATTTCATTATTCTCATAGATATGAGTACAAAGAGGAAGTAGTATCTCAGGGGCCCCCTTTGCATTCGCAACGAGTCTTCCATTCTTGTCCCGAACGATCGACGTCATGCGCTTTCTTGCGGAATCGAATGAGATCTCAGTGACTTCGGTGTTTCGTGACATTGTGTCATCATAGGAGAGACCTGCTTTTTCAGCAAGAACAAGGATGGCACCTTCGGTTGGGTCTCCAACAACACTCCAATCATCCTTTCCAGTTGGATTGGTTTGCAGGATTGAGTTACTACAGAGTTGCCCTATCTCAAGCAGCTTCAAGACATGAGGATCGTCTCTCACACTATAGTCCTCGCTTGCTCGTCTGAATTCGCCTCTCCGATTATATCCTACTCCACTTACAGAAATGGTCATGCCGTTCACAAACAAAGTTGTCGCAGTCATTTCGTTCTTTGTGATGGTTCCAGTCTTATCAGAACAGATGATTGTTGTTGATCCTAGGGTTTCAACGGAGGGAAGTCTTCGAACTATGGCATTTCTAGCCACCATTCTTTGAACACCTATGGCAAGTGTGATTGTCACTACTGCAGGCAGTCCCTCAGGGATTGCAGACACCGCTAAGGCAATTGAGGCTAGCAATGCATCCATAATGGTTGCAGTGGAGTGCTCAAAAACCTCCGCTCCAAAGACGATAATACAGAGAGCGATAATCAAAAGCCCTAATTTCTTGCCAAGATCATCAAGGTCGACTTGGAGAGGAGTCATGCTCTGCTCGCTCTCCTGAACAAGTTCAGCTATTTTCCCGAACTGAGTTTTCATTCCTGTCGCAGTCACGAGGGCTTGACCTTTTCCAGCTGTTATGGTAGTTCCTTGGAATACCATATTCTTCATGTCTCCAACAACAGCCTTGCGGAGATAGATAGGATCCAGCATCTTTCGAACCGCTACAGATTCTCCAGTAAGGGGAGCCTCATCAGCTGACAAACCCACAGCATAAGAAACCCGACCATCAGCAGGTATTAGGTCGCCGGCTTCGAATCCAATAAGGTCGCCGGGTACAATTTTTTTGGATTCAAGTTCAGTCCAAAGGCCATCTCGCATAACCCGTGCTTTTGGTGCCGCCATCTCTTTCAGAGCTTCTAACGCCTTCTCAGACTTGTATTCTTGCGCGAATCCGAATATCGCGTTGAAAATCACAATTGCGGAAATCACAATTGCGTCAATAATTCCACCTTCGTGATTAGTCTCAGATGAAAGCATTGTAGTAAGTACTGAGATTACTATTGCAATGAGAAGGATAATTACCATGGGATCCATGAACTGTCGGAGAAACATCTTGATTGGATTAATACCACCAGTTTCAACCAGTTCATTGGGCCCATATTCCACAAGTCGCTTCTCTGCTTCTGTGGTTGAGAGGCCCTCTTGTGACGATTCAAGATGTTCTATCACGTAGTCAAGATCGTTGCTATACCACTCAGTCATTTTGAATACTCCGAGGGCAAAGAAGATTCTACTCTGAGATGCTACTCAGCGCCTGTCAGATGAACAAAAACCTATCGGAGTGGGAAAAACCCGTTTCGAAAGTGTTAAAGAGATTAAGGAAACGAAGCGCTTGACTACACCATCAGGTGAAGAGGATGTCTGAGAAATCAAAGTATAGCTTCAAGTGTTTAGAGCAAAAATGCGAAACAAAAGCATGCCACATCCGCCCTAAAGTCTTGGTCACTATTGGGGACCTCAATAGATGGATGACTCAGGGATATATCATGAACATTCTACCGGGAATCACAATCCATATGCCGGGATCAGAAGAAGATACTTTCTATTTTGAAACAGCCAGGAAACCTTTGGAAGCAGATTCCGAGGTCAGTGCCTGCATTTTCTATAATGAGCAGGCAAATGGATGTGAAATACGATATAGCAGGCCAATCTCTTGTCAAACATTTCCACTTGAGTTCAATGGAGAGAAATATCATTTGAGCAGTAAGGATTGCCCCGGAGTGGGAGAAGGTGAAGTCAGCAAGGAGGCACTTCAAGAATCAAGAGACTTGGCTGAAAAGGAATTCAGGGAACGTACAGAAACAACGGCTGCTCTCCCTGCAATCTATTCGGTTATGATGAATCAGATAGTGCGACAGTCAGCTGAAGCAATGCAAAACCTTTCTGATGAAGATCGTAAAAAGATGGATGAGATTCTTGCCAAATCAAGTGAGGACTCAACCACTGATGAAGATGCTACTGAGGACCAATCTGAATAAGATCTCTTGGCATGAAAGTAAGCAGTTCTGGTTTGTAATCGCGAATGCACACTAGGTCTTCAATCCGGATACCGAATTTCCCTTCGAGATATATTCCTGGTTCAATACTATGACACATTCCTGATTTCAGTTCCTGAGAATTGCCACGAACCACATATGGCTGTTCATGAACCTCAAGGCCAATACCATGACCGAGTCTATGTGTGAAGTAGTCGCCAAATCCAGCATCATCAATGATTCTTCGAGCTATACCATCAGCAGTTCCACAAGTCATGCCAGCGACAACTTTCTCGATGGCTGTTTCTTGGGCACGAAGGACTGTTGAATAGACCGCTTTGATCTCCTCCGTTGGAGTGCCTGCAACACCTACTCGGGTCATGTCAGTATTGTAGCCATTTAGCTCACAGCCACAGTCCATTAGCACCACATCGCCTTTCTTTAGCGCTCTATTTCCCGGTGCAGCATGAGGCAGTGCGCTGTTCTCGCCGAATTGCACAGCTGCGAATGTCGGAGTTGCTCCCTGACGGCGAATCTCCTTGTGAACTGTTTCTTGCACTTCGAGTTCAGTCATACCAATTTCAGCTTCTTGAAAGGCTTTGAGTACTGCATCATTTATGATGTGACCAGCTTGTTTCATTAACTCGATTTCTGAAACTGATTTGGTTATACGCATGGATTCAATCATGGAACTGATTGAAGCTACTTTATGAAAGGCACCCATGGCATTCTCTAGCGCCCAAAAGACGCCCAATGGAGTATTCGCATCAACCAAAACAGAATGCCCTCCACTCTTATGCCCAACCAAACCTGCAACAACGGAGTATGGATCTTCATCCTCAGCCCAAGGCAATAAGTCGCCAATCCAAGTGTGAGAAGCGTGGTCTGTCATTTCAAATGCAGGGACAATAATGTGAGGATTCTCGCCCTTCTTAATAATGAGAGCAAGAAGTCTTTCACGCATATCATACTTAAAACCAGCAAGGTACTGAAAATTTGGAGACGGGGTCAAAAATGCAAAGTCGGACCCAGTTGACTCCAGAAAACTCTGAATTTTACTTATCCTCTCTCTGTATACTGATTCGTCAAGCATCGATAAGCTTTCACAACCATGACCAGTATACGAACAGTACCACATAACAATGACGGTTGACTCAACATGTAGCGTAAGAACTAGAGTTAATAGGAGGTCGAAGCGCCTCGACAAATACTGATGATAGAGGCTGATGTGCAAGTTGAGAGCCCTGTAGACAAAAGGCTACCAGCGCGTGCATATATTGTCGGAGCATTAACCCAGTTTGGAGTAGGCTTGTATGCTCCCTTTATCCAAGCATATTTAATCGACATGCAGGTGGCCCTCAGAGGCGTTCAGAACTTCGCTGAACAAGGAGCATTTCGAAGCGTAGGTAACTTCGCACCAACAGTTCTTCAACCAGTATGGGGAGCAACCTCCGATAAGGTGAGAAAGACCAAGGCATTTGTTGCATTCGGTACATTGACAGGTCTTCTTGTTGTCTATATGTTCCTCTGGGCTGCAACACCAATTGATTTGATTGTCCTCTATGCGGTCCAATCAATCCTATTCAGCATTCAAATCCCAACCTGGTTATCATTAATAGGGGGGTTAATGGATGAGAAAAACAGGGGAATTGAGCTTGGTAAGCTAGGGCTTGCTACTAATGTGGCATCTTTATCTGCCACAATGATGTCAGGTTTCATTGCTGTATTGCCAGCGGTTGTACCGTTGCTCAGAACCCTCTTTGGCCCACTGTTATTCCCAATTCAATTAGGTACTCAGGCTTTTAGAGTTGCATACTATGGACCGTTCTTCTTTACAGCCGTGGTGGGAATAATCTCGTCTCTTCTTTCACTAACAATTAAGGAATACACTAAGCAGCGTGATGGACCAACAAGATTCCCACCAATTCATCGGTTGATATCGCAACCAGGTGATTTCCGCAGATTCTGTTTTGTGGCTGTGTTCTTCTCATTTGCAATGTCCATGGCATGGCCATATTTCATAGTAGTCCAAAAAACTTGGTTGAACAACTCCAACCTTGAGATTGCTATTGCGTCAGCGCTCATGACCCTAGCTACCATAATATTCACCATTCCATTCGGAAAACTAAGTGACAGGGTAGGAAGAAAGCCGCTGATAATCCTAGGAAGAGGACTATTATGCCTAGTCCCAATAATGTACGCATTTGCTCAAAATGTGTACTATGTTTATGCAGCCAACATACTAGCAGGTTTTTGCGTAGCTTCAAGCTTTAATGCCATCACTGCATATATCTACGATATTGCTCCAGAAGCGGAACGAGGATCTCACCTTGCTGTGTTTAACACGTTCACGGGATTAGTATACTTGATTGGGTCTTTGATTGCAGGATTCGTCGGACAAGCCATTTTTGAAGCATTTGGAAGCGCTTATTTCTCGGTCTTCATTATGCTGGTCTTGAGTGGGGTTCTTCGATTCTTTGCATCATTCTTTTACCTGCTCATCCGAGAGCCAAGAGAATATAGCTCAACCATCTGGCTGGAACTCAGAGCTCGCTTTCCCGGCAGACGTCACGATGCGGATATCGCCTAGGATAGACATACTTAAGGAGATGTTATAGAATCCACTTTTCTAACAACTAAGAGGATTGCATCAGGTTGGATAATGCACCCAGCTTTGAGGACAGTTGGAAAATAGAAATCAGAAGAGGAATTCTTCAATATGCAGTCCTTGCCATAGTTAATCGTCATGAGAGAGGTATTCATGGCTATGGGATTGCTCGTGAGCTTGAAGAAAAGACTGACGGACTTCTTCAAGTCAAGGAGGGTACACTATATCCAATACTTCACCGTCTTCGGAAAGAACGACTACTGAATGTTCATACTGAGAAATCAGAGTCGGGTCCAATCAGGAAGGTCTATGTCCTAACGGGAGAAGGCGACCGAGTTTTTCGTCAGCTGTCTATTCTTGTTGGAGATATCTTTGAAAAACTGGAGGCGCTCAAATAATGAGTGATAAACAAATCGATCGTGATATAGAGAATTACATGAAAAGAATAGCTAAACTGCTTCCCGATGGTTTTGAAACAGAAGACCTCTTAGAAGATCTGAGAGCTCATATCTATGAATCGTTCAATGCGAAGGTCCAGAAGGAACCTACAGAAGACAAACATCGTTTAATCATGGAAGTACTTCAGGCACTCGGTACGCCTGAGGAAATTGCAGAGGAATACGGTAAGGAGAAGCTTGCTGAAGAAGAAACGAGTCCAACAGACAGATGGATATACTATACAATGCGACTGACAGTGGCAATCTTAGTCATTGTGCTAGCGTCCTGGATTGTTTCAGTAATCTCGGAGGGCGCAATAAATTTTGCACTTGCAGTTGTTGTATTGCTTGCCTTTGCACTCCTCGAATGGGTAGTTAGAACACAACAGACAAAGGATGCTTGATCAATGACGATAAAAACAGTCTATTTTGACAAGGCTTCATCAGCACATACCGAGAAAGTTCTCGACTTGGTTAAAGACCACTTAGATTCGAATCCAGATATCGAACATCTGATTGTGGCAACAACAAAGGGAGCCACCGGTCTCGTAGCGGCTGAAAAGTTCCAAAACAAGAAAGTGATTGTAGTATCACATCAGACCGGATTCGCGGCTGAGAATGTGAATGAGCTAACCGAAGAGAATAGACTGAGAATTGAATCATTTGGAGCAAAGGTGCTCACCGCAACTCACGCATTTGCTGGAGTCGCCCGCAGCATTAGAAAGGAGTTGGGAACATGGATGCCTACTGAGATCATTGCTGTAGCTCTCAAAACATTCGGGCAAGGCACTAAGGTCTGCGCAGAGATTGCAATGATGGCTGCTGATGCCGGTCTTGTTCCTGTAGACAAGGACGTAATTTGCGTTGCTGGAACCGGAAGAGGTGCAGATACTGCATGGGTCATCAGACCAACTTATTCGCAATTCTTTCCAAGAATCAGAATGAAAGCGTGTTTATGCAAACCGTTAGAGTTCTAGCCGAAGATATCCTCGAATTTGGATAGGTATTCCTTTTGTTCTTTGCTCATTTTTCGAGGGACATAGATGTTCACTCTCACAAGTTGGTCACCAGTTCGACCATTCTCTGTATGAACTCCTTTTCCTTTCATTCGAAACAGAGTTCCGCTCTCGGTCCCCTTCTTCACCTTTATCACACTACTTCCCCACATAGTTGGAACCTCAACTTCGCCACCCAGGGCTGCAGTTGAAAACGGAATGTCGGTTTCCAAATATACATGGAGACCTCTCCGTACAAAGGCATCATGTTTCCCTACTGAGAACATCAGGATGAGATCTCCCGGGGGACCTCCTCTGGGTCCAAAGTTACCACCACCTTGGATTCTGATTCCTTGTCCATCCTCTACTCCTGGGGGAATGGGTACTTTTGTTTCTCTGCGCTCGTCCTGCAGTCCTTGCCCCTTGCACTTAGGACATGGAGTTTCAATTGACTCTCCAAGTCCGCCGCAGGTTGGACATGTTTGAGCCACTCTCATGAAACCACCCATAGACCGCACTATTTGACCTTGTCCTCCACAAGTACGACATTGTGTGGGAGAGGTTCCTGGTTTAGCTCCACTTCCACCACAGTTCTCGCAACTAATCTTCCTTTTAAACGCAATTTCCTTTTCCGTACCAAAGAAGGCCTCATTAAAGCTCAATTTTATCGTCATGCGCAGCGTTTGGCCTGGCGGGGGTCCAGCTCTCCCGCTTCGCCCAAATCCCATGTCCCCGAAGCCTCCAAAACCACGAAAGAGAGAACTGAAAAGGTCGCCAAATCCACCCATATCAACCCTTTCAAAATCTGCTGTACCATATCTATCATAATTTGCTCGTTTTTCAGAGTCACCTAGGACATCATATGCCTCGTTAATTCGTTTTAACTTCTCTTCGGCACTTTTATCGGGATTTCGATCTGGATGATACTCCTTGGCTAGTCGACGATATGCCTTTCTAATCTCATCCTGAGTGGCTCTACGGTCCACTCCTAGAATGCCATAGTAGTCATCTTCGGCCAAAGAGCATCACCTATTACCTGAGCTTAATCGAGGTCTTCGAAGTCGACATCAACAACATCTTCATCGTCGTCCTTTGATGTCTTTTCGGTAGTTGGCCCAGTCGGTCCAGTCGCTCCGGCACCAGCCATATGACTCGGATCGAATCCTGCGGAGCCAGGACCCGCAGCTCCGGCTCCAGCTTTCGAGTAGACTTTCTCCGAGATCTTGTAGATTATCTGTTGAAGTTCTTCAGTACCAGACTTCATCTTCTGAAGGTCATCCGACTCAATGGCTTTCTGCAATTCAGCGGCCTTTGTTTCAAACTCCTTTTTGAGGTCGCCAAGATCTTCTTTTACTAACTCTTTGAGAAGTTTTTCACCTTGGTATATCATCTGTTCAGCATTATTCCTTGTCTGGACTGCATCCTCACGTTTTGCATCTTCCTCTGCATACTTCTCTGCGTCTTTTACCATTCGGTTGACATCATCATCAGAGAGATTAGTTGTTGCAGTAATCGTGATGGACTGCTCGTTACCAGTAGCAATATCTTTGGCTTTGACATTCACAATACCGTTTGCATCTATGTCAAAGGACACCTCAATTTTAGGCGTACCACGAGGAGCAGGCGGAATTCCAACGAGTTGGAATCTACCTAATGTCATGTTGTCTGTAACCATTTTCCTCTCCCCTTGAACAACATGGATATCCACGGCAGTCTGGCCATCAGCGGCAGTAGTGAATGTCTTGCTCTTTCGCGTAGGAATTGTTGTATTGCGATCAATAAGCGGTGTTGCTATCCCGCCAAGGGTTTCAATACTAAGTGTAAGAGGTGTCACATCAAGCAATAGAATGTCCTTGACATCTCCTGCTAGCACTCCAGCTTGTGCGGCTGCACCTAGAGCAACGCACTCATCTGGGTTGATGCTCTTGTCGCCCTCCTTGCCAAATAAGTCTCGGATGACGTTTTGAATCATTGGCATTCGAGTTGCTCCACCCACGAGTAGAATCTTACTGACCTGTTCAGCTTCCAGTTTGGCATCACCAAGTGCTTGTCTGATTGGCCCAACTGTGGAGTCAACCAGATCATCAGTCATCTTTTCCAACTCTGACCTTGTAAGATCGAGATTGAGATGCTTTGGGCCGCTGGCATCTGCTGTGATGTATGGTAGATTGATATTCGTCTTGACAACAGTTGAGAGTTCTATCTTTGCCTGTTCGGCCGCATCACGGACACGCTGCATAGCAGAAAGGTCCTTGGTGAGATCTACGCCAGTTTGGTTCTTGAACTCATCCACCATCCAATTGATTACTCGGTTGTCCCAATCGTCACCCCCGAGATGTGTATTTCCGCTGGTTGACAAGACTTCGTAGACAACCTCGTTGTCAACTGCGCCAATATCAAGAATAGAAACATCAAATGTACCTCCACCAAGGTCATAGACCAAGACCTTGACCTCTTTGCTCTTATCAAGACCGTAGGCCAACGCCGATGCCGTTGGTTCGTTTACAATACGATCAACTTCAAACCCAGCTATACGCCCAGCATCTCTAGTGGCCTGCCTTTGACTATCATTGAAATAGGCGGGCACTGTAATGACAGCCTTTCCAATTGGTTCTCCAAGAAATGCTTCTGCATCCTTCTTCATCTTGGTTAGAATCATCGCAGAGATTTCCTGGGGAGTGTATTCCTTATCACCAATTTTGACCTTGTAATCCTGCCCCATTTTTCTTTTTATGGAGCGTATAGTGCGGTCAGGCATTGATACGGCTTGCCGCTTCGCCAATTCACCTACAACGATTTCTCCATTTGGCGTGATACCAACAACCGACGGAGTTAACCGCTTCCCTTCAGCATTTGGAATAATAGTTGGTTTTCCACCCTCCATATAGGCGATACCACTGTTCGTGGTACCCAAATCGATACCTACAATTTTACCTGCCATTTCTATTCAGCACCTTCTTTTTGATTGTCTTTGTCTTCATCATTACTTGTTTCGACAGTGGGAGCTTCATGACGATTTACGCAGACCACTGCAGGACGCAAGACCTTTTCTTTCAGCATGTATCCTTTCTGATACTCCTCTAGTACTTCGCCATCCTTCTTGTCAGGGTCATGAACTTTTTGCACCGCATGTTGATAGTAAGGATCAAATTGCATTCCTTTGGACTCAATTGGACGCACACCTTCTAAGGTTAGCATTTTATTGATCTGCTGTGCAATCGCACTGATGCCTTCCTTTGCGGCTTGCGGATCATTAGCAAAATCCATCTCAAGTGCTCGTAGAATATTATCGTAAACATCAAGGACCTTCAAGAGGATATTCTCACTGGCAAATTTGGTCACGTCAGAAAATCGTGCATCCATTCGTTTTCGATAGTTTTCAAACTCCGCTTGTAGTCTTTGAAGTCTGTCAAGAAGTTCATTGGTTTTGTTACACTCTTCATCAAGTTGCTTGTAAAGAGGGTCCTCCGGAGAAAGTTCAATGATAGTATCATCTTCTAGGCCTTCCTCAGACAGATCTAGCTCGATCTCCTGATCCTTCTCATTTTCTTCATCCATTCTACAGTCACACTGCCTAGTTGTAAGCTTGCTGACTGACAAAACATACAGAAAGGGGTCGTAATTGGGATGCTGACTGAATTATTCAGCTCCCTTGGTGACTCGGGCGAACGCATTGTTAAACAAAGAAAAACTTTTCGACAAGGGAAAATTAGTACAACCGAAAACAACATCAGGGGGGTCTAAGGGATTTCAATTACTATGCTAGGTTCTGATGAAATGAAACATGCAAAAGATCTTGTTTCTAAGTGCAAAAAGATAACGGCATTCACTGGTGCTGGAATTAGTGTTGATTCAGGAATTCCAGATTTTAAATCAGAGGGCGGTCTGTGGGAGAGATATGACCCGCATGAGTATGCAACAATTGAGAGCTTCATGCTTAATCCGACAAAGTTCTGGACTATGGGTCGAGAGATTGCGGAAACAATACTTAACGCTAAACCAAACGCGGCGCACATGAGCCTAGCAAAGCTTGAAACTGAAGGGAAACTACTTGGTATCATCACGCTGAACATTGACAATCTTCATCAAGCTGCCGGCAGTAAGCATGTAATCGAGTTGCATGGGAATTACTTGCGGGCTCACTGCATAGACTGTAAAGCTGAGTATGTAGGTGAAAGAATTCACAAGAGTGTCGCGAGTGGTGAAATTCCGCCCAGGTGCGAGAAATGCAATGGAATTCTAAAGTCAGAAGCTATACTATTCGGAGAGCCATTACCTGAGAATGCAATGGCAGAAGCAATAGAACTATGTCGTAAGACTGACCTCATGCTTGTAATTGGGACCAGCCTTTCCATTTATCCTGCAGCCTTCCTGCCTCAATTGGCCAAGAATTCTGGAGCCAAGGTCATTCTAATCAACCTTGAGGGAATAAACCGAGATTCGGTGGGTGACATTGTTTTGAGGGGAAGAGCAACAGATGTGTTGCCAGAAATTGTTGAAGACTAAGCGGCAATTGTATACCCAAACCAAGAGTAGACTCCAATTGCAATAGGTATGACAACAACTGAGAGAAAGATTGTAACTAGACCTAGGATATACAATCTATTGTCCATCATCCAAAGACCGAGATAGGAGAATGCATAGGAGATAACACATACTGAAAATCCTAGAACAATGACCGGACCAAGCGGCAGTGCAATTGCTAGATATCCTCCAGCTTGAGTCCATAGCACACCACCAATTCTCAATACAACATACAAACCGCGTGTAGCAAGATAGAAAATAACAGCCGTAAAGATTCCTACATGAGAGAAGGTAAACCGAGCTGGAACGAATCCTTGAGACATGGAAAGAAATCGGTCTGATGTCCTTTTTATGCTTTCTAATCTTGACAATGCGAATGTCTAAATCGGACGATGATGCCCGTGAAATCCTGATGACACGCATTCCTTGGAGATTAGCCAGCATAGGCCAATTGGCGATTCTTCTAGAAGCTAGTTCGCCAAAACCTGGAAATGTGAACAGAAACATTGGATTCTCTGATACTGATTATAGACATTTCCTTGCTAGTGCCTCGTTAATAGGGAGAGGACTCTACAGGGCATCTATCAGAGGAGCTGCGTTGGCTCAGAAGAAGATAACTCCATCAAAAATCAGAATTGGAGAGCTCATTCATCAATGTGCTCAAGATACATTTACCGGAATCAACAAGCGAAATACCATTCTGGGAACCATACTCCTCTATATTCCACTTGTTGTCGCATCGAGCGCGACTTTGACGGAAAACCATTCTTTCTCCATTGAGGCTTTATCAGGATGGTTAAAAAAGATCACAGAAAAGACATCTGTTAAGGATACACTGAGTTTCTACAAGGCTTTCCACCTCATCAGATCAAAAAATCCTCGGGTTGATGAATCCACAAGTTGGACAGAAACGCACAGTAGATACGACATCGATAATCCTCATGTGATGAAAAACATCGTTGAGGACAAACTGACGTTATTTGAGCTCTTCAAACTATCAGCTAATGTGGATGAGATCAGTAGTGAATGGTCCAACACCTTTAGTCTCACTCTTAACGAAGTATTCCCGTACCTTGACAAGATCACCGACAGCCTTGAGAATATGGAAGAGGGGATTGTACAAACCTTCGTATGGTTACTATCACGCAGACCAGATGGTCTGATTGCAAAGAAGGCTGGCGAAAAACGTGCCGAGAAAATACGTCAATTAGCTGAAAAAACAATGAACGCATGGAACCATGAAACAGGGCCATTTGAGCTCATGGTACATCTTGATAATGAATTAAGAATGGAAGGAAACCTCCTTAATCCAGGAACCACTGCGGATCTTGTTTCTGCGGGGATATTCTGCAAGCTTGTTGCACTTAATTTTCCAGAGGCTTAACCCAGTACGCCACTAAATACAACCGCAGCAAGAACGAATAGCAGGATCGCTGAAGGAAAAAGCATCATCTGGCCTTCCTTGCGTTTTATCAATCTTGTTTCATTATTTGGACCCAGAAAGTATGCAATGATAAGGAGAATACCCAAAACGATGAAGAATAATGCAAGTCCTTCATGAGCCATTGAATACCGCCGGAGTGGAGGCAGAAAGCTAGGTTATTAATAGTATTGGATTGGTGGGATTGATTTGTAGACAAGTGTCTTTGAAACCAAAAAATAAATTCAGAGTAGTGAAAGAGTAATCATGAGAATCTACACGAGAACCTGTCTGAAGACATGTTCGAACTTCATTCTTAGCTCCTTCGCACGTTCCATATCGGCAGCGTACAGAGGTTGACGCATATCTGTAAGGTTTGGTATCTTTTTGCATAGCCTTTGACCTATCAATTTTCTCAGAGCAAAACTAACCGTTCTTGGTGCAAGGTCAACTCTATTACTGATGTCCTTCGGCGTCATAGGACCTTCGGTAGTTAGTCGGTCCAAGACAATTATTGCACTACGCGGCAGTTCGATGGACATCGGGTATATACCATCTCCTAGATAGTAGTCTTTCTGTTCCCGTTTACAATTACGCAGTGGAATTAATAAACAAACGGATTACAGCAGTGTTGTACAAATAAGCGTATCTACTCATCATTGAGAACAGACGTTTTCTTACGGAATAATGTTCAAAGCTTGAATGAGTGACCGGATGGTCTGAATGAATAGGGTATCTGGGAGAGTTGACCAGAGTCAAACTGAAGTTGAAGTTCTTTCACACGCTCTATATCAATGCAGTAGATAGGCTGGCGCATGTCAGCTAGGTTGGGAGTCTTTCGAATCACCTTTTCTCTAACAAGGGTCCGAAGTGCAAAGGATATCGTACGAGGCGCTAAGCCTACCTTTTCGATTATTGTCTTGGGAGTCATTGGCCCCTCTGAAATAAGACTACCTAGAACTAGAATTGCACTATTCGGAAGTTCCACGGTCATATCTATCTCACAATCCTACAGCATGGATATTTTCTATCATCGAATATAAGCAGTCTGTTCTCAGCAGAACTTCGACTCCATCCCCTATGGTAGGATTCAAGAGAGCCTAGAATCAAACCATGACGAGTAAAATGACGCGGAAAGTGTTTGTTACACGAGAAATTCCTCAAGAGGGCTTGAACATGATACGAGAAAAGTTCGAAGTCAAAGTCTGGCCTTCTGAGTATCCACCAAGCAAGCAAGAAATTCTCGAAATGGCGAAAGACTGTAAAGGATTAGTCACGCTTCTTTCCGATCCCATTGATGAAGAGGTAATTAGCATGTTACCAAATCTCAAGGTGATAGCTCAGTACGCAGTTGGTTACGACAATATTGATGTGAAACAAGCAACGCGAAGAGGAATCATCGTCACAAACACACCGGGTGTTCTCACGGAGGCTACCGCCGACCTTGCGTGGTCTCTAATAATGTCCGTTTCAAGACGCATTGTCGAGGCAGACCAATATGTTCGTGGTGGAAAATGGAATGTTGCATGGGGACCCCAGCTCCTTCTGGGTTCGGATGTTTTTGGTGCAACTCTCGGGATCATTGGGATGGGAAGAATCGGCCAAGCTGTTGCGAAGCGAGCGGTTGGATTCAATATGCGCGTCCTCTATCACACACGAAGCCACCGTGACGGATTAGAGGAAATCGAAAAATTGGTCGGTGCAGAGGCGAGACGCCTTGACACACTTCTCCATGAATCAGATATAGTGAGTCTTCACGTCCCTCTCACATCGAAGACTCATCATATGATAGGCAGAAGGCAGCTAGGTTTGATGAGGGCAGGATCGATTCTAATTAACACATCACGGGGTGCAGTCGTAGACCAAGATGCATTATATGACGCACTTGTGTCGGGGCATCTAGGAGGCGCTGGCTTAGATGTCTTTGAGGATGAACCTCTTTCAAAAGACAGTCCATTACTAGGACTATCAAACGTTGTTCTTGTGCCGCACATAGGGAGTGCTACAACAAAGACAAGAGCGACTATGGCTTCAATGTGTGCAACAAACATCATCGCTGCACTTAGTGATGAAAAGCCACCAAATATTGTCAATCCAGAGGTGCTTCAATGAGCAAAGAATGCATTGAGAAAATAAAGACTAGACAATCAATCAGAAAGTTTACGGTAGACACAATTCCGGAATCAACAATCGAGGATATCATCAAGATTGGTATCAGTTCACCAAGTGCCGGGAATCGTCAACCGTGGAGAATAGTAGTTGTAAGAAAGGAGGAGTTGAAGCAGCAACTCGCCAAAGCTGCTTTCAATCAGAATTTCATTGCTGTAGCCCCAGTCATTTTTGTCATATGCGCAGTTCCAGAGGAGTCTGCAGAGAGGTATCAGGAACGAGGAAGGAGCCTTTATGCAATCCAAGACACAGCAGCTCTAACTCTGAGTTTGCTCCTAGGAGCCCACATGCATGGCTATGGTGCTTGTTGGATAGGAGCATTCAGTGAGGAAGCTGTTTCGCAGGTTCTGAATATCCCATCATTCATGCGGCCAGTTTCTATGGTGCCAGTTGGACATATTGGTGGCAGTTTACCACCCAGGCGTCATCGAAAGGGTGTATCAGATATCGTGGTCAGAGATAAATTCGAATAATCTCTTCTTACTCTTGGCTAGTCCACATTCATTTTTTCCATATCTCTCCAAGGACTTGCTTCAATACCTTCTAGTTTGTCCTGACAAATCAAGATCTCAAAAAAAGAGGGGGGATGGGGGCTAAGCCCCCAAATCCGTTAAACTATACCTATGACAGTTGCAGCTACTTCTTCCGAATAAGGAAGAGGATGAGCAGCACTACTACACCGACGCCGATACCACCGATTAGACCAATGAGTAGAGGATCAATGCCTGTAACAGGCGGAGTTGTTGGTGTTGTTGTAGTCGTTGGTGGTGTTGTTGTAGTCGTTGGAGATGTCGTGACTGGGACATCACCTGCTGCGAATGGAGCTGTGAACCCATCACCGAAGTCTCCGGGCCAGTAGTTCTCTTCACCGTTTGTGCTACATAGACCTGGAGGATTGGAGAAGTCAAGGCTGAAAGCTCTGACTCTAATGACGTAGTCGTTCTTCTCAAGGAATCCATGTGATTCCCAGACGATTGACGTAGTGGTGAGGTTCCTCGCAAGTACTTGAAATGTACTTCCACCATCATTGCTTACCGCGACCTGGTAGTATGGAACATCGGCAGCGTTTTGATCAGTAGAGCTCCAACTGACGTTGAATGCAGTACTGCTCACCGCAACCGGGGCATCCACAGTTACTTTAGGTGCGAAGAAGTTTCCAATGAAGATGTTCGGAATTTCTAGGGAGTACTTGAGGTTAGTACCAGTGTCACTGTCAACGAGTACCGAGTAGGTTCCATTGACCAACAGGAAGTAGGTGTCAATTGTTTTCGTCATACCAGCCACTGGACCCGGCTCAAGTCCGACTCGTGTGTCAACAGTCAGGTAGTAGTCACCACCATCTTGTGCGTAGTTGAGGATAGCGAAATCAATGCTTCCAGATTGGTCAGCAACGAACGAGTCTGTCTCAGGATGAGCGCTCGAAGCCATGGTATTGCCGAGAATGTTGTTGGCATATGACCTCGTATCCATGGGCGTAGTAGACCACCAAGCCATGAAGTCATTATCAGCGCCATCAAAGTCGCCGATAACACGTACATTGTCACCCTCCACGATGCCCGGAGCAGTCTCCCAAGCAAACTCAGAAGGATCAATGATGCCAGCGAAGGCGCCATCCGGATCGCTTGGTATGACATTCGGACCTGTAGCGTAGAAGAGAGTACCGTAGAGTACCCGCTCCCTGGTTGTGGTGATTCCGAACTCAGGCATTCCTGGGTTTATTCCATTGGTCCATGTGGCCGTCATCATCACATGGTCGCCAACCGCACTTCCACCTGCCGTAATAACAGTTGGAGTAGGATGGTCATTGGAAGTCCAGCTCAACTCTAGAGTTGGTTCATCGAGAGCAGTCACTCCGACAACTGTCAGAGTAAAGTCCTCTGGAATGTCTGTACCATTCACTGTGTTCACAGTGGTGTAGATGATATACATTCCTGTTGCTCCAGAGACGTCAGCGATTGCCAATGAAGAGTCGGTTGTAGCTTTGACAGCATCACTCGAATCAGCTAACGAGAACCCAGTCATATCAAGGATTGTCACATCGATGTCTGTACCAGCGAGTGTCCAGTTGACCCTAGCAGCGAGGTAATTCACTGTAGCATCAGTCATGTTCACTACGAACGTTGCATGGTCACCAGATTGGAAGGTGTAGTATGAGTCCCAACCAGCAGTGATTGCGCCTTGCTCGTATGGTGTCTGGACTGCGCCAACACCGTCGGCGAGTGTCATCACATTTCCTGCGGTATCGTAGGGAGCAATGACCTCGTAGGTGTAAGGCATCTTGAAGTCCATGGTACCATTGTTAGCAATGACAAAGCCCTGGTGGACACCGTACTCTGGTGATGCAGGAACGTTCAGTGTGACATCAGCGTCGCCTGCATTGTCTGCAAAGGAGATGTCTCCATCAGCAGCCAGAGTCCAGGTCTGGACAGTTACTTGCAGCATGTGACCGCCAGTGTATGGCCAGCTCCAGATACTGTCGTCGTGGACCGATATGATTGCCGTGTTCGGGAAGACGCTTCCAAGATCTGTCGAACTGGACAGGTCCATCTTGAGAATGTTTCCAGTACCACCAGCATATTGGATCCGAGTGAGCTCGTCACCTTGCCCAGTGGTTGTGTTGTAGTAGTCAGGAATGCCGTTTGCTGGGGAATTGTCATTCCAATCGAACACAAAGGCCCAGAGTGGATCAACTGCCGTATTACCAACATAGTAAGTACCGACATCATCCTGAGAGCCTGTGATTGAGATTGTCGCGTAGTTTGCATTCATGAGGTTCGTGTAGGAACCAGCTGAGGCTGCTTCCATAGCTGTGTTCAAATTCATCCACCCAGCTAGGGTGTAGTTATGGCCATGAGACGTTGTTTCGTTGTAGATGAATGTTTCAAAGCTGAACTTTGTTGTCTGATCAGCAATGTATTGCTCAGCACTCCAAGTCAAGCCCGAATAGGCCCAATTGGCACCGGTAACAGTCATTGTGACCATGTCATTTGCGTTCACGAGACCAAAGTACAGGTTTCCATCAGCATAGTTGCCAGGTGGCGACGTTGTGTTGATGAAGTTGTCCCTATCGTATGGATTCATGCGGGCGGACCAAGCATCAGCAGTTGCTGTGCCCCAGTTGTCCACTGAGTCATACGTATAGAAAGTCAAGCCATGATCGTTGACAACAAAGTCGACCGCAGCGAATGCGTTAATGACACCATGGCCCTGTGAAAGTCCATCCATGCCAATGTCGGTAGCAGTACTCTGCATAACCGTTTTGACCATGTCAGGAGTCAAGGCACTATTGGCGTCGAGCATTAGAGCCGCAAGACCAGCTGCCAATGGACATGCCATTGAGGTACCAGCGTACACTGCCCAATGGTCACGGACAAGTCCGTATCCGCCAAGGATGGTCTCTCCATAATATGGTACGAGTCCATAGTTGTTCCGACCAGGGGCCAGAACATCCGGCTTTGGATAGCCAAGTGTCAGAGGACCTCTGGATGAGAAGTCAGCAATCTGGTCAAATCCCTGATTAGGGCCATACGAGTTTTCGAACGTATGGTAGCTTGTTGATGCACCAACGTTGATTATCTGTGCTGCTCTTGGAGGTGTTGATGTAGCATAGCCTGGGCCAGCGTTACCCGCTGAGAAACACTGAACCATTCCTGGATACGATGAATTGTAGAATCCAGGAGTCGCCATTGCGGCATAAATCAGTGCATACTGGCCATATAGCTCATAGTATTGCGGTGCTACCCAACCCCAAGAGTTGCTTGTTATTTGTGTCTGATGTGCGCTGTTCCAATTCCACTCCCAATATCCGGAAGTGCCATTATAATCGAAGCCAGCGGCAAAGAGCATTGAATTAAACTCTGCAGCGATACCTACAGTCATTACACCCATGATTTTTGCACCGGGCGCAATGCCTTCTACGGTTCCGTCTGCGCCGTCTAGACCGATTGGATAGGTTGTTGGCTTAGCTGCAATCTCTCCAGCCACAAACGTACCATGAGAGTCGCCATCGTACATGATACCAATTGCACGACCACTGAGGCCAATACCATCGATCATTCCAAGACCGAAGATGTTGCCTTCCCAACAGTGTGCCAGAGTACCAAGGCCAAATCGAAGTCCATCAGAATAGTCATAGTACATGTTGAGATGCGATTCCGCACCATCAACTGTTGAGTAGAACAGACCATCTTCATAGTCATCGACGAAACTCCAGTCGCCCATAGCGTTGTAATAAGCCGCAGCTTCTGGTTTACTAAAGTTCCACTCACCATAGTTCACATTGGCATTCCAGAAGTCAGTGTGAGCTCGGGTTGTGTTCCAGTCCACGATAACCATTGATCCGTTCAGCACAAGTACTGGAGCGAAGACCTTCATGTATGGATCGTTTCGCTGTTGGAAAGCGTAACCAGCGGTGTAGTATGGAACCAGTTGCCATTCTTCTGTTTGGGCATTCACAGTGATGTTGAGAGTAGGACTACCTGAGGTCAAACTTGGATCCGGAATCTCAGGATCTTGCCTCATCACATTGTGATAGTACTCTGTCATTGCTGTGACGTTGCCGGGGTACGAGCCACCAGGCCACCATGCCGGCATGTAGGCATCATAGAACCAGTCAAGGTTGGATACACCTCCTTGATTGTTCACGTAGGGAGAACCTCCCTGTGATGCGCGCTGGGTCGACCAATCGAGGTACCACTTACCAGTGGCAGAATCCTTGTAGCTAAGTATGTTCCAGCTTGAATAGGCCAGATACGCTGTTGCGTTAACAACTGTAGCGTTTGCACGATAGAGTGACATAACAAAGCCATATCCTGTTGGGTCATAGCTCATTGAAAGGTTATCTGAACCGATAGCCATTGTGCCAACTAGGCCTTCCTGGCTGAAGTCTGTACCTGTATCGATTACACCCACTGTTACACCAGTACCGTCAACCCCAAATTGCGACCAAACTTGGTCTGCCCCAATGTGATTGTCAACCACTAAATCCTGTGGCTCAGTCACGGTGGGTGGGGATATACTAGGTCTGGGTTCTACGCCGGTAGTTTTCGCACTATAGAGACTATCGGCAAATGCGGTTACAATACCATCGAAGTTTTCGAGGGCGGTTACTGCTTCTGGGCTAGTAATGAATCCGCTAGCAACTGTCATGGAACCAATCTTAACCTTCCAGTTGACATCCATGATCTCATTGAGACTTGCTACGTCGGAGTCAGTTCTTACGGTTACAAGAATTCCCATATCACCAGCATCATTCCTAGACACTGTGTTTGGAATATTTCCTGTATCCCTATAACTAGCTAGAATAGAACCGATGGGTCCTCCTTCCCTCTGAGTATCTACGTATTTTTGGATATCCTTCAATACATCTTGAGGGGTCGAAACATCGGTATTTGTATTTGCAACCGGTTGAACGTGGTTTGTCGGTGTGAATGGCACAAATGCCGCACTTAAGGCAAATATGGCAATCATCGCCAGACAACCAGCCTTCTTCAGGTTGTTCATGTTTAGTTTTCTCCTCACTTGTTAGTAGAGAACAACCGCGACCAGAAGCAAACCATCTCTGCTTAGATGGTGTCCTCTGGACGCAATAAAACCTCCATCATCCATCCAGTGGGATGAATGTGTCTCCTCTTTCAGCGTTCTCCACGGGTGTGTGATTAACCTCGACAGACTAATCGCCATTATTAAGGATTGTGCAAGATTTGTACTATAATGTGAGGCGCATTTTCCTTTATCAAAGGTAATGCACTCCAGTATAGTTTGGAAGTGGGAAAAAAGCGCCGATACCGCTATTTGTTAAGAGAGAAGGCATATAATACTCGGAAACCGTCAATGTGTACGCAAATACACCATCTCTAACCACAGACTGAGGAGTTTCGCTTTGCATGCCTAGAAAGTCGTAGAGGAGAGGAAATCAGATAATCAACGAACCATCTTCTTGATTGTATCTACAATCTCGTTCACCATGATGATGGCCCCAATCATCTCTACCTTGGGTTCTTCACCATGGGAATCTCCAACCTCGCGGGCGACTCGTGTCATTGACCTACCTAGACTTTCGATTAAAGAAACCAAAGCTTGTTTTCCACCATCACTTTGATTGCTTGACTCCACCTGAGAAATAAGCTCGACGAGATCCGAAATGACGCTATCGGAGACCTCAGATGCAGTTTCTGCTCTTCTACTTAGGTCCTCCCACTTTGTTTGAGCTTCCTTTAGTTTGCTTGAAAGCTCAACTACTATGCCATCATCGCCAGGTGCAGATGGGGGACTTGTGACGCCTTCACTTGCTAATCGAAGATCCGCGATTTCAGCCTCTAATGACTGGATAAGCGCATCTTTCATCTTCATCTTCTCACGAATTGCTTCATCAGAAGCAGATGCTGCTGCAGGCGTTGCTTTCAGTTGCTCCTCCATCAGTTCGATGGATCTTTCCCGTTCTCCAACTTCAGCTTTAATAGCTTCAAGTTCGCTTTGCAGAGTCGTCAGGGAGTCTTCCTTCTCAGATACAAACTCATTCAGCTTCTTGTTCTCTGCTTCTAGTTTTTGCATTTCAGTCTTAGAGGATTTTGCTTCATCCTTCAGCTCTTTCACTTCATCTCGTAGTGTCGTAAAATCAGGATTAGGAGGCGAAATCACGTAATAGCCAATGATTGAGAGCGCGATGACAAAACCTGCAACATAAAGAAGTGAACTCCAAATAGATCCAAAGAAGAGATCTGTTAATAGCTGCAGAAAATGACCGAATGTAGACGCTGATCCAAATCCTAGAAGTAGTCCAAATGCGGCAAACAAAACTGCAATAATGGAAACACCAAGACTCAGGAGCCCAATTATTATTGCTATGTTCCGCTTCATGGCAGTTTGAGGCAAGTGCCTTTGATACATAAAGAGCAGAATAGCTAATGTTAGTAGCGGAACGATATATGGCAATGATGCAACAATATCATCCATGGGGGTCTCAAATACTACAAGCATGTTTGCCCCAACAAGTGTAAGATGACCGGTCATTTGGAATCCTCCAAGGTGGTATAAGAACGTCAATTGCCTTGGAGGATAAAACTATTCTTTGTATTGGTTACGAATATAGAGATGTAGGTCCAGCACTTGAAACTTCCAGACTTGACCTTCCAGTAGATTATTTCTTCCAGAGAGCAGCCTTCTCTACTTCGTGATCTGTAACGGCTATCTCCACAGCCTTGAGAAGTCTTGTTGCTTCTTCTATCGAGAGAAGGAAAGACCCTTTGATGTTTCTGTCTTCTCCAATTGAAATTCGAATTCGGCCATCATTTACCCATCCTTCTTCAGTCTGTTCAGGCATTGATACCTGCATCTCCATCCAAGTCCTCCGGGACTCCTTCGTCTCACGATCTTCATAGAAATGCTTTAGCTGAAGACGCCGCTCATATGAATTAGGTTTTGCACCCATCTTGATAGTACACTCCATTCTTGGGCAATCTAATTATTTGCCCTCAATATAACATTGGCACGAACTGATTTACAGTCGTTTCTCGGAAATTCCGAGCTGGACTCCAATTCGCCCTCAAGAAAACCCTTATCTTACGTCTGGAAGTGATGCGGTTGGAAGGACTCTTTAAAATGCCAGCTAACCGCACACAACTCTATCGACGCATCATAGCTGTCTTTCTTGTGACCCTTTTCTTCACCCCAATAGGTATTTACACAGGGAGCCAGGCAGCTACCAAGCAAAATGAGCCCGCCAATATCAGCGCAGATCTAGCAGAAGCACTAGTTGGCAAAGAGTCCAACAGTATGATTTCTGTATTTGCAAAGTTCCCAGATGGAGTATCAGCTGATGAGATGATTCAAAGCATCCAACTCTCCGGGTTGGACGGTGTGCAAATCAAATATGCTTACCAACTCATCCCAATGATTTCTCTGTCAGTAAGAGTAGATGAAGTTCAATCCCTTGCCAAAGTCCCGCATATCAAAGAAATTACATTGAACCGTGAACAACAGTTGCTTGATGATCCAATCCAAAATGAAGACTACATCTTAGCTGAGAATGTGAATCAATATGTCAATTTCACCTCCCTACTAAGTGCGGACCAACTTTGGGCCCAAGGATACGATGGCACCGGTATCACTGTGGCTGTATTGGATAGTGGCGTTTGGAGTGGTCATCCAGACCTTCAGGGTCATCTGATTGGTTTCAAGGACTATATCAATAATCAAGATGACATGAATCCTGCTGATGGGATTGTGGCGTATGATGATAATGGACATGGAACAGCATGTGCTTGGAATATTGCGGGCGATGGAACAGCAAGTAGTGGTGAGCTGAAGGGGGTGGCACCAGGAGCCAATCTGCTTGCGATCAAGATACTTGATAATGCTGGATCGGGAAACGATGATGTCATCGCACAGGGCATAGAGTTTGCAATCCAGCAAAACGTGGATGTCATAAGTATGAGTTTCGGCGGGGATTGGACAGATAACCAATTCATCGCAGAGCCAACAATTGACGAGATAAACGTAGCTGTAGCTGCTGGCATTTCGGTAGTCGTCGCTGCGGGAAACTCAGGACCTGCAGCCTTTTCAATCAACTCACCAGGTATTGCTGAAAAAGCTGTGACTGTGGGTGCTTCATATGGGGACACTGGTGTTGTGGCATTTAGTAGTGTTGGGCCCGTATGGAGAACCAGTTCAGAACCAATGGGATACACCGCAAAACCAGATGTTGTAGCTCCGGGTTATCAGATTGTTTCCGGAAGAGGTAATAATGTGGATCCAGCAGAGTTTCCGGTTTACAACGGTAGCCAGTTTGGACCTAGTTACACACGTTGGTCAGGAACATCTTCTTCGACTCCCATGGTAGCTGGATTGATAGCGCTTTTGGCACAGAAGCAGGTGGCGCTCACACCGCTTGAAGCAAAGGCTGCTTTGATGAGTGCCGCCAAAGACATTGGTGGAGATCCAATGAGTATGGGGTGGGGTCTGCCAAATGTAACAAGAGCGTCGCAACTTCTCGCCAATCCATCCGGAGAAATTACATTGATGACACCCAGACGCCTTCCAACTCTGCCATGGAGCTCGGATGTTCTCATAGTTGGGGACGAGCGGCCACCTCAGAATGTCACCGTTATTACAACACAATCATTGGGTCTTGTGAACATCACCGTTTCGGGGAATGCAAGCCAGTTTATAGAAACAAATGCCGATGAGATTTCGTTAACCCCAGGATACTCGTATTTCTGGGTCAAACTTTCGGTACCTAAGGACGTTCCGCTTGCATCTGCTGGCAAGTACACCGGATTCTTAAACCTAACAAAGGATCACGAAGTAGTTGCATCCATGGACTTGGTCTACTCAATCACTCTTTTTGGGGGACGGATGATGGTGGATATGGAACACCAATCAACTACAGATATTGACCGACCTTCATACTATGGCTACTTTACCGAATATCTGAGGGAACAAGGGACGGTCTTGTCCCTATTTGGAAATCCTGAAGATAATATAAGAAGTTACATCGACTTGGACACAATTTCCAGCGCAGATATCTTCATGATCATGGATACCGAAACATCGTACACTCAGGGGGAGATCCAAGCACTCCATTCTTTTGTGGATAATGGAGGGACTCTGCTGATGCTTTCGGAGTCCTTTGATCCATCAACAGGTAAACCCACATTTGCTTTTGACGACTATAATGCAATTCTCGAACCATTCGGTATCCAATGCGAGAAACGTTCCATTGGATTTGGTCCTGATAATTACGGTTTGGTCTATGGTGCCAATTATAGCGGCTATGTGGAGAATGATCCCCTGATGGATGGAGTAAGAAATCTTTACATCGTTCAGGGCAGTACACTTCATATTAATCCAAGTGTGTCAAACGCCAGAGGTTTGTTCTGGGAAGATGCAAATAGGACACATGCCATTGTCGCTACAGCAGAATACGGTCGTGGTCGCGTCTTTGTAATCTCAGATGGTTCGACTCTTTATGACGACATTCTCTATGATGCAATTAGCGCCGGTGCTGATAATCTAAGATTGTTAAGAAATCTTGCAACCGCAATAATTCCAGAAGCACCAAAAATCTTCGATGTCAGCCTAAGTGTCGGTACGTTTGGAGAACAAGCAAATGTGACTGCATATGTCTTCGATAGTGATCTTCTTGATGTTTCAATGACTGTAACCGGGC
>RDNZ01000077.1 GCA_011364905.1 Candidatus Thorarchaeota archaeon
ACAGGAAATAAGTGGTGTACCGGAAGTTGTTTTTGCCGAATCAAAAGAGGTAGAAGACCTCGTCAAAATCGTGGGTACACTTGTCGAGAAGAATGGCGTGGTTCTGCTTACTCGTATGGATGGTAAGAAACTTGAAGGCGTGAAAAGGGCTTTACCGAATTTCATCATTGAAGCAATGGGATCTAACAGCCATCTCACAGTGTTTGTTAGTTCTTCGACATGGTCTGAACCACCAAAGCAAGGGAAAATAGCGATTCTTACAGCTGGTACTTCGGATGTGGTCTTTGCTCGCGAAACTGAGGCAATAGCTAGGTTGATGGGAGTAGAAGTCTTGACATTTTATGATGTAGGCGTAGCAGGTATCCACAGGTTGGTTGAACCAATCCAACAAATCGTTGAGGAAAATGTTGATGCTGTTGTGGTCTTTGCCGGGATGGAGGGAGCATTGCCCACAGTAGTTGCCTCACTCATTGATGCACCAGTAATTGGCGTACCAGTTCCGACAGGTTATGGGCATGGTGGCAAAGGGGAAACAGCCTTAGCATCGATGTTGCAATCTTGTTCCCCAGGGCTTGCGGTTGTCAATATTGGAAACGGCTTAGGAGCCGGATCGGTTGCTTCGCTAATTGCGAAAAGACGTTCGGAGAAGAAGAAGTAGGTCTATTCATCGTCTTCTTCCATGGGTTGTTCTGTCAAGTCTTTCTGCATGACGACAATCTCTTCGCCATGACGTTCTACACGCCCGACTTCGACATAGCCTGCTCGTTCATAAAAGGAGAGTTGTTCTTCTACGGCACCATATACTTCGATTTCTATTCTCTTGGCATACATATGCGACAACAAATTCTCGGCATAGTCCACAAGCATGCTTCCTATTCTTCGACCTCTAAACTGCGAACGAACTGCGATTCTAGCTATGACGCCAACCTGACCTTTGAGGCTGACTCTCATTGTTCCTACAACCACTTCGCCCACAAGAGCAACATATTGATTCCCCATCTGTATATGCCGAGAGATTTTTCCAAGGCCCTCTTCAAGGGCAGCTGGCTTGCGAGATAGGTGCTTCGTGATGGGTTGGTACGCTTCCACGATTATCTCTTTGATTACATCTACTTCTGCGAGAACTGCTTTCCTGATAGTTATCTCAGCGTAGTTGTAAATAAGAGATTCCTCCTCTTAGGCTTGGACGTTAACGCTATAGACGCAATAACATAAATCATTTGGGACGTGTACTCTCAATAGGCCTTGTCTTCGGACTCTTCTCATTTGACTCGGGGATGTAGTGTGAAACCAGAATTATTCATCAGAAGAATAGAGGACTCTGATAGAGAGTGGGCACGAAAAGTTCTCAGAGATAGTTGGGAATCTAGCAAGATTGTTACGAGAGGAGTAATTCACGAGACAGACCAACTCCCAGGTTTCATTGCTCTATTGGATGATCTTTATGTAGGTCTCTTGTTCTATGACGTGAAAGATGGTATGCTTGAAATCATATCTTTGAATGTTCTGGAACAACGAAGAGGCATAGGGAGTTCTCTTATACAATCAGCAATCCAGGAAGCAAGATCTCTCAAGTGCCTGCGGATTTGGGTTATTACGACGAATGATAACATCCCAGCTATTGAGTTCTATCAGGCAAATGGATTCAAAATCGCTGCTATCCACAAGGATGCGCTTATTGAGTCCAGAAAGCTAAAGCCGGAGATTCCGCTTATTGGAATAGATGGTGTTACCATAAAAGATGAGATTGAATTAGAGAAGAAGCTAGATGGATAGTCTCTGAAGCAGAACAAGTACCTTTAATACATCTCAGGCAAATCAGTCCCTATCGAGGAGGTCGCCAATTGACTGACAAAAAGGAAGATGAGGAAATCGCTGAGTCTCAAAAACTAAGTGATCGTGATAAGAAAGAGATTCAGGAAGGACTTTGCGTAAACTGTGCGATAGTATCTATCTTGTTCACCATTCTACTTATGGTGACAATGGTTCTATAATAGTGCACAGAAGATTTCACTGATTATACAAACAATGTGTCTAAAAAAGAGGAAGTGAGGGTCGTAGGAGACCCTCATTCGAGCGGCCTAATCGCTGTCTTCATCCTCGTCGTCTTCACCCAGGCGTTTTGCTTTGCCAAGGCGCCGACTATCATCAACAGACAACCTTCTAGAGTCCGGTGCAGATAGATCGTGTCCCGGTTTTCCTTCCTTTATTCCCTCAGCTCTCTCACTTGGCCAAGACTCACCAGGGTCTGGAGTTTTGTCTGCAATTTCTTTGTCCACCTCTTCTGGGGCGAAGGTTTGACCCTCCGCTCTCGCCCGAGAAACGATACGTTCGGTTCGTTCATAGCGCAGGTAGTATAGAGCCGTGAAGATTGCAGCTAATGGGAATGCAATCAACTTAGCAACGTCCCTAAAGAGATAGGCGAATTGTGGATCTGCTAGAATGCTACCAGCTTGAAACCAAGTCCAGATGACTGTACCGGGAGTTGATGTTACAGCAATTATGCTGTCAACAAAGAAGTACCCGCTCGCTAAGAAGAATGTTGCAACAGGTCCGAAGTCCCCAATCCTACCACCCGGCTTATCAGCAGCATCAGTCATTGTTCGTCCAATGCCGCTCAAGGCGTACGCCAAGAAGAATAGGGACATTGCAATGTCCACGGGCGTCATTCCGAACGCAGTAGTTCGTCTCATGACGTTGACAAGGAAATATCCAGAGTATAAAGCAATGAACAAAGTTAGAAGTGCAATGTTCAGAGCTGCACCTTTTCCAGCATTTCTAATGAATGATAAAAGCATCACCAATGCGAAAAGACCCATCATGATATATGCTACAATTAGAAAGTTGAATTGCAAAGCAATGTTAGCTGATGCACTGACAAAGATACTATCAATTAGTGTCCCCAATCCAAAGACATCATTTGGGACTAAATAGAGTGCAAGAAGTCCTTCTGCAGCTATTAAGCCTATACCAATGAGAAGTAGGATGAGGCTCCCTATCCCAACTAAAAAGCCACCTTTCTTTGGTTCAGCTATCGTGGCAATTCTGAGACTTGTTCGGGTTGACAAGTACCCCTGAAATGCAATCCAGCCAGTCCAGCAGAAGACTGCAAAGAAGACCATCGCAGTACGACCAAATTCGATTGAGAGAAACACTGCAAGAGCAAACGATACAACCATCCAACTTAGACCTTTCAACTCTGTTGTTCTGCCCCTACCTCTTCTGGTTATCCATAGGCGTTCAGCGCCCAGACCAGTAAGGAGAGAACCGAATGCAAAGTATATGGTTCCTGCTGAACCAATATATGCAAAGAAATACACAAGAGTATCCTCAATGCCAGTCCCTACGTACATGGTCATGAGCCAAGATAAGAAATAACCAAGAAAGGTAGTTGCGACAAATACTATGAAGTAAGCGAGATATCTTCGTTTTCTGAAGAAAACACCAATACCATCAAAGAACGGGATTCCCATTATGAGTAACCTCCCTGAATATGACAGAGAGAGGGGATAGAACGATATAAGGTTTGCAGCTACAAAATACGCTCTACTTTTGAGCCCTCTCAAAGATAATAAGAAAGCGTTTGGTATTCTGAAAATGGAGCTGTGAGCCAAAATGGCTATACGTGTTCTAATGGTCGATGACGATCCGGTGCATCTCGAACTGAGTGACCAGTTCCTAAGACGGCAGAGTCCAGAATATGAAATCATATCCACAGAGACTGCTGAAGAGGCTATGAACTTCCTTCTAGGAGAAAAGCTCGATGCAGTGGTCTGCGATATTGATCTTGGTGAGAGCAGTTCTACAGGTCTCGATATTCTGGAGCAAGTCAGAATAAATGAAAATGATATTCCGGTTATCATTTTCACTGGAAAGAGTCGGGAAGAGATTGCGATTCAGGCACTCAATCTTGGAGCTGATTACTACATTAGAAAAGGCTCTTCACAGATTGAGGGTTTGTATGCAGAATTATCTTACTACATATTGACCGCCGTAAAGAAGCGTAGGACAGAAAGAGCATTAGTTGAGTCTGAGCGCAGGCTTAGAGATAGTGAGGAAAGACTAGCTGAGGCTCAACGAATAGCACACCTTGGGTACTGGAACTGGGATATCATTAACGACAATATTGTTTGGTCTGATGAAACATATCGAATTTTCGGTTTGGCGCCTCAGGAGTTTGAAGCAACTTACGAGGCGTTTCTCAACTCAGTCCATGAGGACGATAGAAAAATGGTACGTGAATCTGTCGATAAAGCAATTCACAAGAATCAGAAATACAGTATCGATCATCGAATCGTATTGCCTGATGAGTCGATACGATTTGTGCATGAAGAAGCCGAAGTCACGTTCGATGATAAGGGAAAAGCAACTCGAATGTTGGGAACTGTCCAAGACTTAACGGAAAGAGTTGTCCAAGAAACTCTTCTGCGAGAAGAAAGAGACAAAGCTCAGAGGTATCTCGATTTGGCTGGAACGATGATTCTAGCTCTTGATTCAAAATTCAATGTGACAATGATCAATCAAAAAGGGTGCCAACTTCTCGAATGTGAAGAAAGAGACATTATTGGATCAAACTGGATTGATGAGTATATACCTGACCAGAGTAGGCAGATGGCTGTAGACTATCTCACCTCATTAGTGGCAGGAGAGTCAGGAGGATCTTGTGAAATGGTCATAGTTACATCAAGCGGAGTGCTGAAGAAGATTCTTTGTGAGGAGAGAGTACTCGTTGATGAGGATGGCCATGTGACTACAATCCTTTGTTCAGCGAGGGAGCTGGATTTGAGTGATAAGGAGGGACTAATGGCAGAAGATACTTCACAGGTTGAAGATGACTGGTGGCAAGGTGTTTTTGATGATGCCCCGGAATCTATAGGTATTTTCAACTCTGAGGGTAAGCTCATTGATATCAATAAAGCAGGGATTGAGCTGCTTGGGCTCAAAACCAAAGAGGATGCGTTTGGCTTGGACCTTTTCGAAGAGTCAAACCTGCCAGGGGATGTATTGGAGAGTGTAAGAAAAGGGGAAACCCATAGGTTCGACTACAAATGGAGTTTCGAATATGTGAAAGAACGAGGCATCCTGGAAACTTCACGCTCGGATGTAATATACATGGATGTGACCCTTTCTTCCCTCCAAGATAAGAACGGACATGCAAGAGGATACGTAATGCATGTGTCTGACATGACAGAGAGAAGACAAACTGAAACTGCGCTCAGCGCAAATGAAGAAATGTTTCGCACTATCTTTGAGGAGTCACCAATTTGTATCGAGCTTTTTGATTCTGATGGAATCCTAATAGGTGCAAATCAAGCGGCACTAGAGTTGTTTGGAGTCAGTGCACTAGAGGATTTCATTGGTTTTGATCTCTTTGCGGATCCGAATACTCCGGAATATGTTAAGACAAGTCTCGGAAACAGAGAAATCGCGATATGTGAAACGCGATTTGATTTCTCTAAGGTCAAGATCAATAGTCTCTACAAGACCAAAAAGAGTGGTATCATGCATCTTGACTGTGTGTATTCGCCGATTAAATATGGGAAAGAGGAAGACCTCCAAGGTTTCATAATCCATATTCAGGACGTGACTGATCGGACTTTGGCTGAACAAGCGTTGGTAGAGAGCAGAGAGAGCTTTAAAGAACTCTACAACAACGCGCTGGTCGGTCTCTTCAGAGCAAGAATCTCTGACGGAATGATCTTGGAATGCAATGATCAATTCGCCAAAAGTTTTGGTTTTGAGGGAAAGGAGTCACTAACTGATGGTTCGAGTTTTGTCAAAGATACATTTCTGACCAGCCAAGAATGGGACAAACTGAAAACCAAACTTCATGAGGAACATCGATTTGTTTCAGAACTCCGGGTGTCAAAACGAGATGGGGAGCACCGTTGGATGCGGTTTTCATTAAGTCTCTGGTCTGAGAAAGGATATATCGAAGGCGTAATGGCGGATATAACTGAACAGAAAAATGCCCTGGAAATGCTGAAAAAACAAAAGGAAGAGCTAAGTGACTTCGCGCATTCAATGGGCCATGACCTCAAAAACATCTTCCATAATATGCTTGGATTTATCGAGCTCGCAGAAGAGGAAAAGAACTTGAGTCATCTGGCCAAATTAAGAAGTTTGGTGCAGGAGACCGGACAGATGGTTGACCATTCTGTCGCGCTCGCTGATGCAGGGCTCATTATCGAGGAAACAAGTAATGTTGATCTGTCGGTCTTGGTCAAAGAAGTGGCTGAGTCCACTATTCCTGACAATATCGAATTCTCACAAGATAGTTTGCCAGTTGTAGATGCTGACCAACGAAAGATTGCACAGATTTTCAGAAACCTCTTTGATAATGCAGTCCAGCATGGTCAGCCTAGCAAGATCGTAGTCTCCACAACGACCTCCGCTGAAACATATCGAATCAAAGTCATGAATGATGGGAAGACAATACCCGAAACGATACGCGCCAAGATATTTCTCCGGGGATTCACAACGAGCAAGAATGGACAAGGCTTCGGTCTCGCAATTGTCAAACGACTTGTCGAAGCTCATGGATGGACCATCAAACTGCTGAAAGACAGAGAAACAACTTTCGAGATTGAGATTCCCATAATTCAGACCTAGAAGAATGACCGGTATATCTATTCAGAGCCTTACTGGAAAGCACTTAGATGAGCAAGCTTAATAGGCCAAAGTTGCTAAGAATAATTGTGGTCAGAGAATCGGTAGGGCCTAGTTTTCGTAACATGCCCTCATTACATAACTCCCCCCCCTCCTACCACATTGAGCTCTGCCGCGACCTGGCCACACCTT
The DNA here is from genome assembly GCA_011364905.1 of Candidatus Thorarchaeota archaeon. GTDB lineage: Archaea > Asgardarchaeota > Thorarchaeia > Thorarchaeales > Thorarchaeaceae > SMTZ1-45. The sequence continues at coordinate 6,802 of RDNZ01000077.1, forward strand.
CTATAATTTGCACTCAATCGATAGAAGTAATAGAAGTGAAAAGGTTGAGGTAGGAAAGCAAAAGCCCCTTCCTAGCATCTCTTTTCACACAGCATCATCCATCTCCCAATTAAAAAGAAAAGGATATTAAACGGATAGATGATTAAGTAGTTAGGGAGAGATATGAGGCATCGAGTGAATATAGTAATATTATTGCTTGTTCTATCAGTTGTATGTATTTCCGCAAGTAGCAATGATACGAAAGCGGATATAACTGACAAGAACAGCGGGCTCATGGCAAATGGATTTACACTATCTCAGACTGCAGAAGATTCGGATGGGGATGGTTTGTCCGATGCAGATGAAATAGATATCTACGGAACTGAAATTAATAATCCAGATACTGACGGAGACGGATGTCCCGATGGTTGGGAGGTTGCAAGAGGTCTAGATCCTTTAGAATGGACATATACAACAGGGCAGGCTGCGGACAATTTCATGATTACAATGATTCCTACTCTAATTGTATTTCTAGGAGCATTGATTGGTCTAATCCTCACTGCAGTTTTGGGTATAAACAACAGGATTTTACACGCTCTCAGGTTGAGGATTTTATTAGTCCCAGCTATCCTATTCCTTGTAGTGTTTCTTTTAGTAGCACCAGTTGATGTCTATGGAACTACTGATCCAGGGGCCAATGTACAGACTGATGAAAGTGGTTCTAGCTTAATTTCGTACACATTTTATGTCCTAGACTCAGGTTGGTTTGGTGATCAAGTAACCATCTCTGCCTCATATTATGCAGCTTATTCAAACGTATATCTAAGCGTCTATGTAGAGGTCAGAAAATCTGGTAGTAGTATAGGAACATACGATTTACTGTTAGGTGGAGGCTACCTGGGACAGGAGAAATCCGATTCTGTAACACTGAACTTGGAACCAGGCATGTATACAATCAGAAGGACATACACATATGAAAGCACGTTTGGGGAGGATCTTAGTCCAAAGTCATTCAGATTCACAGTAGCACAATCAGAGCGGGATGGTAGAAATGTGGACCAGGTAACGTGGCAAACAACTAGACTGATATTGTTGGGAGGAGGAATTGGAGCTATCCTTGTGGGGATATTCCTGAAGACAAACAAAATCAATCAAAGGGCTGAAATGTCTAAAAAGATGGAGGAGCAGGACACTCATATTGGATATCAAGTATAACAAAAAGTATCCTGGTCTTCTGCCACAGTTACACCCAACATAAACGGACAGATCACATCAGCTACTGGTGATTGGGCATACCTTGTAGGACGAAATGTGAAGACATTTAGTAGCCTAGATTTTGCTA
>RDNZ01000078.1 GCA_011364905.1 Candidatus Thorarchaeota archaeon
TTATTGTGAAGTTCAAAATGATTACAATGGTAAAGAGAAGGAAAGGCCACCAAAATCCGATGAAGAATGAAGCAACTCCCGCTACAAAGAATTGAAGGACTCTAAATGGTATGTGCCTGTTGCGGAAACATTTCACGAGGTCTTCGTCAAACTTACAATTCAGCTTTCCATCAATCTCGCAAGTAACGCAGACAGTTCTATCCTTTGAGGTGCATATGACATATTGCTTTTCATCAGACATGACCACGCACAACATTCTTACAGTCGTGACAAGCATATCTTGAGCGTTCCGGTGGGAGGGCAATCTGCTATGCATTGCCAAAAGAGTCAGATTTGGTCTAAAGATTTAGGAGGAAGGTGTATTGGTCGTCCTCAATACTGAGCTTGCTCTCAATCAATTTTCCAGTCTTATGAATGAAGTCAATCATCTTGATGTTTTTCGGATGAACATAGGCAATGAAAGCTCCTACACCTTTGCTCTTCGCAATTCTCATCATCTGTGTCAAAATGAAAGTGCCAATTCCCTTGTTTTGATAGTCATCATGAACTAGTAGTGCGAATTCAGCTTGATTCGTACTTCTGTTAAGCAAGTATCTTCCAGCAGCGATGATCTTTTCGCATTCTTCACCTTCATTAAGTACGCCGACAAGAGAGATATCTGACTCCTGGTCGACATAATAGAAATCCTGAAGCGTCTGCCTCCGCAGGCTTTTCAAGGGCGTAAGAAAACGGAAGAAAATGGACTCTTCGCTGAGTCCATAGAAGAGGCTCTTTATTCTGTCGGCATCATCAGGACGGATTAACCTGGTATGAACAGTAATCGGTCCTTCTGGTCCTTCAAACTCCTGTTGCGCCTCATATTCCGTCGGGAAGTAAGTCCCTCTTGAGAGGAATGGCACTTGATCCTCAAACACATATCTCATTTCTTTTGCAGCTTCTAGAAGGCCATTCCTAAAGCTAGGATGTGCAATTGCGATAAGAGATAAAACACGTTCACGAATTGTTTTTCCTCGGAGCATTGCTAAACCATACTCGGTTATGATTACATCCACATCTCCTCTGGTTGTAACCACTCCTGCTCCCTCACTCAGCTGGGGAACTATCTTTGAAACAGTACCATTTAGTGCTGTAGACTTGAGACAAATGACTGATTTTCCACCTTCGGATCTGGACGCACCGCGAATGAAATCTATTTGACCACCTATTCCACTGTAAAACGCGTGGCCAATTGAATCTGAACAGACCTGTCCTGTCAAATCGACTTCGAGTGCTGAGTTAATTGCGACCATCTTTCTGTTCTGACTGATGATGTAGGGATCATTCACATAGGAAGTTTCTCTAAACTCAAACAGTGGATTGTTATTCACATAGTCGTAGAGTTTCTTTGTTCCCATGGCAAAGCTCGCAGTGACCTTCCCTCTATCGATGGTCTTTTTCATGTTAGTGACAGTTCCACTCTCAATCAGGTCAATTATACTGTCGCTGAAGGTTTCAGTATGGATTCCCAAATCCTTCACGCCAGAGTTGATGAGATTAGTTGTGACCGCCTTTGCAACCGTGCCAATACCGACCTCAATCGTCGACTCATTTTCTATTAGTCTTGCAGCATATTCTCCAATCCTATTCTTTCTCTCGCTCACTTCCGGTGATTCAAATTCTCGGAGAGGCTCCGTGAATGGTACTAGGTAGTCTATGTCTTTCACATTTAGAAACGAGTCACCATGTGTGATTGGCATTCGTTCGTTGACCTGCGCAATAACCATCTCTGCGTTTTCTGCACCGGTCTTTGTTATATCAACTGAAATCCCAAGCGAGCAATAACCGAATTCATCTGGCGGGCTGACCTGAATCAAAGCAACATCTAGTGGTATTCTCTTGTTCTGAAAGAAGAACGGAATATCAGATAGTGGTGCTGGGGTATAGTCTGCTCGCCCTTCTGACACAGCATTACGAATGTTGTCTGAAACAAAGAATGTATTATGTCTAAACTGAGTCTGGAACTTCGGATCTGCGGATGGCGTGTTTCCGATTGTCAAAAGATGGACAATCTCATTGTCGGCCATCTTGCTAGCATTTTTTCCCAGCTCCTGAACAAGATGATACGGAACACCGCATCCAGTCCCAAGAAAAATGCGAGTACCTCTTCTGATTTTTGAGATAGCTTTAGTCGCTGTGACAATCTTATCCTTGTACTTCTCAGTCCAATCTCCTTTGGCACTCATAAGTTGTCGCCTCAGGTCAACATAAAATGACTGAATGACATAGATTTGAGCGTTTCGAGCTGGTTTTGAAGAACCACTATCATTCCTGTCCAAGCAGTTTCAATAGCGTGACCTCACCAAGAAGACCAAGTTTCTCTGCAATCTGGTCTACAGCCTTTACAGCAGGTGACTCCTCATCAAGCTCAAACAACGGTACCCCACGATAGTTGACCTTTGACAGTTCGTCATCGTTTGGAATCATCCCAATGAGATCCAAGCCCTCGATTTCCAATTGACTTCTAAGGTCCGCTTCTATCTCAGGGGGGAACCTGTTTCCAATTACGACGATCTTCTTGAACTCGATGTGAACCTCCTTTGCTAGGTCTCTTATCCTCAGAGCCGCTTCATAAGCAGCTCTTGACGGATCCACGACTATAATGAGGATGTCAACATTCCTATTCGTACGCCTGCTTAGATGTTCGAGACCCGCGCTCATGTCAAGTAGTGTGATCTCGTAGTTCTGACTTAGTGTGTCGAGAATCTGAGTGAGGAGTCGATTGACATAACAATAACACCCCTCACCTTCTGTTCTTCCCATTGCAAGAAAGTCAAACCTTGGGTCTTCGATGAGTGCCTCGTATATCTCTCCCTCAAGAACGTCTTGCTTTGTGACCTCTCCGGAATATGTACCTTCGTCAATGTCTCTTCTGAGCTTCGTCGCTATGGATCCAACAGTCTTTGGTACATCAATACCAAGTGCTCGTGGAAGGTTCATGACCGGGTCTGCATCGACAACTAGAAGGTCTCTCTTCGTCTTCTCAGTAACAATACGCGTGAGAAGAGCTGCAGTAGTTGTCTTTCCCACACCGCCTTTGCCTGATACCGAGATTACTAGACGTTCTCTCATACTAGAAGGTTTCACTCCTCTTTCCATTTTTCTTCTTGCAAGTATTTCCCAATTCCACTGGAGTCTTGTGGACCCACCTTGACAGTCCAGCCGGTGGCTTCTTCGGTTTCACCACTGAGTCTTGCAGCCATTCCTGGACTAATCAGAATCTTGTGGTTCACTTTCTCTGCCACCTTATACTCTTCAAGAGCCTCAGCAATCTTTTCAGCTGTCAGCTTTCTACCTGCAACAGCTGACTGAACACTCATACCCTCTGTGTCTATAACCATAAGGTATGTGTTAGACGCTGATTGCTTGATGTCACTCTCGACAGTAAAGTATGTCAGAGCAAAGTTTGTTGTGTACATCACAGGGGCATCTGGTCCAACCTCTCCAAATTCCATGAGACCCGCTTCAACAGCCACGGGCTTCACTGGATCTGTGTAAAGGTTACTTCGAAGGAAGGTTATCGGAAGATTTGTCCACATATCCAAACTGTGAAGGACAACAAGGTCCGCATATCTCACGATGAGGGCAGACGCTGTGATGACCTCATTCCACTTCGTTAGTTCTGGTGCCTCACCTTCTCGGTGGTCTGCCCAGGCTGCAATCGGAGTGGCCAATGTTGGATACCCAAGAAGTTCATTATCTTCGTTGATAGCAGAACGTCTAATCTGAGTGAAGTCATCAACTGTCGTTCCAAGGCCGGTCGTTGAAAGAGTGCCCGGATCAATTACAATATCTTCAACACCAATCGCACGCAATGTATTGACGAGTGATGATAGATTCTCTAGGCTTCCAGGGGCATAAGCAACCAAAGGCAAATTATGCTTGGCTGCAATCTCACCCACCTCTGCCCATGTATCCAATGTTGCTGCATAGAGTAGTGGCCGTTTGTCAGCGATTGCCTTCGCCGCTGTCGCAAGCATCTCAGGATTGAGAGAACAGAGCATTATAGGCCAGTTAGTGAGCTCAGTCAGCTTCTTGGCAGCTGTTGCGAATGTCTTTGGGTCTTGCGATACTCCTCTTAGTGCAACTCCATCCAAACGCAGGTTGGTGCCAATGTAGACGTATGTCCAATCCTCTATTGCCTTGACTCTTGAGGCAAATGCATCCGACTCAAGATTGTCTGGAATGTCAATGAAGAAGGCAGTCGGATTTGAATACCTAAGGTCATGTCTATAGAGAACTAGTTTTCCGCCTATAGTTGCAGCCATCTCTCCAGTGCCAATGAGAACCTCTCTGACTGGCGGTCTAACAAGCTCCTTCAGTTTCCCAAGCTTTTTGGCATATTTTGACTCTTTGAAGAGTGGTTCACACGCTTCTAGCTTTACAGTGTGTTCCGCCATCTTCGTTGCGAATGCCATACAGTTGGCTTCACCACACTCCTTGCAATTCGTACCTGGGAGTAGTGGGTAAATCTCAAGTGGGCCTGGTAGTTTTGCCATCCTACACTCCCTCCGGAATAGCCAGTGTGGTCCAGTCTGGATACTCATCTGGTTTGACAATACGCCTTTCTTTCAACCAGCCAACAAGATCGTGTACAGTCTTGATTGCAGCTGGATGCATCATCATGAAGAGGTCATTTCCGGCAAGTAACAATGCCAGCGCAGTAACGCTCTCCCAAATAGGTCCTCTCAACTCTCTTGGGCCCAATTCTGGATTCTTCAGCCACGCCTCCCTTGCTGCCCATGCATTGGTTGTCCCTGAGCTAATCGGGAAGCATAACTCCTCGTCACCAAGCAACCCGGCAAGCCGCATTCGTTGCATGATAGTAAATGCATATTCCAAGCCATAGCCGAGAGCTGCCGTTGTAGGGTCGATGACAATCTGCTCTGGTGTTAGCCACTCGAATAGCCTTCTGTTCAACTCCTTCTGTTGGTTAATATCTATGGATGTCCACGACAAAACAACTTGGTCATGCTTCTTTGCTGCGAGTGCTATGTCTTCGTATACATCTACGGTAGCAGAACATAGGAGAGTCTTCTCTCCCTCGCAGACCTCTGCTGCTTTTGCCAAGACAGGACCATCTTTCTCAGGGTCTCCTGCAGAGCCAATGAGTATTGGGACCTTGACAGCTTGCAGAACCTCCTCAATCGTCTTCGCAGCATCATTAGGCGATGTATCACCTAGACGTCTATCTGTACTGATGAGGTGGATTGTTACAACATCTGCACCGAACTTGTCCACAACGAGTTTAGCCCATGCAGCAGGATCGTCAAGGACTTCTCTGTAATGCATCTTCACAGCGTGTGCCAGCGAGATAGGCATGTCAAAAACATCAGCAGCAATAATTGGCGGATGCTTCGGTGGTGCTTGAAACAGGTCCCAGGCTGGAGCAGTGTGTCCTCCAATAGTCACAGTGCTTCCTCTGGAACCTCCATCCTTCTTCGTTGCACCAAGAGTAATCTCCTGAATACTTCTGGTGTACTTGCCCAGAGGCGGTTTGAACGAGGCTGGAATCAATGACTTCGGAATCTCAAGAGCTGGACGTGCTGCTGCTTTGGCCATTTGTTGGACCATTGGCCGCAGCGCTAATCTGAGTTCATCAAGTTCTATTGTGACATTTTCAAGGACAAGTTCTGCAAAATCGCCGAACATATCATCCAGAGAAGTGGTCTTTTCCCTGTCAGTTGTCATTTCTTCTTGTCACCTTTTTGCGTTCTTCGGATGATTACTTTCTCAGCGTAGATCTTTGCATTCTTGAATATGATTTCGAGACCGCCTCCCACTCCACCAACCATTGCAGTCATCTGGCCTGGGACAGCTACGTAGTCCGCTCCTGAATCATCGGTCGCCATTGCGACTTCCTCCTCAGGCTCTAACTCAACCCAACGATCAACAACTGGGTGATTATGTTGCTTCAGGAACGTTTTGAGGTCATCAATATTCATCGCATCATTTTCAGTTGCTATTTTGTCCTTTACTTCCTCTGGAATGAAGTCGCCAACCCGTTCCTTGATTGCTTCAGGTAGCCAGACAATACGATTCCAGCCATCATCTACCTGCAGGAACTTTGGAGACCTCATGTACTCGATTGAGATGCCATGAAATCCGGGAACTTGACGACCACCAGCTGTCGAGTCGGCCATGCTCGAAAACGGTAAACCGTTGACTGTGTCACCCTTAAAGTCACGATGTACGATTCCTAATCCATCAACTTCAGGAATGACGAAAGCAATGGCCTCAAAGCAACCGCAACTAGTGTGCGGCTTTTCAAAGGCACTATAGAGGGCAACCGAGTTCACTTTTCCTAGTGACTTTTCGGTATATGCTTGGTTGACGCCAGTGTACTCGCCTCGATACTCATCGATGGTTTCGCCCTTTGGGATTGCGTAGAGTGGACCTTTAGGATCTACTCTGGCTGCCGCTCTCCCATCAAACCAACTGATAGCTCCACAGTTTGCATACCTCTGAGGGGTGATTGTGCACACATGCGTTGGAGCAAACGACTGGCAGAGGGAACATCCATAGAAGGTATCAACTTCCGCATCGGTAAGTCCTCTCGCGCGTTCATCTCGTTGGGTATAGCGGTTGATTGCCTCATCATATCGTTCATCAATGACCTTCGGGTCTGTGATGAATGTCACCTGGATTTTTTCGATGATATTCATCTCGCTCTTGAAGAGTCGAATCAAGACTTTTCCCAAGAATTCGAATGAGTTGAATCCTTTCTCAAACGACTTCTTGCTGAGTCTAATCCAGATGTCGTACCGTTGGTTGAGATGCATCATTCCTTCAACGAAGTTGATGTACTCGTGGATACGTCTCTCAATGACTCCTTCAAGGTCTGGTTCAATATCCTTTCCTCCAACTTCAACCACAATTCCAAAAGGATGGTAACTACCTTCCTCCATGTCCTTTAGGTCCGGACCTACTATGGTAATTTTTTCGTCCTCAATGTCGCCCATATCTCGAGCAAGCGCGAGTTCGAATTTCTTTGCCATCTTTGGTCCACCGAGCTCGACAAACATATCTTTGCCGCGGACTCGCTCACCTTCATATACAACACCAATATCTACAGGAATGTCTTCAAATGACAACTTATTTTTCTCCTCCTACGAGTTTCAGAATTCCATCAAGAGCCTCATGATACATCTTCTCTTTCATGTTGGGAAATGACCACTTTGCATGTGGCTGAAAGTATCTTCCTAGAGCAATCGCCACTATTTGAGGTGCAAAGTTCATAACTCCCGACAGCATGGTCCATTGCATGTAGTATGGCTGACCATAAATCAGAATCATATCA
>RDNZ01000079.1 GCA_011364905.1 Candidatus Thorarchaeota archaeon
CCATGAGGTTTCACGCGAGGTAGGATACTACATGGTTGAGGCTGAGGGGAGAACTGTCTATGCTCTGAGGGCCACTGGTCCTGGCGGTACTGTTGGAAAACCGGGATTTGCAGTGAAGAAACTCGTGGACGATTTCGGGGACAAAATAACTCGAATAATTACTGTGGATGCAGCATTGAAGCTCGAAGGAGAGGAACTCGGAAGAGTTTCTGAGGGAACCGGTGCTGCAATCGGCGATCCTGGTCCTGAGAAGTATGCAATGGAAGAAGCAGCTACCGAGCGTGGAATTGGAATCGAAGCCATTGTTATAAAAGAAGATGAGCCTGCCGCTGTCGGCATAATGGACAAACGCATTCTTGATTCAGTCCCAGAGGTCATTGAACGAATAAAAGAATCAATCATTAAACGGACAAAGCCGGGTGATAGTGTGATTCTTGCAGGGATTGGGAACACAATCGGAATTGGTCTATGAGGTGCTTGCAATGAGTGTTGTTAGTAAACTTCTTGGAGTTGTGATGTCTGCGTTGGGACTCTTCATCTTCTGGTGGGGTTGGGGAACTAGTGGTCAACTCGTCTGGTCGTTTGTAGGTATGTTTGTCATGGCAATGGGCTTTACTTTGCTAACTGCAGGAAGACAACAAAAAGAGGAAAAACCTCCGCCGCCGACAGTCACAGAAATAAGATGTGGCAGCTGCGACTTTAAGGAGATTCGTGATTTCCAGAAAGGGGATTATGTACTACAGACCGTTGAAGCCACTTGCCCGAAGTGTCAAGGTTCGATGACCATTGAAGGAGTATATATTGTAAGAGAAGATTCAGAGGACAAAGATAAGATCTAGACCAAATTCGTCAGAACAATGGGGCCATCCTCTGAGATATAGACCGTGTGTTCGCTCTGACTCACTGGACGCCCCTTCTTTTCTATCTGCATTGGATAGCCACGTAGAGCATTGGACTTTAGCAGATTCTTAATTTCTTGAATTACGTCAACATTCTTGCTAGATGAGCCAATCCAACGCGAAGCAAAGGGGAGCGGCCCGTACTTATCACGAAGGTATTGTCGAAGCTTCTCAGTCGTACCTTCTAAGGGCACGTCGGCTCCTGTGTTAGAGAAAATGTATACATATTCACTATCGATTACTGTTCCCGTTCCGGTGGTGGCAAATGGTTCAATCGCATAGTATTCACCAACCTCCACTGTGCCAATTCTTCTCTTCTTGATGTTTGGGACAATCTTCCCAGCATGAAGTCTATACCTCTTGAGATTGTGACCTGAAAGATTCTTGATCGGTCGGAGACCATATTCTTTGACCACGTATTCGATGGTCCTTCCAATATCACCCAACTCTGCTCCCGGCTTCATCAAATCGATTGCCTCTGCCAATGCGTCATTTGTTGCCGCAACAAATCCATCCAATGTGCCATCGATATCTACAGTCCGTGCTGTATCAGCGATGTATCCATCAACATGTACCCCAACGTCAAGCTTCACAAGTCCGAACTCAGGAATCTCGCTTTTATCACCCTTCGGGGAGGTGCTATGGGCTGCTATGTGATTGATAGAAACGTTCAGAGGAAAAGCAGGTGTCCCTCCGTATTCTCTAATCTTGTTCTCAGCCAAGACACAAATCTTGATTATCCTCTTACCGGGTTCGATCTCAGCACTTATCTCATTCAACACTCGTGCTGCTATCTTGCCTGATTTTATGGCGGAGGAATGGGGGCCAAGAGGCACAGAATCACCTCAATGAGGGTGGGCGTTGTTTCTCTTAAGCAGTTCCATGCATGCTAGATTTGTTCATCGGCACGTCGAGTTGAAACAATCGCACCTGTCGAACCCACAAAGAGGCTGTGCTCAAACTGCGAAACCATTCCATTCTTTCCCTCATACAACACAGCATACCCATGAATAACGCCTGCGCGCTGGAGTGTCTTGATTGCTGCAGCCACATCAATGTTTCCACTTTTGGAATGCAGCCATCTCCCTGCCCAGGGTAGACTCCCAAATCGTTTACGTGCGATATTACGCACTCTCTGTGTCGCAGTATCAAACTGCTTCTTACTTTTCAGGTCATTTGAGAAAATGTAAGCCATTGGACCACTCTTTATAGTTCCATTGCCATCCGTGGCAAAAGGTTCTACTGCAAACGTTTCTCCAAGACGCATTTTGCCAGTCAGCCTCATACCAACATTAGGCACATTTTTTCCAGCATGAAGATTCCATTGTTTTAACTGATGACCTGAAAGCTGATGGATTGGTCTAAGTCCATAGCGCTTTATTGTTCGCTCTATCGCCGAACCAACATCTCCCAAAGAAACATCAGGAGCCACAACCTCAATTGCTGACTCGAGGGCCTCACGTGATGCCTCAACATATTTCTCAAAGGATCCATCCAAGTCAACAGTCAGCGCCGTATCCGAGAGATATCCATTAACATTGGCACCAACATCAATCTTCACAAGACCTTTGTCAGGGAACGTCTTTGCATCGCCATGGGGACTGGTGTAGTGCGCTGCTTCATCGTTTATTGAAACATTGCAGGGAAATGCAACTCCAGTAGCACCAGATTCTAGTATCTTCTTCTCAGCCAGTTGACAAATTTTCAACACTTTTACGCCAGGGCGCACCATTGGTGCCACAAAACTCAACGCTTGTGCAGCGATTTTTCCCGCTTTCATGAAGTCTGGATGGGGCGTAGGGTCCATGAATTGTCACTACCGTTTGGTCTACGTCGTTATGTATTAACTTTAAGATAAGACTAGATATAGCTATTAATGGTAAAACATAGAAGTGAGAAATAACGACGCTTATTCGGGAGAAACAGAATCATGAAAATCACATATCTAGGTCATGCATCATTCAAGATTGAAGAAGATGGAAAAATCGTCTTCGTTGACCCGTGGCTTTCAGGTCCAACATCACCAATAACGGTCGATGATGTAGACAAGGCTGACATCGTGCTTGTAACCCATGATCATGGAGACCATGGTTATGCAGAGGCGTTGGGAATCTGCAAGAACACTGGAGCCACTTTTGTTGCTATCAATGAACTTGCTCACAAAGCAGGTTCTCAAGGAGTTAAGGAAATACACACACTCAATATCGGAGGAAGTGTGAACATTGGTGGAGTGGTTGTGACTCTTGTTCAAGCATTCCACTCATCAGGTATTGGAGCTCCGACGGGTTTTGTGGTTAGGTTCCCGAGCAACACGTTCTATCATTCAGGAGACACTGGAGTGTTCTCATCTATGGAGTTGCTTAGTGATTTGTATGGTCCCATCGATTTGGCACTGATTCCCATTGGAAGTTATTTCACCTGTGATGCCCATCAAGCAGCTTTGGCCACAAAGCTACTCAGGCCGAAAAATGTCATTCCTATGCACTATGACACCTTTCCAGTAATAGAGGCAAATCCTGAGAAGTTCAAGTCCCTTGTATCAGAAGCAAGTCCTAACACAAATGTGATTATCCTCAAACCTGGAGAATCAACCGAGATTTAATAGAAAAGTTGGCCGATGTCTGTACCCCTCCACACTAACTCCCAGAATCATAGCATCAGACATTGCATCTGGCTCCACTGAGCTGTCTCGTGTTGGGTATGCGACATCGACCGGTCTGCCAATGTACGAAACCAGGGTGACTCACTCTTCATCTAAGGATAAACATCCCCATCAAGCGAGTCCGTTAAGGCTCGTCCTTTTGGTGTTTGGCAGGTTTTGTTCTAGGATGTGACCCACCCTATGCGCAACACCTCATTGGCTAAGCCTCAGTGCGCCCTCGTGAGCGGGACAATGTACTCCTGAACATGTTACTCTGTGTTTCTAATGTTATTAGGATTGTCACATGGCGCGAATCAGGTCAAATTCCTTACACATGAGAGCTGTCTGGGCATATACTATTTGGCGATAACGACACCTTCAAATACGCTGGGGAAAGAACCCCCGTTAGCACAGGTGAATAAATTTCAGTTGTGCCTTACAAATCATCATATCATCATATCACAGCGCCACGCGACCCCGACTCTGGACCAAAATGTGAGTCGGCGAACGCACTGCGCAACGTCTTAGGACGATTATCATTCACAGGATTATCATCACGATCATCAAAACATAAGTCGGGCATGGGTTAGAGTAGTATCATACAGGTCTTATTCCAATCACAGTCTGGATGCATAGGTCGATTCGTGACAAGACGCAGGTGGAACACCTCGGTTTAGGGGAAAGGGTACGTGGTAGCATCACATAGGAGACGTGTATAGAAATAGGAACAGACTTCGACCAGAGTGCAGCTAAGTACGTCATCCGCGCCCGAATTCAGATTGAAGGCGTGGTTGACAAACCGGATGTTGTTGGAGCCATATTTGGACAAACAGAAGGGCTACTTGGAGAAGACCTTGACTTGAGAGAACTTCAAAGAACTGGTCGTATTGGTAGAATTCAGATTGCAATACGGTCAGAGGGTGGAAATAGTACAGGGGAAATTGTGATTCCAGTTTCACTAAACAAGACAGCAACAGCGATTCTTGCAGCATCACTGGAAACAGTGGACCGTGTAGGGCCGTGCACTGCAAAAGTGATTCTTGAAAAGCTAGAAGATATCAGAGGTGCAAAGAGGAGAAAAGTGGTCAGTAGAGCCATAAGTATCTTGAAAGGATGGGAAGAAGATATCTCACCTGGCACTGACGAGATTAAGACTGCAGTCACCAAAGGAAGTAAGGTCACTGTATCAAAATTCGGTCCGGACAACCTTCCAGCAGGTTCAGGACTGAACGGGAGCTCTGAGATCATAATTGTTGAAGGAAGAGCAGATGTGATTAACCTCATGAAATGTGGAATCACCAATACAGTTGCTGTTGAAGGCACCCATGTGCCCAAGAGCATCGTTGACCTTACAAAGAAGAGAGGCAAGAAAGTGATTGCCTTTCTAGACGGAGACAGAGGCGGAGACCTGATTTTGAGAGAGTTAATGCAAGTCGCTAAAGTCGATTACATTGCTCGGGCTCCTGAGGGAAAGGAGGTTGAAGATCTCACTCGAAGAGAGGTCACAAAGGCCCTCCAAACACAAATCCCGGCTGATCAGGCACTTGCTCTTGTGAGCCAGCAAAGAGGAACTGCTGGCAAGAGAAAACGACCCACAAGAAAGACTACACGAACACGAAGAGAACCAAGACAAGGCGAGGTTTTTGATGAGCCAGAAGCGGTGGAAGACCGTAGAACTCTAAGACAAAGAAAACCAAGTACAAGAAAGGCACCTGTAGCAGTCGATGAGGCATATCTGTCAAAGATTGGAACTATCAAGGAGTCCTTCAAAGCTCTCTTGTTTGGCAAAGACCAAAAAGTCATTGTGGAGTGCGGAGTAGCTGAGCTCGCAAAAACTCTTGAAGACCAGAAAGATGTACAAACTATCGTTTTCGATGGTGTGATAACTCAACGTCTTGTCGATATAGCGAGTAAGAAGAACACCAAATTAATGATCGGGGCTGCTGTCGCAGACATCGAGAACAAACCAGGGAGCTTGAAGCTCGTGACCTTTGAAGATCTTGGACAATAGGTATCAGACAGTTGGCCTTGGAAAGAGTCCGAGGCCTTACTCTTTTTCAGGTCTGAGAGTCAAGTAATACTCACAATTATCTCAATGCGCAATTGATTCAATCATAACCAGTAGAAGTGAGGTTTTCAAACTTGCCATCAATCATGGATGGATTAGAAACAACCAAACAAGTGGAAATATCCAGAGATCCATTCGAAATGATTGTGGGGCAAGAACACGCTGTGAGTCTGGTTCAGTCTGCAGTGAAACAGCGAAGACATGTACTGCTTTGTGGTGTACCTGGGATAGGCAAGTCAATGCTTGCAAAAGCTGCATATTCTCTTCTTACCCCGTCAAGAGAAGAAATCCGGCTTCGGTATAATCCCTCTCAACCTGACCGACCAGAGGTCATTATCGCACGTCCAGAGTATTCAGACTCTGAGAGTATTATACAGGAGAACTTGATTCATGACGAATTCTACATAACGCCAGATAGACTCCCCTTCGATATTTCAGTTAAAATGGGATTCAGATGCCCCTCTTGCGGTCAAATATCCACTCCTGAAGCAAGTGTTTGTGGGAGTTGTGAGTCTGAGAAACGGTTTGATTGGGCGCCTGGAGAGTCATATCATGGACTATTCAGGATGCTCGATGTTGTCAGGGAACCAGCTTTGAGGACAATTACGAATCTTGAGGACATTAATGATGATTCTTATCACGTGACGTATGAAAGAGTTGGATCTGATGAGGTTAAGGTAACTCAGCGCAGATTAAATTCTGATGAAAAGCAAGATTTGGAAGATGAGAGAGATCAAGACCGCGTTCTTGTCCCACTTAAAGCGCGTCGCTTCATCAGAGTGAGTGGAGCTAGTCCTGTGGAGCTGTTGGGAGACGTTAAGCACGACCCATTCGGCAGCGCTGAGTCGCTTGGCTTGGCAGCTCATCAACGAGTGATTCCAGGTGCAATGCACGAAGCACATGAGGGGATTCTCTACATAGATGAAATCGCCGCACTCGGAAGCTATCAGAGTCATCTATTGACAGCAATGCAGGACAAAGTATACCCCATTTCAGGACACAATCCTCTAAGTTCTGGTGCTGCGGTCCGTGTTGATGATGTCCCCTGTGACTTTGTCCTTTTTGCCTCCTGTAACTTGGAGAATTTGAAGAATATACTCCCACCTCTAAGATCACGAATTCGCGGATATGGGTATGAGATTATGCTTGATTCTTGGATTCCCAAGACTCCGGAGATTATCGATGACTTTGTGCGATTTATGTCACTGACCGTTGAGGAAGATGGCAGAATTCCACATCTCACAGCGAAAGCAGTTGAACGTGTTCTCGAAGTGGCAGAGGAGATGGCTCTTCGATTGGATAATCAGAGGAATGCCCTTACACTACGCTTACGAGAGCTTGGAGGATTGATTAGAATTGCTGGAGACCTTGCTGTAAGAGATGGAAGTGATCTTGTGCTTCAAGGTCATGTACAGCAGGCAGAGGTGTTGAGCAAAGGCATCGATGAGCGTAATCTTCAGTTCATGGGGTATAAAGCATCAGAGTCCTCGATTAGCAAAGACTATTTCTTCTAATGAGGGGAGCAGTCTAGAGGTGACCACTTGAAAATCCAAAAACGGGTCCTAAAAGAAGGCAAGATCGTACTAAAGATTGAGACCTTAGACGACCTCTGGCATCTTTA
>RDNZ01000080.1 GCA_011364905.1 Candidatus Thorarchaeota archaeon
GGGTCAGGCCCTGGCGGGAACAGCCCTAAGGATGAGTGGTGGAGCCCCAGAGGGCGCTGCCTTGAGAAACGCAACGAGATAACTCGACGTGGAAAGGACATTCAATACTGTGGGATCCGCTGCACCTCATTTATCTCCAGCTCTAAGAATGGTAGTCTACGGTAATGTTTAAGAGAAAATTCAAGTCCGCAAGACACCGAGCTGGGGTATCCAAGCTTGGTATGGAGCTGGATTGCTATAGGTCAGCTATTAGCAGTCCTGCAAACATCCAGTGTCGCAAGACTCGAGGGTTCAAAAGGGGCCATGAATACCATGGTCTCGGGGTATCCCTCCCCCAGCGCCATTCTTTTTCATTATGTCACATGCAGACGACTGTTGCAGAATGGACAAAGAACCACATCTGTATCGACTGGTAGAGCGTTCTCATACCGGAATAGGTTCCCGCAGTTTTCACACCTCAAGGTATCAGAATTGGCTGTCATCTTAGTTGGAAGGGCATGTTTTCTCATGGATGCAAGAATACGGTCATCCTCAGAGACATCAGTGGGGGCAATGGTCCTGCCCTGTGCCCATCGGAAAGCAGCATACAGTCCAAAGATGACCAGAGGGATATAGAAGACCATGGATAGTGGGATTGCTTCTAATGGCATCATAGACGAAATTCCAATCACACCAACTACACCAATAACAAGTATCAGTCCAAAGACAAGCCATCTCCCTAAAGATGGCCCACCTTCTTCTTGATATGGGTCTCGATAGCCATCATTCATCATAGTCAACGCACCATATCGGCTTTAGCATGAGACCTTCTAACCTCTTCCATCACGACCATATTGAATGATTAGCAAAAATAGAGAAGGAACACGGGCCTTGCGGGCCCGGTTCTCAGATACTTGACTATTCTTTAGTCGCTTCTTTCTTCTTTGAGATTGTTCTCTTAGTGACTTTCTGGACAATACCAACAGCCACTGTCATTCCCATATCCCGGACAGCAAACCTGCCGAGCTGTGGAAAGTCTTTGTAGTTCTCAATGACCATTGGTTTGAGAGGAACCAGTTTAGCAACCATGGACTCGCCTTTCTTGACAAAGTCGGGGTTCTCCTCGATGACCTGGCCACTTCGCTGATCAAGTTTCTGAAGGATCTGGTCGAACCTGCAGGCAACTTGAGCAGTATGGGCGTGAATGACTGGCGTATAACCTACGGTGATTGCACTCGGGTGCTGAATTACCATTACCTGACCAGTGTAGTCATTGGCCACTGTGGGTGGATTGTCAGTTGGACCAGCAACGTCACCACGACCAAGGTCCTTCCTCTCAATACCTCTCACATTGAATCCGATGTTGTCACCAGGTACAGCCTCTGGTAATACCTCGTGGTGCATCTCAATGGATTTGACTTCTCCAGTCTTGTCTGGAGGCATGAATGTGATTTTCATTCCAGTCTTCATAACACCTGTTTCAACACGACCAACCGGTACTGTGCCTACACCCTTGATTGAGTAAACATCATTGATGGGTACCCTGAGTGGCTTGTCAGTTGGCTTTGGTGGTAGTTGAACTTGATCAAGAGCCTCAAGAAGTGATGGTCCATCGTACCACGGTGTAAGGTCAGGGGTCTTTTCCTTCAAGTTGGCAGCGTCTAAGGCGGAGGTCGGAATGAATGGAATCTGATCGATTTTGTAACCGATACTCTGTAGGAAGCCACCTACTTCTTCCTTGACCTCATTGTATCTGTCCTCACTGTACTTGACGCTATCATCATCCATTTTGTTCACAGCAACAATTAAGCTGGGCACACCTAGAGTCATAGCAAGATAGGCATGCTCTTTGGTCTGACCGCCAGGACCAACACCAGCCTCGAACTCCCCTCGCTTTGCGGACACAACAAGCAGACCAACATCAGCCTGTGAGGCCCCAGTAATCATGTTCTTGATGAAGTCCTTGTGGCCAGGAGCGTCAATAATGGTGTAATAGTACTTGTCAGTGAGGAACTTGAAGAAAGCAATGTCAATGGTAAGACCACGCTCTCGTTCTTCCTTCAGACGGTCCAGCGCAAAAGCCCATGCCCAGCTGGGCCGCCCAAGTCTTTCTGCTTCGGCCTTATGCTGTTGGAAAGTACGCTCGTCAACAGCGCCTGTTTCATATAGGAGTCGGCCTGTCATGGTGGACTTACCATGGTCAACGTGACCAATGACCACCAGGTTCAGGTGCTCCTTATCTTTCTTGGACAAGGCATTATTCTCCTTATTCTATGTTAGTCGGTCCCCTAAGGTGGGAACCTGCTTGGCTCTCACCTTGGGAGATGCTTTTAATCGTTTCGACGAGGACTGTTAACCATGAGTGGAAACGGCGGTCTGAAACGGATTTGATATTGATATTCTTTATATCACAATTAGCTATGACAAAAACAATAGTGGTGGTTAGAGCTTGGCAGAAAAAGATGTAACAATAGAAGAGCTCGAGAAACGGATTAGAGACTTAAGAAAAGACTACCTAGACTTTGCAGTAGTAACTATCTTTGCCCTTCTTCTTATTTGGATTCGAGTAGTGTTGGGAACCTCAGTAGAAGCAATTTGGTTCGATATTATAATAGTGCTTTGGATGTTTATCGCAACAGCTAGGATAGGCTATCTATATAGACACAGAGTAGGCAACTAACACAGATTCGCGGATAGTTTTACTAGAAGTTGTTACGAAGAAAGATCGGGTATAGAGTCTGGTTTATCCTTCAATTCTTGAAGTTTCTCAATAGGGATCCATCCTTCCTCCCCCAGAAGGGTCCGGACCCAGGCCCATGAGCTCTCCTCGTCAAGAACTATTACTTCCTGACCCTGGTCAACTGTGAGTTCCCGAGCATTATAGTCCCGAAGGAATTGAAACCGGCCTGACTCTGAAACCGACTCAAGGTACGATTTTGGTACCCAGCCATGGATTCCAGAGCCGTTTCTGCAGAAGAGCCAACCTTCCCACTCGGTCTCTTTTTCCTGCCCCTCGACAATTTCGCCCTTCTTAGCCATCAATGGAACATGAAACTCGCTCTTATGATCCTCAATCACTTTTAGGATTCTCATTCGTTTCACCATTTTATGACTCTTGTAAACCTTCGACAAGTCCTTTGATCCAGTCGTGAATCATGTCCCAATTACGAAAATCTAGTTTTTCAGGTAATTCTTCACCAGGTGTCATTTGGTCCTTTATAATATTCTTCACAAGGGCCCGAATAGCAAGATTGTATTTGTTGAACTGAAACACTCCTCCAATCAATGCGGTCGAAATCGGAGATAGACCAGGATACTTTGTTGGCATGCTATCTAGATACTCGGCCTGTGCCTCAGCAACCTTGTCTGGATTACCTGCATATCCACTAACGACAAAGAGTGCAACCTTGGTTTTGGAGAGAGACTCCATCTTCTGCTCGATGAATTCCAAGGGCTCTTTTGTCCATTCTCCCATCCGGATACCGCTCCCTATAATCACCAAATCATACTCCTCAGGTTCAGGAAAGCGGGCGCCTTTCTCCAGATGAATGACATCTACTTGTGTTCCGAGTTCCCTAGCAGTCTTACCCATGTCTTGGGCCACCTCGGCTGTAGAACCATATCGCGTTCCATAGCAGATCAGGACTTTATTCGTCATGATGAATCACAAGATACAAACCACATTATCACAAAACGCTTTCGACATGGCCATGCTATGGGTACCGATTCGCGGACAATTTTACTAGAAATTAGTCGATTTCTCCTCTGGAATCTCCATGTGAAAAAAGGTCTCTTCCACACCGACTAGGACATGGAATGACTTCTTCAATCATGAACTAGCTTTTCACATCTGTTGTGAAAACATATGCTACGTTGGCACCAGTTTGAACTGCTTGAAGACTGCCAGGAGTGCCAAGGATATCGCCACAAGGATACGCCCAGATGTAGCCATCAATAGGGCATTCCACTCGTTCTAAGACATCACCATAAAGGTCGTAAATCTCAGCGAATACCTCCCCTTTCTTCATGAAGTCGCCGGGTGTCTTCAGGAACCTGATTAGGCCTCCTCTGTTTGCTCGTACAATTCCATGAGCCGTACAGGTCCCAGGTATGATTGGGATTCCCTCCTGAGGCTCAATATCTCCATCTATCATATCAAAGGCCTTCATGATATTCAGGACCCCACGAACTCCCACTGCGGTTGAGGGCTCAGAGATCCATCTACCATCAATATACTCTATGAGAATATCTGGGATACCGTTTTTTACAGCCAAGTTGGCAAGCGTGTCAGGCGCATCATCAGGGATAGGAACATTCTCAACCACATTGGTCACACCAAATGCCGAAGCCATCTTCTCAAGCTTCTCCCTCGTCTTAGGATTTCCAATGTTAATCTCAGTGAAGAAGAGCGAATCAGGTCTGACATTGGTATGCATGTTTAACACAATGTCAGCCTTGCTCCAAGCCTCCTGCCAAAGAACATATGCGAGCCGCTCTGTTGCTGTGCCCTTGGGTTTGTCAGCAGTTAGAGGACTGGCGCTACCGCCTCCACCTAGATCTTGGTTGTCAATCCAAGACAAATACTGATGGTGCATGAAGGCGAGAGGATTCTCAACAGGGACACCGATAATGGCCCCTCGAAGGTTCTTGGGATCCACCTTCTCTCTCATTACCTTGAGAATTACCGCAATCCCTTGGATTTCGATGCCATGCTGTGTGGAAACCATGAGCAACGTAGGTCCATTCTTTTCCCCATTCATCACGAGGACAGGGATATCAATGCTGGTCGTTGTGTTCAGTTCAACCCCCTTAATCACTCCCTTCTGAAGTTCACCCCTCTTTGCAATCGCGGTACCGACTCTAAGTTTCGTTGGCATAGCAGTGACCTCTCATTAACGGGCACTATACTATGACATATCCTTTTTGGGAGACTCGGGGTTCAGGTATATCACTAGCAGAACTAGAAAGATGAAGATTGACACCAGATAGAAGACCTGAATCCAGTAGGCTGGAAGAGGTGGAATAGTGATTGCGTAGGCACGAACTAGGTATTCGAAGGCTGTGAGGACAAGTAGAATCGTGCCAAAGAGGAAGATGTGATTCTTCAGAGTTTCTTTTCGTTTTATTTTCCATCACACGGAAGAAACCTATAGGACTCATTGTTGATGGCTTTTATTCACTTTGCGACGCGCCTGTGCAAGCTGAGCAATCACTACTCCAACTATGGTGACGGCTCCTCCAAGAATCTGAAGATACGTCACTGTTTCGTCAAGAACAAAGACTGACATCAATACACCCCAGACCGCAATCAGGTTCAACATGATTTGAACAAGTGATGCCTCAATGTTCTTCATAGACTCGTAGTAAAGGATGAAAGCAATCGCGGTGTTAACAATTCCCACCCACAAAACGATAATCCAGGCTTGCAGACTCATGGTGAACAGAACCATCACATTATCAAGTAGAATAGCAGATATCCAGATGAATGGGACCACAAAGAGCGTACTATAGAATGTCGTGGATATCGCATCCACTGACTTCATAGCGATTTTTCCTGCAATTCCATTGATTGCAAAGAAAACTGTGGATACGATTACAACGAGGTCTCCAACAAGACGCCATATGCCAACTGCGGTGAATTCGGGAGTGGTGTTAGCGACTATGAGAATAGCACCAACAGTAGCCAGTGTCAAACCGAGTACTTTCTCAAATGTGATTTTCTCACTAAGGATAGGTGAAGCAAGCATGACAGCAAAGATGGGAGTTAGATTCATGAGAAGAAGAGCATCGCTTGCTGTTGTCAGGTTAAGGCCAACATACTGAAGAATCTGAGAGATGAAAGGGCCGCTCAGACCAGCAACCAGGAGAATCTTCCAGTTATTCTTCACATCTTGTATTGTTTGCTTCTTCTTGTGTTGAAGAGTCACAACAAGAAGAAATGGGCAGGCCAGAGTGTATCTTAAAGCCACAAAGACGATGGGACCAACTTCTGCGAAGATGAGTTTTGCAAAGATCAGAGAGGAAGACCATAGGACAGTGGTGATTATGATGGCCAGATATGCTAAAGAAGCTCTACTCATGCAAGTTTCTCCAGCTGCTTTTTAAAATTGAACCCTCTGATAAGCTGAACTGAACAGCTAAAACGTGAGATCACGTGTTTGATTATGTCTGTGCAAATCTGTACAGTGATTATCTTGCCGACCGAGCAACACGTTCTCGCTCTTCCTTTCTAGCAACTGCAAAGCTGCCCGGGTCATTCTTGTACGCAAGAAGGAGTTCATCTACTAGACATTCCTCGAATGACTTGGCATTCTTGTGGGCTGAACGGACTCCGCCAACAGAAAGATATCTCAGAGCAAGATCAATTCTTCTCTGTGGTGAAACATCTACAGAACGAGGATATGCCATGCCACCATACGAGATTCTTGTTGTTTCCTCAGCTGGGGCCGTGTTCTCTATTGCTGTGACTAGAACTTGGATGGGATTGAGTCCAGTCCTGAAATTAATGATTTCAAAGACACGTCTGAGTGTGTTTATGGCTCGTAACTTCTTGCCAGCGCCTCTACCAGTTCGTGTCTTCTTATCCTTTCTACGACCAGCATTGATCATCTTGTTAGCGAATCGTTCGACAATGGGAATGTTTGACTTGTGGAAGCTCTTGTGGGCATGTCTGCCTGATGTGTGTGGAATCAGGACCGGTTTTAGTGCTATGTACCTGGCCAAACCAACATCATTGATTTGCACGTTCGTTGAGTCCCATTTACCAAACAAAAGGAGTTCAGGTGGTTCGCGAGGAGGGGTTTCCTCAACAACTGGTTCAGTCGATTCTTCTTCAGACATGTATACCACCTAACGAATTGGTTTCTCCTTTCTACCATAAATTAGTGAGTCGAGCCCGACTCCGTTGACCTTAATCACCTTCCAAGAGACTCCTGGCAGGTCACCGATTGGGCCACCCTGAGCACCACCAATCCCTTCAACAACAACAGAGTCGTGTTCGTCTATGTACTTTAAGCCACCATCCCCCGGAATGAATGCAGTGATTTGTTTTCCATTCTTTGAGAGCTGAATCCTCACAGCCTTTCGGATAGCTGAGTTGGGTTGCTTTGACTCAATACCCACTTTCTCCAGCACTATACCTCTGGCCTGGGGGGCACCCTCCAATGGATCGGTCT
>RDNZ01000081.1 GCA_011364905.1 Candidatus Thorarchaeota archaeon
CGCACCAATTTGAAGCAACATGGCGAACATCGCACTCGATTCAAACTGCATGAGAGGGGAGCTTGGACTCTGATAGGAACGTGGTTGTGAATCTGGTTCATCAATTGCCATCGATAACTCCTCCAACCCATCCACAACACCCCTAGTTTTTAATCTACCCATTTCCTTAGATAGTCATTAAATTATACAAGAGGACTAGTGGACTCTGGAGCGTCATCCAGAAATGGTCACCATGTGTGGCGACTCTTGTGGGTGATTCTTCAGGTTTCTATAGTACCACGGATTCGCAAACGCGATTGCAGTAAGGACCATTGAGATTGTTAGCAGTACATCAGGAACGTAGAATATTGATGTAGCAAGAAGCGGAACACGAAGAACCTGGCTCGCCATGCCAAACAGAACTGAGATGACCATGAAATCACTTCTGACTTCTTTCAAACGCCCGGTTCTCCAAGTTATAATGAAGGTGAGCATCATTACAATTCCAAGAACAAGCAGAACAGGGATCAGAAGTGTCATGATGAGCTCCTGAGTCGCTCCCACGAAATCTATAGCCAACCAATACAGGGCGACAAGATAGACAAGTCTGTTGTGATAGCGTTGAATAGAAGGAGCCCATATCTGAAGAATAGCGCCGAATATTGGAATGATTGAGCCTCCAATTGCCACTGTACGTATTCGAAAGAATATCATTGTCGCTTCCAGAAGACCGATGTGCTGCAGGGTTACTATTGTAATGTTAATTGCTTGACTAACAAATGCGATTGCAAAGACCAGCGGGAGGTCAGTGAGAAGCCTGACTTTCTGCCTAAGCCATTTCCGACCTAAGTAGGCGCCAATCACTGCAGAGATGACCACTGTGGCCATGCTTGAAAATAAGACTAATTCTGTACCAACTTGCACTTTCTAAACCTCACTATGAGTAGTTGTTTCTTTATCATGGACCATATGCACAGTATCGCCTTTTCTTCCAACGAGCCGGGACCACATGGTTGAAACCTGATCGATTCTGAATCTCCAAAGGAAAACTCCTATCGGGATAAATGTCAAGAAAAACATCAGAAACGTGGTAGTCATGAGTCCAGGAGTTGCGAATACTAAGTCCGGACCTTGGATGACTGGTTCAGGACCTATCTTGAAACATTCACTGACATAGTTGATGATTGTGTGGACCACTATTGGTCCGATAAGAGACCGACTGGCGCTGAACCGTTCATAGTAAATACCAAAGAAGAGCCCAAGAATAGCCGTGAAGAAAACCATCGAGGCTATCTGACCAACTGCATCAAATCCAATTGCTCCATTTATAATGGGCCAGCCAGCATGCCAGACACCGAACATCACTGCAGAGATGAGGATTGCCCTGTTTACAGTCTGACGGGTCTTTAGTGCATTTATCAGAAGACCTCGAAACAGTGTTTCTTCCAGTAAGGCATTTGTTAGAAAGAAGAAGAGCATGTATCCTAGTAGATTTTGATTAAGAATGTGTAACTGTAATGGATAAGAAGTGTCGATGAAGAAACCATATACAATTGTTCCACCAAAGTCAATACCAAAGGAGATTATCGCACCAATCAGTAGTCCCATAGCAAGATGGGCCCGAAAGTTATCTTTTGAGAGACCAAGAACCGAACCTATTTCTCTTGGTCGATATTTCAAGAAAAAGCCTAGAATGATTAGAAACGGAAACAGCTTTGAGGGAAGAATATTCATCCAGGTGCTGCCAAGATCAAGCACAAATTGGTCTACCAATCTCCAAATCACTGCAATTGCCAGCATGATCCCGGCTATTCTTAGAAGACCAGTTGATGGTGCCGGTAGTTCCTTGGATTCGGACACATATGTTTCGTGAACTTGTGTTGTCGCCATGTATTTGGCCTCTAATCTGTTATGGACCGTGATGAAGTAATTGTCAGTGCAATTTAAGCACCGATAGACACAGTTCAGAAAGCGACTTCTCCTGTATGCATTCAAATGGCCGGGAATAGAAGTTTTTCAAAGAAATCGTGCTAACATCAATTTTAAAACGGCAAGACTGCGCCCTCCACTCTGATTTCAATCACATTAGTGGTGAAACTAAATGTCAGAAGTCGCAGCAATGAGAGCCTTCAACCGTGAGCTTGCAGCAGTTGTTGGTGCAACGGTTGAGGTATTAATCAACACAGGCAAGACCTATGCAGGCACTTTGAAAGGTATTGATCAGAGCAGTCTAAGCATTGTCCTCTCTGATGTAGTTGCTGAAGGTGAAACCCACATTCCAAAGATGTTCATCTATGGTAGTAGCATAGTTTCATTCTCAGTGGCTGAGAGGGAGATTAGTCTCGAAGGACTCGCAAAGGAACTAGAGAAGACATTCCCACCTGGTGGAGTACAGTTCTATCCCGATACAGGGATAATACTCGTTATGAACAAAATCCGAATATCAAAAGATGGAATCGATGGTAGTGGTCCTCTCTATGAGCGAGTAGCAGTCATTGCAGATGACTGGTTGAAAGAGCATGGTCTGGCATAGACAGTTACTATGAACATATGAACTGGTGACTGAAGTACATCTCTGAGTCAAAACTAGGCATTGCTAGACAACTTGCTGCGATTTGGACATGCATGTCTTTGGACTACAGAAGTCTTCGAAGACCAAGTTCTTCAATCTCTCTTTTCTTCTCCTCTTTCTCCCTTGGTTTTCGTGCCAGTGTTCGCTCCAAAGGTTTGAGGCGGTCTTCCCAAGACCTTTCGGTTGACTCCGGGAGTTTACCAAATGATCGTGCGCGAGCCTCTCGAGACCCTAATGTTGTCTGAGAGCTGATTACCCCATATTCTGCAAGACGTCGTGTTGCTGAGGAGAGAGCAGTTTCCTCCTTGGAACGAGCTAGCAGCTGAGGACTCTTAACTCCTGTCAGAATCAACATCACACGAAGAATGCCACTAAGTCTTGGATCCACACGAGCTCCCCATATGACATTGGCTTCAGAACTCATCTTTTCAGATACAATCTCACCGACCTTGTTGGCTTCTGCAAGGCTCATGTCAGGACCTCCTGTTATGTGAATCAAAGCCCCGGTCGCACCACTCCATTCAACCTCTAGGAGGGGACTGTTAAGGGCATTTTTTATCCCCTCATTTGCACGGTCTGCCCCAGTCGCCTCCCCGAGACCAACAAGAGCTACACCGCCATTACATATGATTGAGCGGACATCAGCATAATCCAGATTAATCAGACTTGGCATGGTTATCGTTTCTGTTATGCCTTTTACCATGTTTGCAAGAACCTCATCCGCAACTCCAAAAGCCTCCTCCAACGGGAGGTCAGGAACAAGTTCCATGAGTTTTTGATTGTCGATTACAACTGCAGTGTCGACATTTTCCTGTAAGCGCGCTAGTCCAGCCTTGGCTTTATCAATGCGTGTTCTCTCAAGGCTAAAGGGCATTGTAATGACGCCTACAACAATGGCATCATTGTTTTTCGCAATTTCAGCGACTACAGGGGCACTACCAGTCCCAGTTCCTCCGCCCATTCCCGCAGCAATGAATACTAGGTCAGCGTCACGAAGAAGCTCAGTCAGTTGCCCGGCTGATTCCTCAGCAGCAGCTCTACCAACATGTGGGTACCCTCCTGCACCTAGTCCGCGGGTGATTCTTTCTCCAATCAGAAGCTTCCTGTGGGCAGTTGTAACTGCTAGATGCTGACGATCAGTGTTTATCGCAATGCATTCTGCACCCTGTACACCGATTGTCATGAGCCTCTTCACGGTATTATTCCCCGCACCGCCGCAACCTACAACCACAATTCGAGCTTGACCCATATCCCGAACTGCAGACATATTTCGCTCACCCCTGCTGTGTTCCCGGGCAGAATCAATCAACGATTTCATTATCCCACAACCTCACTCAAATGACCGCTTGAGTTTAAGGTACCATCCCATAGCTCTCGTTTCAATAAGTCACGAATAGCGTTTCGAATTGCTTCCGATCTATTAGGATAGAGACCCTTGTCTACGAGGCGTTGGATGTCTTCAACAATTTTCTCGGGCAAATGCACAGCTATGAGACGCATATCTAGTCCTCTGAATTGCTGTGGAACTGGGCGGATATGTGTCTGAGTATTACTTGGATAAGCGCATGATTCAAGTGAATAAAAAGAGGAAAGAGAGAGAGGATCCCCTCTCATCTCTAGCAACATCTTATTTCGTCTTTCGTCCGGTTCGCCTAGCAGCTATGTTACCAACCTTACGGCCAGGTGGCGCATTTCTGCTTACAGTGGAAGGTCGACCAGGTGATTGATGAGAACCACCACCGTGTGGATGCGAAGCTGCATTCATCGCAGCACCTCTGACAACTGGCCATTTTCTCGCTTTCCCACGCGTGTGGTGCCAGACTGTGCCAGCTTTCAGGAAGGGCTTTTCCTGACGACCGCCTCCAGCCACAATACCGATTGTCGCACGGCATCTAGGACTGAATGCTTTTTGCCTGCCACTAGGTAGTCGTACCATAGCCTTGGTCTTATCAATTGATACTATTGTAGCGGCAAGACCGGATGATTTTACGAACTTGCCACCATCTCCTGGGCTCCCCTCTATGTTATAGACAGGAGTACCCTCAGGTATATGTTCCAGTATCAGAGTATTGCCATTTGCTAACGGAGCATCTTCGCCACACTCAATTGTCTGGCCAACCTGAGCACCTTCAGGTGCCACCATATAGTGGACCTTAGCTTCACCTTCGTATCTGATCTCTGCAAGAGGTGCTCCTCGACCAGCCTCATGAAGAAGGTTAACAATAACACCTGTGTAAGTCTTGTTTGGAGCCCACTTAGGATGCCGGGCTGGTGCCAGTTTCTTGTGACTAGGAGACCTCCACTGAGTAGTACCACGACCTTTCCGTTGTACCAGAACTCTTCTTCCCATTTGTAAGCCTCCTTAGAATATCCCGAGGTTGGTCGCAACCTCTGCGGCACTGTACTCAGGTGCCAGTTTCACTAATGCCTTCTTCATCCCGTTAGGCATTATGAGTGTGTTGACTTTTTCCACTACAACCTCATAGAGGGTCTCGACGGCCCACTTGATAGTGTTCTTGTTTGCAGTTCTAACTACAAAAAAGATGAGCTTGTTTTCTTTGTCAACAGCATCGAGACTGGCTTCCGTTACAACTGGGCGGATAATGATTGTATTTGGATCCATCATTCATTCACCTCAAAAGAACAGATTCTCCTTCTCGAGCCTGTCGATGGCAGACCTCGTCCAGACGACTAGGCGTCCAGGATGTGTCCCAGGAGCTAGTAGCTCTGCATTTAGACCATGGACCTCAGTGATGTCCACTCCCGGGAGATTTCGTGCAGCTTGGGAGATGCCTTTATCCTCGCCAACAACGATGAGGAGTGATTTCGGATTCTTCATCTTACGACCACGTAGCTTTCCTTTGCCAGCCCTGATACTTCGCCCATCTCTTGCTCTATCAAGGTCATCCGCCAGTCCTAGATACACCAGTGCTTCAAAGGTGTCCTTTGTGGTGGAAAGAGATTGCAGCTGGTCGCTCACAATTAGTGGAATTTGAGGAACATTGTCAATCTTGTGTCCTCTTGCCTTGACAAAGTCTGGATTCGCAGATGCTGCAATAGCTGAGCGAATTGCCAAACGGTTCTCCTTTCGATTTATCCGCTCAACGATGACCTTCCTTGACTCAGGAGGATGTGCAACGCGACCACTAACAGTACCTGGAGCAAAAGCTGCCTTATTGGCTGCTCCAGTACCACTTCCCTGTACTCGGGGAACCCTTGATCTACCATGTCCTGTTTGCCAGCTCGCAGCCGTGTTACGCTTTCCGGCCAACTCATCGACACCGTGAGGTTGATACCTTCTCGACTGGACTGCAAGTACAGCTCGCTTAATCACATCTGGACGATATGGAGTGTCAAACTGCGACGGTAGTGCCAATGATTCCTTTGATGGCTTACCCTTCAATGAATATGTCTTTACGCTTGCCATGACTGTTAGCCTCCACTATTGCTTCGATGCTGTACTGATGTAGCTCACCTGTGTAGGTGCATCAATGTGACCCTTAGTGGGACGAATGGCGAGTCTGAATCGTACTGGTCGCTTGACTGTACCAGGTATAGATCCATGTAGCATTATGTAGTCGCCTCGTATCATGCCATAATTCACAAAGCCTCCAGACGGTGTGATCTCCTCACCACGTTCGCCCATCTTCAAGATTTTATTGTTGAAGCTGGTACGGGTATGAAAACCCATTTGTCCAGCACGAGGTACTGAGTACCTGATGTTGGTGGGAGTCCACGGACCTATGCAGCCAACGCCACGTTTCGTCTTTCGTGATTTGTGCTGGAGGATTCTTATCCCCCACCGACTTACTGGACCTTGGAAACCGTGCCCCTTTGTCACCGCGATACTATCAACAAGATTTCCTTCATTGAGAACATCTGCGACTCGGAGATCGGTACCAAGTATGCTCTGTGCGTATTCAAAGGCTTCTCTGACGCTTGGGGCGCCTACTTTGTACTCTGTTATGTCGGGCTTTTTCTTAGGTACTCCCGCAAGTCTTGGCTGAGTATGGACTAGCATCCGAATCTCGGCAAGCGAGTCGAGTTTCTCCTCGAACTCTTTCATCTTGGCTTCTTGGTCATACTCCTTTGGAGAGGGTATAGCTTTACGAAGGTCCTCTGCAAGAGTTGCAGCAAGCACCTCGGTGACTAACTTGAAACCATACGGTGTCACTTCATAGCCACGGATCGAAAATGGCCTCATTGGCGGCGTATCGATGACCGTGACTGGAATCACAGTTTCCTGTCCTTTGTAGGGACTATTGGGATTGTCAATAGTCATCACCGCATGAGTCATTCCGGCTTTGTAGCCAACGAAACCAAGTAGTTTTGCAGCCGGGTCATTGTACTCAGGCCAATTCTTGATACGGGGCACAAACTTGGAAGCTCGACCTCGTGGCAAGTATGCAAGACTGCCACGCCTTGGTGTGTTCTTCTTTCTATGTGCCAAATTAAACACCACAATAATTACCGTATCGAACGGCCTCTAGACTAGGGCTATTCGTACTACATGGCGAGC
>RDNZ01000082.1 GCA_011364905.1 Candidatus Thorarchaeota archaeon
CTTGAAGAGAGGGAAGTAGAGCGAGAGCTTACCTACAAGGAGCTAGAGGAGCTTGAGGAGAAAATCAAAGAGATTGAGCGAGAACTCGAAGCCATGGGGCCTGTCAACCTAAAATCATTAACAGACTACGACTCGGAGAAGGACCGTTACGAGGAGGTTGTTGATAAGAAGACCCGGCTGGAGGATGAGCGCAAGGAGATTCTTGTTTTTATGGAGGAACTTGAAGCCGAGAAGACTCAGAAGTTTCTCACAGTCTATAATGAGATTGCAGACAATTTCTCGAAGGTGTTCGCAAAGCTCTCACCCGATGGCGAAGCCAATCTCATGCTTGAAAACCCTGAACATCCATTGATGGGAGGAATAACGGTCAGGTCAAAGCCACGAGGGAAAGAGCTTGTTACTCTTGATGCGATGAGTGGCGGGGAGAAGACGCTGACAGGGCTTGCTTTGATTTTTGCAATTCAGATGTACAGTCCGGCCAGCTTCTACATCTTTGACGAGATAGATGCCGCTCTGGACAATGTCAACGCTCACAACGTAGCACTCCTTATTTCAGAGATGTCAAAGAACTCACAGTTCGTGGTTGTTTCATTAAGGGACACAACGGTTCGAAAGGCTGATTTACTCGTAGGAGTATCAAACCAAGATGGTATCTCTAGAATTGTTTCAGTCGATCTGGAGGAGGTCGCGGCTTCAGCATGATGGAAGATGACTCCCCCTTCTGGGCAACGCCACCGTACATCCTTCTCACTGATGTGCTTCAATTGGACAAAGTTGAACCTTGGAACGTTGATGTGGGAAAACTTGTCGTGGGATTTCTCGATGAGATGAAAAGGCTGGGAGACATTGACTTTCGGATCTCGGGAAATGCATTATATTCAGCATCAGTGATTTTCATGAGGAAGACAAGAGAACTTGTCGAACTTGGTTTCCTAGCCCCGGAAGAAGAGGAAGAAGACGAAGAGCTTGTGATCCCACTCATTCATCCCCCCTTCAGACTGACTAACCGCCGTGTGACTCTTGAAGAGCTCCTTGTTGCCATGGATCGTGTCCTTGGAAAGGAACCAAGATTACGAGGCTCTCCGGCAAAGAAAAAGTACAGTTCGAAAGCAGATCCTCTCACCTTTCAGGTGAATATAGACCAAGCCAATATTGAGGAAACCATTGCTGATGTCTACGAGGACCTCTGCAGGATAATGAAGGCGGGAGATGTTTCAAGATTCGTTGATGTACTCATGAACAATACCAGACAAGAGATTGTCCGGGTCTTTTTCTCACTGCTATTCCTGTACGCAAGAACCTACATTGATTTGTGGATGGATGATGACGGCATCATCTGGGTCAAACTTCAGGACCCCCCTGAAATCAGAGAGGAAGATGAACCCCCTGAGAATGAGATACAGCCTGAGATTAGCCAGGGGTGATACTATTGAATGATGACATGATAACACTCGAGGCAGCCCTTTACGTCTCAGGCAGAGCTCTGACCTTGGAGGAATTGGCTGACATAATTGGAAAATCTCAATCAACTGCACAGAAGATTCTTGATAATCTGAGCTTCGAATACAACAAGAGAGAGGGTGCTTTAGAAGTGGTCGCTCTGCCCAAGGACCGTTATGCGATGCAGCTCAGACCCGAACTGACCCCTCTGGTTGGAAAACTGATACCAGGAGGCTTACTTTCCTTTGCAACTCTGCAGACTCTGGTCTTCATAGCACTCAAGCAACCTATCTTGCAGTCAGACGTAGTAGCTCAACGGGGAACACACATTTACGAGCATATTAGAGACCTTGTTGAAAAGAAGTTTGTTGATGCGGTTCCAGAGGGTCGTTCGAAGTTATTGACTACAACCCAACTCTTCGCAGACTACTTTGGTCTGGATAATGACCGTGTCAAGCTTAAGGCTCAGCTCAAGTTCAAACTGAAGAAAATAGTCGAGGACCAACATGAAGCGGAATCAGCCCCGGGAATAGGCCAGGAGAATATGCTAGATTAACAACTTCAACCGGAAAAACAGTCCCAGCAATTATCGAGGCCAGTGTTAGTACCACAAGAAAGACGATGAGCGGTTTGAAAACCCGCATGAGAGAACACCATCTAGCACACGCGAGGTACGGGCTCGCCATAAGGAACTTGAATAATCTTACGTCCTCCAATCGTTGTCTTCACAACCACCCTGGGTGTGCCATGGAGAACCTTTCCAACAACCTTGGCATTCTTTGTGGTTTTATGTTTCGATAACGATGAAATGATGTCATCTGTATTCTTGGAGTCTACACTCATCACAAAAGTGCCTTCACAGCTCATGTGAAACGGATCAAGTCCCAAAACATTACACAGGGACTGTACTGCAGGACGAACCGGAATAAGGTCCTCCTGTAGCTCGAATTCCACCCTAGACTTGGATGCAATCTCATTCAAAGCAACAGCGGTGCCACCCCTTGTTGGGTCCTTCATGGCATGCACCCCACCAATATCAAGACAGTCATGGATGGGTTCCCATAAAGGCGCAACATCACTCTTCAAGTCGGTCTCAAATTTCAAACCCTCTCTATGAGCCAACAGTGAAGTCCCATGGTCGCCTATTGGACCACTAAACACTATGTCATCGCCGACTCTCGCGCCACTATCAGATATAGGGTGATCAAGATAAGGGACCCCTATCCCGGTAGTCGACATCACAATGCCATCGAGTGTTCCTGGAGGCATGACTTTGGTGTCTCCAGCAATCATTGCCACCCCCAGAGGCTCGATAACGCTGTTAAGAGATTTAAGCATGGTTTGAAGAACTTCGATTTCAATTCCCTCTTCGATTATCACGGTGTTTGTCATTGCCACGGGTTGAGCACCCATGACTGCTAAGTCATTGATAGTACCGCATGCAACGAGTGTCCCCAAGTCGCCTCCGGGAAATACTATTGGATGTACGGTGTGGGCATCAGTACAC
The DNA here is from genome assembly GCA_011364905.1 of Candidatus Thorarchaeota archaeon. Classification (GTDB taxonomy): domain Archaea; phylum Asgardarchaeota; class Thorarchaeia; order Thorarchaeales; family Thorarchaeaceae; genus SMTZ1-45. Next base: position 2,948 of record RDNZ01000082.1, read on the forward strand.
ACAATTAGATTGACACCTTCAGTCTGAATGGTGGCTCCATCGTCCATTTCATCAAGACCGATTTCCCCAATCTTCCTTATACCAAAGGAGGGGATAATGATGTCTTCCAAGAGTCGTTGCATTATCTTACCGCCAGCTCCATGGGCGGTTTCAATCTTCGCCATTACACATCCTCCGGCTGTTTAACAACATGGCATTGACCTCGAGAGTATTTTAAGAGGTTGCTCATGCCTGACAGGAGGTTGGACACTAAGCAACATTTAAAACGAATCTACAAGGAGCCTCATTGACCAAACAAGAGGTGGTCAGAAATGGGTGTTTGGCATAGAAGATCAACACGTACTGTCACTGGTGCTCGATTGAAGCGGTTTAGAAGTAACAGAAAGCATCAGATGGGTCGTACTCCCACTGAAACCCTAATGGGTGATACAAAGAGGATAATGATCGACAGTAGAAGCAGAGTAAAGAAGACACCAGCTCTGCGTCTAAATCAGGTCAATATTACTGACACTTCAAAGAATGTCACATTCCGAGCAGAGTTGCAGGACGTTGAGAAGAACCCAGCAAATATGGACTACCAACGAAGAAAGGTCATCACACGTGGTACTATCATCAAGACTTCAAAGGGTCGTGCAAGGGTGACTAGTAGGCCTGGTCAAGATGGCATCATTAATGCAGTACTCATCTAAGTAGCTTCTTTTTCTTCAGACGCCATTGGCTCTATCCTTATGTTGATTCTGCAACCTCAGCCTCAATACTTGTGATAATGAAATCCCTTCCACCAATAATCTTTGTAGAACTACTCCCGCACTTAGGGCACTTCATAGGCGCAAAAACAGCTAATTGGTCCGGTATATCAGGGTTCACTTGAGATTCTCCCTCGAAGTGACAGTCATTGCAGAAGAGCCGACCTTTGACCGTTTTTATTCTTAGCTCCGCACCTTCTAGCACTGAGTTCCTGCTAGCGATTTCAAAGTTGAATGCTAGTTGTTCAGGCACAAGAAAAGTAAATTCTCCAACTTCTACATTGACGATGGACACTTTTGTCACATTGTTGCTCCTTGCTGCTTGAAGAGCTGTATCAACAATGGAACAAGCTGCGGAGAACTCGTGCATAGAGCAACACCAAGAGGAGCATGCACGAAGCGCTGTTAAGTCATTTCCGCTATAGTCCAATGTTCAGACTCTTTATATGAAACATTGTTCATTGATGAATGGCCATGTTGTGAGAGGAAGTTGCTTTGCCCAAGAAATCTGAGAAATCAAAGAAGGCGGCCAAACCAAAAAAGAGCTCTGTTAGAAAGAACTCTACTGCAAAGCCAAAAGGGGAAAAGGGAATCTCTGCACCCAAGTCAAAGGGAAAAGCTACAGGGAAGAAGGCGAGAACCAAGAAACCAGAGCCAAAGAAGACTACTAGGAAAAAGTCATCTTCGCAGGCAGCCAGCAAGAGAGATAGTGAGATGCTGCACGAGTTGGAAAAAGAGATACACAGCAAAGATGAACAGGTATGTCTTGGAGCGGTTGAACGTCTTGGCAGTTTGAAACATCCTGATGCAACACGTATCTTAACCATAGCATTAACGGATTCAAGATACATGGTCAGAATTCATGCAGCTGCTCAACTTGGTGAACGAAAGGACAAGAAATCGGTGGATGCGCTGATAGATCTCCTCAATGATAATTCTGTTTTTATACGGCAGACTGCGGCAGGAGCTCTAGAGAATATCGGTGGTGTGAAGGCAAGAAAAGCAATCTCGGTGGCTGAGAAAGAGGGTAAGCTTTTGGATGAACTCCCAGAGGGGAAAAGACTGGGCGAATAGAACTGAGAGCCTCATTTGCGTCGTTCTAGTATCAATGTATTCGACTGCATTCTGCTTATATTGACAGAAGTAAGATGACTCATAGAAGACAGAAGGTGATTAGTTATCTTGAACACTTCCTCTAATGACGAGATTACCAACATTGAATCTCAAATCAAAAATCTCGATTTGGATTATATGCGTGGACTGGTTTCAGATGAAGAGTATAACAAAAGATTGACTGAACTAAAACAGAAACTTGAGCAAGCAGGTGGTTCGGCTGAAGAAGTATCAGCAGTTCAAAAGATACAGCCTGCTGACTTGCAAGCAACCAAACTGCAACCACCTCAACTCGAGAAAAAAGCCACTGTAGACCCTGTCACAGCTGTGAAAAGGACTGTTGAGGGAATGAGGAGACTTGCCTTGGAGAGAATAGCACAGGAAGCTGGCGTCTCGACCATGAATGCCACTAAGATTTTGACAGATCTTCTTGACGGAAGAGAACTCTCTGGAAGAATAGACCATGACCGTGGTGACTTCATTCTAGGAACTGGTTCAGGTCCACCACCAAAGACCATCGCAGTATGTCCCTTCTGTAAGAATGACCTCAAGCGGATTGCTGTCAAAGGAGAAACCGTGACCTGCACAATGTGTAGAGAGTCATTCATCGTCGCCTGAAACTTCTAGGGTGTGTGTTCATGGATTTCTTTCAGGCATGTCTGAAAGCTGATACACGGGAAGCTGTGAATGGTATAAAACGAATGATCTCTTCAGCACATCCCTCTGCAATCTGGGCTGTTCTGATGCATGGAGCATCCTGGCATGAAGAACGGACATATGACACACCTCATGCAGCCATATTGGTAAACTCAATACACAGGATGATTGAGGACTTTGGCGTTCATGAAGGGCTTGCTCCCGATGCTTCATCAGAGTCCACGAGAATTCTTATCGGTGAGGAACAAGGGGCGGCTCTTCAAGAGCTGCTGATTGAACGCCTTGCCTTCTATTTAGCGGACGTTGATCATTGGAATCTGGAGAAAGGACCACACTACAACGTTGGAAGAGGAGTTGATTCACCAGACAATGCAGTCAGGAAATTTGAGAGTTCAATACGTCAGGGGAGCCTAGTCGGTTCGTGGGAGGCTGCCGTTATCCTGGCATCTAGGGATGAGCCAATCAGGTTAAGACGAGTAATCGCTTCGCTTGCTGCAGAGGAACCCGATAAGCTAGGACATGCATTCATCCTGCCGGTCTCGCTAATCCCAGAGTTGCCTCGAGCCGAGTATACTCGACCACAGATTGCATCGTTATGGCATCTCATGGAGTACCTTGTGAGAAAAGTACCATCAAAAGCACCTGACGGATTCTCTCAAGATGACAATCTGTCGCATTTCGTGGAACCCGTTGACATGAGCGAACACCGAAATGTCTTCATGAACTCAGTTGTCAACTATGGAATTCTGGGGCACAATACAATTTTTGCGCAGAGGATTGTTGATGCCAACCGAAAGGGGCTCGTGACAAGGGATATGGCTCGTTGGTTAATTGAGAAATTGAAGCGGAATATAGGCACCAAAATGATAGCTGATGAAAACCTTACTTTCAATAGAATATTGAAGAGGGAGTTTGATGCTGACTGGAATCAAACGCCTGAATTCATGAGACTCCCCCATACCAAGGAGGTTCAGGACTGGATTACCGCTACTTGTTCTGATCTCTGGACTACGATGACTCATCCAAGGGCTAGTGAGTTTGAACGCGAACTCACCGATTTCGATGACGAGTGGTCTCTTGTTCGATGCCTTCAGTACGTCATGGCTGCTCTGCTGAGTGAGCCACGTGCATCTCATGTGATGATTTTCACTCATGCAACATGGAATCTCACAGATTATGGACTGATTCCAAATGACTTGGCTGCACTTCAGGTTCACAGAATGCTTCGCAGACACCTGAGTGAGTGGTAACTCTCTGCATCTTTTTCTTCAATACATATCTTGATTGTCTATATGTTTTCAAGAGAAAGAGTAAGAGAGGGGGTTGAATCCCTCTCAACAGTAA
>RDNZ01000083.1 GCA_011364905.1 Candidatus Thorarchaeota archaeon
TGGGGATGTCGGACTCTTGAGTAAACCCCTGTGGAAACAACATGCTCGGCCCTGTGTGTTTCTGCTGTCTTCATTCCCACTTCAGTCACTCCTTTGATACCAAGCCAAGCCCCGGGCATCAAGAACAAAACAGCGAACAGGAGATGCAAAAGTGGAACTCCCAAGAGGTTGATGTCTGTCACTTGCAGAGAGAACCTCTCTTGAGGTGATATCCAGAGTCCAATCAAGAATATGAAAAAGCCCCACCCAGACGCCATTCCCAGAGCTGCTCCCACTTTGTAACCCTTCTCCTTACCAAATCTCTCGTCCAATTTGTTGTGTTCAACTGACAGAAAGTAAATCGGTATTATGATGAGCAGTCCCAAGAATGAGATCAAGAACCAGATACTCATAGGCTAACAAGTGAATACATGATTATGAATCTAGTGAATTGCTAGAAAGAGTGATAACCCGCATGAGACTTTTACAGATGCACTATCATTAGGGGTGATAGAATGTCGAATAATGAAATGCTTGAAGAACTGAGAGAGATACGGAAACTACTAACACCACCGCCAAAACCGGAGCCACCAAAAGGATTGATCAACGAGTTTGTGGATTTCATCTCTAGCTACAAGGTCCTCGGACTCGCCGTTGCCTTCATTCTGGGTATCTATATCGGACAAGTTGTCCAGGCGCTTGTAGGCAGTCTCATTATGCCTATTGTAAAAATAGTATACGCGCCCATTGATCCGACAGGCGATACATACGTGCTATCAGCAGGTCCAATCATGGACAGTCTGGTCACATTCATAATTGTGGCGTTTGTGGTCTTCCTGATTGTAAAACTCGCGTCAAAAATAGGAATTAAATAGAACGGACACTAAATCATAGGTCACGGGGGAGATTAAAAGCTCCCCTCGTTTCCTATTTAGTTGAGCTTTCCCGACTACCTTACTGCTCCAACAATCAGGAGTATTACTCCTAGACCTATCAATATGAGCATTATATCTGAAAACATGTATCCTCCAATATTAATCGGCTGGATTAAATTGAGCATGAAGAAGTACTGGTTAAGCATTGTTACTCCTACCATTGGCAGTATAATTGGCAGTAAACCGACAATGATTAGGATGAGTCCGAATAAAGCTAATCCTTTTCCCATTTGATTCAACTCCAGATGGTTGAATAACTAGGATTGGAATTACCCTATTTATGCCTTGTTCATGCGGTTTAAACTCGAAATTGGGACCAATGATGAATTAATGAAGTTCTCTAATTCACTACACACCTGTTTAATCATGGTTTGTTGTGATTTTGTCACCTTAGAGTATAGACTAGTGACGACGCTCTTTGAACTGCCCTCATCATCCAATTCCCATCGGCCTATGACTTGTCCGTTCAGCCATATTGATGGTCTAACCTCCCCAGTAGCTCGGACTCCCACGCTTGGCATCTTGCGATATCCATTTGGGTCGGAGGGCCAGAAGTGTCTTCTGTCAGCTGGACAGATGAAAGGCTGCAAGTCATCGGCAATGAAGTCTTTTCTGTCAATGAACGCTTTGAGAAAGTGGTCTTCATACGGGAGGAACCAGACGATGTCTTCAGTAGGAGCTTCAAGCGATGATGCCAACTCCAAGTCTTCACTCGATATGCAGCTCTCCGTTCCTCGAACCTCAATTTTGCAAATATCGTCCCCGAGTCGTTTGATGGCATCATTGACGCTCGTTTTTGTCTGCCTTAGCCACCAGGAGAGATCATCAACCGATGCTGGGCCGAACCGTTCAAGGTGATATTTAATCAGCTGCGTGATTGCCTCCCGTTCATCGAGAGTTTCGAGTTGAAATCCTTGGACCCACTTCTCTACCAAAGCGTAGGATGTAAGATTGCTTCGTGCGTGATTTGCCTTTGCACGGACAACCTCACCTCTTGCCATTAACATGACAAGTGCGGGGCGAACGTAATCTCCCACCTTCGGAACTGCTTTCTTCAAGTCGGATGTTCTGAGTGGTCCATCTGCCAAGGCTGATTTCACCTGGTCAAGCATGTCCTCTATCTGTCTGTCACTCAGTTGATCCACCTTCCTATACTTGTCCATACGAGATGCTCTAAAGAGAGAAGGCCCTGTAGCACTGATAATCAACGAAAGATTCTCTATATGTATCACATGTAGAGTAGTCCTGAATGCGTGGGTCCGGACAATCTTCTTCCCATTGTCAAGGGACTCAAACATTTTCTTTGCATCATAGTCTCCAAGGCGTGCCCAAACAGAAAGGTACGGAGTCCAATAGTCCGTTGAGTGTAAACCAAGTTGCGTCAATACTACCTGATAGAAATCCCGAGGTCGCTCTTCCAGTAAAAACTGCTTTCTAAACTGATTCCACCTGAGTTGTTCTATCGTGGCAGCCGCCATCCTATCATCCTCAAGAGGCACTCAGGTACTTGCCCTTTTATCATCTACTCTCTAAGAATCACTCAAATCCGGCGATTGTGATCTCGGGAGCTGAGGTATATCCTCTGACCTCAACAATTCTTGCTCCAATCCCTCCGATGATTCCACTGAAAAACCAGACTTGATAGAACAACTCTGAAACTGTAAATGTTGTTGGATTCCACCCAACGACAGAGGTGAGATTTGGCCAGAGAAGCGAGTCTGCTATCATTGTTAACGCTAGAAAGATCACCCCCGCAAACGATCCTTTCACAAGTGCACAGATTTGAAAACGAAGGCTGCATCCTCCACCGACCAGACTTTTGTACGTGACTGGGACTATTACCAATGGGACTGTGATTAGTGTAGCCCACCAATAATTGATCGGTGCGGAGATGTTCCCAATAATAATACCAATTGTGAGCATTAATGGGTACACGACTATCCAAACAGCTGGAATCCAAATCCAGCTCTTAAGCTCTGATTCTAGACTCACCATGTATCACGGATTGGAGTGATTTTCTTGGCTTTAATTACTTCTTGGTTGCGTCCATTTGTCAAAGTCTGAAACAATACATTCCTTATGTATGAACTAAACAGCAGGCTGAATCGAGAGGCTCAATTATGAACCAAAACTACTTGTCGTTTTCTATCTCATCTTGTCCTCGTAGTAGATGTTGGGATGGTAATTGGATGGCCATTCAGGTTCATTATCCAGAATCTCTTCGATTTGATCAAGTGCGTCCTTTGATAGAGTCACATCCGAAGCACCAACATTCTCAATGACATGCTCAGGTTTCGTTGCTCCGACCAGAGCAGCGGAAATCTCAGATCGCCTCAGAACCCAGGCCAGAGCTAACTGTCCTGTAGTGATATCCAATGAAGCTGCAACTTCACTAAGCTTTCTCACTTTGACGAGATTCTCTTCTGTAAGGTACCGGCTCATTATGTTTGATGTTGCCCCTCTGCTCCCTTCTGGGATTCCGTCATTGTACTTTCCTGTGAGAAGCCCTCCGCCCAGAGGACTAAACACGGTGAATCCCATCCCATGGGTTTTAGCGACATCCATGATTTCAACTTCAATGAATCGGGCCAACATGTTGTATAGTGGTTGCTCAACAATTGGCTGGTAAGCTCCTAACTCCTTGGCTACTGCGTTTGCCCTTTCAAGTTGCGCGGCTGTCCAGACTGATGTTCCCCAGTATCGGATCTTTCCAGACCTAATGAGGTCATCCATAGCCATGACGGTTTCTTTTACTGGTGTCGTGTAATCATATCTATGAAGGAAGTAGATGTCAATGTAGTCGAGATTCAGTCGTTCAAGTGTTCCCTCGATGGCATTCATGATATTCTTTCTGCTATTACCCCAATCAGTGATGTCCTCGCTAGTGGGCCAGAACACCTTACTTGAGATAACGAGATTTCTTCTACTAACATTCTCATCTCGCAGAAACTTTGCTATGACCTCCTCCGCCTTGCCACCTGCATAGATTTCGGCTGAGTCAATGAAATTTATTCCATTATCAAGTGCTGTGGCCATGCATTTTTTTGCCATCTCATCCTCAACGGTCCCACCATAGGTCAGCCACGAACCCAACGAAATCTCACTTACTTTTAGGCCACTCTTTCCAACCTTTCGATATCTCAAAACATCATCTCCAAATGAATTACGTGCTATTTTAACGATAGTTAATACTATTATGTGTTTGGTTCGAGCTGGTATAGATTCTTCACTTATAGTCTCTTTTCCGCATGAATCTGTTCGAATGGCATTTTGTAGTGTTTGCTCCCACGGAATTCTCAGTACACAATTACTCATATCTGAGTGCATCAACAGGTCTGAGTTTGGATGCACGCCAGGCTGGGTAAAGCCCAAAGACAGCGGCAACAATCATGCCGAATGCAAGTGCACCAATAATCAGTTCAGGTGTGACTACGGGCGTAATTGGTGGAAAGCTGGAGAATCCGCCATTGATTGTACTCGTGCCTCCAAAACCACCTGCAAAGTTACTATTAGCTAAACCAGTTCCTATGAGGTTCCCAAAGACTACTCCCGCTATAATACCGAAGATGCCTCCGAGTAGTCCAACAATAATCGCCTCGCTCAGGAAAATGCCCATGACAGTTCTGCTGTGCATCCCCAGGCTCTTTAGAATTCCTATCTCTCGAGTGCGTTCTATTAACGATACGATCATGATGTTCATTATTCCAACCCCCGCAACAACCAATGAGATGCCCGCAATACCGGCTAGAAACACATTAAGGATGCCAAGAATCCGATTCATGTTGTTCAAGAGAGCTGAAGGCTGGGTGACGGTGACGAGTCCATCGAAAGCATCATCAATATTCTGGATTAGTGCATCAATCGCATCCTGATCCCTGGTGTCCATTTTGACAGTGATGGAAGAAATCTTCTCAGTATCAAAGAACTTTGTTGCCCAACTCATGGGGACATAGAAGCCAAAATCTGAAGGGCCCAATCCGAACCCACCGATATTATCTAGAATAGCAACGACAGTGCCTGTGTAGTTTCTCGTTATGATTGTGGCATTCACACGGCCTGTCCAAACAATTGAAACCTCATCTCCAACATGGGCAATAATGGTCCCATTCTGCCACGGGTCCGCAACACGTGAACCAATGATGACATCAGTGTTCGCAGGGGTTGCAGGTATACTGCCCTCTTTTGCAGTAAATGTGCTATACATTGACTCATACTCTGTATAGTTCACTCCTGTCAAAGTTAAAGGAAAGACATTGCCGCTGAAGTTTGCATTAATCGTCTTCGTCATGGCTGCTACTGTTGAGGCTACATGGTCCATGGGATTGATAGTGTTTGTATCATTGACCAATAAGGAAAAATCAGAACTACCGCTGCCTCCCGAAAACAGGTCAAAGATGCCTCCTGTACTCACAGTGAGTGTGTCTGTACCCAGTCCTTCTTCCAACTGCTGAGTCATAACCACTTGAAGTCCACCTGTAAAAGAGGTGAGTGCCACGATAGCTGCTATCCCAATCGTAACACCGAGTATTGTGAGGCCTGCACGCATCTTTCGAAGCCGAATCGCACTGAATGAGAAACCAACTACATCGCGTAGATGCATCTAGTTCACCTTCTTGGACTCAATTAGACCGTCCCTGAGATGGATGATTTTTCTCGCTTCGTCACCAATCTCAGGATCATGCGTTACTACGACTAATGTTATCCCCTGTTCTTTGTTAAGCCTCTTAGCCAGCTCCATGATCTCCAGTCCTGTTTTGCTATCCAGATTACCTGTGGGCTCATCCATAATGAGAAAAGAGGGGTTATTGACTAGTGCCCTTGCTATGGCAACTCTCTGTCGTTCGCCTCCAGACAATTCTGAGGGTTTGTGATGTATTCTATCCCCAAGCCCCACGATTTTGAGCATGACCTCCGCTTTAAGCCTCCGGGTCTTTTTGGGGACTCCTGCAATAGAGAGTGGAAGTTCAACATTGCTTATTGCATCGAGTCTCGGGATAAGGTTGAATGTCTGGTAGACAAATCCAATGTTGCGTCGGATATCTGCCAATTGATTGTCACTAAGCGTTGATACATCTAAATCATCAATTACTATAGTGCCAGAAGTGGGCCGATCGAGAGCACCTATCATATTCAGCAATGTTGATTTGCCGCTTCCGCTTGGACCAAGGACTGCAATGAAGTCTCCTTTGTACACCGTCAGACTAACACCACGAAGTGCTTCAACTGGCACTTGTCCCATCATGTAGGTCTTTGTCAGGTTTTTTAACTCAATTACCTTTGGCAGATAATCTTCTTCCGTCAGTGTATATTCAAGAACTAAGGTCAATGAATATGCCTCTTGATGACACTTGGAAAAACTAAAAATATCATATGTGATATAAACATAATCATATGTGACATATCACCAATG
>RDNZ01000084.1 GCA_011364905.1 Candidatus Thorarchaeota archaeon
AAACTTATTGTATAAACGGTATTGATAGGAGTTGTGGGAACAAGTTGGAATTTTGTGGATCGGTCTGATCTTGGTCCTATTTCATCAGTAGAAATTTCTACTCCCCGTTCCACAGTAGTTCGCTGCATAACCTTCTCAACGAATTCATCCATAAATTCTTGAAAATCAGCTGGTGCCTTCTTCAATTCGTGAATTAGTGTCTTGCCACCCTCAGACTTTTTCTTGCCTTCTACAACCACCCTCACACGTCCAATGTTCTGGACTCGTGCGTAGGGAGTTTCGGGATCACCTTTCCGATGCAGCGTCGCACGAATAGCTGGGAAGTACGTACCTCCATCTGAGAAACTATATGTGGTTTCTACCTTCACACGGCTACTCTTTGTGTTTTTGAGCTTGTGCACTTCTGGATAGTCACCATTTCCTTCGAAGTCCCACTCCGCACCAACTATTGAACCAACATTTGGCGGCGCTTCGATGACTGCAGAGAACTTGACTTTCTTACCAGCCTTTACATCCGCACGAATACTTCCATTTGCTTTAACATCAATGACAGGTTGCACGCCTTTGCGATCTGACGCCTTGGATGGGACATACACTTGACCATCTACTACCTTATACGTGGTGCTTTCAGGAGGCACTACACCCTTCTCTGCCCACGCGGCCACGTCGCGTAGTGCCTGCTGCAGGACACCACCGTAGTTGATGATTCGCGTTGTGATAGCTGGAGGCGAGTCGAGTGGTGTGATTACTGGCGGTGTATGCAGTGCATTGTCAATATACCAGAGTCGGTAATTGTCCTCAAAGCGGTCACCCAATGATTCTTTCACTTTCGAGCGATACCAGTCAGCCTGCCAAGCATAGGCTATCTCGTCTGTGATCATCTGTACAACAATCATCTTGCCCTTGAACCTACCTGATTGGATAGAACCCGCGCCTGTATCAGCTCTAAACTCTTCAGTTCGCTGGGGATACAAGGGGTTGCCATCTGCATCTCGGAAATAGTCATAGACATAATATTCACGAGAGGGAAGCTGGTGGCGATGATAGGTCTGAGATGCGAGATACACGGAATTGTCAATCTCCACTTTGTCTCCAGCTTTGAGACCCGCCAGACCACGAAAGTTTTCCTCGCCAAAGCCGATCATGACCATATTATCGAATCCTCCTGCAATGTAACATACACGACCCTCAGCGTCGCCGCTCTTGACGAATATTGAAGCTCCTTGAAGGTCGCCCTCTGGCAAATCCTCTATCATCAATGCAGCAGGGACTTCTATGTCACCTTTTGCCCCAGCAGAATATGCTACTGGTATGCCCATCTCCATCAAGTCTTTTGGCATCAACGTTTTGTCGATGGTAGTTTTGTGATGGATTCGATAGGGCTCAAGAGACTCGGGTTTGTCAGCACCTAGGTAGCCGGGCACTTTCCAAAAATCATCAAAGTATGTAGGATCGCGTTTGATTATCTGATCAAATAAGGAAGTCAAAACTCCTGTGTACCCAAATGCAATCATCCTATAATGGAACCAAGAGCGTGGTGGAAAACCCATCATGGTCACTTCTTCGAGGGCGGCACGCTCCTCCTCATTTAGACCGGCATACATGTCACCGCTACCACCAGGCTCTACTGCATCAACGATAGATGCCATCTTATCCTTCAATATGCGCATCGCATGTGCCTGCACTGAGAAGTTGTGTGGAATGGCTATTGGTGTCGCGTGAATAAAGGGAACAACACCGTCCCAAACACCTTCAGTGTTTTCTATACAACTGATGGTCTTGAATGCTCCACCACTTCCACCCCATGCATAACCATAGGGTCGATGGTCGTCATACATCTCAGAGGCTAAGACACGAGAATATTTCGCCACTGCAGCACTGGTCCTATACCCGACAATGGTGGCATCATTACCAGTGAACATATCCATCCTACCTAGGTTTGATATCACAAGATAGCCGCCGCTGTCGACGGCAAAGCCTATCGAGTAACTGGATGATTGGGCTCCCGGTGTTTCTGCAGAATATTCGTCACCAGATATTGGCTGGATGTATTGGAAGAATCTCCCTTCGTATTGATCCTTTGGCGGGAAATACATCGAGAATCGGGCATCTGTGCCTTTGAAGCCACCGTGGACGTGTCGATGGCGCACAGGTTCGTCCCTCCATTCATCGACATCCACATATGGTTCAGCAAAAAGAGGGTCGCTTGATTCAGCAGTCGCTTTTGGATTCAATATAATGCACCTACTTTCCTTCAATTCATTAATGTCAAAAATCGACATTCTGAAGTTCACTCTACGTCAGCTGACAAAAAAGTCTTGCTTAAGATAATAGCATCTTTGAAAATTCTAACTACTAGGACCTGTTTTAATTGTGCAGAGTGCATAAGACCAGTGTTGAAGTTTTTCTAGAATTAGAAAAGGTGTTGCTTTCTTTTAAAACCACATCAATCATGAATTCTTGGTACGTTTCATTTTTCTCCATCATTAGGAAATGAGCGGATTCGTTAAGTGTCATTATTATGGTCCATTGTCACAACGACATTCCCTAGTTTGCCACCTTTTTCGACGAATCTATGGACTTCAACCATTTGCTCCAAAGGATAGGTTCTATCTATGACGGTTCTGATTGTTCCTGCTTCAATGAGCTCTCTGAGCTCAACAAGAAGGTCAGTTGAATAGTCTGTATATTTGTCAATAGTTGACATGTTATTGTTTTTTGCAGTTGATTTGTCTCCACGGGATATCGTTCCATTTCCTTGAAGATAGGTTCCATTCTCATTTAGTGAGTTCATGCATCCCGAAAATTTGGTCACACCTACAACGTCGAAGATGACATCATAGGTTTCATCTCTCTCTGTAAAGAACTCCTTCTTGTAGTCTATGAAATGATCGACTCCAATGGATCTTAGCATGTCCTTCTTTCCAGCACTATCCACCGCAGTCACTTCAGCTCCATTGGATTTGGCAAGCTGTACTGCAATAGTTCCTATACTTCCACCAGCTCCATTGACTAACACTGATTGTCCTTTCTGGACTTCTGCCAGCTTCATGAAATGGAGTGCCTCACTTCCACCGACTGGAATAGTAGATGCTTCTTCAAAACTCATGTTGCTGGGTTTTGTTGTAATCACTTCGTTCTCTGACATAGTTTTGTACTCAGCATAAGCTCCCAGTCCAAGCTCAGTACATGCAAACACCTCGTCCCCAGGTTTGAACAGTGTCACGTTCATCCCAACCTCCTCCACAACTCCTGCTAGTTGCTGGCCCAGTATCTTTTTTCTTGGTCCTCTTATACCAAATCCAATTCGCATAAGGAGTTTCAATGCAACACTATAGTAAGGGAAATTGAATCCTCGAAGCTCACAGTCACCTAGTACTACTGTTGTTGCGTGATTTCTGATCAGAATCTCGTTGTCCTTCGGTATTGGCCTCGGTACTTCAACCAATTTCAAGACCTCAGGAGGTCCGTACTTCGGACAGACGACTGCCCTCATGATATCATCACTTTGAGTTATTGAAGAAAGAAAAGGGAGACCATCTAGTGGTCTCCTCCTGAGTTGTTTATTGTTCCTCTAGTAGAAGTCCGGGTAGCAGGATTAAGAATCCTGGGAGACTCCAGCCAACAAGTAGCATGAGGATGCCAATAATAGTAAACCCAGTTCTGTGAGCCATAGGATTCTTTCGCCACGTCCATATGACAAAGAGGAATATGAGTTGGATAACCCCTAAAACCTCTACAGCAATCGAGATAGCTGCTGGGTAAGCACTAATGAATGCTAAGATTGTTGGGTCTGTGATGAAGGTTCCTAAGTCAACATATGTGAAGGCAAAGTATAACAAGACTCCACCTATTAAAAAGGCCAAAGTGGTGAGCAGGATGAAAATCACTGCAAACCACAATATTCTCTGTGCGGTATCAGTTCTCAATTTATTCTCTCCTTTCCTAGGTTACGTTTAGTAACCGGGTCATTATTGATTTATTATCCCCATAATAAATGTTCAGAAAAAAGGTGCTTATCTCATTAAATTCCGGAAATGTTTGAAGTGGGAGCTTCGATAACTTCGTAATGAGCTGATATTCGATCAAATCTCGACAGCAGCTGCCTTGCTTTGGGTGGCACCACCGCGACCTCATAGTCTTCTCCCGCGAACGCTCGTACTGCATCCAAAGCATCAAACCACATAATTGTCACAAACTCCACACCATTATCAACCTCTCGACGGAGTAGGTGAATACCTTGGTAACCTTGAATTGACCGCTTCGCAATGTTTGTGAAAATCTCTGTGCGCAGCAATTCCTCATATGCATCCGCATTCTCGCGATTCGTCCAACCGTGCCATATACGACTAATCATCTATATTCCTCCACAAGACGATACACTCAAACTTCTTGCCTTTAGTCTGGAATTGTGCTTGGAAAAAACAGCTGGCTCTTATCTTCTTATTAGGCTATTCCAAGAACTTGCTCACAACAATGACATCTCTTCTGTCTTCATCGTTCTGAAAATATCCTTCTTGGAAGAAACCTAACCTGTTATAGTACTCGACTGCTCCTTTGTTTTCTGCAAAAACCTCAAGCCGGGCTTTGTGGCAGTTGTTTAGTGTGAACTGATCCAGTGTTTTTTTCATGAGTGCTCTTCCTACGCCTTCTTTACGATGCTCGGGTTTAACATAGACTCCTGAAATCTCTCCTACACCCCATCGTCCCATTTGAGAGTCCATGTAGCCAACAATCTCATCGCCTATTTCGCATACAAAAAGGTTGAATCCTTTCCCTCGATTATGAAATGCATACTCGAGAAATCCTTCAACAGAAACAACACGGTTGTGGAATGCTTTCTCTTCAATGCCCATCCTTACCATGTCAATAATAGTACTAGCATCCTTAGGAATAGCTGTTCTAATCTCCATGCTCATTAGTAGACACTCCAATATTAATTGGAGATGTTATCTTTTCGATTTTTGTTCTTCTATCCACCAGGGAATAAACTACCTCTCCATGGAAATCACTACTTTCCCTAGAGCTTGCCCTTCCTCTAGATACCTGAGAGCTTCAGGAACCTCGCTCAAGGAGTAAACTTTGTCTATTACAGGCACAACTTTGCCAGCCTCGAAAAGCTTTGCGAGGAATTCATAATCTTCCATAAGGTTTTGATTAAAGGGATTGATGCCGTATTTCTTACTCCCCATCCTTGATACCAATGGACCTAGGACTATTGCCTGAAAGATAGCGGACCTACTTCCTCCGACCATGATGAAAATGCCATTAGGAATCAATGCTCGTCTGTAGGATATTAATGAACGACGTGCTATAGTGTCAAGAACCATATCGTAGCGTTCTCCAGTTTTTGTGAAGTCCGTTTTCATGTAATCAATAACGTGATCAGCACCAATTGATTTCATCATTTCAAGTTTTATCGAGCTATCAACTCCTGTGACTTCTGCTCCATAATGCTTAGCAATCTGTATCGCAAATGATCCCATCCCACCTCCGGCTCCATTAATCAAAACTTTCTGTCCTGGCTGAATCTCCCTTTTTCCCCGCAAACTCTGCAAAGCGATAATACCTGCTTCTGGATAGGTTGATGCCTGTTCGAAAGTCATGCTTGCTGGTTTCGGTGCCAGCACTTTCTCCAGTGCACAGGCATATTCCGCAAAAGCACCATAACCATTTGGGTACAAAAGATCTCCATGAACTTCATCGCCCGGATGAAACTTCGTGACATTACTACCAACCGTTTCAACCGTCCCCGCTATGTCAGTTCCAAGAATCTTGTGCGTCGTCTTACGAGGACCTCCGATGCGGGATGCCCACGAACCTCTCATAGCTTCGAAGTCGGATGCATTTAGAGAAGCTGCTTTGACTTTCACTAGAACCTGATTGGCGGTAGGAGAT
>RDNZ01000008.1 GCA_011364905.1 Candidatus Thorarchaeota archaeon
TTTCATTCTCCAAGACGCCTCCCAGATCACCTGGCATCGGTGTATCGACCAATTCCCGGCACCTCAGACGACAGCGTAAGGAGTATGCTGGAGTGCCAAACAGACGGGGAGGTATACATTGGAGACCTACAGGTTGGCGAAACTACTCTCGATGTACCAATCAAGATTCCCTCGAAGTTTCTGCCTATGCATGTGGGCATCTTTGGCTCTACAGGAGCTGGAAAGAGCAATCTGATGATGGTACTCATCAAGTCAGTCATTGACAATAACTTGAATACATTCAGAAATCCAAGAGATGACTCGCAAAAAGTGTCTGCTTTCTGCATTGATCCTCATGATGAGTTTGCAAAGGGTGTTGACAAATATGGAATTCAGCATATCGTTGATGACATGAGTGCTTCAACACGAAAAGAGGTCATTGGAGACTTCTACTATCTTACCACGCATAAGAAAGCCACGACCAGGGACATTCGGAAATACGCTCAGGAAATCAGAATCCTCTGGTCTGAGATTCAGCCGCGAGATCTGTACTCAATACGTGAGTTCACTGCAGAGATGACTTCATTCATCGACTCTCAATATTCTAAACATGACGAGGATTGGATAACTTCAATTCTTAATATGAATGAGGATGATGCTGATACTGCAAATGTTCAGAAAGGTACACTTAGGGCTGTGAAACGTAGACTCAACTTCCTCAAAAGGTCACCAATCTATATTGAAACTGGAAACTCGATTCTTGGAGATATTTTCGTAGCAATGGAAACTGGAAGAATCCTTGTCGTGAATACAAGCCTAATGAGTGACAGGGAGCAATTCCTCCTTACAACTGTAGTCACGCGAACATTGTCTGATATGAGACGAGCTCTCAAGAGCAGCGGAAATCTAGGCGATTTCGAGCGTCAAGGCCAAATGAGACTGCCCCAATCATTCTTCAAGAGGGTGAAATCTAAGGCACGAGCTTTCTATGGTTATGGCGGAGTTGCTGACGATACACCCGTACAGGATCCCAAACTACTTCCTGTGATTCAAGTGACTGTTGAGGAAGCACCATCAATTCTCAATCCTGAGTTGATGCGTGGTCAATCTGTATTCAAAGACATTTCACGCCAAGGCCGGAAGTTCAACATCGGTTTGCTTGTTGTGAGCCAGCAGGTAAGCGTTCTTGACAATGTCATTCTAAGTCAAATGAACACGGAGATTAATCTAAGGTTAGGCAATGAACGTGAGATTCGTGCTTGTATTGAGAACGCGAGTGTAAATATCTCAGGTTTTGAAAATGAGTTTCGGGTCATGTCAAGAGGAGAAGCTATAGTAACCCAGTCGTATAGAGAGCTTCCACTGCCAGTAAAAATTCCTCTATTTGATGATATTTATGAACGAGATAGACCCAGTTACAAAGACAAGGATTCAAAGAAAAGCGAAGAACACATTCTCTGAGGATAGGTAAATGAAAGCAAGAATCGCTCATATCTCAGATACTCACCTCGGCACACGACCTAGAGATGGTGTAAAACCCAATGTTTGGGGAGAGGAGATGCGGTCTCAACTCCTTGAGAATGACTTCTATGAGCGTTTCCGAGAGATCTTTGAAGCAATCGCACAGATTGACCCGCCAGTTGACCTCGTTGTTCACTCTGGCGATTTGTACAACTCCCCGTGGGAGGGCAATCCTTCACAGCCTCCTGTTGTCGCGCAAGAGACCGCTATTACTGTCCTTCAAAACTTCATAGAGAAAACAGGAATTCCGGTTCTCATTATAGAGGGTAATCACGGGTTGTATAGACTGCTGGAGGTCTCTCTCCTAGACAGTCTGAAACTTGCTGTACCAGGTCTCGATGTTGCGACACAGCAAGACTTGAAACACGCTGTGAGAGATGAAGAGCCACTTGTTTACTCCTATGAGAAATTGGATGTCTACTGTTTTCCTTTCATGGATGCTGCTGTTCTTAGGTCTGCAAACCTGACTGACCGTTTTGATGACTGGATCACCACCCACCAAAGTCGTGTGAGAACAAGACCCTCAATAGCCGTAGCTCATGGTATGGAGATTGACCAGAGTTTGTTCAAGAGCATCTTTGCAATGGACTATGACTACATAGCATTGGGACACGACCATCATCAGCATCAACAATCAAAGAAAGCATGGTATGCGGGGGCTCCCGAACGATGGAGATTCGACGAAACTCGTCATGACAAGGGGTTTCTTGTGGTTGATGTTGAAGCTGGGTCAGAGCCAGTGGTGTCGCCACATATTCTTGAATACAAAAGAATTGTAGTCAACGAAATGATTACGATTGATGTTGATGACACGGTTGAATCAGTTTCAGACAAGGTGCTGGCGCTATTTGATGATAAGGGGCTCAAGGCACCATGGGATCCTGAAACTGCTGCGCGAGTCCGTCTTGTTTTTGAAGGGAAAGCAACACGCGTGAACTCCTTCGATTTAGGGATTGCTCTTGAGGCTCTAAGAATAAAGATTCTATCAACGGAATCGGAATACAATGTTGTACAGTTCTTTTGGAATGTTCGTCAATCGGTCGATGAAGAATTTGTTGCGGCTTCATACCCTGAGATTGAGTCAGAATACCTCATCCAGGATCCAGAAGAAGACTTCCGCGCCTATCTTGAAACTCTAGAGATTGACAAGACAATGAATACCGACTTGCTCACAAAAATCGCTGTTCGTTCGCTTGAACACGCAGTGGGAAAAAAGCAGGGTCGACTGAACACCGAATCAATCAGGATGGATGACGAATGAAGATTCTCCAGTTGAAGATTCGCAGCTTCAAGCCATTCAGCAATCTCATGTTACCAAATGGTGATTCCATTCTTCCCGAAGGACTCATCCTGATACGAGGTCCAAACTCTACAGGAAAGTCTTCTCTCTTCGAAGCCATTCTATGGGGCCTGTGGGGCGCAGATTCGGTTGACCTCACCAATGATGAACTCATTAACTTCAGGTCGACATCTTGCCAGGTAGTCCTTACGTTCGAAGTTGCGGGGGCTCAATACAAAATCGATCGGTCTTACGATCCTGCAAACGGAATGGCTGTTGTGCTGTTCTTAAAACGAGAAGGTGCATGGAAACGTATCGCCGACAAAAGCAAATCTGTCAGCTCAAAACTTGATGAGATTCTAAGCCTTGAACTCAGGCAGGCATTGAACACCTTACTGGTCCGACAAGGAGAGGTTGCAGTAATTGCTAATGCCACTCCATCTGTCTTGAGAGACCTATTGGTCAAAGTCTATGACATCAATCTCCTCAACCAAATGTCAAGTCATCTTGAAAGCCTTGAGAAAGATGTTGAATCGAGAATCAATGCACTTGAAACTGACTACGTCAAGCCTGACCAGATTGAATCAGAGATTAAAGAATGTGACACTCGAATTGAACGATTCAAAACCAGCTTGGATGAAAAACGGAAGGAGGTCAAATCTGGAGAAAAGCTTCTCCAGGGAATGCCTGATACAGCTTCATTGAGGACTATTCATGAGCTTCTTACAAAAATAGATCAACTGCATCGCGAAGTTGAATTGAAACAGGAAGCCCTGAAAGAGGATCTTTTGCAAGCCGGAGTCGTTGATGCTAGTGCAAGTATTCTGAATGCTCGATTGGATGCACTTGAGAAGGGAAAGAAGCGTATTGACCGAGAGCGGATTGATCTCAAGAGTAAGGTACAATCCATTGATCGCGAAATCGGGTTGATAGTCGGTACAAGACACGACCTCGAAGAAAAGATTCGCACCCTAAAGGAAGTGGGCACTGATGAAACCGTTGAATGTCCAACATGTTCGAAACCTCTGTCTTTAGAGGACAGAACTAGACTAATCTCCGAGTATGAAAAAACAATCAAGGGAGGAACTGTCAAAAGAAAGGAGCTTGAAGATACTCAAAGGAAACTGAATTCCACGAGCATTGATCTGGAAGACCAGCTCTCTAGAATGTCGAAGAGTGAAGACGCTGCAAAGAGGGTAAGCCAAGGACAAAAGAGAGTCGACCAATCTAAAGAAGAAGCAGATGCAGTAGATGAAGAACTCGCGAACGCGTTAAAACGACATGGAATCAAAGACATCAACATCCTACTGAAGAAGTACAATATGGCGAACGTTTTAGATCTGCAGAGGAAAGTTGGCAATTTAGAGACAAATTTGAAAGCTCTACAGGATAGTATGCTCGAAGGAGAAGAGAATATTCAGAGCGAACAAGATAGAATCACAGAACTCAAAGGCAAGAAAGCGGAAATGGAAAAGGTCGGAGCTGAGATTGCAGAACTCGAGAACATGAATGAACACGCCAAATATGTTCGGAGACGACTTGTCAATGGCTTTGTCGCTGATTACGTGTTTCAGAAACGTCTGCTTGGTATCATCAGAGGGGCCACCAATCCATACGTAAAGGCCTTCACCAATGGCCAATACACAGCAATTGATTTGGAACCAACACCTGCGAAAGGTCGTTCCGGTGCTGGTTTGGTCCTTCGAATCTGGGATGAGCGGGATCAAGCATGGAAAAAGACATCTCAATTAAGTTATGGTGACAGGACCGCTATTAGCCTCGCACTTAGGTTGGGAATCAGCCGCACGATGAGCAGTATTCGTCCACTCAAAGACAGTCCTGTGGTGACACCTCGGGTCCGTTCTGTACTTCTCGATGAGCCCCTCGGAGGACTGGACCGGAGCAGACGTGAGGCTGTTGTAAGGAACCTCATTAATGACCAAAGTTTTGAACAGATTCTCCTCATAACCCACACCGATGTCCAAGGTTGGGAGGGAGTTCCTGTCATCGATGTTTCAAAAACTGGGACATCCAGCAATGCAGTCCTCGAAATGTGAACGACGCACAGCGTTGGAACATATATTAATCAGTGAATAACCTTCGATGTCATTATGTGTCCCCTCGAGAATAGCCGCAAGCGTTTTCGACTCTTTGAGCGTAAAGTCGACAGATGGCTTCTTCGAGTGGGTCAAAAGGTTGCTAGATCACTAATAGAGAATCGATTGCTCATTTGTGTACTCTTGATTGGATTCATTGTCTGGGCAATCGTCTTCAACACCGCAGTCATTGACTATACGAACTCCAGTGCTTGGACTTCTCGAACGGCTTGGCTAGGCCCATTTCCTGGACCTGGCACGGTTCAGGTATTTGGATATACAATCCCGTATCAAATTGAAGGATACAGTGACTATTCTTTCTACTATGTTCACTGGGGATACAACTCTCTCTATGGAGTCATGCCCTATTCTCCCGATTACGGCGTATTGACGCTGGATGGTATAACAAATAAGAATGGGGCTTTCCTGTTTCCTCCTTTCACCTCCTACTTTTACGCCGCAGGAATTGCTCTTGGTAATTTAATGGGCTGGGAGAACTGGGGGATTGGTCTCCTGATTGCGGCCCTTGGATATTTGACGGCTCTACCTGTCTATGGGATTGCCAAGGAGTTGTCATCTAACAGACGTGTAGGAGAAGCGGCAGCCTTGACATACTTGCTAAATCCTTTGATGCTTTACCATACTGATTTTCTGTGGTTTAATCCAGCTCCATTCGTCTTCTTTTTCTTCGCTGGATTTTATATGCTGGTTCGTGGACATCGGCTTTCAGGAACCCTACTCATAGTGTCTGCGGCGTTGTTCAAACAGACTGCTTGGTTTCTAGGGATTCCTCTTGTTGTGTATCTCTTGGTTAAACCACGGGTGAGGAGGACCGCAAATGATGATGAAACAGAGTCGAGTACAAAGGGTATCGATGAAGACAAGAAAGAGCGCAGTTTTGGCGAGAAGATCACCTATTTCCTACAGCCTTTCGCCGATTATTTTGATTTCAGGAATTTCTTGATCAGCGTTGTTGTAGTACTCATCTTTGTGGGGGCAGTCATGCTTCCATACTTAATTGCTCAGCCGGGTTTCTGGAACTACTGGCGACTCGCACTAGGTTCATTCTCTTTTGAAGGCAATTACACCGACCCGCCACCTTACAATGTCCCGATGAGAATACAGGTTTTGGCCATTATTGCAGGAAAACCTGAGCTTGCAAAACTGCTTGATACAATCATTGTTTCTGGTGGTCCGCTTGGATTCGGAGTTGTACTGTGTGCTGGAATGATGGTGCTCAAGGACAAGTTTATTGGAGAAGAGAAGTTGTACTTCCGTCGCATTCTGTTTATGACTCTCCTCCTGCTCTTGATTGTCACGATATTGGGTCCAAGAGGAGTTTTCAAGTACTACTTCGTTATGCTAATGCCATTCTTCTCCATATTCTCTTCAGCAAGAATGATTAGAGGAACAGAAGAACACATACCCTTCTCAGCATCGATGGTGTGGTTACCAATCACCTTTACGCTTTTGATATTAATTCCTGATCGAAATATCTACTTGGCTTACGTTCTTCTCATCTTCTTTGGGTATCTTCTAGCTCCACTTTTTGACAGACTATACCATATCGCTAAGTCCCCGTTCAGATACATCCGGAAACAGACTCGGAAGATGAGTAACATCGTCTGGACTCCCTTAACAGCTGAGGAAGACCTTACTCACTTTTCCAGAAGGCGGTCGCTTGCAAACATCGGCGTTCAAGTATTTACTCTTGGACTTGGATTAAGTCTCATCTTGTTTGGATGGTGGAGTGTACAAATGGCAATTGCTGTAGACATTGTCACTGGCCTCGAAGTGATTCTCTTTTTCAGCGCAGCTTTTGTAATGGGATTCCAACTTTTATCAATCGCCTTGAGTTTTGGTTTAGAGAGTGAACTAAGGCTGACTTACTTGAATAGTAGGCTACATGAATTCTCCTTACTTGCAGCAGTAATACTCTGGGTTTACAACATTCTTACGTACTTTCAAAGTTGGCCAATCGATATAGCTCCTGAAAGGCAGTTGCTTGTTCTGTCAAGTGTCTTTGTTTCAATCTGGACAGCATCCCTATTAGTGGATCAGAGTAACAAAACCAGGATACTAACTGATGGTATGCTGCTTGGCGGATTAGGGGTAAGCCTATTTATTTGGCATGCTTTGAGTAACCCCAACATCTTCTTCCTTGGAGGCATAGGATTCATTGCTATTGTGGTCCATCTTCTATTTGTCCTAGTCCATTATTCTGATAGGAACATCGTGGATCAGTTGAGAGAAGAGCGGGCTACACAGCTTGCAGACGCAAGTTCAGATTTCAGTCAAAAAGGCGGAATGGCTAGTGAGTGAGACGCGCAGTGATTTTTCCTCCCGGTTGAAGGGTTTTCTCCGCTCAAACACAGTGCTAGTTGCGATTGTGTCAGTTGCTGCAGCTGTTTGGATCGTGGTGTTTTGTCAAGCTGTGTCTGACTACATCTTGATGCAGACATGGACTGGCACGGGGCAGTTCAACCTCTTTGGCTTTACAGTTCATGTGCAGTTTGAAGGTTGGGCTGACTATACATACTACTATCGGACTTGGGGGAATCAGTTTCTCAGCGGATACACACCATACACAAACCTCTTCGATTATCCGACACCTGATCATTATTCCCCTTACTTTTTCCCTCCACTTTACGTGTATTTATGCGCCTTGGGAAACCTTCTCCCGTTTGGCCCCTTTGGAATCGCAGTTCTACTCTGTCTTTTTGGCTTTGCCACTGCATTCCCGATTTATGGGATTGCCAACTATTTGTCGCAAAATAAGCATGTGGGGGAAATTGCTACTGCGACATACCTCTTGAATCCATTGATCCTATTTCACGTGACTTATGACTGGTTGAATCCTGCGCCTTTCGTGTTCTTTATGATGTTGTCCTTCTATCTCATCATGAAACAACGACGTCTATCCGGAACTCTGGCCATGGTAACTGCAGCTCTTTTCAAACAGACTGCTTTCTTCCTAGCGCTCCCATTGATTGCTTATCTCATCAGAGTGCCTCCCTCGAAGGAAATACCCAATTTAGAAGACGCAGAAACCAAGGATGCTGATGAAATGGTTCCAGCAGACCAACTTGATGTTCGAGGTTTTCTCAAGTTGTCGATGATTGTCATCGTGTTTGTTGTCGCCCTCTCTATTCCATATATTCTGGATTTTGGAAACTATGCATTTCACATCTTTCTCAAACCCGGATCAGTTTTCTTGAAGGATGTCACGACTCTTCCCCCTTCAAATTCACCAATTACTTTCGCAGTGTTCTTGATGGTCCTTGGCGCACCAAAGGTATTGATTCAGCTCGTGAACATAGCGACATCATACTCCCTACTCCTGCTCATTGGGGTTGTCTTTCTATTTATACCGATGCTTCTTGAAGCGAAAGATGACCGAAATCTTCCAAGCTATTGGCGCAGGATGCTTTTTCTCACACTATTGCTGATGTTAACAGTCCATATCTTCTCGCCCCGAGGAATCTACAAGTACTACCTTGTTGCCCTCATACCTTTCTTCTCGATTTTATCCTGCGAAAGAATGGTCTCTCGTGGTGTAGGGGAAATTTCTGCGTCACTCTCAATGATCATCAATCCACTTCTAATCACTTTGATAATTCTCATGCCCAGTCGTCTTGTATACGTTGGCCTCCTTCTCATGGTGCTGGCTGCCTACGTCGCTCACGAGCCGTTTGGTTTAATCTACAGCCTCATCGAGGAGCCGCTTTCTCATCTACGAATGCGAATCAAATCTGGAAGGTTTTCAAAAGGCCCCCTGTAATAGCTTCATGATTGCTCTACCAGGGACTCTAGTTCTTTCTCCTTACCATCAATTCTCGCTTTGAGAGTTTCAATCTGGTCTTCTAGCTTTGCTACTTGTTCGTTGTATGTTTCATCAGGCATTGCTCCCGATGTGTGTCTTTGTTCAATATGCCTGCGTAATTCCTCAACAGATTTCATTTCCTTCTTGAGGGCTTTCAGGTCTCCTTGTAAGGAAGATGTCCTGCTTTCATCTGCTGTCTTAAACTGTTTAGCCGGTATCATTACACCCAGTTGTTGTTGTGTCTTTTCAGCGAAATCTTGGAATTGGTTACGCAGCATCTCGATGTTATTGTCGACATTAGTGACCTCTTCCTGCACCTTTGCAATGTCCTTCTGCAGATCAAATACGGCATTGACGAGGCGTTTCAAAGTCTTCTCAAATTCCGCTTCTACCATTGATTCTTCTGCAGGTTTTTCTACTTCTTTTCCTTTCCTCTCAGCTTTCTCCTGCTCCTTGACGATTGCACTGGGCTTAGCCATCAGGAGTTCTCCCGTTAGCCATTTGAAAGAACTCAGAGCGAATCTTGCATTACCCTTATGCTTTAGACCGCCTCCCCTTCTAAAGACCTCATAGCTGCCGATACACATGACTTTGCCTTTACCAATCTCTGCAATGGCCACAATTGGGGCTTTTCCTGGTTCTGCTGTGGCCGACGTAGTAGCCAGTGCTTGAGCTTTCCCCGAAATCTTAAGACTACACGCGGACGGAATAAGGAGGTCTGCGACATCCTCTGTTGCAGGATGAGCAACAACATCCGTGATGATCGGCATAGTTGGGAGTCCTGCATTGCTTCGTTCGTCCTTCACAGCTGTATTCTCGAATGTTATCCCAAATTCGCCAGATATTTTCGACATATTATTCATGAGTCCGCGGTCCCCTCCAGAGA
Organism: Candidatus Thorarchaeota archaeon; assembly: GCA_011364905.1. Taxonomy (GTDB): domain Archaea; phylum Asgardarchaeota; class Thorarchaeia; order Thorarchaeales; family Thorarchaeaceae; genus SMTZ1-45. The sequence continues at coordinate 9,585 of RDNZ01000008.1, forward strand.
GAGAGAGGAGCAACAAACTACCGCCTTCTTGCACATATTTCTGAAGAACATCAATCTCTGCTGGTCTTACCTTTGAACTGTTGGGGCAACCAAAAACAAGAACATCTACATCTTTGAGATTCTTGGCTAGAATCATGAACTCGGTATATGCTTCCACATCGAAATCATTGTCACGAAGCATTTGTCCGAGTTCAGAGTATGTACTCTCTAGTCTACCACGTTCATTCTGGGTCTGGTCAAAGAGGATTTTCTTTCTCCTTCCGCTCAACTGAATACACCCATATCAACCGTTTCTCGTCAATTCAGGAAAGAAGCGTTAATAGTACTTCCGTAGATGAGCTCATTCATTCGAATGTTTTATCTCAGTGTAGTGTAACAAAGACAGTATGAGCGAGGAGAACTGCATCTTCTGCAAAATAATCCGTGGTGAGATACCAGCCTCAGTTGTCTTTGAAGATGACCATTGTCTTGCATTTATGGATGTGTTTCCCATTTCTGAGGGGCACTGTCTCTTGATTCCAAAGAAGCATTTCGTAAACATGTTTGATGTAGATCCTGAGGTAGTCGCGCATCTAGCCAAGAGACTTTCAGATTTGTCAAAAAGAGTGCAAAAGGCTACAGGTGCACAAGGAGTTCTCAATATTGTAGCCAACGGTGAAGGCGCTGGTCAGGATGTTTTCCATCTTCATCTCCATGCAATTCCACGCAACAAGAATTCACCCTTCGGATTCAGATTTCCCCCTAATTATCGGGACTCTATGGCTCCGAGAGAAGTCTTGGACCAAATTGCTGACAAGATTCGTAACGCGGTCTAATCAATTTGGAGCAGATTCAAGCCGGTAACATCATCACGGGCCCTTATCAGTTCAATCTTGGTTTCAATAATGACAAGCTCGATAGTGACGGAAACTTCGCATCCCGCCATCAGATGTCCACCCCAACATTTGCCATTTTCGTCAGCCACGACCATGTGAGCATGAATAACCAAGTCCCCTTCATGCGTGGAGATGTCACCAATGCATGAAACCACTTCGACATCCTGGTTAACTGTGAAATCTTTGTAAGTTGACGATTCCCTATGGAAATAGCCGAGTTTTGCCTTTGAAACAGCTCCTATCAAGCTCAACTGGCCCGACCTGACACCATTCTCTCTGGCAACAGTTTCGATAGATGTCAAAATGTCTTCTCCAGGTTCCATCCGTGCGAAAATTACATTCTTGATTTCAGTCTGAATTGAGCGCACCATGACTTCTTTGAACGCTATACTCTCTAATGAAGGACTCGCATGATAGGAAGTGCTTATCAGTGATACGCAGTCCACATAGACAGTGAAAGGTATTGACCAAGGATGAACAACCAGCAGATGAGAGTCAGTCTTCTCTAGAGGACTTCTTCTCTGAATCAGAAGAAGCGGTAGAGGCCATAGAAGACCCGCCATCTGAGGTCAGTACCAAGTCATCAGACAAGCAGAACAAATCCCAGAAAAAACATGGGAATCCCGGGGATGACTCTGGTGAAGGTGATGAAGATGAGGAAGACTCCTCATTGGATGTTTCAATTGCGGACAGTGGAACTCCTACAAACTTGTCACCATCTTTTCTTTTATCCATCGACTATTCTGGTCCACACAACAAGGCAATGGCTCGACTCTACAATCCCAACGACAAGAAAGTCTACTTCTGGTTTGACAACACAGGCCATAAGCCATACTGCTATACTGACTGGCCAAAACAAGTTGTTGAATCCAGCGTCAAAAGAAAGAAGGGATTTCTTCGTGCAGAAACGGTTGAGTTACACGATTTACTGAAAGACCAACCAGTTAAGATGACAAAAGTCATTGGTGATAATCCCTTGGCTATTGGAGGCAGCTCAGACTCCATTAGAGAAGTATTGGTTGAAAAAATCAGTGATCCACTTGACCCTAATAGGAAGATAAAATCGAGTCATGCTTGGGAGGCAGCAATCCGCTATCAATTGTGCTATACCTATGATCGGAAACTTGTTCCTGGCTTGATGTACAAGATAGAAAATGGCAATCTTAATCCTTGTCCGCCAAATGTGGATGCTAAGACGCTTAAGGAGTTCAAAAAAACTATACAAGATGAAGAGAGTCTCGAATCAATCATCACAGAGTACTCACCAATGTTCTTTACGGAAGTTCCAGATATTAAACGGCTCGCGGTGGATATCGAGGTGTATAGCCCGGTTGTGAACCGTATTCCCGATGCTCGTACCACAGATTATCCTGTGACTGCAATTGGACTTTCCGACAATGAAGGATTCAACAAATGCTTTGTATTGAAGAGGGAAGGTTACTCTGAGGGCAAGAAGAGTAAGGAGTTTCCAAAGGAGCTAGAGATAGTATATTTCGAAGAAGAAGGTGAGATGCTCGGAGAGGCGTTCAAAATCATTGATGAATATCCGATTGTTCTCACTTTCGTAGGTGATACATTTGATCTGAAGTATCTCCATAACCGTGCAAAACGACTGAGACTCGACATGAACAATTGCCCGATAAAATTGAGAGGAAATCAGGATCCGCGACGGGAAAGAGCTAGCTTGGACCATGGCATCCATGTTGATATGTACAAATTCTTCACGAATCCGTCCATCAAAATCTATGCTCTCTCAGGAGCCTACCAACGAGAAAACCTAGATACAATAGCTCAGGGTATACTTGGTATTGGAAAATTAGAACTGAGTGACAACATCTCTGACTTGTCATATTTCGAGCTTGCCCACTATTGCTGGCTGGATGCGAATCTTGTCATGAGGTTCACGCAGTTTGAAGACAATCTCCTGATGCGTTTGATTGTTCTATTGATGCGTATCTCTCGAATGTCTATGGGTGACGTGACCAGATTCTATATCTCCTCATGGATTCAATCTTTATTCCGGCAAGAACATCGCTCTCATAACTATTTGATTCCCCGACGTGTTGATATAGACAGCATGAAGACAGCTAGTGCACAGATTGAGGCGACTATCGATGGCAAGGGTTTCAAGGGTGCTATCGTAATCGAACCCGTAGCTGGTGTTCACTTCAATGCCACAGTGCTTGACTTTGCTAGCCTGTATCCGACCATCATGAAGACGCACAACATCAGTTATGAAACTGTAGACTGCCCTCATGAAGTGTGCAAGAATGGTACAGGGAATCAAGTTCCAGAAACCGAACACTGGACCTGCACGCTCAAGCGAGGAATGATCAGTCAAACAATAGGGTTCTTCAGAGACACTCGCGTCAAGTGGTTTAAGCCCAAAGCAAAGGATAAAACATTGGATGAAAAAACCCGCAACTGGTATTCTGTTGTTGAGAAAGCTCTCAAGGTGTTTGTTAATGCATCATATGGTGTTACTGGTGCACAACACTTTGAACTGTTCTGTATGCCCGCTGCTGAGAGTGTAACCGCATATGGTCGAGACGCGATTATCAGAACAAAGAAGAAAGCTGAATCCATGGGAATTCGAGTTCTTTATGGGGACACTGACTCCGTATTCCTTGACAATCCGAATGAAGAACAACAGAAAGAACTAGTACGTTGGTCTCGGTCAGAACTAGGCATTGATCTTGAGGTTGAAAAGAGCTACAAGTATGTAGCACTATCGGACCGCAAAAAGAACTACATTGGTGTCTATAAAGATGGTACAGTCGAGGTCAAAGGGCTTAGTGGAAAGAAACGAAATACTCCAGACTTCGCTCAAGAAGCTTTTCGAAAGATGTTGGAAGTCCTTAGTAGAGTTGATGATGCTGAAGGTTTCGATGCTGCGAAGGAAGAGATTCGTGAGATTGTTAACCATGTTATTGATAGATTGGAAGGAGAATCAGAACCGTATAGCCCGGAAGACTTGGCTTTCAGAATTCAAATGACTAAACCCCTTCACTCCTATGATACTAACATCCCCCACATACGTGCTGCTAGAATGCTTGTAGAGAAAACACAAGATCCAACAAAAGCATTGCCTGGGACTATTGTATCATTTATCAAGACAAAGGGGCAGGAAACTGTCCTACCAGTTGAGCTTGCAAAAGAAGGAAGCTACTGGATTGATAAGGACGCGTACATTGATATTTTGAAGAGTGTGTTTGAACAGGTTCTTGATTCCGTTGGCCTTGACTTCGATGAATTTCTTGGTTTCACAACTCTGGACCAGTTCTTGTGATAGAAGAATTGACAGAGGGTCTGAATAAGAAATTCTTATAGCGGTGACATGATACACGCAAGAGGACTGAGAGCCATCCTTACACCGATTTCGACGGGGTACAAAGATAATGAAGATAAATTATCGTGAATTCTTCATGCAGAAGATGCTTATTTTGTTCAAACCTGAGGACATAGAACTGTCTGCAAAGGAGTTCATTTCTACATATGCATCCTACATGCAAGAGGTCGGAATAGTGGGCAAGGGTCCGGATGGTTATGCTTTGTATCCTAGCAAAACTGCACCGGTCAAACAGGAGTACACTGAATTTTTCGCTGAATGGGTTCAGCTCAATGATGCATTAAGCATCCACGGCGTTGTGGGGATGGACTTCTATACTGATGGATGGTTTGCACGAGATCCAAAATACCAGACGATGAACGATAAGTCTTTGAAAATGGAGCATCAAATTTGTCCTAATCGAGAGGAGTTTTGGCAATACGGAGCCGAGATAGTCAAGGAGATTGGCTCTTACCCAATCAATGAGATTCTCCTTTTTGGAACCGGTTTCATTCGTGATCACTTTTGTTTCTGCGAACGCTGCAGGAATGAATTTGCACCACTAGTTGATCAAGAGCCAGACCGTCTTAGCTATGCCCTTGTGTCGGAAAACGAGGAGTATCATGAGAAATGGCATCAATTTCGCAGTGAGAAGGTGCATCAAGGACTTCAATATCTCCAAGACGCCGCATCTGAATCAGATGAAGCTACAGGAAGAGAACATCCTCTCAGACTCTCTGTTGAAGTTCTAATTGACCCTGAAACTGGTCTTGCAGAGGGGGCTCGCAATGAGTACGGATATGACTACTCCAAGATTGGCGAAATTACAAAGAATGTGCTCATTAACTTGTTTCCATGGTCGCCTATTCTCCCGGAGAAAGGAAGTGCAGAATATAGCGAACTTGTGGAATCACTCTACTTTGTGAATGAATTCACAAGAAGAGGTGGGAGAGCATCTCTATTCCGATGGGGTGTGACTACCACAGAGCAACTACATGAGTTGAAGGCTCTAGGGAAAGATGTAGGTATAGATCGAATAGTGGGTACTTTTCACTATCCATCAGACTACTCCCGCAGGCGCGAAAGCGCGATTGGAAACTACTAGCAATCACTGTCTTGCGCTACAGTATGGGCAAACTCGGTTATCAGAACGTATGCTTCTTCCACACGAGAAGCAGAAACTATATCCATCGTTTTCTTTTCGAGCATCATCTACAAATGGGCTTAGTTCGCCTTGTGAGAACAGAGATCCAATACCTTCGATTGACTCATCGGGTTGGTTGTTACAGACTTTGCGGTCCTCTTCTTGATTAAAGATGCGACTATCTCCTTGATAGTGGTAGGAATCTGAGGATTGCCTTGATTCAGGCCTTTCATCCCGCCACATTCCAGAACGATCACGGTATTGTGCAGTAACTGACTGCATTGTTTGATCGAGTGATTCGAAGTCCTGTCTATAGTCGTCAGAGCCATACCCGGGGTCCCGAGCTGGACGATTGGCTACACGATCACTAGAAGCTTGTTTTTCCCAGCTTGGATCCAGATTTGATAATCCTCTCGCGGTTTCGACGAATCTGATGTGAGAGTCGCTTTTTAGGTGTTCATACTCATCCAGTGTGAGGCCAAGGATTTCCAACGCGCGATCCCTTTCAGCACATCTCTTTGACAATGGACAGCAGTATGCAAGACTGCCATGACATAGTGATGCCATTGCCCGATCCTGACGCGACTTGAAGATTGGTGTGATGCGTTTGCTCCCGAGAACAAGTGAGTCCCCAACGGTCCTTAGCTCAGAATATCCACTCTGGGCTAGAGCTTCAATGATCTCTCTGGCGGGATATGCCCGCCCTTCAATGATGATGTGTCCTTCTGTCTTGTCAAGTCGAACAGGTCGCTCGCTGTCCTTGTTACCATCATAGCTAGAATATCTCGTGTTACCCACCTCTCAGAATACTGAATAGATGTCATATTGTCATGTCCTCTGAACAATACAGGTGTATGTATTATCTGGGTCTGACGCGGGATAGTTATATACTCGCGAAGCATTATCAACGTCCAGCGACCCTTTGGAGGACAAAAAGAAATGGGACTAAAAGCTGAAGGTGCCGCTCAGGGATATACTGTCCTTGGAGGCATTGTGCTTCTGGTTTATGCTTTCGAACGTATCTATCAAGCCATGATAGGTCCAGGAATTGACACTCTAGATGGAATCATAGAAGTTCTTCTTGCCATTGTACTCATCGTCATGGTGGCTCTAGCATTTGATGCCTGCGGATTCATATCTTGGAAGGTCCACAAGTCTGGGGCGCTCTTAAGCCTCTTTGGACTTATTATCATCTTGATCGTTTCCTATCCAGCCATAACAATTAACCCAATCGCTTGGCTCCGAAGTCTATACACCCTTGCGGGTCTCATGATTCTATTGGGCGGACTCCTCCTCGTATTCAGAAAGTAGGTCTTTCACCTCGCTCACATCGGTAATTAGATAATGGGGATATAATCCTCAACGAACGTTCACTTCACAGAAGGTGAATGATATGGACGACAAACACACTCAGATCTTGAAGGAGCTCGGGTTTACGATTGACAAAAGCATGATGACCAATGAATATTGGAAGAAACGAGCGGCGGAAGCACTTGCTCTTACTACTCAAGACCGTGATGTATATGGATGCCTTGACCATACAGTAGGTGAGGGCGTCCAGCTGTTCGATGTTGAAGGGACAGAATATCTTGATGTCACCGGAGGTGTCGCTGTTAGAGCACTTGGCCTCAGAAACAAATCCCTCCTCGAATTCGAAGAACGTATTTTGGATGTTGTCCACGAACTGCCAGGTATGGACTTTGATGCTATACCTCAAACTCTCTTGGCTGAACGCGTTATGGGAATTACACCTGGCAATCATAAGAAACAGGTTGCATTCACAACGTCCGGAGGTCGAGCTGTAGAAGGATGTTTGAAGTCTGCATTGGACCTGTCAAACAAACGAAGAGTTGTTGCTTTCAGACCTGCTTTTCATGGTCGAACCGGATATGCTCTTGCACTCACAGCATCGAATTCCAGACACAAATCAGGATTTCCACAAGGATTGGATGTAATCAGGGTTCCATATCCCTATTGCTACAGATGTCCTTACAACACTAACGCAGAGGATTGTAGTCTTGAGTGTGTTGAAGAACTCAGATACGCATTACAAGTGGAGGGAAATGACATTGCAATCACAGTGATGGAACCAATATGCGGCGAGGGGGGTCTCATTGTGCCTCCATCTAAGGCAGTTCAAGGCATCTATGACCTAACGCGTGAAGTCGGAGCCTACTTCATGTCTGATGAGGTTCAAGCCGGAATGGGCCGAACAGGCAAATGGTGTGCGATCGAGAATCATGGTGTTGTTCCTGATTATGTTTCAATGGGCAAAGCCATTGGTGGTGGTTATCCAATGGGCGCCTCAATAGGGCCCTCACCCATGTTCTCAGGGATTGCACGTCATTCCGAAACTTTCTCTGCAGAGCCAAAGATGTCACTCCTTTCCCTATGGGTCATCAAAACACTAGAAGATGGTGAATATCTCCGAAAGAATAGAGAGAATGGTGAATATCTCATGAAACGTCTGAATGAACTGAGGGACAGACATGAGGTTGTTGGAGATATCAGAGGAATTGGTCTTATGATTGGAGTCGAATTCGTCAAAGACAAGAAATCCAAAGAAAAAGATCCAAAGCTTCGGAATAGTATTGTGAAAAACGCGGTCCAAGTGCAAAAAATGTGGATGCTTGGTGCAGGACAAAATGTGATCCGTTTCACTCCAAGCTATATCATCTCAAGGGACAATATCGATGATGCCGTAGACCGTCTTGATAGAGCAATCAAAGCTTCTGTCTAGTACAGAAAAAAGAAGAAGACCCATCTCTAGTCCAAAGACAAGAGATGAGTGCTCTACGTTTACAGTAGCCAGAGAATTGAGCCAATGATGACGAGTATGCCACCAATGTCGCTTGCGAACAGAACCATCAGGATACCAACAATGAGTACGACGATGAATTTGTTCGTCTTTCCAAAGTCTAAAGCTTTAATCTTGAGGAAACCGCTGTTCACTAATGCGATAAGTGAGAATATGATCGCAAGAATGCCCAAGACAATCGCGTTAAGGTATCCTCCTAGTGGATTGAAAAACATGAAACCCCCACCTGGGATTAGAAGTAGGATTCCTTGGATTAAGCCGATAAGAGCACCAATGAGAACCAATAGGTCTCCAATTTGCTTCAGATTCGCCATTTTTTCTTTTTTCTCCTTCTACGTATACACCCCTCAAAAGGGCTTAGAGACGCACATCTGCACAGTATTTAATGTTATCGACTAAATTAACAAACGTTAATTTGTAATGTGAACCTATAAGGGTGGGATTTTGTTAAAGCGTACTGGATATGATTGCAAAAGGCGGTTAGAAAAGTGAATACTTCAACTCCAAATGATATGCATGATAGCTCTTCTCAAGAGTTGGAGTTTGAAGGGGGTATCAATCCTAGAATCGACATCCCCAATGGTGGTGAGATTCTTATTATAAGCAATGACCAGTCCTATCTGACGCATGGGATCCACAAGTTTCCAGCTAAGTTCTTTCCTGAACTGCCCCGTTATCTAATCCAGAAATATTCAGTTGCTGGTGAAACAGTTCTCGATCCAATGTGTGGGAGCGGGACCGTGGTCTTAGAGGCCATTTTAAACAATCGGATTGGAATCGGGATTGATATAGACCCAATCGCGAGATTGATTACAAAAGTAAAGACCACTACTATTGATCCTGGATTTCTAATCAAATCAGCAAGAAACCTTGTCAAACAGATCCATGAACTTGATAGTCTGCCTGATTATCAGCCTTCGATACCTGAATTTCACTATCGAGAGAACTGGTTTCGTTCGTATGTGTTGCGCGAGTTGGCAATAATCACTGAGAGTATTGATAATCTATTCTTGCCAAAGCAAAACGATACCATGTTTCACGACATCCGTGACTTCTGCCGAGTTGTACTTTCTTCTATCATTAGAGATGTTTCTAATGCGGATCCACATTGCACACGCACGGTTCTTAGAAAGAAAGTGGTGAAGAATATTCGCCCTGGTGATACGCTTAAGAAATTCTCCGAAACCATCTTTCGTCAGTGTGACTCAATGTGTGAGTTTTTTGATGTCTCTCAAGCACTAACCTTCAAAGACGTGCGGCTCCCAGATAGGAATGCGCTCAAAACTGGATTGGACAGTGACACCATCGACCTGATAATAACTTCGCCTCCATACATCAATGCTGTGGATTACCCTCGAACACACCAGTTAGAGATGTACTGGCTAGGTCTTCTAGGGGATGGTCCACTTTCCCGCTTGAAACGGACTTACATTGGAACTGAGACTGTTTACAAGGAAGAGTATGAACATCTAAAGACCACTGGTTATGAAACCCTGGACCCAATACTTGAGGAGATATACGAGAAAGACCCTCGACGATCCTTCATCGTTTTCAAATTCTTTGATGATATGAAGTCCCAGCTTGAAGAGATGTACAGGATACTCAAGCCAGGGGGCCATTATTGTATCACAATTGGCAGTAATCAAATTCGTGGAGTGGAAGTCCGTTCAGACCGGATTCTCGCTGAAATTGCTACTGCAGGAATGGGATTCGAGCAGGAAAACACTTTCTTCTCGAAACTCATTCGTCACTTTATCAGAATTCCTCGACCTGAACGGATGCTGGGCGAGTGGATTTTAATCTTGAGAAAGTGATTCCGATTCTGAACGGTACTCGCGTTTCCTTTCCGCATCATTTCTTAGCATCAAGATCCGCGTCGATACTTTTCAGGAGTTCATCAATTAGGGCACTAGGAAGATTCTTCGCTTGTTTCAGAATTGATGCGATTTCCTCTTGTGGTAAACCTCTTTGTTCAAGTTGTTCACGGAGATTTTCAATCTCAAGATCGCTCAATCGGTCCTCGAACTCCACCTCTTTAATTGGCACTTCAAGCTCTGTGTCTTCGATCGATTCGAGAAACGCCTGAATCTTCTCTCTCGGAGCTGTTTTTGCTTCCTCAATTATGGCGTCAATTTCCTGTTTCGGAACTTTCTTCCGGACCAATTCGGCGCGTAGGTCCTCTCGTTCCTTGTCTGATAACGTATCGACTTTCTTTCTGGGTTTTTTCTTGGTTTTTGTTTCTGGCTTTTTGAAGAACTCAAGAGCAAGTTCTCTTGGCAGCTCTCTGGCCTGCTCCATAATCGAATCTATTTCACGTTCACTTGCCTTTCGCTTGATCAACTCAGAACGAAGATCCTCTAACTCCTTTTCAGATAGATGTTCTACTTCTCCTTCTTCTATTTCTGGTTTCTTCCTAGGTGTGAAACCTTCCAGCAGCATCTGAACTACATCCTTCGGTAGATCTCTGGCTTGAGTGACGAATGACTCGATCTCATGAGATGGAATGCCACGTTTCTCTAGCTGCTCTGCCATTTCTGCTAATTCTATTTCACGTAGTCGATGTTCAAAATCGAGACCAGTTTCCTCCTCTTCTGAGACCTCTGTATCTTCTTCGAGATCTTCATAGAGATCTGGTTTGGCTACGGTTGCAGCTCCCCCAATCCTCTTTCTTCTTTCTTCCACGACCTCGTCCATGACCTGCTCTACAGACTTGTTTTGAACCCCTGCAACCCTAATTGCCTCTTGCCCAATTACCTCTCTCACAAAGCTAGTTTGTTGACTCATTTTCATCTTTGCAATCTCAAACTTGAAGTCGTCAAGCTCTTGTTGAGTCATTCCAGTGAGAATTGCAAGGTCAATAATCAGTTCATCTATTTCGGGGACTTCTATAATGATGGACTCTGCTGGTAGTTGAGAAGCTTTTCTCTTTATTCCAATTGGCTCATTCAATTCATTGAATAGTTCTGCAACGATGGCTTGTCTTGACCGCATACCCTTCGCTGGTTTTGGCACCTTATTCCTGCGTAGTCGTCGGACCTGACCACTGATTATTCTAATTATCTTCGGCACCCTCAAAATCCTTACCCACAGGACACCGAAAAGAATCATGAAGATGATAAATGCACCACCAACTGTCATTACGAACCGTTGCGTAAGTTGTTCACTTGATGGGCTGACAGAGATCGAAAGCGCCACGTCATCAGCAACATAGTATGTCTTGTTGAAGTGAATTGTCACATCTGCAACACCAGTTCTATCCGTTGCTGTGACACGGAACAGATAGTAACCCTGGCGACTTTCATCCGGACCAAGATACTCGACCTTGGCAAATAGGGGTCCTTTATTATCTATAGTAATCATGGCCTCAGTAATGCCCTCTGAAGGATGTCCTGGCCACGCGTCTGAATAATAGATCGAGAAAGTAGTGTTCATTCCCCAATGAAGCGATATCACTTCTGGTCCCATGACCTCAAGATTCGTTTGAATCTCGATGATTTGAATATCGAAGTCAAATACTGCTGTAGTACGGTTTTCGAGAGCGAGTTGAATGTGAAACGATATCGTTAGATCCAAATCCCAGTCAAGTGTGTTAAAGACAAATGTGTAATTACCAAATCCTTGATCGGATAAAGTGAGTGGTTCTTCATAGACACCCCTTCCACTATAGAACGAACCATTGAAGATTCCATCAGGAATTCCCATTGCAGCGTAGGTGTCATTGTACAATAGTGTGATAGTTAGTATGTCTCCATATGGGACTTGTAGATGTGCCCATGAGTCTCCGATTTGATATAATTCTGGTAGAAGAATTGAGATGTCAGTGGGGACTGGGGCAATATGAATTCTAATCGTTGTTTCCACATTATCATAGTTTGCCTTTCGGAATTCCATCGCAATGGTGTATGTACCTGGTCTCAATGTTGCTGTATCTATTGGGATGCCATAGACTCCTTCGCCAAGATAGGATGCACTGCCAACTCCTCCTGCCCAGGAGAACGTGAATGTATCTGCCTCCATGCCCTGGGCATGATAACTATCATAGTATGTAACATTGACCAGCCCTGCCCATCCCCAATCAAATTCACCGGTTCCCGGTTGTATAATAATTGCCTCTAGATTCTTCACGAATATTGATGTGGAATTGTCTGCTCTCTCATAATCATCACTTGGTGCATTAGCAGAAATGATGAAGGTGTGCAGTCCAGTAATGTCTATGCTCGTATTGAAGTCATAGTAATAATATCCTGGTCCTCCTATTGATGCCCCATTCGTGAGTGTCCCATTTTTGGCGAGTTCTGGCGAGTTCCATGTCACAAAAAGCCCATCCAAACCTGTAGAAAATGGATATGACGCGTTAAGGGCTGGAGCAAGAACATATACTCCAATTCTGACGACATCAGACCAATTGATAGGGTTGGATTCGTAAGCTGCAGTGATATTGTCGAACCAAACGACCATCTGAATCTTTGATATCGCCATAATCAGCGTTGTCGATGCATCCGCGTAGTTTTGTTTTCCAGCATTCACATGAATCTGGTAACTTCCGAAACCAGCAGATCCAGTTGATATAAGAAATCTGTAGTATCCTGGTCTGCTTGGTATTTCTGTCAATGTGAGGTTGCCCTCATAATCCCACCACGCTGATACATATGCTTCAGTCACAAGACTGTCATCAAGAGAGTCTCCAATATACACAATTACTTCTTCAGCATCTCCCTGGGAAACTGTGAAGACATAATTATTACCTTCTGGAATGACTTCCATGGGTCTTGGCAGTAACCTGAAAACTAGCTGCTCTGTAGCATCAATGTAGTTTGGTGCACTGCCTTTGATTACAACGATTATTGTATCAGATACTGTGCCAGAGCTAGTATCCAGAATTGCAGTGTAATTGCCGGGTACACCGGATGGGATGAATGGACCAACTCCACCATCCCAGTCAAATGTGATAGTTGCTAATGATACTGTCTGATTCCTCAATGTGTCATTCAAAGATGCGAAAATTGTGAGAGGTTCACCCCAATATACCTCATTTGTAGACCTTGGTCCACTCCAGGCTATAATTAGGTTGGATGGGACTGCAAGGAGATTAATATCAACTTTCAACGTATTAATCGAATAATGCAAGAGATTTGCGCCCACAGTCAAAATTTGCGAGCCATAGTTCAAATTGACTGTCTGAAGTGTCAGGTTATAGCTACCATTTCCAAGGTCATCATATGAGTTTGAGTCACTCCAAGTGAGATCGAGAGTGGCTCCAGCAAGTGGGCTATCGTTGTCATCAGAGTCAACAAGGTATATCATGACCGATGTGGCATAGCCTGCATAGTTTGCAGGAGCAACATCTGCTGAAAGTCCTGCAACTCTGTTCCTTAATCCAAACACTACAGCTGTCTGAGCGGTTTGATATTGAGACATAGCAATTGTCACATTTACTGTTTTCAGACCTGCACTTATCGAATCCATCATGCTCAGAATAATGTTATATTGTCCACCACCTAATGCTTGGACAGTCCATGAGGATGGTTCCAGTCCTGATGGCTCGTATCTGACTATTATCTGCCCTTCTGCTCCGTTTATTGGGACTGCATGGTCAGTATCATTGAATTGTATCACAAAAGAAACATCTTCATAAAATGCAACAACTGAGGGCGATGGCAATCCACTTGAAACAGATGTTTGAATTGCACGGACCACCCCATGTACCTCTGGTGAGCTGATATTTACATAAAATGGACTTACCAAAGCACTCCATTGTACTTCAATTGAGAATGTGAAAACGCCAATGCTTCCTAAAGAGGATGTGCTGATAAGAATTTCATACTTTCCCGAATCAATGCCTGTTCCCATTTGTACCCAATAGTCCAGTCCCTCAGCAAGACCCGGTACTTCAACACAATCGAGAACTATAGTTGCACCCTCTATTCCGTTTCTTTTCCTAAGATCAGTGTAGATCAAGTTTATACTCATTAGGTCTCCAATTGGCGTTTCTTCAATTTGACTTAACTCGACAGTTCCCACTCTGCCAACAGTGTTAACAAAGATTGAGACTGCGTCATCCTTGTAATAAGGTGCTCCGCCAGTCCAACCAACCTGAATTGTTATGTTCCAGCTACTTACCAGGTTTGCAGCTATCACAGTAGAATTGATTTGTAGTCGAAATATTGAGCCAATTGGCTGAACCACATACTCACCAGATGCAAGAAGGATTCCTCCGCTGAATATCGTGATATCATTGAGAGAAACTAGCACTCTTGCGCCCGTCGATATATCGACAAACGTAAAGTCCAATGTCACGTTATCAAGGTACCATGTCTGACCTGGTGGAAATACAATCTCAACATTTGATGGTCGCTCAGTGACAGGAATGTTGATTGCACGTAGTGCTTCGTTGTAGTAAGGCGATCCCGCAGACCAGTTGGCTGTAACCTGTATTGTTTTCACTCCTGGAATTCCAAGAACTGATGTATCTATTGAGATTAGGTATTGACCTGGGCTATTCTCATTGATTATATAGTCGATGGATGGCTCAAGTAGTACCACTCCATAATGGAGATAGATTGTTCCACCTGATATGCCTAAGGAGGTTGATGCATCCTTATACAGAATAGTGAAGTTTGCATAGTCCTGGTAAAGAGTTTGAGATGGTGATGAAATCAAATCCAGACTTGTGTCGCGCTCCTTCATCTCGAAAGGCACAAGTATATCGTTCCAATCATAGAACGGTGCAGCAAATTCAGAACTGAAGTTCAACCAAAGATGATAGGTGCGTCCCAACTCGAGTGGTTGGTTATAGGTTTCAACTGTGAGGAGATAGTTCTGGTGTGAGGGTCTCCAGGAACAAGTGAATAGCCAATCTGTTCCATTAAGAATCTCTAGAGCTACTATAATTCCAGTATCGTTTCCTATCGGCAAAAAGGTGTCGAGGTCTTGATAATGCAAGACTATGCTGAAAGAGTTCTCATAAGGAACTGATGCAACAGGTTCCGCAGTCAACAGGGTGGATCGTGGACTGACAGTAAGGCTCTTTGTTCCACTTCTGCTCTGATAATAAAACTGCTCAGATGAAGCTTCCACTCTCAATGAATAGAGTCCCGGTTGGCTGAAATACGATGTGTTCAGGTCCACACGATATTCTCCCGAACCTAAATCTGTAACCTGAATATAATTGGAGGGAATCAAATCTACTCCAACATATACCTCAATCGTGGTGTTAAGAACTGCCTTGGAGGTTGAACCAGCAATATCAGTGTACGAAACAGTGAATGAAACATTGTTGCCGTATGGTGTGGCGGGAGGTGTAGGATAGGTCAGAATTGTCTGACGTTCCACTATCGTTATGCCGATGTTTCGTCCTGTTACGTTCGAATAGAATGGCAATCCACTCCAAGCAAGATTCAGTACTAGTGTTCTTGCTCCCAGTGGAGCTCCCAATTGACTTGTGTTGAATGAAACTTCATACAATCCTTCTAGGGAACTATAGGTCAGTGTGAAATCTGGTACATTTAGTGAAATCGTCATAACTGCGGGGTTGTAATCTATAGGGCTGGATAAGCCTCCAGTCGTATCTTCATAAGTGAATGAGAATGTTGCATTTTCGCCAAAGGGCACATTGGTCGGAGGGATGACGGAGAGCGACGCAGTCCTAGGAAGGACTCTCACAGAAATCAAGTCAGTCCTGTTTGTGTAGAATGGAACCACACCAGCGGACCAGTTTATGAAAACTCTCATTGAAAAGATTCCAGTTCCTCCAACTATTGAATTGTTGAATCCGATTGAATACTCTCCTTTCCTGTTGACACTGTCTATCTCCCAAATGTCCACTATGGATAAATCAACGGAAGCGCCGACAAACTCAACATTGATGAAGACGTTGGATGTGTCATTCGTAATTCCACCTGTAGATGGGCTAGAATACAGGAATGTATAGACCATATAATCAAGGCAAGGAGAGGGAAGAGCAGCTTCAATCAATGTTAGTTCAGTATCTGCTCCCAAAATTTCAACTACAATGGACAGGTATCTGTTCTCATACTTCTGAATACTTCCAGTCCAGTTGAAATAGACTCTAAGTTGTTGAATCCCAATGCCTCCAAACTGTGAGGCTGCAATCGATATAGTGTAATATCCATCGCCCCTGATTGAGTCATTACCCCAATTAACCACCAACTGGTGAGTTGTATTCCAGACTGTGCATAGGACATCAGAAGAGGCAATTCCTTGTAAATGATCGCGATCACCATAGTAGACAGAAACATTGATTGTCCCATCCGAAGTCGTGTCCTCCACTGGTGACAAAAGTCGTAATTCTGTTGTTATTGTTCGAACGACGACCGTGACATTGAATGTAGCTGCTTCATATTCTGGCCCAGCTGCGAAGTCAAAGACTAGAAGATAAGATGTCAATGCATCGCTGTCATAGGTATGAATTGTGATACTATATCGATTAGCCACCCAAACGATGTCAAAATGAGCCGGTGTCCAACTGCAGTTGTGATTCAGAGTGAAGATTGGTAGGTTATGATCCATATCAGTATAATCGACATAGAAAGTTCGAGAGTCACCCACAGGTATTTCCAGCGCACTAATAGTAGCAGTGGCATAAGTTCTAATTTGTCGTATCTGAATGTCAATAGATATGGTCTTGTTCTCATAGGTTAATGCAGAAGCCTCAAAAGTCACACTATATGTTCCAATACCCCAAGAGGACGTGTTGAGCGTTACCCGATATCTTCCACTACTTATCAGTTGTTGACCGAGAATATCTGCTCCTGTCACATAAACAGTTGCTGTGTCAATTCCAATGCCTCTATCCAAATCAACAAACTCCAAGGTGACAATCGCATTTGTACTGTAGGATATTGTAAGAAGGGGATAATCTGGAGAAGTCAAATCACTTTGAGCTTGCGTGAATTGAAAACTAATGATAGGCGTTTGTGTGTTGGAGTAGTTCTCTGATATTCCAAAGACTAGGAAAACCCGTATACCATAGGCGCCTCCCGCGAAATATAAGTGATCGAGAGTTAATACGTAAGTTCCTGAAGGTTGAGCTGAGAATGTTTTGATGGTGTAGACAGTCCCATTCTTATCCCTGATGATGAAGTGACTCTGTAAAAGACCATTCACGGGTGTATCGTCATATATTGAACTTGAGTCATTTACAGTCACATGAGTCGTTATCTCGAAGTCATCTCCGATTGGAAAAACATCAATGTCATCCCAAGAGAGGACAACGGCTAGCTTCTGGATCCTCAACAGTATCGACGTCGTCCCATCATAGAAGTACCTCGGAGAAGTTGTAGCGAGGATTGTAATGTCAATTACATAGGTGCCTAATGTCCAATCCTGAGAGTCGATGAGGACCTGAAGTGAACCAAAAGATGCAGACCCACCAGCCCACTCAGCCAAAACGCTAGACAGATTTCCTGATATTGCGGCATTTCCAGCGTCACGGTCTAGTAATTGAAGAGTGACGGTGGCATTGGACCCCATGGATATAGTGCCATCATAGGAAGCCACTACGGTTGTCCTATGCGGTCTTACAGTTACTGCCACTGTGATTTGGGCTGGTTGATAATTAGTCCCATCGATTGTGAAATTGAACAAATAAACTCCAACGTCATAGGAATCAACTTCGATTTGGACCGAGTATCTCCCATCAAGAAGGTCTGCGTATTGGAACACTCCATCACCAAGTAGTGTTCCTCCAATTATCCCCGCATCACTGTGATCAGTATCCAGCCAATTGAGTGTGATACTCGCATTACGTCCCCAAGGTACGCTGACTGGATTTACCTCGATCTGAACGAGGTCTGTCTTTATCTCCCTATAGCGGAATACAACATCAACTGAACTTCCTATCACAAAGCTTTGAGCTGGAACTGCATTTATTGTATAGCAATGTGTTCCGAAGCTCGAGCCTGTTGAAACCAGGCTGACAAGATACGTACCGTTGTTATAGTCTGTAACACCATTAATCGTACCATTTGATGTGAAAGATGCCCCATCGTAACCCGCTCTGGTAATTGCATCTTCAAGCTCCACTTTGACACTAAAGTCATCACCATAGGGCGTTGAGGGGGGTGTCTTGAAAGATAGAATAGTGTTGCGTGAAAGTTCCAAATCAAAGAAAGTTGTTGCATCTATCAGGTACTGATGGCTCGAAACGATATTGATTCTCCAATTTCCAGGTTGATTGAGGTCCGAGGTGTTGAGAGTCTTCCCATAGATGCCGTTACCATAGTCTTCCAATTGAATCTGTGTTTCGGCTCCCGAGATACTCCAGTTCATTGCAACTTTAGAGCCCGCCACATCTTGGGAAGTTTCAGTATTTGTCAGTTGAACTTCGACTTTGAGAAGATCTCCTGCAGTCCGTACTGCCACACCATCTCCAACTGCGTCTGTGGGTGATAATAGACTAAGTGACGATGCATGTTTGACGGTGAACAATCTGCTATACCTTCCAACGCGTTCTGGACTTGAATCAGCTGTGTTATTGAAATCGACATGAACCTCCCAGAGCCCATTTGGCCATGCACTTGTCACACTTATTCCAGTCCATTCAAACTGACCACTTCCATCCTGAGTAAGATCATCTGTGCTGTAAAAGAGCTGACCACTTGAATCAATCAAAGAAAGCCGCATTGCGGACCCAGGAATCATCGTAGCAGTTCCTCGGAATTTTGCAGAGTCTCCAATTTGCAGTGCTACAGAGTTTCCATATGCCCCCGCATTCGCGCCACACTCAAGATTTGTGATCTCATTGGAGGATGAGAACATAAATGTCCAAACTCCGTACACGTCAAGCACTGAAGAGGGCACCATGACCTGTAAGCTTGTAGCAGTGACGTAGAAGAGTCTGTCCTGACCGAGTGAATCGGTCACACTTGAAAGAGTCCAATCTGAAGGTTTCATAAGTGTGAAATTCAGTGTACTCACACCTGGCGGGGGGCTAACTAAGACATTAGCTGTCCATGATGCATCAGTGTCATTATTCACACTGAACGAAGAACCATATTCAAAGTTTGCATCGAGAGTTGAGTCAGAATGAGTCACATTGATTTTTAGTCTTGGAAGAATCTCAACAACTGAGTCTGAACTCGTGGCAAAGAGCAGTTTTGCCTTTTCTCCGAACTGCGTTGTCTGCTCAATACCTTTAGTCAGGAATCCTGAAGGATCATATTGGTTTGCATATTCTGTCTGAATCCAACCAGCCGATTTGTAACCATTGATTACTCTAAACTCATCAATGCCTCCTCGAAACGGAGTGCCTCCTCCTATTGTACCAATGACGAACATATTGCTATCGCTACGCAAAGAACCTCCAGTTCCCAAGGTGTTATCATTAAACGAGTCCAAAAGCACACCATCTACAAAGCTATAGCCCCGGTACCGCCCATCCCCGCTGCTCTCATATTTAAAGACCACATAGTTCCAAGCTTGTCTCTTGACGAGCACACCTTGGAAAGCATCGTAGCCGTTGAAATGAACATCAACTTGGAAATTGGCATATCCAGGGACTCCAACATCGAATGTACGCGCCAGACTCATAGAAGTACCCTTATCGAATACTCTCCATTCGTTTGACCAGAACTCGGTATCAGTGGAGAAATTAAAGTAGATCCAGAATGAGAATTGCCAATCAGACCAGCCATCAAAGATGCTCTGACCGTCAACAAAGGAAATGTAGTTGCTCCCTACATTCTCGCTGTATCTGGCACCATCAATCATCCCGTTCGGCATATAGCTCGTTAAAGTTGGTTCTCCGCCGTGACCATTGATGCTTGAATCCATCAAGTACGCTGCAGTGCCTGACTGTTCAGAGAGATGCCAGATACTTTCGTATCCTTGCCAAATATTGGCTGAATTCTCTATTCTTTGAGGTTCAGGTGTTCCATATTGCATGCTGATTACGGTGTCCTCAGTTGCAGACAAATAGGGGACTTGAACCCACGCAATCAGGTGCGCGTGTGTACCATTGTAATTCGGGTCAAATACTTCGACTTGATAGTCCAATGTTTCTGAGCCTGATACAAATCTAATGTCATCACCATCTGATCGAGCATGGCTTTTAAGATCGGCATCAAGAATGTCGACAAGAACAGGGAAGTTTTCAAGGTCCGCGCTGACCTTTGTATGGTCTATTGTCAGTTCTTTACTGTACTGTTGTACTGATATTGTGTCTTCTTCCTGAGGTATCATAAAGTCAACATAGAGTCTTGCGAGGTTTCCTCCTCCATATGACCAAGTTCCCTTTATCGTGTTGTAGTCGCGATAGTTATCTGAGAACATGTAGCCAATCATTAAACCAATGTAGTTGCCACTAGACCATCCCGAACGGGAAACCACTGCTTGGACAAGTGATGAAATGTCCGGTGACGCATATCGATAGTCAGCCGTCCAGTAATTTGGTGCCCAGTCAATGCTGTTCTCAATCCAGGGATACTGAACCTCCAAAGGATTAGCGCCAGTGGCAAATGGTGCCATATTGTCAGCTGCAGCCACCCATACTTTGAACGTGTTGTCATCCCCATCCGAACTATACTCACCTAGAGCCTCAATTTCCAATCTCGCAGATGTAATTACAGCTCCTCTTGGGATGTTTAATGGAAACTGCATTCCAGTTTGATACTTAATCACATCAGTCCAAGCTGTGCCACTTGAACTGTAGACTCCCACCTCTGGAGTTCCTGTAACACTTATTCCGGTATCAGAGCGACTGACACAGTCTCTGTTTGCCCCATCTGGTACAAAGGGCATGGTACTATCTGACACGGTCCCTGTGATCACAGTCTGATTGGCATGAAGACCAACTTGTTCTGGGAAAGGCCTTACTGTGAATGTGGCCTCTATCTCATCTATATACACGAAGTTATTAATATTGGATGGAGGTTGACCCGAAAAGTCTGTACTCAGACCAATTGACAATGGAACAGATCCCGGTACTGGAATACTTGAGAATACCGAGGCCGGTACATCAACAAATCCCTGCAGCCACGTGTCGGTGGTATAGCCTGTATCAAATACGCCAAACCTGGCCTCATAGTTTCCGACCCTCACAAACAGATAAAACATGCCATTCAATGTCTGACCACTTGGTACTCTATGATAGAATGATAGTCTGCAGGAGTACACCTCTCTCCATGGCAACTGGACCTGCTGACTTAGATATATCTCCATGTTGGGATTAAGAGTCTTGGTTGTGTCAAATAGAACACTGGGTCTCCACCCCATAGAGCTCTCTCTCCCGGCTCCTGCTGATGTGTACCAATAGAGCCCTCCATGCCTAGGATGCGTTGTCGAGTCACCCTTTTTCACAAGTGACCAGCCATCAGGCAGATAGAATGTTTCTGAGTTCCATGTTGAGCCTGTTATAATGTAACGTTCTGTATGGTAGTCATCAAGAAGTCCATTTGTCAATTGGGAAATTCGCGTAGAAATGTGCTCCATTGTTCCACTTAGAGCATTTGCAGTCCAGCCTTGAGGTGTGGCGATGGGAACTGATGCTGGCGTTGATGAGTCGAGCATGACAATAGGCTGTGTGGCATTAGAGAAGACGCCGCTAAAATTGATTGGTTGTGCTGCTCCTGTTGAACTATACTCTTGAGAACCCTCGGAAGGCTCAAACCAGTAAGGCGAGTTTTTGTTAATGACCTTTCCACTGGTCAAATCAGACTGATTTGGAGTGAAACCTGCTGGAGAGCAAAACATTAGCAGGATGATACATGGGATTATGGCTCTGGAACACACTAGCTTCCATATCTTAGCGCGTTTCTTAGGGGAAGTACCTACTATCATTCCTCTTCACCTCCTTTCCCGAGAATGCTTCTCAGGAGCTCCTCAGCTAGACTTCTTGGAAGTTCACGTGCTTGGTCCATGATTGTTTCAAGTTCGCTGCCCTTGATTCCAACACTCTCCAGTTTCTTGCGAATCTGTTTCAACTCATCTTCATCCAACATCTCTGCTGATTCGACTTCTTCAAATTCCACTGGTTCTGGAATAGCTTCTTCAGGCTCTTCCACTTCTGGTGGAATGATCCTTTCTTCAAGTGGCTTGGATTCCACCACTACTTCAATCTCTTCTCCAGCCAGAACAGCACGCGCCTTAGCGGCGGTTTCCTCCAAAATTACCTCCATCGGTTTTCGTTCTAATCGTGCCTGTTTGATGGCCTCTTGGTTGATTACCTCTTTGACAAAACTCACCTGTTCACTCAACTTCATCTTTGAAACATCAAGCTTGAAGTCTTCAAGTTCTTCAGGTGATAGCTTCGACAGGATTGATAGTTGAATGAGCAGTTCCTCAATTTCAGGAACATCACTGGCGATAGGTTCACTTGGCATACTGGATGCTATCTTTGTGATACCAATAGGTTCTGCAATATCATTGAATAAGTTTGCAACAATCTCTTGCCTACTTAGAACGCCATCTGGAGGCTTGGGTATTTTTCCCTTAGCAATAGTTCTTACCATTTTCCTGATAGCCCGTAGCTGCTTTGGCACACTAAATAGCCTGGTCCATAGTACTGCTCCAAGCAATAATATTGCACCAATTGGAACACCGAAGAGTATTGCTTGTTCAACAAGCAAATCAAACTCAGAGGGTTCGACTGAAACTGTTACCAACGCACTGATTGAAACATAATTGTCCTTGGATAGAATGATTGAAACTAGAGCTGTTCCTTCTGCTCTATTAGATCGCACTCTTATTTCATACCAGCCTGGTCTTGATGGATCGGACTGGTTTAGTGAAACGTCCACGAAGCGCGTATCTAGACTTGTAGCATTTATTGACGCTCCTACTATGCTCGCATTCATATGACCTTCCCAAGTGTCATAGTAAAGTACCCAGATACTGAAGACTTGGCCATAGTTCATGGTTACGGAACTTGGATCAATATATAGCGCTGTTGGGACATCAATTATCGTGAGATGAATATCCAGTGTTGCCCTACTCCAGTTGGTAAGGTGGAAGTTTAGAATCAATCTATATGGATCTGAACTAACCGTCCATCGTGTGGTGTCAATCAGCAGACTATAGTTGCCATTTGTGATTTCTTCGATAAGGAGATTGTCTCCATCAGGAACCGAAGAACCAAGAATCACACATTTCGTTTCGGTAGCACCCATAATCCCCCGATTATACCATGTGTCATTATAGAAAAGGGTGAGTGAGATTGTGTCTCCATAAGGTATCTGAAGATTTAGAACATCATGGTCAATCTGATTTATCGTGGGTGCGAATGCAGCTATATCTGTTGGGACTTCTTTTACATTAAGTGTGAAAACGCCTGTTCCACTCTTGTAATTGTCCATCAGAAACCTCACAGAAACAGGATAAATTCCGGGACTAACTAGGGAGGCATTTATGAATACTTGATATGTTCCATTTGCTACATACGTGGATGTACTCTCACCACCATCCCATTCCACCAGTACTGTGGCTCCAGCTATTCCTCTATCAAACAAGAGGTCCCAGTATGTGATATCAACCCAACCAGTCCACCCCCAGATTTTTGGACTCAAGTATGTTGATTCGACTGATGTTTCAATGGGTTTTATTATCAAGGTTGTAAGATTGCTAGAATACGCAAACATGCCGATATTGGGATAAGCTGTGATTCTAAGTGTGTAAGTAGAAACATCATAGTTCCAGGTTTCGAAATCGAAGTAGAAATATCCTGGTCCTTCCATTGACGTCCCATTGAGGAACTCTCCTGTAAAAGTGGTTCCCGAGAGTGACCATAGCACCGTGCAATTTGCCAAACCTGTTGAAAATGGATCAGACTCGTTCAATGAAGGTGCAAGAACATATACTCCAATTCGAATTGTATCTGACCAGTTGAAGCTTTGACCACTGTAACTAGAGGTTAGCGCATCAAGTTGTAGAACTGTGGCTATCTGTTTGACCTTAATGCTTGCAGGGGCTACTGAACGAAGATAGTTAGTTCCACTTGCTTCTATCGTAATGGAATACTGTCCAACAAGGAAGTCGTTTGTGTCAATGAAACAGGTATAGTACCCATCTTTTGCAGGGATTGGAGATAAGCTAATGCTCTGCGGTCCTTGTAAAACCCATCTGACTGTGACAGTTGCTCCTAGTAGAGGTATGTTTCGATATGTGTTATTGACATAGACTGTCACATTTACAGGAGTGCCTTTAAACACCTCTTGTTGTGCGCTACTGATAATACTCACAGTGGTTGGCAGTTTTAGGACATTCACTATGACTTGCGAGGTATTAGTGACGTAGTTGTTGAATGTAGCTGTGATTGATATGACATAGGTCGATGCTAGCACTAGATTGCCCGTATCTACTGTGACTGTGTAATTCCCTTGGTCAGATACGATTTCAGTAAGACTACCACTCAATGTACCAAACTGGTAAGTGAGTGTTGCTCCAGATATTACAGTGCCAGCTTTAGTGTCATTGAAGATTGCCCAGAATGATATGTCATCGCCCCAGTAGACATCTGGGATTGTCTGAGGCAGAATGAGTCCAGTTGGTATGCGTTGGATTTCAACTGGTACAGAAATATCTGAGATGAAGTAGTCACTTCTTAATGCACCAACCATGAGTGTATAGAGACCCGCATCAAGACTAGATGTAGTGAGTGTAATGTTGTACTGGCCATTCCCAAGATTGGTATAGTATGGAGTATATCCGATGTCTGGCCAAGTGATTGATAGTGTGGCGTCACTAATGGGTGTGTTATTTGCATCTGTGTCAACAAGTTCTACGATAACAAAGGTGGTTTCGCTGTAGTATGGCTTCTGTGAAACCAGTTCATTCAGCTCTCCCTGCCGGAGTCTGATCTGAAATGGCACCTGCACTTGGACTGTCTGATAATCTGGTAACGCCAAGGTTATAATGAGTGCGTTGGTTACTGTTGTACCTGCATCATAACAATCCACGGTCAAATTGTATATTCCTGGTGATATCGGAGTTATGCTCCATATGTAAGGCCCAGAAGCATTCGTCTTATATTCCACCGAGAATAGGCTCTCGGCTCCACTAATAGGAACGAAATGGTCCAAATCTTGGAGATTCAAAATCACAGAAACATTGTCGTTTATCGGAACAGTGGATGGAACAGGTTCTTCATTTGTGAGCTGCAACTGTATTAGTCTGACAGACCCTTGGAGGAATATTGTTGTGGTGTTTCTGTAGTAAGGCGCAACTGTAGGATTCCAAAGCAAACGTAGAGAGAAGGTGAATGTGCCTATACTGCCAAGACTTGTGGTGTCAACAAAAATTGAATAATCGCCAGAATTCCGATAAATCCAGAAATCTGTTCCTTCTGCAAGGCCACTTGGACTTAGACAGTCGAAAACTACAATTGCATCATTGATTCCTGCACCATTTGAATCATCAACATAAGTGAAGTTGAGTGTCATATTATCATATATTGGGACAGTTGGTGTTGCTCCACGGATAACGATTCCGATTCTGTTTGCCACTGTTACCCATGAGGATGCACGTCCATCTGCATAATATGGTGCAACAGTGTTATGCCAATCTATGTAGAAGGTTATGTTCTGATTGTCAATTAATCCTGCAGCTAATACTGATGAGTTGATAGAGATCTCATAGCCAGATCCGAGATATACCATAGCGAAATCATTGCTTGATAGCAAGGTTCCCTCATTGTATATTAACAACTGATCCTTGCTAAACTGGATTGCTTTACCTGATGTTTCATCACTATATCTAATGGTAAAAGTGACATTCTCTAAGAACTTGACTTGTGTTGTTGATGATACTATCTCAGTGATTGAGTTTCTCTCTGTTACAGTAAGTGTGAGGCTCAGAGTCGAAGTTGAATAATATGGTTCGTTATCAATCCACGATGCTCCTAGTTCAAGATTAACTGATGATCCAGCTGGTCCCAGTACTGTAGTGTTGATTGAAATGTAATAGCTACCATCAAATGGACTAAGAAGTGAATAGTCTATACCTTCTACCAGGTTCGTTCCGCCAACTGCAAGAGTAATTGTGGCTCCAGCGATTCCGGCAGAGGACGATGAGTCTTGATAATACACAGCGAAGTCTACACTGTCCAAGTACTGAGTAGGTTCCGGAGATTCTGTGACCTCCAAGATGGTTGCTCGCTCCTGAAGAGTAAATGAAACAAAAGCTTCGGCCGAAAGATAGAATGGCGATGAATCCGGATAGCTAACCTGTATCCAAAGAACATACTCCTTGTTTATCTCAAGATTTTGATTATGAGTATCAATTGTGAGAAGATAGTCCTCTGGAGCCCCTCTCCAAACTGAAACAAAGAACCATGAACTTCCATTTAGAATCCAAACTGTTGTCGGTGTTGAACTGTTGCCAATTTCAGATAGAGTCAACACATCACTGTAATGAAACACTACCTGAAGGGAGTTGTTATATGCTGTTTCCTCAACGGGCTCTATGAGAAGGACTGTTAGTCTATATCGCAGACTAAGTGTTCGTGATGCAGTAACTATGTCATAGTAGAAATGACTTGTACTCATCGCTACTGTGATTGTGTAAGTGCCTGGCTTCGTAAAGTAGGTCGTCTTGAGTTCAACGTCATACTCTCCATTGCCAAGTGGCATGAATGAGTATTCAGTCACAGGAATTGCTCCCGACCCATTGTACAAAGTAATGAAACCATCATCAATGGTTTGTGACTGCCCCGGCGTGATGTCATTGAATGTTAAATGTAGGGTTACATTATCGCCATACGCCGTGGGACTAATTGTTGAATAATCGAACTCTGTTTCACGGTATCTGACGCTAATGATGACATTTCTCCCTGTCAAATTAGCATAGAATGGCGCTCCAATCCAACTGACTCCTATTGTGAACTGACGCGTTCCGAGGGGGGCTCCCAGAATGCTAGTGTTGAATGAAACATGAAACTGTCTTGCAGATGTGTTGTAGGTGAGAGAGTAATCTGCCAGTCCAATAGTGACTCTCATCTGAGAACTGTTAGCAATACTATATGAGCCGCTTCCTGCAATATCATCAAATGAGAATGAAAATGTAGCATTGACTCCATAAGGAGTGCTTTCAGGTGGGACCAAATTAATCAAAGTGCTCCTCGGTATGACTCGAACTGACACCGTATCTGTCCAGTTACCATAGAATGGCTCCTGAGTTTCGGTCCAGTTCACATGTACAACCATTGTATACACTCCTGGTTCAGCAAAAATTGTGCTGTTGAACTCAATTGTATAGTGTCCTAGATTTCCGGAATCTTCTTTGATTGAAAACAAGGAAGGACTGAAAGACTGGCTAACAAACTCTACATAGATGAATACATTTCCTGCTGGCGCTGATACATTGGAAATGCCATTGCCACTGTATAGCTCACTATAGAAATAGGTGTAACTCAGATTCTCTAGATATGGCGTTGGCTCA
Organism: Candidatus Thorarchaeota archaeon; assembly: GCA_011364905.1. Taxonomy (GTDB): domain Archaea; phylum Asgardarchaeota; class Thorarchaeia; order Thorarchaeales; family Thorarchaeaceae; genus SMTZ1-45. The sequence goes on from RDNZ01000008.1 coordinate 37,139, forward strand.
GCTGATACAATCAGTTCAAGATCAGATGCCTCGCCTACGATTCTAACAGAAGAAACTACGGAATTATCATAGAACTTCGGAACAGGCCCTGTCCAATTGAAATATACAGTGATATCATAAATTCCAGAGGTACCTAAGTTCGTGGCTGCAAAGCTGATTATGTAATACCCATTTCCCAAAGTTGTGTCATTCTTGAAGGTAGATGAAATCCATCCCGAATCCCCATATACAGACAAGTTGACAGGAGCGTCAATTATTCCTAAATCGTTGTCCAAGTCACCACAATAGACGGAAATATTGACCATTGCATTGTAGCTTGTTGGTTCGGTAGCACTTGCGAGTCTGAACTCGGTTAGGTGTGTCCTTAGAATGATGCTTATGTTGATGTACCCAAATTGATAGTTGGGTCCTTTTGAAAAGTTTAGCACTACCAAGTAAGTGCCAAGACTATCTGTATCTATGCTAGGTAGCTCTATTCTATACTGGTCGCCAGTCCAACTAATACTCAATGGATAGGTCCAGTTATGATTCAGAGTCGCCCCGATTATCGCTTCATTATGTGTGATGTCCCAGTAGTCTGCGTAGAAGACAGCAGTGTCTCCCAAAGGCAAATCGATGATAGAAACAGAAGACCTTGCATATGCATATGCAATCTGCACAAGGATTTGGAACGTGAGTGTTTTTGCTTGATATCCACTTGCATCTGCAGTAATATTCACCTCGTGGGCACCAAGGTCCCATCCTTGTACGATAATCAAAACCTCGTAAGTTCCACTTCCAATGTGCTGCCATTCAATCAAAGCACCTTCCGAAGTCATGATACCCGTCGTAATGTTCTGAACATGATCAATATCAACATAGGATAGTGTGATTGTAACATTCGTATCAAAACTAGTTGTTACACTTGGGTAATTTGAAGACGACAAGTAAGTAAGAATCGGGCGGTATGTGAATGAAACTTGAGTAGTACTACTGTCTGTGTAATTCTCTGTGGGCTGAAAGTCCACAAAGACAATGATTTCATACTGCCCTTCTAGGAACCTTGTGTTGTCAATCGTTATTTGATATCTCCCATCTCCAAGGTTCAAGAAACTCTCAAAGGTGTAAAGTCCACCTGTTTCGTTGCGAGCGCTGAAGTAGGTCTGATCAAGTCCAGCAATTGCTGTCCCGTCAATCGGACTATCCGGTTCGCTTACATTCACATGAACAAACATTACGAAGTCATTGCCATTTGGAAATGGTTCGAGAGGCTCCCAACTCACATACACACCCAGTTTTCGAATCTCAAGATGGATTATGATATACGAGTCCATATAGAATCTCGGGGATGCCGTGGCACTTATCGTCGCATTGATGGAGTACGACCCCGCTGCCCAACCACTGGTATCCACCCAAAAGCCTAGCACAGAATGACTGTCACTTCCAGTTCCCCAATCCAAGCTTACTTGGGTCAGATTGCTAGGACTTACAGGAACTGAATCAAGATCTAGATCCATCCACAAGACATCAAAGTAGACATCAGTACCAACAGGTATGGTGGAGTTATAGTTCACGCTTGGCGTTGTTCTGTGTGGAAGAATCAAGATGCTTATTGTGGTCGTTGATGATTGGTAATTTTGCTTTGAGCATGTTAGGTCGAAGTAGTAAGTTCCAGGCATAAATGAACTCACGTCGATTGTGATGAGATAATTGCCAATGCTGGTTTCATCTACCTGTATCGGAACAATTGGAGAAATTGAGATTGTGCTACTATCTACTCCAATTCCTGCGTGGTCGATATCAAACCAGTATATACTTGTGTTCACTTGTTGCCCCCATGGAGCCTCAACTGCATCAGGACTGAGTGGAATAGTTTCAGTTGCAATAGGCCTATAATTGAATTGAACATCTATACTGCTACTCAATAGATACGTAGTACTTGGGGTTGCTATGAACCTAAATGTGTGCTCCCCACTTGAGAACCCTGTACTATCCACTGTCACAAGGTATGTCCCATTTCCATAATCTGTAGGTATTCCTAAAATTGTCGCATTACAGGAGAGGGTTGCACCTGTCAATGGCGTGCTATCGAATTTGTCCCTCAATGTCAACCTAATCTCAAAATTGTCGCCATATGGTGTATCATTTGGAGGTTCATATGTCATGAATGTTCTGTGCGAGAGGTCTAAATAGAGGAAATCCGTTGCATCGCTATAGAATGAGTGTGATGCTTGAACATCTAACCTCCAACGGCCATAGCCGCCTAAATCGGACGTATTCAGTGTCTTGCCATATCTTCCGTCTCCATAATCATTGAGCTGAACATCCGTGGGTGTACCACTGACGCTCCAATTCATTGATACCGTTGCACCACTCACCATTGTTGAGGTCAATGTATCTTGCAGATCAAACTCAACATAGAGCTGCTCGCCGATGAGCTTGGTTGAAATTCCATCAAGTATAGCGTCTCCTGGTGCAGTGAGGCTTAAAGAAGTTCCACGTTTCACAATGAAAGTCCTATCAAATATACCTGTTCTGAGGTTTACGTCAGAATTGCTATCACTATACCTCGTGGTAGCATGCCAAACTCCTGCAGGAGCAGAGGTGTCCAAGTTGATGGACGCTGACTCTGAATATCCTATGTTTTCCTCCAATCCTATCGAATAGAAGTTGCTTGGATTGTACTGATTGCTGAACTGCGTTTGAATCCATCCTGCTGAACGTGTGACATCCGAAACACGCACCTCGTCGATTTGGCCATCCCACTCTGCGCTCCAGGTCTTGTTCTGAGGTTGGTCACCTTGTCCAATCCAGAAGTCCTTCTCAAATGAAGAGGGTTCAATCGCATTCGTTTTTGTTAGAACATTTGGATCCTGAACTCCATCCACATAGATTCTCATCAACGAACCATCGTAGGTTGCCACAATCTGATGCCAAGAACCTCCAGTGACATCATTGGCTCCGACAAGCTGATGAGTATCGCCGGGTAGGCTGAAGGTTGGTTTGATGGTTGAGCCTCCGCCATAATTGATGTACAAGGCATATCCATCATACCAGCCTTTGTGGTTCATTATGCCATAGACATGAGTATTAGGAGTGATGTCATGCTGAATCCACGCTTCAAGTGTTATCTGATATCCATCAATATCCCAAAGAGGACTGTCTCCACAGTCTATGAAATCGTAATAACCATCAAGATTATTGAATTCCTGACCAGCGCCAATCTTTCCGACTGTTTGAGTCGGAACAAACAAGCTATCCCCATCCCCACCTTGACCATCGTTCTTGTATTGGCTACTGTCTCGATACTCACCCAGTAGTCCCGTTCCACTTTCAGAGAGGTGCCAAACCCCCAGATATCCTGAATCCCAAACAGGTCCCGAATCGTACACTATTGGGGCTAATGGGTTTCCATAATACATGCTAATTACGGTGTCTGTTGAACCAGACAGTACTGGCACATTTACCCAAGCCACGAGATGAGCATGAGTCAGGTTGTAGGTTTGGTCGAAAAGTTCTATCTCATGCGAGAGTGTTTTTTCGCCAATTGTGAAGGCAATGTCCCTACCGTCGGCGCGCACATCTGTTCTTAGATCCGTATCGTATATGTCTACTAGCACGGGGAAGTTGACAAGGTTTTCCATGACGTTATCATGACTGATTGCCAAGTATTTTCTATGGTAGTACGGAAGGGTAAACCCAGCTCCCTGAAATGTTGTACTTCCCGCATACCATGTAGAGCCTGTTGGGTCCGTCAGCTCTAGAGAAATCGTAGAACCAATGGTTCCAGAACTCCAAACATGGAATTGGATATTCTCGCCAACTGCAAACTGCCCTGTGGTGGAATAGGGCCCTCCACTGGGTCCAATTTGCATGTCAAGAACATGATTTCTATCTAGGAATTTAATCTTCCACATACCATATTCATCAATCGCAGTTGAGCCAACTATCAGTTTACCATCGAAACATGTCCAATCGGCTGCAAATGTTCTCTCGACCCCTGAGGGACTTGCAACAGAAAATGGCCACCACTCACCCTCTGGGTATGAAATCTCAAAAGAAACCGCTTCTAATTCAGGAGGCGGAGAAATCATCACATTCGCGGTCCAAATCGGCAGACTACCATTAACGATGGAAAATGATGTGCCTTGAGTAAAGTCATCAGCATAACTGAGTATCGAAGTCTGTACTCCAAGCGACAGTTCAGTTCCAACTGTGATGCTAGATTCAGAACTTGTTGTGAAGATGTATCCATTGCCACTCACCTGTTCCTCTGACTCGATGGAGTAGAAGGAACTAGGATTGTATTGATTATTGTACTCTGTCAATATCCAACCAGAAGACCGAATAGCAGGTGAAACTTGAATTTCATCGAATCTCCCTAGAAAACGACTGGCTGAATCAAGTTGATTCCCTCCCCATAGCCAATCACCAAGACTTGCTAGTTGGGTCCATTGTGTTGGCACATTTTCTATGGCTAGAATCAATTGTGTGCCATCCAAGTAAATCTCAACAGTTTTCGTAGAATAGTCAAGTGTGACAACGAGATGATGCCACACATTGTTTGTAAATGGATTGGTTACAAGATTATAATCGATGTCGTTTCCGCCCCAGGGGTAGAAGAAGTTGTCACCATCAGGTTGTACCGCCCATTCAAAGCCATCGTCTTGGATGAGGGTGGGCGGAGGAGATGGGTTCAGTATGAATCGGTCGCTTGTCGTCATAATACGCTGATATCCCCCATCGGAAGAATTCACCCAGTTAATCCAGATTGAAAGAGTTCCCCCAGATTTAATGGAGTCTAAGCTGGAGCTTTCAGAAACATTGATCATGTCATCAATGCCATCCAACTCAAATCCACTGCCTATTTGACCTTGGACTAAATCTGAACCGCTCATAGATCCTAAGGTCGCCCCATCATTATTGTAATGAGTACTGTCAAGCACTGTTCCTGCTGGACTTTGGTCTAGATGCCATACGCCAACATAACTTCCCCATACTGCACTCGGATTTTCTTGATTCGTCAGATCTGGGTTGCCATAATACATGGTGATTGTTGTATCGATTGAAGAAGAAAGGTCTGTCTTGACCCAAGCAATAAGATGGGCATGCGTGCCATTATATGTTTGGTCGAAGTACACGATTTCGTGTGGGCACCAAGTATATCCATTCTTGAACATGATGTCATCTCCATCAGCCTGTACATCGGTTCTTAGATCTGTGTCAAAGATGTCAATGAGCATAGGAAAATCAGTCAGGTCTTCTGCAACCATTGCGTGATCAACAATCAAATTCTTCCTATACTTGAACTCCGCAGTATTAACATTAGGCTGATGTTCCGCCTGGGATGTCTTTTCCGGTCCAATAGTGTAGAAACTTGATGGACTATATTGGTTACTATATTCAGTCGCAATCCATTCAGGTGAAAGCGCAGTATTTGCAACACGCACTTCATCTGTGTTTGCAGTGGACCAATAGCCAAGAGTACCACCTATCTCACTGCGGAATGCGTTTATGTAGAAGGATTCCACCTCGTCAAGACTGCCATAACCTGTAATATCAATTGGAGAATTCGGATCCTCTGCTCCATCAATGTATAGTCGAAGATAGTTCCCATCTCTTATCATAGAAACAAGGTGCCACAAATTGTCCCCGTAGGTTGATGTCGAGTAGATGTTCTTCGCTACAGTATTGTCGTCAATCGCTGCCATCAACATTCCTGGACCTGATTCTATGCTAATTCGATATCTCTTAGCCATAAGTACAGCACCTTTTCCGGCAAGGGTTCCCATGTTCACACCATCATAATTGAACCACAGTGAAAATGAGAAGTCATTAGAACCCACATTTAACGAAGTATCATTCCCACAGTTAATGTAGTCCTGTGTATTGTCGAAATCAATGCTCCCATCAATCTGTCCTTCTACCTGATCGTCTGATTGAAGATTGTATCCTGTGCCATCATTCGAATTACTTGTCGAATCATAAAGCGGTCCGGTCGGATTTTCACTAAGATGCCAGACCCCTCTGTAATTAGAGTCCCATACACCTGCGACGTTCTCTTGGTTCCCAACGACAGAGTTACCGTAATACATTGTGATTACTGTATCAACTGATGATGAAAGGTCAGTCTTAACCCAAGCTACCAGATGTGCATGGGTGTCATTATAGGACTGCTCGAAGGACTCTATCTCATGAGGAAGGATAATTTCACCAGATTTGAATATGATATCATCACCGTCAGACTGCGCTTTCGTTCTTAGGTCAGCATCAAAGATATCTATGAGCAATGGAAAGTCATTTAGATCTGTGCCAACCTTTGTATGATCAATGGCTATGTCCTTCTCGTAGTTGTATTGGGTGGCTTGATTGATTTCTATCCCAAGTGATGTTGTGGGTTCAGGACTAACGTATGGCCTTAGAAACACGTCATCCGCATAGACAGTATTGGGTTCCGTCTGAGGACTTGCCCAATAGAACACAGTACAGAACCTGTTGACACCCTCTGAGCCTAGATTTATTCCTGTTTCTTCGACTTCAAGGTTTCCATCAACCCACAGTCTTGCTTCTCCATCCGTGGTCGAGAATTTAGCTTGTATTTCTAGCATGTGCCAAGAACCCTTGGAAATTGGACTCGTAGTCCCGTAACCATATGCTTCACTCGCAATAGCGTTCCACAGGTACAGGGACATATCGCTGTATATGGTCAGGCTTAGCTGGTTTACCCAAACTGGGGACGTATCAACGAATTGCATTATTGTGACATGATCAGTAGTCGAAAAAGTCGCAGGGAGATAGAAGTGGACTCTAGCAAACAGACTCGTCTTGTCACTGAAATCCTTCCAGATCATTGCCTGAGCTGCGGCCTGATTGTCAACCACTCCTTTTGCTGAATAGGTACCAGTATTGGCCTGCTCCGTGGTTACTGACAGCGAGTCTCCAATATCCGTGTATGAGCCATCCCAAGAGTTAAGGTCGCCACTCTCAAACCCATCATAGAATTGGAAGACGTTGGCGTGGTTGTCTGGTGGTGAAGATACCGATGGATCTCCATAGTATAAATAGTAATTATCATCAGCTGTTGAAGATGGAATGTCAGACTGAATCCTGAACCATACCTTTGTGGCTGCAGAGTCCCATGAAGAATCAGAGTCCAATACTCTGTCCAGTTCAATTAGGCTGAAACCATTCCAATACATAATCCGCATGTCATCACCATCAGCCTGTGATTTTCCTGATGCAACCAATGCTGCGTGATCGAATGTCACCGAAGTGGAGTATCCCGCCGTAACTGGCTCAGAACCAGTGGTGACAGTGATCTGTCTACTGAATTCGTAGGTTTCTCCAAGCATGGTTTCCTCCTTTACAGTATAGAATGATTCTGGATCATTCTGATTGTTGAACTCCGTAGTGATCCAGTCTGGGCTTCGATAGGAACTTGAAACTCGCACCTCATCAATGCGACCATCCCATTCCTGTATGAAGCCAGTTGAGCCGGGGTTATTGCCTATTTGGAGAACTGATGTGCCAGTCTGGGTCGTACCGCTATAGGGTGCACTATTCCGCTCAACTCCATCAACATACAAGAGCAGTTCACTGGTTCCTGCGTTTGCCACACCGACAACATGATGCCACTTGCCATCATTCACGAGACTGATGGGTGCAGTCACGCTCTGAGTATTGTCGACATAAAATGCGAAGGTCGAACTATCCAACTTGCCTAACCAATAATTCCGATGACCCACAGCACCCCACTTGGCTACTATCACATCCGAAGTAGGATCTGTATTGTTTGTATGTACCCATGCTTCCACCAGCATGTCTGATGATAGAACAAGTGAAGTAGAGTGTGGTGCCTCGATGCGTTCATTGGTTCCTTCTCCATAGAACTCGGAGCATCCGTCGAATTTTCCTGTTTGAAGAGTGGGTTCAGTACCAATTGGGAGACCCACAGCGTCATTGCTATTTGAGGTACTATCATACACAGTGTCAGCTGGATCCTCGCTAAGATGCCACACGGCTGCAAAAGAAGTATCCCAGACACCGTGAGGATTCTCTAAACTATTCGAATTGGGATTTCCATAATACATGGATAACACAGTATCAGAAGATGCAGAGAGATCTGTTCTCACCCAAGCAAGAAGGTGTCCATGTGTGGAATTGTATGACTGCTCGAACAGCTCAATCTCGTGAGGGAGTATCCATCCATCTTTTACAAACACAATGTCATCGCCATCAGATTGAACATCGAATCGAAGGTCTGAATCGAAGAGATCAATAAGAACTGGAAATCCATAGAGATCCGCGGTCACCTTAGTGTGATCGATAACAATGTCTTTCTTGTACATGAAACCAAGAGGTACTTCTTGGGGAACTGTGACTTCTTGCTCAATCCCTATCGAGTAAAAGCTAGAAGGATTGTTTTGATTGTTGAACTCTGTAAGAATCCATTCTGAAGTGGTCGTAGAGCTGAGAACATGAACTTCATCGATTTTCGCCGATAGAAACAGATTGGGTGCTCCAGCGTTGTCGTAGTTGTCACACGCCGCAATCAGAAATGGCTCAATGGAATTAATACTTCCATATCCAGTGATGTCAACTGGCGAGGTCGGTACTTCAGATCCATCAATGTAAAGATGGAGAAGATTTCCTTCTCTCACCATGGCAGCGTAGTGCCAGAGGCCATCATTCAGCGCTGACGCCGAATAAATGCTGATTTTTCCAGGTGACGCAGAGTTGTCGTCGATTTCTGCCTTTATTGTTCCTGAACTTGTGACTGACAACATGTATCTGTAGGCATCTGTGCCGATAGCTCCTTTATTGGCAAGAGGTGCGTCCAGATCGGATGTGGCGAACCACAAGCTCATAACAAAATCATTGTAACCCACTGCAAGCGAGGCTGTATCTCCACAGTCTATATAGTCATTTGATCCGTCAAAGTCAATAGCATTGCCTATTAGACCCGGGACTTTGTCTTCTTCGAGCATTGTGCCGTACGTAGTCCCATCATTGTTGTTGTATGTACTGTCAATGATTTGTGGGGCTGGCTTGCCAACAGATGGACTTTCTCCGAGGTGCCACACGCCTTGATACTGATTTCGCCAGACCTCCTCAGGACTTTCTTTGGCCCCCATGGCAGAATTTGCATAATACATTGAGATTATCGTGTCCGATACAGATGAGATGTCTGCCCGTACCCAGGCGACTAAGTGTGCGTGTGTTGAGTTATACTGTTGGTCGAACAGTTCTAACTCATGCGGTAGACTCCTGCCATTTGATGTGAACATTATGTCGTCGCCGTCTGGTTGGACCTTCGAATGCAGGTCTGAATCATAGATGTCAATCAACACTGGAAATCCCGTGAGGTCGGCTGCAACTTTATTGTGGTCAATTTTGATGTCCTTCTTATACTGGAAGTTGACTGCCTGTTCGCCAAGTGTCAGAAATAGCTGTGGATTTTTCTGATTGTTATATTGAGTTTTAATCCATGCATCCGATCTTGCAGTATTTGAAATCCGAACCTCATCAACTATTGCATCGAGATATGACGTTCCACCTGGGTTATCGGACCTGCGGCCAATTCTAACCGGTCGAGCTGGGTCGTTCGTAGATGCTGGGATCCCGGTTGTCACCTCATCAACTAGCTCACCATTCAGGTAGAACCTGGCAAAGACTGAAGGGTAGAAGACTCCAACAACGTGGTACCATTGACCAGCATCGACCCGTTCATAACCAACAGTGTTGGTATTTACACCATCTGGGCTATACCGAAACATGACCCACCCTGAAGGACTAATGGAAGAATCATCATCAAAACTGATGTCCCATCCTCGATAACCTGATTCGCCGGACTTGACTACAAGATAGTCATTATCTATGAAATTCGCCTTGAACCAAGCTTCAACGGTGAATGCTCCAGTCATCTGCAATTCTGTTGGATCTCCAAAGTCTATGTAGTCATTCACGCCCTCCAGATCGATGGCATCTCCAAAATACCCGCCGACGCTATCAGTAGAAGTCATTGTTCCATACGTCGTCCCGTCAAGATTGTGGGATGTGCTATCCACAATCTGAGGTTGATGCGGTAGATAGTCGGCTTGAGAAGAGTCCCACTGTGGTTGCGAAGGGTTGTCATTCAGATGCCAGACAGCAGAATAGCCCGAATCCCATACAGCCTCCGGATTCTCTTGGCTTCCAAGATTCTCATCACCATAAACCATGACAATTGTTGTGTCTTCTACTGACGACAGATGAGGAGCTTTTACCCAACAAACCAGATGTGCATTCGTTCCATCTCCCTGCTTGTCAAACAAATCCAAATCGTATGGAATAACTTGACCATTATACAGAAATGCGATATCGTCACCATCTGGTTGCGCATTAAGGTGAAGGTCCTGGTCCCATATATCTACAAGGACCGGGAAGTCTTGAAGATCCGAAACAACTTTGGTGTGGTCGATGACGATGTTCTTGCTAAAGCTGAAGCTGGGGATTGTATCAGATGCTTCTGAATCAGTGAAATCTACGAAAAGCCTGGCGAGGTCTGCTTGCGCAAATCCTGATGAGCCCTTTATTTGGTTGTACGCATATTGCTGGTTCGAATATGCATAATCAATCATTATACAGATGTAATTGCCCCTCTGCCAACCCGGTCGTGAAACAACCTCCTGGATAAGGGATGATATATCCGGAGTGTCATACCTCCCATTTGCTGTCCACGTTGTAGGATGCCAATATACGCTCGTGTTCACCCAATCATACCTGTCTGGAAGAAGGGGGTACCCACTGGTGAAGGCAGCAACATTGTCTTCATCAGCTACGTAGACACGCATTCCTGGAAAACCAGTTGAGTCACTTACTGCTTCCACTCGCAGGTTCGCTGAAGTAATTGATGCTCCTTGAGGTACATACAGTGGAAACTGAAATCCAACTTGATACGCAAAGGCATCACTCCAATCGCTTCCAAAAGTCGTGGGAACATCAGCACCAACATCCAACCACCCATTATTACCGTAGCCGTCGAGATCGACTCCCCCAGACCCCCCATTTGAATCAGGGGCACTATAGCAGTCTCTGTTAATGCCATCTGGAACATATGGATTCACACTCCCTTGTGTTGAACCAGTCACGCGAGCACCATTAGCAAGAAGATCAATCTGCTCAGGAAACGGACGTACAGAGAGTCTTAGCTCTATCTCATCGATGAACACCTCATGATCTGCAGTACTGGGATTGCCATTGATATCTGTCCCAAGTCCTATATTGAAAAGTAATGCAGTCGTTACTGGCAACGACTCAAAGTATGATGAAGGAACCGTGGCACTAGCCTGAAGCCATGTGTCCATAGGTGTACCAAGCCCAAACACGTGGTACTTTGAAACATAGCCCTCAAGACTAGTTGTGATGAATACCTCATCATTCAGAGTAGAGGTGCTTGAAACATAATATTGAAAGCTAATTTCTGCTGAGTAGACATTCCTCCAAGGAATGGGGACCTGTTGACTCATATAGAATCCGTTGGTGGGATTGACGGTTGCCCCGCTATCTAGATTACCATCGAATCTCCAACCTGAACTCGCATCATACCCAGCACCAGCTACGCGATTGATTTCAAAATAGCCATGCTGAGGGTGCTGGGTCCCACTGGGAACTGCGTCATTCTTCACAAATGTCCAAGCATCCGGGATAAAGAAGGGGTCGTAGTTATACTCCGGATGGTCTGTAAGAAACCAATGTTCCTCATGGTATGTATCGAGTTTTGAATTGACAAGCACATCATCGACCCACATCGAGAGATGGTCAAGATCTGCTTCTAATCCCTCGGAACTCCAACCTAAAGGCGGATCAATGCCAACAAACGCTGTGTGCGAATAGTCAATTACAGAAGTTCCGCTTGCAACACTCAGCCCGTTGATGGTTCCAGGCAAGGGATTTCCATTCCCTGAGTTGGTGTCCTGCCAATCACTAGGGACAAAATAATCTCCTCCAGCTATGGGATTTTTATTAAATGAAAACCCATCATTGGTTATTGGACCACTTGCGAATGGGACCAAGAAGATTATAACAAATGCAAGAGCAATCCCTGCCTTTTTCATACTACCTGCTCCTAATTACTACCACTGCGATAGAACAGCATATTATCAAAATATCAAGAAATAAGATAATCTAGTATAGTTGAATACCGCTTTTTGGAAAAGAAGGCAAAAAATTGAACAACCGTGAATCTAAATGAAGACCCTTTTTGAATACTTCACTCCAGGACAAACTCAATCCTGTTTCTTTCAATCAACTCATTAAGAGCGGGAGGATTCAAAGGCTGAATGTCTTTTTTAATTTTTGATACTAATCTTGTTGTTTCCGGCACTAGCAACTCGCGCAGCGATGCACATAAGAAGAGAGGGGTAATATCAAGACGTTTCAGTGGGTTTTCCAAAAGATTGAACCTTTCGAGTTTCCAACATTTGGAGATGGGAGATACATCCAGATTCACTAACCGATTCTTCTCCAGACTGAGCGTTACCAGATTCTTGCATTCAGAAATTGCAGAAAGATTGACTCTTAGAATTTGATTATGGCTCATATCAAGTTGCTCTAGATGGGTACAATAACGTAGCGAATCCAAGTTTACTATCTGTAGATTATTGTCGCTTACATTCAATTGCCGAAAGTTTGCGCAGAAAGCCAAGACAGTCAGGTCAACTGTCATTAAATGATTACCACAGAGATTCAGGTCTTCAAGATCATCAAGCTGGTCGAGTTCTGTCAGGTCGATAGCAACAATTGAGTTCTTTGAGAGATCGACTATTTTTGAGCTAGAGGAGATTTGGATTTCTTTATTGGTGCCATCTGATAGGGTGACATTAACTTCTATCACTTTCGCCACTCTTTGTGAAACTGGATTAGTTCACTTCGTCTTGTTAATTCTCACATTTCAATATATGGCGACTCACCTTAACTACGAATAAACTGGCACAGACTCACGATATTCCATTCTTACTTGAGTATTTTGACATCAAAGCTTCTGTGTTCCTTGTCTTCAATGGTTTAAGAAAGATTTTAATATATAAGAATAGTAATTAATTACACCTCATAGTGTTGATTATTATTGAGGAAGGCGTGGTTGTCGTAAAGATGCAGATTCCGGGTACAAACATTGACGTAAGTCTCAAGGTCAATCGCATATACGTTGCAGACCCGGCTGTAAATCGAAGACTAAAATTCGCCGGTAGGTCCTTCAAAGAAATCATGGAGGAAGTACAACGATTTACCTACTTGCGAGGATTCAACGTTCCTCTCCCAATTCTAAAGTTTATTTTGAAGAGGATAGGCCTTCCTGAAGTCGATATAATTCCTGGAGAAGATGAGCTAACAAAGGAGGATCTGCTCGAACTCTCAAGAGCGTTGAATGTTCTCGATTCACTAAAGGATGAATTTCTCTCGCCAACTGGCAAAAGTGGCATTCCCGACGATATTCAAAGCACTCTAATACGTTCCTCTCCAGAGCTTGAAGACTTGAAGATGGATGTTCCAGCTCCTCAAGAAACAAGTATTTGGGATATTCCTGCAAGCGAGGAGGTCAAAGGGTTGGTCTTTTCTTTCCATGGTGAGAATATCCCAAGCACCTCCACGCCAAGAACACAATCAGCGGATGAAAACAAATCTGTGAAATTCATATGGGATGATCCAGAGGTAGTTGCATCATTGGAAGATGTATCTCAAGATGAGAAATCAATGCCTGAGGGCGTACCCGAAATTCTCGACCTGAAAGTCCTGTTTCTTGGCGAAGAAGGAGTCGGTGTGAACAGCATTATCTTTGAGTCAAATCTGAAGCTTGGAAACGACTATTCTTCTCTTGATTTACCCCCAACTAGACCATTCACATTCAGCAACATAATTGAGCGAAACGATGCAAATGTTAGAGTTGATGCTTGGACATTTCAGAAGAGTACTGAGGCAAAAGTTCCAAAGACGGAGTTTTACACTGGATCTGGAATTGTTGTGCTGGTTTATTCGGTGGCAGAGCGATGGAGCTTCGACAGCCTTGACTTCTGGATTCGAGAAGTTTCTAACGCCTTCCTTATACCACCACCGATAATAGTCGTCGGAAATAAAACCGATCTCCGTGATCATCCAGTCTATGATGATGATGATGAGGTTGAAGTCCCAGTTTCAACAGAAGAAGCCCGTGAGTATTGCGAAAAAGTCGCAAAGACGCTTGGGGAAAATGGACAGTCTCATCCGCTGTTCTTCATTGAAACCTCAACAATAACGGGACAAGGAATCACCGAGCTATTGAATAAAATCATCGACTTTTGGCAAAGCAATGAGCGCCCAAGCATGCCAGCAACCGAGCAACACGCACCAACACTCTAAAGCTGGTTTCTTCAGGCATTGAATAGATAATCGAAGACTACATTTAATTCTCTCAACAAACAACCCCGCAAGATATCAGAAAAGTATTTAATATGTTCAAATATTACATAATAATTACTCTTGAGAAAGATGTGGTTGCTTAGATATGCAGATCCCCAGGACTAACATTGAGGTAACGCTCAAGACCAATGGCATCTATCTCAGAGACCCGGCTACACATCGCAGGCTGCGCATAATTGGTAGATCTTTCAAGGAAATATTGGAGGATGTGCAACGGTTTGTATATATGCGCGGATTCAAAGTTCCTCAGCCAATTATCAAATTCATCTTGAAGCGAGTAGGTCTTCCTGAAGTCGATATCATTATTGAAAAACATGAGTTGACAGACGATGACCTTCAGGAGCTTTCGAAAACTCTCGACGTTATTGATAGTCTAAAGGACGAGTTCCTCACTCCATCTTACTCTCTCAAGGCAATTGATGAAACTGATAGTGGCATTTCAGAAATACCACAAGAACTACCAGATTTAACAGCAGACATTCCAGCGCCTCAAAAAATGAGTGTCTGGGACATTCCTGTAGACGAGGAGATCAAGGATCTTGTTTTCTCCTTCCACCCAGAGAACATATCAACAAGTGTTCCCACCCCACGAACTCAGACGTCTGCGGACGAACAACCGATGAAATTCATCTGGGATGACCCTGCAGTTGCGGCAGCCATCGCAGAAACATCCGATGACGAGCAACTATCACCTGAAGTCATTTCAGACCTGCAAGACCTGAAGGTTTTGTTCCTAGGTGAAGATGGGGTTGGTGTGAACAGCATTATCTTTGAGTGCAACCTGAAGCTCGGGAACGATTATTCATCCCTTAGTTTGCCACCTACCAATCCATTTACATACAGTAACATAATTCAAGACGATGGAACAAGTGTTCGTGTTGATGCTTGGACATTTGAGAAAAGTATGGAAGCGAAAGTGTCAAAGACAGAGTTCTATTCAGGATCCGGCATCATAGTACTTGTTTATTCAGTTGCTGAGAGATGGAGTTTTGATAGCCTTGATTTTTGGACTCGAGAAGTTTCCAATGCCTTCCCAATTGCACCACCTATAATTGTGGTTGGAAATAAGACTGACCTCCGTGACCATCCAGTTTATGACGAGGAAGATGAGGTGGACATCCCAGTGTCCACGGAAGAGGCTCGTGACTATTGCTTCAAAATGGCTATGACTCTTGGAGAAAGTGGGCGGTCTCATCCTGTGTTCTTCATTGAAACTTCAACAATTACTGGACAAGGCATTACTGAACTTTTGAAGAAGATTGTTGACTTTTGGAAAGCAAATGAACGACCAAGCATGCCTGCCACTGAGCAAGATGTCCCAACAATCTAGAGAACGTCTTTCTATGAGAGAAATTGTCGGATGATTGCAACAATCTGAGTGAGGACCCTCAGTGAATCTGTTACGTTCCCCTCTATCTCCAAACTATGACTTGCTCCATCTATTACTATTCCACTTGTTTGGGTGGATGCGTTTAGTCGATCTATGATATCGCGATCATACTGCTGGTCTTTGGTCCCTATCACCAAGACCGCATCTTTCATGTATGTGAGCATTTGCTCAAGAAGCTCAGGATTCCTGATTAAAGGTGTCAGCCAGATGGTTTTGGTATCTCTGAGTTCTTCATGAGTTTCAAGGAGATGACCCAGAGCTAAAGTGCCAATTGACTTTCCAGTCAAGCAGACTATTTTCTGATTCTCATACTCACTCATGAATTTGAACGCAGCCTCCACGTCGTTTATGAGCCATTCTGATCGCTCCCTCATTGATTGCGCCATGTAATCCGAGTTGTTTGAATAGTCATAATCCAAAGAAAGTACATTGATGCCACTGGCAATCATTGTCTTGATTGAATAATACAAGAGGGGCATGTCTGAATTATATGCTAGTCCAGGGAATAGAATAGCAACATCTTGAGCATGGTCAGATTGTCTGAAGAATCTGTTTTTTAATGGTCTGTTCGCATGTCCGTGAATATCCAATTGTTCAATGGATTTCATTGTTGAATCAACTCCTGAATACATTAGAGTCTCTGATGCCAAGACTTATCAATGAAGCTACATGCAAGAAGCAAAACAAAATGGAGGTACTGATAACATGGTAACAATAATACGGTGGGATCATGTTTGCCCGACGCTCATTCTTGTCTCTGCCTCCTTCTGCGAAGTTTCTCTATGTGGTGCTTAAGAACCGGCGACGAATGTCCCGACAAGACCTGATTAGTAACACATACCTACCTCCCAGAACAGTGAACTATGGCCTCAGTAGACTAAAGGCCTTGGGTCTCGTTCGGGAAGAAGAACACGAGAGCGACGCGAGGGAGCGAGTCTATGCACTGGTCGAAGCACCTATGTAATGGGAACATTGATCTAGAAGGTGGTTCTGGAATGCAATCTGGAACCGCTTTCGACTCCCTTTTTCTGAGAGTTCCAAAAGCCTCATAATGTATTCGACACCAGCAGATGCATCTCACACTGAGGCATCAATAATGGATTTCTACAAAGATACAGGCACGGAGCCAATTGGTACAGAGGTGCGAACCCATTTCAGTACTGAGATAAATGGTGAGTTGGCTGGGAAGAAAGTGGTCCTAATGGGATGGACTCACATATTGAGGGATAAAGGGCGAATAAAATTCCTCATTCTCAGAGACGAACGTGGAACTGTGCAAGTCACAATTCCTCAGAAGAAGGTGCCTGCAGAGGTCTTTAAGATATCTGAAACACTAAAGCCAGAAACTGCTGTAGCGGTTACTGGAACAGTTGTTGCGACCAACCAGGTTGAAAGTGGAGCTGAGATTATCCCAGAGAAGATTAGGATAATCAATACTGCTGAGCGGCTCCCTATTGATGTCGTAGAAGGCAAAACTGACATCGATCTTGACACACGTCTTAACTATCGAATCCTAGACCTCAGAAAACCATCAACCCATGCAGTATTCAGGATTCAGTACAATCTTGTTCGATTTGCGAGAGCATATCTGGAAAGCAATGATTTCATTGAGATTCATACGCCGAAGCTCGTCGCTGAAGCGACAGAGGGCGGTGCAAATCTTTTCGAGGTCAAGTACTTCGACAGGAAAGCATACCTTGCTCAGAGTCCACAGTTCTACAAACAGCTCATGCTCCTCGCTGGGTTTGGAAGGGTCTATGAGATTGCTCCAGTTTTTAGAGCGGAGAAACACAACACGCGACGTCATATCAACGAGTATACATCATTTGATTTTGAGATGGCTTGGATAAGTGGTGTTGAGGATGTCATGGCAATGGAGGAGAGGATGCTTCATCATTCATTCAAGATGACTAAGAAGCATGCTGCTGCAGAACTCGAAGTCCTTGGTGTCGACTTTGATGTACCAAAAGTTCCTTTCAAACGCATAAAGTATGAGAAAGCTATTGAACTTGTCAATGAGGCCGGGAAAGATCTTTCGATTACTGATGACCTTGATCCTGAGTGCGAACGCATCTTGGGTGAGGTGTTTCCAGAGAAATACGGGACTGACATGGTCTTCATCACTCATTATCCGCTTGAGCTTCGCCCAGCTTATACAATGCCAAGTATGACTGATGAAGGCATGACGGAAAGCTTTGACCTGACATACAAGGGGATGGAGATAACAACAGGGGGTCAGCGTATCCATCTGTATGACCTTCTCGTTGAACGTTTCAGGGCCAAATGCTTCAATCCCGATGACTTTTCATTCTATCTTGATCCCTTCAAATATGGCGCACCGCCTCACGGCGGTCTAGGACTTGGTGTTGAACGAATGACAATGCAGCTCCTAGGAATTGAGAACATCCGAGAAGCAACTCTACTACCTCGTGACCGAGACCGTTTGACACCGTAGATAATACTCCCTCTTAAAGCACGAGTGGTTCTAAGACATCTGCCGACCAAGTGCGGATTAGAAGAACGAAGGGACACACTCCAATGCATGAGCGACTTCAATCAGAACTCTATGCTTCAATTGCTACACTTGACCAGCTGAAAAAACTCTATGACTTTGGTGCAGTGGATATAAGGTCCTATCAGAGGGAGTCCGAAGCCCTTCTTCAGGATGTTCGCACTCAGATTGAGAATCTTCGACGTTTGGGTCTTGATATTGGGAGATTTGTCACAAGCGAACGGATAATCGAGATATTTCCTGAGGCTGCAAATCTACTCCGACTTGGTACTCACGCTCCAAGACGGTCTCTTCAGGGCATGACATTGGACCAGTTCTACGATTACATTGGCCTTGCTATACTTGACGTGGCAACCGAGAACTCATCAAAGGGCCTCATGGGCTTAGCAGAGCTTATTGTAGAGGTCGTCCGGCGACTTCCTGAGATTGAATCAGTGACCTACAATGATGTCATTGAATCTGTTAATCGTGTTGCTGAAAACGGGCTGATTCCTGGTATTCGAACCCTGCGAGGAGGAGTCAAAGTCGTGGAGCTTCGACCGCTAGAACTTCGGCGAGACCAAGCTGATGTGATCAATCTTGCAGCTACAAAAGGATACGTTTCTGTCGAGGAGGTCATAATGCAGCTCAAATGGTCCGAAGATCATGCGCGTCAAGTTCTTTCAAGTTTGGTGGATGCAGGCATGGCTGTAGCTGATATCCGCTTCTCCACAGGTGGCCGGTACTATTTCCCTGGCTTAAGGTCTCGTGAAAGCACCGATTCACGAAACACAGGTGCTTACTGACTCTATGATGATGAAATTATAATCGCTCCTTTCTTCTCATCAATCCACTCAGCTAGTCCTTTCTTGACCATAAGGGCAAGAACTATGTGAATGTCCTTCTCTGGGAGGTTAGCAAAATCCTCCTCGACTTCTTGAATGACGATTGATTTCACATCTAGTCTAAGTTTTCCTGTCTTCAATGCCCACTGGTACACTATGTCCGCCCAATCTTCAAGAGGTCGCCAATAGACTCTTAGCTGGCGCTGTTTCTTGTCGACCCACTCAGCAACTTCTTTGTTCACGAGGACTTCTGCTATATCCCTGAATGAATCTACTTTGTTTCTCAGATCCTTGAATGGTGGTTCACTGATGAACGTAGCTAGAGACAGAATGTGCACCTTGTTATTCTCTGTCCACTCCAAGAGATAATCTGCCCATTCCTCTGCCCAAAGATTTCGGTCCTCCTCTCTGGTTGGTATTCCATACATCCATTCAGTTTCCTCAATATCTCCCCAACTTGGCATCAGAGAATCGGGTTCAACGATCTTAGTTTCAAGTTCCGCATCATTCGCAGTTTCGATTTCTGTTTTGGGCTTGACTACTTCCGTAGTTTCCTCAACTTCGACAACAACTTCTGGAGAATGAGTTGTGTCCTCAGTGATGGTTCTATCAATATCTGGGGATTCAATTTGTTCTTGTTTTACGGGCTTGGCTGACTTCTTTTGTTTGGCCTTCTCCCGTTTTCTCTCCTTGACACCCAAACCTTAGGAACCCTCCGCCCAGTCAATATACTTCTTGACATCCTCAGGTGGAGTTGCAGGGCGAATGTTTTCAATGGCATGTAGGAAGTCGTCCCTCGATACGGGACGAATGTCGAGGATCTCCTGTTCATCTTCCATTCTGCCAGTCCGCTGCAAATCCCTAATTGGTTCCAGAGCTGCCTCTCGACAGACTACACTGATGTCTCTCCCGCTGTACCCTTCTGTGAGGTCCGCAAGCTCCTCATACTCGACAGTCGGGGCAACCTCGACATCTTCCATGTGAATCTCGAAAATCTTCGCACGCGCATCTCTGTTCGGAAGAGGAACATGTATCTTCTTCTCAAACCTAGATCTCAGAGCAAAATCCAACTCCCAAGGCAGATTAGTTGCACCAATTAGAGTGATTCGTTCATCCTCATTACTTGCTAGTCCTTGGAGTTCAGTGAGCAGCTGTGTTTTCAGACGTCTCTCACCCCCAACATCATCTCCTGATCTTGAAACACCAATGGAATCCAACTCATCAATGAAGATGATGGCGGGCTGATTTTTTCTTGCTAGTTCAAAGAGGCTCATCACCAATCTTTCAGATTCGCCCAACCACTTGCTTACTATATTTGCTGCTGATACGTTGAAGAATGTTGCATTAACCTCTGAAGCCACAGCTTTGGCGACGAGGGTTTTGCCACACCCTGCGGGACCATAGAAGAGAATGCCTCTCCAGGGTTGTCTGGCTTTTCCCTTGAAGAGCTCGGGATGCTTCATTGGTGCGATTATCGCATCATCAATAGCTTGTTTTGCATCTTCAAGACCTGCAACCTCTGACATTTTTATTCTAGGACGTTCCGTAATGATAGTGTCTGAAATCATCTCTCTGAGTCGTTTTTCCTCGTCGTCTAATTCAACTTCCGTCTTTGAGGCTTCATGGATTGAAACTGGCTCAGCTGTATCAACATCGACTGTCGGAGGTGAAACAAGTCCATCTACAGGTCCGTGTGACTTCTTCTTGATACCTGAAAGATACCTCACTCTATCCACGCATTCCTGAGCTCTATCAAAATAGTGCTTCTTAACTGAAGGCAACGCTGATGAATTTGATAACTTAATGAGAATCTTGCTTGCTTTGAGATACTCTTGGCAAGCCTCTTTTTTCATGCCCCTTTGGTCTAATTCTATTGCTTTAGAGAGCATTGCCTTTAGTCCCTGATCTACGCGGTCTGCCATCTGAGTTCATGTGAACAGTATTCGTAAGGTGTTAAGAATTTCTGTCACATCCGAGTACATACATACACAATATCATCTGCGAACTGCGAAGGTTTAAACGGTATCTCCCCACTGGATGAGCTGAGTATCTCTCTTGGAATAGGTGATAGAATTGGGTTCAATTAGAAAGGCATTCTCCTGGGGCAGAAAAAAACCAGATATAGGTGAGGTCTCAAGCCGACTCAGGATCTTATCCAAGCAGCTAGCGCGCCAAAGGAACAAATTGGAAAAAGAGGAGAGGGACGCTAAATCGCGAGCAGTCCGAGCGCGAAAAGCTGGTCAATTGGAAGCCTATCGAACATATGCTACTGAGATGGTTCGATTTCGCCGATATGCCCTTTCGGTTGACAAGTCGCGCCTGCAAATTCTGAAGATTCTAGCTCATCTAAATCGCGCTCAGACATCAGCGAAGACACAATTAGCATTGCAGGAGGTCGCAAAGATTCTTGGAATGTTGGGGGACGGTTCCGACGCCACTAAGGTAGTAGCGAATGTAGATGAGATTGCTCGTCGCCTCGAGGAGTTCGAGATTGAAGCGAGTATCTCCGATGAGGCTCTGGATTCAACAATGGAAGTGTCATCTGAAGACTTGACATTTGCATATCAGGAAATCGATGCTGAAGCTGGGCTTGCTGATACTCCGGCTGTAACAAGACCTGCTAGTGAATCCGAATCTCTTGAAGAAGATATCAAAGCGTTAGAACGCGAACTTGGAGTGTAGAATCACCACAGTGCATCACGAGATTCTTTGCCGATTCGTTCCATCTCTAGTCTAGTATGGTAGGAGTCCCTCATCAACTCTCGATATCTTCTAATGAAGTCCTCGGCCATAAGCTGACCACTTCGTAGCATGTGGACAGTATCTCGAATTGCTGCTTCAATGGATGCTGCATCTCTTTGTAGCGAATGTAGCCTGGGATTAGTATCATAACTTGGGTGAATACTTGGTTTCTGACCATATTGGCCAACGACTCTGCCAAGCTCATCTTTGAATGATTCCGGTTTTCTGTAGTAACTATCGTAGGGGTAATGGCGAACAGGAGAAGGATTCCACCCCTCTGCTCCAGGTATTGAACCTGGTCGCATCATTGACATATCTTCCTTGTACTGAGACCTGTCATTGGTGGAGAGGAGTGAATAAACCATCCCTTCGATCTTTAATCGCACATCGCTTGTGCTGATATCGGTTTGCTCAATCTTTCTGACCCTTTGCATATCAGTTTGTATATACTTCTCAAACTTCCTAGCAATTTCAATATAGTCTGGCAAGACTTTCTTTGTCTGGTCAGCACATGTTAGTCTAATCTCCCCTTGTTTTAACTTTAAGACGAGGCGTTTTCGGAGTCGCCCATCCTCCTCAATAGATTTCAAATAGAGCAACGGGAAGTCAAAGATGGTTTCCATCTTCTTTCTGACTCTTCCAGTTTCTGCAATGAACAGCAGTCGTTTGTTTGTCATGAAAAGCATTCCAAGGGCCTTATCGTTTTTGAGAAAGTCGCTACCTGATATTTTGATATCAGGAAGGGCACACACAGGCAACTCTCCAACTGAAAGTTGACCGTGTTCATAGAACATGGTAAACTGCCCTTTGTAGTAATCGAGCCCATCAAGCTGCCTCTTGACGTCCTTGAGTGTTTCTCTTAGAGGTTCGAGGGACTCGTCAACATTCTGTTTATAGTAGATACCCATCTCTGTTATTCTGTTCGTTATCCCCTCTATGAATGGGAATTGATTTGGATTCCATTGATTATAGTCGATGAAGTCCCTTGTTTCAGCTGCCATTCTCTTTGCTATGATCTCTGCTTGACTAGAGATTCTATTCTTAATCGCCGGCAGTTCATCCTGCATGCCTTCAATCTTCTCTTCTATCCATTTGTAGTGGAGAAAGTTAGCCATTCTTAGAGATACAAGCAGTCTCTTTGCACTCGCTAGTTTGTTTGTGAACTCTCTGAGTTTAGTATGTCCATACTGAATAGTCATTATGGCATGTCGCATATCTAGGGCAAGAGACCTTCTCCGGTCTTCCAGAAGTACGACTCTGGTAGAGTGGCACTTCGGACAGATATCCACTGTTTTTCGTCCCTTGCTGAGTTCCTCTGATTCACATTGCGGGCATGTTTCGAACTTCTCACCGGGCACTGGTGTTCCCAGTATGTGGTGGCACTCACTGCAAACAATGTACTCTGTGGATTTTGATTCAAGACATTCCGTACACAAGGCGGCCCCACAGTCTTCACACATATGTGTCGCTCTTCCAGATTGACACGATTTGCATTGGCCCGTTGGAGAGTCTTTTATCAAGTGAGTACCTCCGGTAGTCTACTTACATCGAGGAGTTATCCAAGAATAACTCGTGTATTATTCTGGAAACATCGGGGTATCTCTGTATAAATTGCTAAAAGATTGTACACGCCATATCAGTTATATCCGACTAGAATTGCCTGACCTTAATTCACAGGCGATATTCATGGAAGACCTAGCTCAGGCAGCCATCGATGCAGCTCTAAAAACCGGTGCAAGTTTCGCAGATGTCAGAATCGAGAATTCTACCACGACTATTATCGAACTTAACGATGGCATCACTCGACAGTCAATGGCTTCGCGGCTGAGAGGTGCTGGAATCCGTGCATTTGTCGACGGAGCATGGGCATTTGCTCAGACAACGAACCTGACGCGTGAGGGGCTGAAAGAAACCGCCGAATCCGTCGCCAAGCTTGCTATGGCTACTCGAAACAAAGTCGACGAGAGATTTTCAATTGATGGTCCCGTTTATGAAGACAAAGTTGAACTGAACGTTAGACGCCCTTTTGAAAGCGTAACGATTGATGAGAAGATGCAATTTGTCCAATTGATTGATAATCAGGCACGTGAGTTCGACCCGAGAATCGTTTCTACGAGAACTATCTATGGCGAGTTGACCTCTGAACTATATATAGCCAATTCAATAGGAACGCGAGTTTATCTTCAAAATGCAATTCCAAGAATAATCTCAGTACCAACTGCAAAGGACGGTCCAAATCGACAACGAATCCAACAGTCCATCAGTCTTCGAAGCGGGTTCGAAGAAATGGAAACAGAGGCTGCACAGAACATTGGTGTGACAGCTGCGAAACTCGCTATCGCTCTCTTATCCTCTAAGGCCGCTGAGGGTGGGATGTATGATGTAGTCCTTGACCCAGCTCTAAATGGTGTAGTGACTCATGAGGCGTTTGGCCATGCCACAGAAGCTGACAACTGGATCTCTCACTCGACTGTCCTTGAAGATAAAATCAACAAGAAGGTAGGTCCTGAATATCTCAGCATAAGCGACGATCCAACACTAGATGGCAAGCGTGGGTCAACAGAGTATGATTGGGAGGGGACCAAGACCAAGAAGCGGCATCTTGTGAAAGATGGAATTCTTACTGACCTACTTCATAGTCTAGAAACCTCAAGCCGGTTAGGTCTAGAACCTAATGGGGCGGCTCGCTCGCAGTCGTTCATGCATGTTCCACAGCCTCGAATGAGCAACACTTTCATGGAGCCAAAGGACTGGGAGGTAGATGAACTCATTGAGGATACGAAGCAGGGGATTCTTCTTTGCAGTTTCAACTACGGCTATACGCAGAGTGCAAAAGGTCAGTTCATGTTTCAAGCAAGCTATGGATATGTTATCGAAAACGGAGAGAGAGGAACTATGGTCCGAGATGTATCGCTTGCAGGAAACATCCTCGATATACTAACAAGGATTGATGCGATTGGAAAAGACTTCGAGTTGGAGGCGGGGACATGTGGAAAAGATGGGCAGAGCGTTCCTACAATGACTGGGGGTCCACATGCTAGAATCAGACAGGTGCCCGTAGGAGGAATGTAAACTGAAGGAGCAGCTCCTTGAAATTGCAGAATCTGCAGTGAGGTTGGCTGAAAAACTAGGGGCCTCGCAGGCTGAGGCTTATGTGGGTCAATCTCACGCTTTTTCCATAGAAGCTGAAAACTCCGCAATCCGAAATGCAGAGGAAACTGTTGATGCAGGGATTGGTATTCGAGCAGTCATAGACAAAAAGATAGGATTTGCGTTTGTCACCACGCTTTCAGATGATGATGTACGTGAGGCTGTGGAAAAGTCAGTGATTCTTTCTAGAGCCTCAATACCCGATCCCGACTTTGTTAGTCTTCCGTCTGGTGACGACTCATATCAACCAGTCAATGGTCTCTATGACAAGGAAATTGCTGCTCTCTCATCTGAAGAAATCGCTGACATGATAATTAGGGTGATAGATTCTTCCAGACAGGTTCTAGAAGGCCGAAGTTATGCAATTTCTGCTGGCGTGCAGAGTTCGTTCGGAGTAAATGCAGTTGTCAATTCATTAGGAATCTCATGCTCAGAATCACGGACATCACTGTTTCTAAGTTCATCTCCAGTAGTAAAGAGTGAGGACGACCAAACAACAAGTTATGATTTTCAATTGACTAGGGACCTCAGTGAAGCGAATCCGGAGCATGTGGGCGAAAGCGGCGCTGAACGAACACTTAGTTTACTTGGTCCAAGGATTATCGAAGGGGGCGAAATGCCTGTCGTCTTCGCTCCTCTAGGAGCCGCAACTGTCATAGGGAGAGGTTTTGCTGGTGCTGTGTATGCAGAGGAGGTCCAGAAGGGCCGCTCATATGTCAGCGACGCATTTGGCGATACCATCGCTTCCGAACACCTTGAGATAGTGGACGATGCACTGTTGCCCTCTGGTTTGGGTTCAAGAACGTTTGATGCAGAAGGCTATCCATCGCAAAAGACATTGATAATAGAAAAGGGTGTATTGAAGGGACTACTTCACAACTCGTATACTGCAAACAAAGATAAAGTTCCGAATACCGGGAATGCTAGTAGGCCATCATATTCGGGTCTCCCTTCGATATCGACTTCTAACTTTATCATCAAACCAGGGAGTGGTACATTAGATGACTTGGTTTCTGAAATAGATAGGGGTGTTGTATGCAGAAACACTGCAGACCGTCCGAATATGACCACTGGTGATCTCAGCGCGATGCTATATGAGGGATTTTACATTGAAAGAGGCGAAATAAAGCATCCACTCAAAAACACCCTTATTGGAATAAACATGCGTGACTTGCTGAAACGGGTCACCCGAGTCGGAAGTGATACAAGAACAACACTCGCAATGATCACTCCCTCGTTTGTAATTGAAAATGCCACAGTCACATCTGGCTAGTTTACATACGCTTTACAACCGGGATGCCCAAGACGGTCAGGCAGTTTGCCATGGTTGTTTTGAATGCTCTTACTAATGCCATTCTAGATGCCCTCACATTCGCCTCCGCCTTCAACACTGGACAAGAGTCATAGAACTTGCTGAAGAGGTTTGCAAGGCCATAGGCGTATGCCGTGAGTCTGTTTGAGGCAAAGCTTGTCCCCCACACGTTCTTCTTCAGGGATCTGGCAACCTCAAGAAGTTCCTCAGGAAAATGAGCAAGAGCTTTGACCAAAGCAAACTCCGCGTCAGACACGAGAATTTTGAGGTCGGCATCGGATGCCACATCTTCACCTGCCTTTTCTAGTATTCTCTGAGCTCTTGCATGAGAATATTGGAGATAAGGCGCTGCATCACCGTTGAAATCGAGAACCTCATTCCATCTGAAGGTGATCTGCCTATCAGGGGAAGCATTCAGCATGAAGTATCGAATTGCTCCTACAGCTATCTGGCTGGCGACAGTGTCTTTGAATGTATCATCATCTTCTGGATTTCTCTTATCGACCTCGATTCTTGCTAGCTCTGTTGCCTTGTTTAGAACGTCATCAGTCGAATATCCAATCCAGGTTCCCTCTCTTCCAGAAAAGTCTGCATCGTCAAGTCCAACGAACTCGTAAGCGATATGATGTGAGTTCTCGCTTTCTTTTGAATACCCGAGTATATCAAGGACTGTGTAAACCATCTTCTGTGGGTGCGCCTGCCGAGAACCGATGACATTCATCACAACATCAAATTTGCCCAACTTAGATTCCTTTCCTTTGAGGTCCGTTCGCATCACAGTTTTGCCGTTTGGTTGTTCCTCAAATTCTGAATACTTGAACGGATCTTCAATAATCCCAAACTTCCAGAGCTGAAGGGCCACATCAGCCCCTGTATACGTCCTTGTACCATCAGACCTGAACAATATCTTGTATGGGTCCTTTAAGTCTTTGAACTCATCAATGATTGAGAGGTCCGCAACTATACATCCTGCTTTTTCGCCTTCCTCAATCTTCAGTATGTTCTTCGACTTCAACATCATCTTCTTGGCAAGTTCAAGTATGCCACTATGGGCTATTGCACTCTCCCAGACCTGATAGTCATGATAGATACCTAATCTGTATGATGTTTCATTTTGTGCTTTGAGACACCTTGTCACCATCTTTGCACTGAGCTTAGCTTCATCACTATTCAGCTCCTCGAGCTTCCTAGAAACTTCACGAACCTCTCTTTGAATGGTTTCACTACTGTCAAAGGCTTTCTGAACATCAACATATAGATGACCAAGCAAGTGGTCATATTTCATATCGCTTCTCTCATCCTCAACCTGCCTGAGTTTCCATATCAATTGTGCAATCTGAAGTCCGAGGTCATTAATGTAGTCTAGTCTTACGGCGTCATATCCAACCCAGTCGAGAATGTTGCAAAGAGTGTCCCCAAGAATCGCGTTTCTTGCATGTCCTATGTGCCAAGGCTTGGAGGGATTGACAGCGGGATACTCAATTAGAGCTCGTTTTCCTTGGAATTCTTCACAACGTCCGTACTTGTGATCTAGTTCAAGGATACTTCCCACTGTCAACTCTGCGAGTTGGCCTTGATCAATGAATATGTTGATGTAGGGTCCTTTTGTTGTGACCTCCTTTATCATTGACTCATGGCTTGCTCGCTCCTTGAGTTTCGGTAAGAAATCATTAACAACAGCTACCGGGTTCTTCTTGAGTTGTTTTGCCAACGCGAACGCAATTGTTGAAGCAAGGTCTCCCAGAGCAGAATCAGGAGGTCTCTCTATCGTTGCATCAACGACGTCCTGCGAAACTGAAAAGACGTCCGATAGTACTTTCACTAACGTTTGTCTAACTGTTTTCCAGGGGTTTGTGGAAATCTCGCTCACTTGCGCTTCACCAGAAACGAGAGACAATCCACACTGACGCCTCATAAATGAAACGCTCAGACTTTAGTGATTGATATTTCCAATTTCTAACATACTAAGAGCAGCATTCTGGTGCAATTTCAAGGGTTAGCCGCAATATCAAAGAAGACCAAGATATGAAATCAATCATTAATTATTCAAAGATTTGTTTGAATAGTCTACAAAGGCTTTATATTGGTTTTTGTGTGGGCAATGGTGTTCGTTCGCCCGTCGAACGAATCACTGGCGCCGCAAACTGACAAGGATTCCCTCTACGCCAGAGGGAATCGATGCATTCGATTACCACACAGCTCTGACCGCAGCGCTGCCAATATGGTGGCCTGCATGGAGATGATTGGACTGGCCAGCAGACACTCAAAGACCCAAAAGAAAAGAGAGCGCATTGGTCCAGCTAGTTATGTCTGTTCTGCTTGCAACTGTGTTGACGTATACATTGATCACACTCGTGGAGAAGTTATTTGTTCTAGTTGTGGCTTGGTTCTTTCAGACCGTTCTATAGACATGGGACCAGAATGGAGAGCCTTTACTGCTGATGAGCAAAATGCACGACAGCGTGTAGGAGGCCCAACAGACTGGAGCAAGTTTGACCAAGGTCTAACTACTACCATCGGTCGACAGAATGTTGACGCATCCGGAAGAAAACTGACTTCAACACGAAGAGCAGAGATACATAGACTCAGGAAATGGCAGATTCGTACCAAGGTGCACTCTTCTGACAAACGCAACCTCGCAGTTGCGATGACAGAACTCCATAGAATAAGCTCTCAATTGAGCATCCCGTACTCGATTCGAGAGACCTCGGCCGTGATCTACAGGAAAGCCTTACGAAAGAGGCTGACCCGTGGTCGTACCATTCTTGGGATGATTGCAGCCTCTCTATATCTCGCGTGTCGTGTTCATCAGGTTCCACGACCTCTGGAGGAGATTGTTGAACAGATACACATCACGCGAAAAGAACTCAGCCTTTGTGTTCGACTCATTCTACGCTATCTCAACCTTAAGATACCTCATAGCAACCCTGTTGAGTTTGTACATCGGTTCGGAACCGAGTTAGACCTCCCTGGTGAGGCGAAGAAGAAGGCTATCGATATCTTAGAGTTGGCGCGGGAGCAAAGACTTACCATCGGTAAGGATCCCAAAGGAATGGCGGCTGCAGCAATCTATGTTGCTAGCATCCTCACAGGTGCTAGAAGGACCCAACTTGAGATTGCTAGAACCGCACGAGTGACTGAGGTCACCGTGAGGAACCGCTACAAAGAGATGGTTGAGAAGCTAGGCATCTCGACCACTTGAGCCACAGAGGGGGATATCCCCCTCTTTCTCCCTTTTTCGGATTGTCATCCATTATTGTACTTTTCAGAGGATATTATCTTGGACAGGATTCACTGAATCGGGTGCAATATGAAATCTATTGAGATTCTCTATATTTCCCTCGTCGTATATAGGCTTATCATTGTAGGTTTCAACGGTATGATGTGAGGAGTGAAATGTCCTTAAAACGATCCATACTCGGTGTTTGGCTCATTGAGCGAGGCAGCGGTAGGAATCTTGTTTCCAGATGCTATTCTGAAGCAGTAAAATTGGATATGGATCTAATTGCTCCATTCCTCTCAGCAACTCATACCTTTATTGACAAAGCATCCAGTGAAACCCTAAAGACAGTAGATACCGAAACCAGCAGATACGTTTGGGAAGCCAACGATTATCTTCTCTTTGTCATGGTCGTTTCCAAAGCGGCTCGCCTTGGGCATATGCGTTTCATGCTTGAGTACGCTCTCAGCGAGTTTATGAACCGAGAGGTTCCTCAAAATTCTGACATCTCTACTGTGCTGAAGAATTGGCTAGGGTCTCCAAACACATTCAAGAAATTTGGAGACTTCATTGATGAGTTGGTGACTCAGTATGAGATCACTGATGAGAGTCTAGTGGCTGGAAAATCCATGGATTGTCTTGAGGTTTACAGCCATCTGTTTAGAGGCATTATGAGAGTGAAAGGCGGACAAAGGAAAAAGCAGGCAATTGTTAAACGCATGAAATCTCTTATAGAACCACTTTTGGACAGATATCCATTCCTCAATGAAGTCCCGATCGATGCAGCTGGAATTGAGGTTTTAAACATAGATGTCAATACCGTGGCGTACCAACATCTTCGCGACGCTTTGGAGGAGTTGCTCCGCCTTCTCGGAAAGGCTGTTCGTGAGATTGCCTCTGCCAAGGCATATCGGGATATGCTGTTTGACCATGTTATGCCCTATGTGAAACACGACATTATGAGGCTTCAAACCTATGCGATTCTTGATGACGTCGTCAGATATCTCTTCTAATCACTTCTCTAGGACTATGACTGCTCTTTGAACTATCTGTCCTCGTTTTCTTTCAGGAATCAGTTCTCGATTTGGTCTTATCTTCAGCCTGGTGTCGATATTCTTCCCAGTCTTGATAGATTCATCTGAAAGCATTCTATACAATCCAAGACCTGTGTTTTCTA
This sequence comes from Candidatus Thorarchaeota archaeon, assembly GCA_011364905.1. Taxonomy (GTDB): domain Archaea; phylum Asgardarchaeota; class Thorarchaeia; order Thorarchaeales; family Thorarchaeaceae; genus SMTZ1-45. The sequence goes on from RDNZ01000008.1 coordinate 67,878, forward strand.
TCAATTTGTCAAACTCAATCGATATAGGACCGCCCACTGAGTTGATTACAGGAATCGTCATTGCGACACGGCCATCAGGTCGAAGTATGGTAGAGATTTCTTTGAGTACCTCACGATAAAGAACCGTGAGTGATCTAATAGTCTCTGCAGCTTCCTTCATTGATGGTGGATTCTTGTATATTGGCCCCAGAGGAGGTTCAAAAGCAACCGCATCAATCTGTGTCTTGATTAAGGATGAGAGATTTCTTGAGTCTCCTTTAATAATATTGTAATCAAGCTTCTCGCCCAGATCATTAGCGAGCCATTTCAGATTTGATCTTGCACCCTGCACTTGGTCTCCATCAATATCTACTCCTATGCACTTCATATCCAACAGCGCTGCTTCCATGAGTAGAGTTCCAGTCCCGCAGAACGGATCAAGGATTTTGTCTCTGGGCCTTGCTCCCGCGAGATTGAGTAGTGTTCTACAGATCTTAGGACTCGTGCTAATCTCTGCTGAAGTGAATGGTCTTGACTCGTCTCGATATTGCTGCAACATAGAATCGTAGACAATGTTTGTTCTTGCGATGTACAATTTCCTGTCAGAAAAAACAGCAAGTATTTCAGCATTGGGTGGCGACAACAAGGCATTCCGGGCTATGGTTTTAGGCCAGAGCGCAATATTCAGTCGCTTCTCTACACGTCTATCGGGTTTATTGTATAAGAAGTAGTCTGCTCTTCTTGCACCGTTTTCAATAAGGAGTTTCTTTACTTGATCATTCATTCCCTGTGCAAATCTTTTGAAATCGATAGGAAACCTACCATCAATGACGGGGTATGTACTAATGCCAAACCTGATCTTTTTCCCCTTCGCACTAGGCCAAACAATTCTGAGCCATGGACACTTCCGAATCTCCTTCAAATCCTCTTTACTGGCAACTCTCTTGGCTGCATATGCCTTAAGTGGAACATCAATATCATACTCCCAAATGACCTTGCCAATCTTATAAGCTCCTCCAAGTGCTGATTGCATGTCAATGATTTGATCTCTGTTTATTCGTTGCTCTACATCAATAATGGCGGCATGTCTTGAGTGGTCTATCAAGGTCCCAGCTAAGCCTCTGTCTTGGATATATACCAAGAGCTCCGCAATGCTGAGTAGCCAGTTTGAACCAAGTACAAATGCCAGTTTTGTCATGTACTTCCTTTCTCCAGTTCCTCATGGAGGTATTTTGCGTAGAGCGCCCCCTGCAGTGGGTTTGTTGACTCGCTTATAAACGTAGGATTGTAACCACATTCTCGAACAACCTCCAGCAGTGGCAAGATGTCGGGACCCCATTCTTCGCCAAGAGGCCGATGAGCAGCTTCTCCTTTTTCTGTGAATGTGATTCCACTGACATGGAAGTGCATGTTTTTCAAGAACAATTCGCCGAGTTCATTTTCAAATCGAGTAAGGACCTTGAGATAGTTGTGTTTCTCTCCGAAGTCACCCTGACATCGTGCATAGATATGCGCCCAATCAATAGTGGGGATACAACCCTCTACATCTTGGCATAGGCGTATAATTTGATCTATGGATCCATACGCGGACAACTTGCCTGCCGTTTCAGGAGCAAGGAATGCTTTCCCTTCTATATCATCTGTAGTTTCCCAGACAGACCTCAATGCATCTCTAATTACTATGTGGGCTTCTTCCTTGGTCAAACCTCCCAAATAACCTGGATGAAACACAACTCGCTTCACATTCATCAAAGGCGCAAACCTCAGAGCCTTCCTTAATCGCTCTCTTGAGGTTTCACGTATGCGCTGTGTTCTTGATGCCAGACTAATGTAATAAGCAGCATGCAGACTCATTGAAACCCCTGACTCTCTAGCCAAGTTTCCAATCATTATTGCTTTTGCCTTACTCGTCCTCAAACCGTGCACAGCCGCATACTCGAGTGCTGTCATTCCACTATCAACCAGAATCTGGAAGACACGCTTTACACTACCCCGAGCATCACTTGGATAGCCTGCTGGACCAAAGAGAACCTTGTTCAGAAGCGTCACTCCTCCAAAGTGAACTCCCACTTGCAGTATGCGTCCTCTGGATGATCACCTGGAGGACAAAACACACACCGTGTCTTGATACGAGGATCAATTGCCTCTGCGAAGTATCTATACTCAATCTCTCCCACTTGCCTACAAGGAAAGTCTGGAAGGCCTTTTCTGTGCCTAGCGACCTGAACTCTACACTCATTCATTGTGAAGTGTAAAGTGTTCTCACCTACCCATTCAATCAACTGTTTGTTCAACTTGGCGTATACGCGGTACCCAAGAGCCTTTTCTAGTGCCTTGAGTCCTCCATTTGGAGGGATATCGAACTCTCTCATTATCCTCTGGGCCTCTATTGGAGAGAATATCTTCCAAGCTTCCTTGTCCATCTCGATTGCAGTTTCCATCCCAAACTTCTTCTCCAAAGCCAAGAAATACGCTCCATCCATGGCTTGCCAGGCTTTGGCATAAGCATCAATTATTTTCAATAACTGGTCTCTGGGGAGTTCGTCAAACATCACTTGTCCTCATTATCCACCGGAAAGTCATCCAATATGAGTGATTAGGTTGAGTGTCTATTGCCCACAAGTCTTTAATTGAAGCGGGTGATGGAGAGCTTTGTTGGTCAGAGATATGACAGACTCGTCACTCGACACCACTGGTGCAAAACGTTTCTACCCAATGGCATTCCTGTCTATAATTAGGCCACAGAATTGCATTATTGGTGGTCTTACAGTGATCGCAGGAATCGCTATGGCTTACAACATCGCTGGCATTGGCACATTATCAGATTACTTCGTCTTGTTCGTTTATGGTTACATTACGTACTTTTTCGTAGCCGCAGGAGGCAATGTTGTCAATGACATTTTTGACATTGAAATCGACAAGATTAATCGTCCCCATCGAGCATTACCCAGTGGACGGATGACTGTAAGGCAAGCATGGATGTTTGTCGGTTTCTTGAGTGTTGCTGGACTCCTGTTTGCATTACTAACAGGTATCTATAGCGCTCTCATTGTTCTCATCTTTGAGATTGTAGGATACGCTTACGCTGCCAAAGTAAAAACCTTGGGGCTCGCAGGAAACTTCATGGTGGCATTTTCATTCGCATTTGGAGTCCTCTATGGTGCTTTTGTTTTTGGCGAGGCCGTTGGATTCTCATTGACAAGCATTATTCCAGTTCCCCATTGGTTGTTCTTCTTCACTGCTTTTCTAATCCTCCAAGCACGTGAAACAATCAAAGGCGCAGAGGATGTCGAAGGTGACAAGGCGAGAGACGTGCGAACCATCGCAAGGATTTATGGGTATAATGCAGCAGCAGGAGTTTCCGCAATACTCAATTTCATCGGGGTGGTGTGCTATACTCTAATTTGGATTCTAGGCTTTGCCAGTTGGGATCTGTGGCCGCTACTTCTCCTGGGCGCAGGCATTGTGCTGGGGGCTGGGATTGCCCCGCTCACAGGACCAACGGAAAAGCGGGCTCTTCTGATTGGGAGTACTTTGGACAAAATTGGGGCTCTTGTTGGGCTGATTGCTTTTGTAATCATCCCGCTTTATGCGATTTTATTCTAATGCACTTGCCAAAATGTCCACACTAGGACAATCACACATGCTATAGCAACAAGTGTTGCCCACACAGTTGATGTATCATGCGCTTCTCTAATTCCGAAAATCAGGAGGTATCCCGTCCACAGAAATGCTCCTGTCGTCAGTATATCTATTGTAAACCAGATGTTTGAGGTATACGCCCAATCTATCACCAACGGCGTGATTGTAGCCAGAGAACCAGGATTGGAAAAGTCAACCACAGTAGGATAAGGCGGGAGTGCGACAAGTACGAAAAGGATTGCCACTAATCGTACAAGAATCACTGGCATCATACTGTATCCGACAATTGAAAGCGTCTTCATTTTGCCCCCTGTACCACCAGTAAGCTTGAATGCAAAGTGTGCAAAAGCGGTTCCCACAACCAGGTAAATGAGACCTATCATGAGACTCGGCATCATCCCCACAAGTGCTACCAACCATGATGTGCCTCCTTGGGGACTCAAAAGTAGGTTGGCCTCTCCAATCTGGCCACTTGTTGCATTGACCACAACATAAGTCGTGATTTTGGAGGACAAAGAGAGAAACAAACCAGCGATGATTAATGCGTTTATCAGAATTATCATGAACGGTCCTGCGGCATCTGGTCTCTGTCCTATATCGCGATATGTGGCGGCTGGTCTTCTAATTACTCCCCACATTCGCTCCCCGGTACCCATAAACTTGACCTCTGGCGACTCTGGTCTCTTCAGCATCGGTAAAATCCTTTCAAGGGTCTCCTCGGCAATAGTTTCTTTGCAGACTGGACAAATGGTTGCGTCTGCCGGGACCGGGCTGTCACAGAATTCACAACGCCGCACGATTCATCATCTCATAGGGGGTGACGTACACAATAGAATGACGCGCCAGTCTATTTAAGCGATTTCCGGTTGTTTCAGTTCTCTTTTTGCTCACCACATTTTGAAGTGCCTGAATATTCCTGTTGGATAAACAATCAGGAAGGGAACCAATGCATCCCAAATGCTCTGAGATGTATTCAGAATGACTGCATATGTGGCGATGAATTCAGCAGGATAGATGTTACCATATAGGATTGGCACCATCACCAGATTCACCGGGACCATTATGAGAAGTCTCAGAAGAAATGCAACTATCATCGTTGCGATGTAGAAACTGGGCGATGCAAGTTTTTTGCCTCCAGCTTTTCTTGCAGTAGCATAAACAGCTAGCCAAGGAACAATAATCATAGGTGCTGTGGCTAGGAGTTTGAATATAGGGCCGATTCCTGATGGATCAAAAAAGAACAGGCCCACAGTACCTGCAAAAGTAGCAACCAATCCCACAAAAATGCCACCTATCAAGAAAGCAATAATCCAAAAGAAAGACACTGGATCGAACAGTGCGATGTCCCATCCAGGTACTCTCGGTACTACAGACGCAATCGGTGATGATGCTAGAGAAAGCGCCGCCATTATTGCTGCGAGAGCTGCCCGTTTCGCCATGTCGCTATGCAGGGAAACCTCTGTAAGCTCAAGCTCATGCGACTTCATTTCCTCATCTTCACTCTCTGACGCCAGTTCAGAGTACCCTTGCGTTTCCTCACCCGACATGCTTTTGAAGGCGCAGGCAGTATCTTATTAATCTACCCATAATATGTTAAATACTCATAATTGAGTATCTGCCTTAAGTCAAATCGTTCAGCAGTCTTTCACTTCTTCCCGGGAAGTCTTCTGATGATGCAGGTTTGAAGTTTGGTCTTCTCATCATGTGAAGCAGTTTTCTTGTTGGTTCAAGCCAATCTGGATTGATTCTCCATTCCGCCCAATCAATACCTGAGGTAAGCGAAGTCCTACTAAGAATCAAACGCGATGCAACAAGTTCGTTCATCCCCTTCAACATAGTTCCAATGGTCACAGCGCCAACTATTGGTCGTTCTTGGCGTGCCGCTCTCAAGAGGTCGGCTGTTGTGACCCAATTTCCATCCTCAATCAGAACTTTCAGAACACGTGCTCTGACAGGGTCAGACTCAATAGCTCCTTTTAGAGGGGCAAGATTGATCGGTTGAAGTCTGCGAGAAGCTACTTCAGGTCTTGACCAATCATCCTGATCGCGATTATTATGGAATGAACTAAAATCCATACATGTGCACCATAATCAGCAAGTGTTCAAGGCATTTGAAACGCAGTATTATCGACATTTCGGTTGTGCATATACCTTACACAACCCTTTAAAGCATCCATTTTATTGTTCTGATGATTACGATGAGTAGTAGGGAGCCAATGGTTGGTCTATTCAGTAAGAGCTTCGAAAAGCCCTCAGACCTCCTGTGCTGTGCCTTTGGTCTCAGAGATAGTGAGATTGACACGTATTTCACATTGATAGATGGACCAAAGACAGTTGAGCAGATAAGCGAGCTCATCGGAAAGGACAGAAGTACTGTACAACGAGTTTTAAACAAGCTTCACAAGAAGAATCTGGTTGACCGCAGTACTCAGCTTATTGATAGAGGGGGCTATTACTACGAATATAGTGCAATATCCACAGATAAGGTGCGACGAGAGATTCTTGCACAATTAGATGAGTGGTACGAAGCAACCAAAAACTTCTTGTTGCAGAGCTGGCCGCAGACGCCTCAGTGAGCTCACGACTGAGGAAGGTTCCATGTCAATTGTACCAGTACGATCTAATACTGCTGCATTAACGATGCTAGCAATTATCGCGGCTCTAGGTATTGTCGTTAGGTATGCTGTTCAGATTCCGATTATTCCTAATGTGGTTGTTCTGACACCCGGTTTCATGTTTTCAATTCTGGGCGGTATTGTAGGTGGTATTCCGGGAGGTGCGCTTATTGGAGCTATTATTGGAATCTCAGGGGCGTTATCGGGTACTGAGCTTCCGATTCTCCCTATGTTTGGAAACATATGTCTTGGTATTGGTTCGGGGTATGCCATTTACTTTGCTAAGCGGGACAATCTGAGGTACTATATTCTTGTTATCCTTGGAAGCGGTTTCATAGGAGGATTCATGCCTACCATGACGGTTTTCTATTCTCTCATCGATCCACTCATTGTCAATATGATTGCAGCATCAATTGATATGTTCCAAGCATTTCTCTGGGCTTTTGTGGCACTTGTCGTTGAACGAACACTTATCCGCCCAATTGCTGGTAGCTATATCTACTCAGATAGTGCAATCCGCGAATTACCTCAACAGGAGGACTGAGACCAGATGAATGAACCTGAGAATGCAAGGAAGACGGTAACCATTGATATCCGGAAAGACCTCTTTGGTGCGAACGAGAACGCAGCAGTACTTAATGCTGAAAATTTCAAGGCTCATGGGGTTTTTTCCCTCGATATCATGGGGTCCGTAGGAACAGGTAAGACTCAACTCATAGAGGCGCTTTGTGAGCGTCTTGGCAAAAAGTATCGTATACTCATGTTTGCCGGGGACCTCGCCACAACAATAGATGCAGACCGTGTAGCAGCACACGGCGTTGATACAGTCCAGATCAATACTGGGACTGCATGCCATTTAGATGCAAGAATGATTAAGGTTGCACTCCAAAAAGTCAAACTTGCTGACTATCATATTGTCTTCATTGAGAATGTCGGGAATCTGATTTGTCCTGCTGGTTATTCCTTGGGTGTAGACAAGAAGGTAGTTGTCGTGAGCGTCACTGAGGGTCCATACATGATACAAAAGCACCCCCTAACCATCAAAAGCGCTGATATGATTGTTATAAACAAGATTGACCTAGCCGAAGCTCTCGAGTTTGACATTGACGCCCTCGAAGCAGACATCCGAGAAGTCGATGCCGACCTACCCGTTTTTAGGATAAGTTCGAAAACTGGAGAAGGCATTGAAGAACTGATTGCGGCTTTGAGTCTATGAGTTCCTCATTTAGAGAGATGCTTTAGAGCCTTGATTACGCCTTGAATGTGACCAGCTCCAAGGACTGCTACGATTCTCCCCTGAACATCATTCAAGATGAAGTGAAGTGCTTCAGCTACATATTGGTCTCTCTGCTCAATGAGGACGTGTGCAAGATGTGGAAACTCTGATCTGAATTGACTCATGATGTCGTCTACCGCTCCATCTTCCTTAAGCATGGAGAGAAGATCACTTGCTCCCCCCTCCTCGATGTCTTTGGTTGCATCTGGCAACATACCTGTTAGTTTGTAAATTTCCTCTACTGGTACTTGCATCATTGCTTGAACGGTTGCTGAAATCGGACGGTCCACTAGAGCTATTTTAGCTCCAATAGCTCGACCCTCCTCAATCGCGGCCATCATTTCGTCTCCCACATTTGACCCTGTGATGCCGCCCAGACTACTCTCCAACATGGCAAGTTGCTGCATCAAGTTTTGGGCCATATCTCCGGAACTTGGGTCTTGAATCTCTTGGTTTTCTGGAGGATTCATCAACTGATTGTATCTGTCATGATCTAACTCGACTGCCACAACTTCTGGCCTCGTTTCTCTCACGACACGTCTTGCCTTGTCCACACTCTCAAGGTCTGTATGAATTACTGATACGAAGATTATTCGCTCTAGTGCGTCAACCAACCAAGGACACGCTCAAAACATAGATTGCACACTTAGATATCATCTTTTTGTAAAGTTCAAAAATGGAGTAAACGTTTATTGCTTGATAGTCTTTATTCAGGCCCTGTAAAGCCCGAGTAGTATTAAGAGAAGGTTTTTCATGTACCTAGCGTGTACTACAGACATCCAAAACAAGGGAGTAGGAAGAGAAGCATGACATCTGACTTGGAATTAGCATTTGCGAAGTTGATTAATCCGCGAATGAGCGCAGGACTAATGGTCCTCTACAGTCTTCTGGAAGATTTGCAGGGTGACCCAGTTGAACCGCGTGAGGTTCGACGGGCTGTCGACAAGCGTATTGACAAGAGAAGGGTCTCAAAGCAATCAATAACTAATGCTGCAAGACGACTTGAGGAGGCCAATATCATTGGTCGGAGCGAGAATCGCTACACGGTGAACTATGGATATCTCCTCTCAGTACTTCTTAACACACTCCTCGAGATGACACATCGCATTGATGACCTTGAGGATGAAATAATTGCATTGAAGGCGGTTGAACGATAGTTGTATGGAACTCTTTCTGCTACTCAGGATTTCTAGAAACATGCTCGAAAATGAACATTTGTGGGTTGTGTAATACGCACGTTTATCTTAAATAATCGGATGCGATTCCATTTAAGACCCACAACTCCCGTTGTGGTTCGGAGGAAAGACATATGTCTGGTAAACCAACCGGAGTACTAATACTAGCGATTCTGCAGCTCATCGGAGCATTGCTGAATCTATGGGCTGGCGGACTGCTAATTATGGCGGCAATGCTCTTAGGTCCATTTGCATTCCTATTTGCATTTCCAGCTCTAATCCTATTCATTGTAGGATTAATTGGGTTGATCCTCTTCTATGGTTTGTACACCTTGAAGGGTTGGGCCTGGTTATGGGCCTTGATATTCAACCTACTGGCAGTTCTAGGCGGTGTTCTGCGCATTGGCGCATTGATGACCGACTACATCGGATTGGCTGGATTCATAGTCAACCTGATTGTATTCATATACCTGCTACTGCCCTCTACTAGAGCTCACTTCAGGTGAAGCCAAACTGAAGTTTTGAACATGTAAATGTTCAGAACTTCCCTCTCTTTTTTTTCAATCGTTTATGCGATTATTACCCAAATAGATTGACTCTCTTTCCTAATCTCTTCTTTTTTGCAGTTTCAAACACCATTCTTACTGCAGCAATGTCTTGGGCGGAAAGACCAGTTGAATCAAAGATTGTGCTCGCTTTCAGTTTCTCTTCCAGAATTCCGTTATGTCACACAGCTATCCTTAAGTGCCAAGTCAATGCCGACTGGATGGCTCTCAACCGGAGGTGAAAGGAAGCATATTCGAGGTGATTCTCATTGAAGAGTGTAGTTCTAAGCATTACTTCAAAGGTATTCAGAGAAACACTTCCTGTGGTTCTGGGAGCGACCATCGGTGAACTCCTTGCTGGCCTTGTGTTAGGTGGAATGAAAGAGAGTCTTATGCTTCTGCCCGGTCTAATTGTCTTGATTCCAGCAGTACTTGACCTGCGAGGCTGCATAAGCAGTGCGCTCGGTTCAAGACTTGGTAGTGCTCTGCATCTTGGAGTAATGGGTTGGGACAAGGGTTTGAACACCGAATTGACATCGAACATCCAAGCTGCTCTGTTTTTGAGTGGTGCAACGTCCGTTTTTGTTGGAGCAGTTGCCTATATGGTCAACATGGCCTTAAAGATTCCAACGATTGGTTTCATTGGACTGGTAGGAATTAGCTTTGCTTCTGGCATAATGGCTGCAGTGACACAGGTTACAATTACTATCATCGTGTCTTTTACGAGCTACAGGAGAGGCTTGGATCCTGATAACATTACGATTCCTGCAATGGCCACAATAGGCGACATACTTGGCGTTACATACATATTTTTGGTTGCAAGTCTTTATGGAGGTTTCTTGGTATGAGCGAAAAATACACAGCACGACGTATCATAATGGAGAGCTTACCGCTCTTATTGGCGGTGGCAATTCTCTCTATCATCAGCGGACAAGTTCTTCAGGGACATGAAACCCTCCTTCTAAGTCTCCCTGTTTTCTTACTCATCGTACCCGCCTTTGTTAATCAGAGTGGCGATATTGCAGCAGTTCTGGCCTCCCGAATCACGACCGAGCTATACACAGGTAGCACACAGAAAAGCATTCTCAAATCTGATAATCTTAAAGGATCTGTCCTTGGTCTTTTATTGTCCTCATCGATAGGTTTTACATTCTTGACCATACTATCATACTCGGTATCCATGCTGTTAGGATTCAACACGCTTCCCCTTGGAACTCTTTGGACTATTATTTTGCTCTCAGGCGTTACAACAATCTTGGCTGTCATGGCTGTTGGACTTATTATCGCGGTTATTACTTTTAGAAAAGGGCTAGACCCCGACAACTTCTCTGCTCCTGTTGTCACGACAACAAGTGATGTTATTGGTATTTTCCTTCTTTTCATGTTTGCAAGTCTGTTAGGAGGAATTTGATATGGGTTCTGAACACACAAAAATCGAGAAAATGAGTTATGAGTTTGTGTCTGCCAAGGACCTTCTTACTTGGATGAAGACATATTCCGAGCTCATGATTGACTTGGCATATTCAGCGCTATTGTTCTCAAACGAGGAATTGCGCGACTACGTAATGGAACTTGAAAACAGAGTTGACCGATTGGGCTATCAATTGCTCATGTCTCTCTCTCTCTCGGTAAGAGATAAAGAGGACGCGGAATTAGCAGTTGGTCTATTTCGAGTGGCTGCCTCTGCAAACAAGATATCTGCAGCAGCAGCAGATATGGCAGCACTAGTCGAGTGCGATCATGATATGCACCCCCTCTTCACTGGTATGTTTGCTTACACCGAAGAACGATTGGCTATGGCTCGTGTCGGAGCAAAGTCTCCACTCATCGGTGAGACTGTAGATGGTATATGGGAGCGATGTGACATCAATGTGGATGTGATCGCAACAAGAATGAATGGTGAATGGCGTCTGAATCCTCCTTCAACGCATGTGGTTCGTGAAGGTGAAATCCTGTTTGCACGTGGATCAGAGCATGAAATAGAAAGCCTTGAACAGCTTGCAAGTGGCAAAGTAACACCGAAACCATCAGTAGAGGACAATGAGCCAGAGGAGGCTCTTGAAAGACTGATGCTTGAAATGAAGGAAACCTCTGAATTCATGGTTTCACTATCTTACGCAGCAGTGACGTTTGATGACGCCGAGTTAGCAGAAGAGGTTTCGGAGATGGAGGACCGATTGGATGATCTTTGCGATATCATGACTAAGGAAATTCTCTCCATGCAGGGAGATGTGAGTAGACGAGCTGATCTAATCCAAATCGCATTTGCCACGGAACAGATTGCTGATGCCGCGTGGGAGATGGCAATGGTCCAATTGAGTGGCTTTCAGACTCATCCAATAATCAAGAACATTGTGAATGAAGCCGACGAGATTGTTGCAAAAGTCGTTCTTCCAGAAACAAGCCCCCTCGTTGATAAGACCCTGAAGGAACTGGCACTTGATGACAACTACGGACTGTATGTCCTATCTGTGAAACGTGAGGGCTTTTGGCTGCATAGACCACTAGGTGAACTACGTTTGAAAGTTGGTGACATTCTAATAGTTGATGGCTACAAAGAGGGACTTGCTGAGCTGCGAGAAACCAACTTAGGGAAAGAGCCTCTTGAATAGCTCCTTCAGTTGATTGATTCTCAAGTCACCTTCTACTCATAACCTATCAAAAGCAGCAAAGAGTCTTGCACATTGGAAAGATTCAAGCATGTGCTAGCTTAGTACTTCATGAGGACAGATTAGATGGAACACCGTTATTGTACGAATTGCGGAAGTGCGCTTGTTGCCTCCGACGATGAAGACTGGGATTATGTGTGCTTAAAGTGCGAAAAGAAATACTATAGCAATCCAATCCCCGCCGTCGCAGCTCTTGTTTTCAAAGATGAGAAACTTGTGATTGTAAGTTCGAAAAACAAGGATCTTTGGGGGCTCCCAGGTGGGTTTGTTGAAACGGGAGAGTCACTCGAAGATGCCATTGTTCGTGAAGTCAAAGAAGAAACTGGCTTACAAATCAGAGTCGCTGATTTTCTTGCATCGTATCCTCTACTGAAAAATCAGACAGAGATGGTTTTCATAGTGTTTATCACAGAAGTTCTTGATGGTGTGCCTGTCGCTGGTGACGATGTGAAGGAATTGAAGATTCTAACACCTTCAGACGCCTTAGGCCACCTGACTGGAGAGTTCGCCAAAAAAGCAGTCGAATATTGGAATTTACTGTCTTCTAAGAAGCAGAGTTCAGGCCCTTTTCCATAGCAAATCCGCCTCTCCAGATATGCAGACGATACAAAACTAAATGGGGCCCAGGGGGGGAATTGAACCCCCTTCAAAGGAGCCACAATCCTTTATGCTGCCGGTACACCACCTAGGCCATAGTTCTCGTGGCGTTTGAGGCTCAGCGATTTTCTCTTATTAGCTTATCCTTCTAGAACTCCAAAGATGTTTCATTATCTGCTTTAATGGCAATATTATAGTAAGATACTGGATATCCCAGACTCTGACAACCTAAGGATGTGATATGCACTTGCGATTAGGCCTTGCACAAATGGAATTGAGACTTGGGGATATTGATTACAATGTGGAACAAGCTAAGTATTTGCTAGGGAATGCCGAAAGCAATCATGTTGATATATTAGTTCTCCCGGAAATGGCGAATTCTGGCTATTATTTCAATTCGTATGAAGAGGTGGAGCGAGCCTCTGAAAAGATACCTTCTGGTCCTTTATCGAGAGAACTAGTCAAATGGTCTCGGAATGGACACCTCGTTGTAGCAGGGATTAATGAATCGGCAGAGGAGGGTCTCTATAACTCCGCAGCTGTTATG
>RDNZ01000085.1 GCA_011364905.1 Candidatus Thorarchaeota archaeon
TGAACAACATTACAAACAACTGCGTTCTAACGCCAGGACAGATACACATACCCACGAGTGAACTCAGTCGTAGTGGATGGTGGAAAATCGACCTCAACGGTCCGAATTATGCCAAGAATGTTTCAATGCAAGTCTACAATCCAGGCAATGGATTATGGCTGGAAAATTCGCTCTTCAGACCTGGTAATGATACGAGAATACAAGTAGAGATAGGCACAGCCAGTGTGACGCCAATAGAGGGCGACCCGGTCAATATTACATGGGTCCGGCCAAATGACAACCCTTGGGCCTTCGATTCGATCACAACTATGCCAAGTGGTGCAGTCACCAGTTCTACATGGACATTTGGTTCAGCAAACACTACCGCCGGACAATGGTCGGTAGACGTATTGTGGACAAACGGGACTGAGATAGCCTTCCGGTCCGTGTCATTCGATTTGTATCACTCAGCCTCGATTGCTGCAACCTACCCAGTCATTGAAACGGACTACGGTCAGACCATCTCTAACCTTATCACACTCAAGGATGCAGACACGAACGAGTATCTCCTAGACGATAGTGTAACAATTGAAGCAAACTGGTCAAGCTTGGTTATAGCATTCGCACAGAACTATGCTAAGAAATGGTGGGAGGCTGACTTCAATACATCCTTAGTCAGAGAGGGCCGGTTTGTTGTTATAGTCAATGCTTCAAGACCCTACTTTGATGATATTTCCACACAGTTTATTGTAATCGCAACACAACAGACAACCTTTGAGATTCTGAATGCGGGGGCAATCCCAATCGAGAGAGGACTGAATGAGGTCTTCACTGTTCAGATGGAGTATGATCTGCTTAATGGAACAGGAGTTTCTGGAGCTAGCATTTATGTCAGCCATTCAGGACCAGGAGGAGGATTGTCGTGGAATAACTTTGTTGACAACAACAACGGACACTATTCAGTTGATATCGTTTGCGATATCTCAGCCACCTATCCGATATCAATCACTCTCAACAAGACGTACTATCACAGCGCCTCCGATTCTTTTACTCTTATCATTGAGAGAACTGGGACTGAACTGGAACTAATCAATGGCACCTCGGACATTGTCCGGTATGGGGACAGCTATAGGCTAGTAATGCAGTTCCGAAACAGTACAGGTGATGGTCTTGAGGCAGCGAGTTTCAATGTCGTGTCTGTGACACCAGTATCTGGATTGATGTATACCGCTTTCACTGACATTGGTAATGGCTACTATGAGATTACGCTGATACCATCTGAAACTGGAACCTACTCAGTTGTCATCAGTGCTACTCTCTTCAATCATGAAACTCAGTATGTAACATTCACAATTACGAGTGTAGTAATACCAACTATACTGACTTCACTTCCGACAAGCACGACAGTTTCAGTGAATCAAAGCTTCGTTTTGCAGCTGTTATTCCAATTCCAAGATGACAACCTCAGCCCAATAGACTCCGCAAATATCACAGTTCTGAATCCACCAAGTGGGATCATGATCTCATCAGCAACTTCTGTTGGCAGTGGCTTGTTCAATATAACTCTCCAGTCCTCAGAAATTTCTGTTTACAACTTACTCTTCAGGGCGTCTGCTGACAACTACCAGAGCTCTATCACAGGATTCACAATCTCTGTGACCGCCATTCCAACAACGTTGGAGTTATTGAATGCTGGAGCAATTCCAGTGGAAAGGGGACTAGAAGAAACCTTCACGCTCCAACTAAGTTACCAACTCCTCAACGATACTGGAGTCAGAGGAGCATTACCTACAATCATATTCACAGGACCGCAAGAGGGTCTCCAATGGACTAATTTCATAGACAATAACAATGGGCTCTACTCACTGGATATAACCTGTAATGTGTCAGCCATATACGGAATTACTGTGACCTTGTCAAAGATGTATCATTACAATACATCAAAGTCATTCACACTAATCATTGGTGAAACAGGCAGTGAACTACAGATTCTCAATGGTACTGTGGATGTCGTTCTATTTGGCAATAGTTACGTGCTGGTCGTTGAATATAGAAACAGCACTGGCAGTGGACTATCTGGAGCCGATTTACAGGTGGTGACAATTACACCCCCATCAGGACTAAACCACGATAACTTCTCTCACATCGTTGATGGAAACTATCAAATCACGCTCACACCAACTGCAGCAGGTTCGTTCTCAATTGTCATCAGTGCTAGCATAATTAATCATGAGACGCAGTATGCGACATTCACACTGACAGCCACAGGTATTCCGACTATTCTAACGTCATTACCATCTAGCGCAAGTACAGCGTTGGATCAGAACTTCACAGTCCAACTCAGATTCCAAGACGATAATCTGAATCCACTTGACCTAGCGGACTTCAATGTCACCATTACGCCAAGTGGACTAACCATATCAGATGTAGTACGCATAGGAGGCGGACTGTATAACTTCACTTTGACTCCATCGGAACTAGGAACCTTTACAGTTCTCTTCCGGAGCTCTTTGGAGAATTATCAGAGTTCGAGCACTGCATTCACTCTTGTCGTTACCAAGATTCCCACCGTAATCGGATTTCAGGGAGATGTATCTTCAGTACGGGTGGGATTCGAACAAAACTATCAGCTAGTGATTTACTATAACCGAACAGATATCGGAACCCCAGTGAATGTTGACGGGGCCAATATCTCAGTTATCACTCAAGACCCTGGACTTGAGATTGGAATGAGCGAAGGCCTAGGATACTATTTAATCACTATCAAAGGTATTGCCACTGGAACTTGGTCTCTGACAATATCGGCAAACAAGACGAACCACCATGTAGCAACCAAGCAGTTCTCGTTCACTGTTGAGAAAATACCCATCTCAGTAGAAATACTCGAGGGGCATGGCGGACTGGAACTAATGCCCACATCTCTAAGGGTCAATATAACAGAAACAGATACTGGAAATCCGGTGTCAGGATTAAGCGTGTTCTATCGAATAATAATCGGAACCCCAAGTGGATTTGCTGAAGACCCTGTAGCTCTAGCTGAGTCGTCAACTCCGGGAATCTATGAAGCCACCATAACCATGCCCGATGCGGACGAGAACTACTATGTCCAAATCTCCTGCGAAGCTGAGAACTATGTTCTTGATGCGCTGCCTCCGGTACATCTCGCAATAACAAGAAGTTTCACAACTGCTTTGATGCTGTACTCAACAAGATACTGGTGGGCTATTCTAGGTCTAGTAGCAGTTGTGGGAGCAGTGGGGTACAGAAGGAGTGCAAGACGAAGAAGAGTGAAGCAGAACAAGATAGCCCTTGCAGTAAAGAAGCGGTTTGATGACATCAGAAGTCTTCTTGGAGTGATTGTGCTTCATAAAGACAGTGGACTTCCAGTCTATTCTAAGATACTCAGAGAGGGTCTAGAAGAATCTGTGATTTCAGCTTTCATATCTGCAATCACAAGCTTCCGTGGTGAATTTGACATTGAAACAACAACAGAAGAATGGGGACTGATTCCTATCTCAGACATTGTCAGAGTCATATCGACAAACAAGCTGATCTGTGCATTCATAACAACTGGAAACCCCTCAGCTGAACAACGTGAAAGAATGATCCAATTTACAAAGACTGTTGGATTCATCTTTGATGAAACAATGGAGGATGTTCCGGTTGTCATCCTTGACCAACACACAACAAGGCAGTTCAACTCACTCTTCGATGATATTCTCGACGGTGCTCTGCTTAGAACATACAAGTTGGACGAGGAAAAGAAATTCCCAACCTCTACCTGCGCAGACGAGCGGATTGCAAGAAAGCACGGAGAGGAGTTCAAACTTGAAGAGCTGGCCTCAGAGATATCAGCATGCGGCCTTGAAGAGGGACGAGTCTACCAGGCCATAATGAAAGCACTGGAGAATCACTTGCTTGTGACCACCGACGAATCACCATATAAAACAGAAATAATCCGAGCTCCCGATATCGTTGAAGAAGAAAGCTAGAAAGGAATAGGTGAGAGGTGCGACCTCTCACCATCTTTGACTACTCAAGGTTTCTAACAAGGTAATAGTCTACTGGACTCTTCCTTCTAATTAACGGAACTAGAAGAACAAGTAGAATCACGATGATTGTCACAATTGTTGCAGTCCAGAAGATCAGTGGAATCGTTGCCCACTTTGTAGCAATCCCAGGGACTGCCCAGATCACCACCAAAGCGTAGGCTATGTCGCGTCTAAGTATGATCATGAGTGATGTGATGACTAATGCGACAATGAGAACCAGTGCTGTCCAGAGGTACTGCACCTCCAATGGAAACACAAAGGATGAATTCAGGACTGCTGCAGTGTTTGCTATGGTGGCCAAAGAGATCCAGCCAACATAAACACTTACAGGAAGATGAATGGCGAACTTCTGTTTCATGGGTACCTCCTTAACACCTATCTCAAGTCGGACATAGGTGAGGAGCAGAACAATCAGAAGACCAACAATCAGTGGTTCAGTCCAGACTAGCAAAGGGGTATTTCCATACGAGTAATGAAAAACAAGCAACCATGCCACATTCAAAAAGGCTCCAATCAGATAGAGGTAGCCAATTTTTGTAAGATAGGCCTCACCTATTTGATTGGCTTTCGCCTGATAGAAAGCGAAGACTATGAGAAGGACATAGATTACTCCCCAGATTGCAAAGACATAACCCTGTGGTGTGAAGTAGTTCGGAAAAGAATCCGAAACAGCACCGGTGGTTACTCCATTGAATGGTAAGATGTTTGCTAACATATTCATCGCAATCGTGAAAACAACTGCGAAGACGTTTATGATTTGAAATGATTTGGAATTAACTGACATAAAACTCCCAAAATTATTTAACAATAGTTATTTTTAAATCTTTTTATTGAAACAAACATCCCAAGCAGTCAGACATAGTTTCCAAATAGAGTATGAATTATTAGCAAGGTGGGGTATCAAAACTGCATGGAAGAACTCTCTAAACTTCTTTTCGAACTCTCTAACGAGGACCGGCTACGAATCCTCAAAATCTTAGTTGAGCATCAGGAAAAGATGACAGCACTTTCTTCAACGCTCAATCTGACGGTGCAGGAAACATCAAGGCATCTCGCCAGAATGGCAAAAGCCAAGTTAATAGAGAAAGGTTCCGACGGAGCATATTCTATCACACCATATGGTTCACAACTTCAAGAGATTCTTCCATCGCTATCATATCTAATTAGGTATCAGGACTATTTCATGATTCATACATTATCCAAACTGCCGAGGAAGTTCATTAACCGAGTTGGAGACCTAGCAAAGGCAGAGTTTACCGACAATGCGATTAGACTGTTTCAACAGGTAGACAGCCTAATCTCAAGGGCAAATGAATACGTCTGGATCCTATCGGACCAAGCATTGTCAAGCACTTTTCCTCTTCTTATGGAGAGCATGGAGAGAGGAGTGGAGTTCAGGGTTGTCCTACCAGCAGACATTGGAATACCTGAGATTCCTGAGGAAAGGCTTCCGGACTTTGGTAAATTCAGAGGAAAGTTGATGGAACCCAGACATCTCAAAACTGTGGATCATGTAGTGATACTATCAGAAACCGAAGCGATTCTTGTCTTGCCAGATCTTGATGGCCATCTTGACTACACAGGTTTCAGGCTGCAGGACAAAGACGGTCATACATGGTGCCGTGATCTTTTCATTCACTTCTGGGAAGAAGCGACCCCAGTAGGCTGAGTTCCTCAATCTCTGCTCAACCAGTTCTGGTCTTTTCCCAGTCTTTCCGGATGGCAGCCAGATGACCTGTGTGATAGTTCAGATGCGCGAAGGCATTGGCAAGCACCTCTCTGCATGTCATGCCAACAAAGAAGGAAGGTGCCGTTCCTTTTTCAATGGTCCTCGCAAAGTCAG
>RDNZ01000086.1 GCA_011364905.1 Candidatus Thorarchaeota archaeon
TCCATGCGTAAAGGCATATCATCCAAGGAAGCAATCGCTCTCTCTTCCACAGGCATTAATGGCTCAACATCCTCAGGTGCAACCATGTAGGTTGTATCCAGTAATCCAATGAATTGTGTTGACACCATCAAGCACGCAAGAACAAGTGCAAGAATACAGCTTGTTTCCCTTTTCATAATTGACCGTTGCAATTCATACTCTCCTCCCTTGTCACTGGGACCGGTTGTTCATATCATCCATGGTCAGTTATCACTGGTCTCCAGTGACACGCGAATTGAAAACATTTTATGTCAATGCTCAATATTTGAAGCTTACCAAACTGTGCAAATGCCCAAAATCACCAGTCCTTCTTCCGTTCATGAGGTCAACTGAATTACTATGATGCGGCCCAACTATTCACAGAGTCCTCTATGGACCACTTAAGTTAAGTACAAGAATGCATGGTCATAGATGTTGATTACCATGAAAACGAGTGAGGAATATCTACAGAAGATCTATGGCATGAAACACAATGTCATTATCAATGGAGAAAATGTCGGACGAGATGACCCTCGACTTCAAGGTACCGCAAAGACACTGGCTTTGACGTTGGATAAGGTTAATGATCCGGAGTTCAAAGATCTCCTTAATGTAGAGTCGCCGGAATTTGGCACGATTAATCGGTTTACTCACATTCATCAGAGCGTCGATGACCTTCTAAAGAAGCAAGAACTCACACGGAAGATCTGCCGCATTTCTGGAGGGTGCATCTTTCGCTGTATGGGCATCGATTCAATGAATGCTTTGTCAATCATAACTCATCGCGCAGAAGCTATGACTGGCCAACCCTACAATCAGAGATTCAAGAAATATCTGAAATACTGGCAGGAAAACGACATCATTGGTAGCTGCGCTCAGACTGATGTTAAGGGCGACAGGTCTTTGCGACCGCACCAGCAAGCAGATCCAGATTTGTATGTTCATGTCGTGGAACATCGAGATGATGGTATTGTTGTCCGAGGCGCAAAGAACCACATCACAGCTGCGGCAGTGGCAGAAGAGATCATTGTGCTTCCTACACGAATGTTAACCCCTGAAGAAGATGAATATGCTGTTGCTTTCGCGATACCAGGGGATTGGGATGGGGTCAAACTTGTGACCCGCGCTTCAAGTCATAAACGTGACTTTTACGAATGTCCGTACGGTGATGTCGGCGATGTGGAGAACTTCATTATCTTCGATGATGCGTTCATTCCAAATGACCGCGTATTCCTTAGTGGGGGTAAGGGAGAACATGCCTTTGGAGGCTGGGCCGCTTTACTCTTCGCTCTGTATCATAGGCACAGTTACACTGGGTGCAAGCCAGCGACATCCGAGATCATTCTCGGTTTCAGTGCATTGGTCAGCGAGTACAGTGGCATCGAGGATAAGAAACACGTACAGTCCAAACTAGCGGATCTGATTAGTGTGAGTGAGCTCGTCTATGCAGCAGGAATAGCCGCTGCATACAAAGGAACGAAAGACGAATCGGGAACCATGTTGCCTGACACCGTCTTCTGCAATGTAGGTCGGAAGCATGCAGGGAAGAACTACTATCATGAATTGGAGATTCTTGCTGATTTAGCAGGTGGACTACCTGCAACACTCCCTCATGAAGCGGACTATTATGATGAAACAATCGGACCGCTTCTTCAGAAGTATCTGAAACGAAAAGAAGATGTTCCCTCTGAGGATATCTACAAGCTCTATCGTGCATTGTCCGATATGCTGTGTTCATCCATTGGAGGAGTTTCAGCGGTAGCTGGCGTTCATGGAGGAGGAAGTCCTGCTATGGAAGATGTGGCTATCCTGAAGCAATATGATATTGACTTAAGAAAGAAGATTGCGAAATATCTCGCTGGTATTCAAGAGTAATACCCTGCTAAAACGAATGCCCCCCTTCATTCGAAGGCCCATATGAGTGGACAGACTATCGATATTGAAAGGTTTCAATAGAAATATGATACATTCAGCTCAAATGACCCCTGCGAAATTAACCAATACTTAAATACCGCGATATCTGTTAATGTTGAACACATCTCACTACGTGAGGAGAGTTGAAGGAGAGAAAACTATGGAATCAAAGCAAATTGCCGCCATAGTTGTTATCGTCGTAATAATTGGAGCCATAGCCGTTGTAGGCTTTATGTTCATACCCACTGCACCATACGGTGCCGTGAAAATTGGACAATTAGTCACACCGGGGGCGCCAGCAGGAACCGATAGTGATCATATCGTAGTCGTAGGAATCTTAGATCCTATGACGGAAATCCAAGGTGAAGGAGCATGGTATGGATCCTATCTTGCTTGCGATGAGATAAACACCGCGGGTGGTATTACCGTAGGCGGCGAAACGTACTACTTCGGACTTATTTCTGAAGATACATCTGAGGCAGATACAGACCTTGATATTTCTAAAGGTACTGCAGCTGCAACGAAGATAATCACGGAAGATAACGCTCAGTTTCTTTTAGGCGGATTCAGAACGGAATCGCTTCTGGCATATGTTGAAACTGTAATGGATGAGGACATGATATTCATCGATACAGGAGCCTCTACTGATAGTTTCTGCCAAAACGTGATTGATGACTATGCTAGGTACAAGTACTTCTTCCGAGCAATGCCAATCAACTCAACATCTTTGGCATCATCACTACTGAGGTACATACTATATCTGGACGGCTACCTCACAGCAGTGACAGGCGCAAATATCACGAAGGTTGCTATAATTCGTGAAGCTCTTGACTGGACTGCTGGTATGGATTTGTTTCTAAACGGTTACTTGCCATTATACGGCATGGAAGTCGTGGCAGATGTAGCTTATCCAATCACAGCTGAAGCTACAGACTTTGCGACATATTGGTCACAGATTGATGCTGCTGGAGCGCAGATAACAATCCCAATCATATCTGCTCAAGGCGGAATTTTGATGATGACACAATACGCACAGGCTCAACCAGGCTGTGTTCTTGCGGGTATAGATGTTATGTCACAGCTAGATAGCTATTGGGGTGAAACTGGTGGCGGTTGTGCATACGAAGTTGTTCTGCAATCAACACTGCGGACAAACAAGACAACAAAGACAGTAGCATTCTGGGACGCGTTCCTAAACCACTACAACTCAGAACCACTCTATACAGCTGTTGGGAGCTATGACGCAATGTACATGTATGCACAAGCTATTGAATCGGCCCAGTCATTTGTCTCGGATGATGTTGTAACAGCTATGGAAGGATTCACCCGTGCCAGTCCGTTCATCGGCGCAGGTGGAAGGGTTGCTTGGACTTTAGGTCATGACCTATTAGAAAGTCCGGACTATAGCTACACACTATTCTGCCAGTGGCAGGATGACGGTACAAAACAATGTGTGTCAAGTGGCGGTCTTATATATCCTGACTCAATTGTTACTGCTTCATTACAGCTACCTCAGTGGACTGGTTGGAGTATTAACCCGTGAGTCACGACAACACAGAAATCAATAGACAAAAACATCCCCCTTTTTTATAAGGGGGATTGTTTCTTCTTTTTAAAACTGATTTCACAGAATGGGTTAATAATAGGTGGACAAATTGATCGAGGAAATACTAATCTATGGCATGGTGCAAGGATCACTATTAGCTCTCTTAGCCTTGGGATTCTCTCTAGTGTATGGCGTGGGAGGAATACTTAACCTGGCTCATGGGGCATTCTACCTTATAACAGCCTATTTGATATATTGGATCCTTCCCTACTTTATCTTTATAGACAACTACCTTCTTAGATTTGGTATAACTGCAGCCATCAGTCTGGTTATTGCAGTGGTGATTAGTGCAGTCACGTATCTAGGCTTAATGGAGCCATTAAAAGAATCACATATTGGAATCGTCTTGATAACATTTGCTTTGGCTTTCTTCTTTGAGCAGTTTGTGAAATTCGTGGGTGATCCAAAGACTCACTTCATCATTCCATTTGTCCCAGGTACTGTAACATTTCTCGGAGTCACATTTCCTGCACAGCTTGTAGCTTTGGTTGTTGGATCCTTGATACTTGTCACCCTTGTTACACTATTCATAAACAGATCGACGATTGGTAAGTCGATTCGAGCAGTATCTCAAGATTTCGAAGCAGCCCAGCTTGTTGGAATCAATACAAATATGATTCTGATGGCAACAGTCATGATATCCGCATTACTTATTGGATTTGCTGCAGTTTTATACGCTCCAGGGAATTTCATCAGGCCAAACATGGGATGGAGATATCTGCTTCTCGCATTTTCAGTGACGATATTTGGTGGTATGGGTAGTATTCCAGGGAGTATAGCTGGGTCATTCATTATGGGTTATGCCACAACAATCACGGACTTTCTGATAAGTCCGACATTCTCAGTGATAATTCCGATTGTAGTAATCCTCGTGATGCTCCTAGTACGACCGCAAGGTCTGTTAGGAAAGAAGGAGTTGTACTAGTAGATGATGGGTCTTCAGGTCGATATGCAGTCCCTCATTGGCCGCTTCATGGTATGGGCAAAAACATTCCGAGGAAGTATAACACTATTGAGCCTATTTGGACTCCTACTTGTGCCAGTGACTGGGAATGTATATCTCTCAACAATCATAGTCACAGCAATGATATATTCAATCTTTGCAGCAAGCTGGGACTTTTTAGCAGGATTTGCTGGACAGGTCAGTTTTGGACATGCCGCCTTTTTTGGTATTTCTGCCTATTTCACTGCAGCATTTGTCGAATTTGTTGGTGTTCATTGGATTGTTGCACTTTTCATTGGTGGCGGTTATGCAATAATATTTAGTCTTCTAATTGGAATTCCCTGTTTAAGGCTAAAGGGACCTTATTTGGCACTAGGGACTCTAGCATTTTCTCTCATTATTTGGAATCTGTTTCTAACCGGGACCTGGCTTGGTGGGACAGAAGGCATCTCAGGACTACCCAGGCTAGGAAATATCTTTGTGGTCTTTTACATTGTAGCTAGTTTCATGGTGGCATCTCTGATTATTATGAGAGCTATCGTTGATTCAAGGCTCGGAACAATCCTGAAAGCAATTAGAGATGACGAAACTTGTGCGGATGCTTCAGGAATCAATACAACTACCTACAAACTCATCGCATTCATGATCAGTGGCTTCTTCGCAGGGATTGCTGGAGGCTTGTTTGCCCTGCACTTAACAGCAGTGAATCCTGCTGTCTATCAAACACTCTATTCCTTCTACGCAATCATAATGGCTGCTATTGGAGGAATGGTGACAATCTATGGATCAGTAATCGGAGCATTTCTATTCACAGTGCTGAGTGAGCTTTTGAGACCACTCGCCGCAGCCTCGTTATTGATTTTCGCCACTATTCTAATTCTGATAATCCGTTTTGCTGAGGAGGGTGTCATGAATCCAGTCCTTGAGAGATTGCAGGATGTATGGGATCTCATACGGAGGCGGTAGAATGGGTACAATACTCCAGGTCAGAAATCTAACAAAGAAATTCGGCGGGCTGACGGCTGTCAATGATATCAATTTTGACATCGAGCGAGGAGAGATGTTAGGATTGATAGGTCCTAATGGCGCTGGTAAGACAACGCTTTTTCACTTGATATCAGGATTCGAGAAACCCAACTCCGGCAGTGTCTTTTTCGACGGGACTGATATCACTGGGAAAAAACCATACCAGATTGTGAACCTAGGTATGGTAAGGACCTTTCAGCTAGTGAAGTCATTTCGCTATCTTAGTCTTCTTGACAATATTTCAGTTGCCTGCCTATCCCCTCGTGGAAAGAAAGCATTTGAAAAGGAGG
>RDNZ01000087.1 GCA_011364905.1 Candidatus Thorarchaeota archaeon
GAGAAAAACATAGGCCGCAGTGGCCATCGGACAGCAAGTGGATCCGCCATATCAACAACCAGCAACGGAGGTGAAAACGATTAGCACTGACCGTATGAGGACTCTATACGAGAGCATGACTAAGAATCGTGCAGCATTGGAGTTGCTATCAATCGGTGTTGTGCGCGGCATTTCTACTGTAGTGCAGCCGCCATGTGAAGATCCTAGCCCGTTCTAGTCATTGGACTAGAGCATGGGCGAAGACAGGCAGCACAACAGTCGGAATGAATCGTTGCTGGCACGGTTGGTATGGATTCTTGTCATTCTCTGCAGTGTGAGAGTCAACTAGAAAATCTACATCGAAGGAGAATTGGATTCCGGAACAACCTCCCTTGGTCCGGGTAAGAATCCAAGACCGACCCTATAGATTAGAGAACTATGAAGTATTCGAGGAGAGAAATAAAAAATGGATGGAAGAGTTGGAGATCAAGAATTTCAACCTTGGTAAAACCCCTGGCAAAAAAATGAACAAAAATGCGGTATATCCGCACTGGAGGAAAAATGAAAAATGATACGAACACATGGAATCGAACCAATATACGGAGATATCATCACGCCCGAGAATGGACGTGAGGTGGACCCATTCACTGACTCAGAAACAGTCAGGCTCGTTGCGATTAATCTCGAGCTGGCCGTCAGAAATCTGATCAGTGCAAAAGCTCCACCAGAGAGTCTCGTGGTTACAGCGGACATCGGCACACAGAAGATCATGGCCATCCCAACTGCGGACGGCGACATTAAGGTGCTAGTGTTCGAGTAGTAGCCACGGTGAACGCAATGGACCCGGCGTATTTCCGGGGTCGTTTTGGACACCCCGGTATAGTACAAATAGTACAGTATGTATGAAAAGTGAGGCCTCTAAATAGCCTCAACAAGTACTTCCACTTATTCTTACGTCGTCCATATTGAGGTCAAGTGAAACCCCTGGAGGACCTCAGTTGGAACGGCAGTACACATTTCAACCAGTTTGGAGATAAAGAATTAGTGAAGGTCATCCAGAATTCTAATGAAAGGAGCAAAAATGACTTGGATGATGAATCCTCAAGAATAGAATGGGATCTTCTTGCCAGACAGGAAGAAATAGAATCTAAAAGTCGAGAGAGTAAACGGATTGAGGAAATCAAAGAAGAAAAGGAAAAGCTCAGGAGAATCAGAGAGAGGATTGACAATATCGAGGAAAGAATTGATGAGGTGAAAAATGAGAACCCAAGTCTGGTAGATTCACTCAGAGCGATTTTTTCATGGCGAAACTACTCGGTCTATCTTGCGACCTCGTGGGTCTTTGCTGCATTTAACTACATGGGGGTATTCCTAACCGTCTATCTCCGTGCGGAATTGAACTGGGAGTATGTGTTGATAGGAGCTGTCTTGTCCTTCGTAGCTGCTGTTTCAGCAATATCGCGGTTGATTGGGGGCTATGTCGGGGATGTTTCCAACAGAAAGAATCTCTCGGTAATTGCAATGTTTATGATGGCGGCATACAACTTGATTATTGGGGTAGCCGTCGAGTTCACCTGGATTCTCATAGCGCTTCTATTTTTCTCAACAATGGACGTTTTCAAAGGTGGGTCAACTGCATTCATTATGGACAATATACCCAAGAGACATAGTGGTCTTGGGATTTCGCTTTTCAGTGCTGGCAGGGTGTTTGGAATCATAACACTGGGCGTCTTTATCATACTTACCCCAACTTTAGGATTCGGACCTGCACTTCGTTTGATGTTCTTTTCAGGGGGCTTGTTTCTTGTGTTTTCTGCAATACTAAGAGGCATTCTCCTCAAGGGAAGTAAACCTGATACAAAACGAGAAGGCGCGTCACTCTTCACATCATTCATTCAGGAAAATAGGAGAGCTCTTAGTCTGTTGCTCAAGGCAGTGCCCGGAATGATTGCAATCGTTGTTTTAGACTCATTGAGCGATTCGCTATTTAGATTCGGTTCATACCTCTACATCTATGAAGATGTTCAAATCCCGATACCGGGACTGACTCTGATGACCATTGTGACCATCATTGTTTCTGTCCCTTTGCTGCTCGGAACTGGTAGATTCTCGGACAGACGCGGTGAGAGAAGGACTGCAATACTCATCTACAGCCTTATGCCACTCTGTGCCTTGCTTCTCTTAATATCACCCATATTTCCTTACTGGGTCCCGGAGTTTGTACGCAATCAAGCTGACTCTGCATTCAACGGACTTGGCGCCATTTTTTCAACCCCATTTGTTGCGTTAGTTTTGAAGTCTGTAAACGATTCTGTATGGAACCTGCTGTTATTGACCATTATCCAGAAGAATCTCCCAAGGCGAGATACTGCAAAGATCCTCAGTATGTTCTGGTTTATCGTATTTCTGATAGCATCAATCGGTCCATTTATCGGAGGATTTGTTTTCAAATATTCTCCTCCAGACCTATTCGTTATAATTTTCTTACTGAACATCATAATACTTGGATGGATTGCTACTAGAGGACTTGTTAAGTCTGCAGAAAAAAGCTAGATTCTTACCTAAAAAGGGAGATGTTTATTTCAAGGAATTCTTTACTAGCTGCACCACAGTAAGCCGAGATTGCTAATGTAGCAGAGAACAGGTGAAAAAAGATGGATTTGAGTAGGACAGCAGAGAAGATAATAGAGATCCTAGAGATGACGTATCCTGATGCTCCTGCCACCTACTTGGACCATAGCAATCCATTCGAAATGCTGATTGTGACTATTCTTTCGGCGCGTGTTACAGATGCCGGAGTCAACAAGGTATCGCCAACTCTCTTTGGGAGATACCCTACTCCAGAAAAACTGGGACACGCAAATCCTATCGAGGTTGGTAAGATTATCAGACCTCTTGGATCGTACAACAAGAAAGCGGAGTACATTACTAAAACTTCTCGAATGCTGGTTGAGAACTTTAATGGTCAAGTTCCAACCGCAATGGACGACCTCATCACTTTTCCGGGAGTGAGTCGAAAAACGGCAAATGTGGTTCTTTCCGTGGTGTTCGGTCTGAGTGAGGGTGTTGTGGTTGACACCCATGTAATGCGTGTGACTGTTCGACTTGGATTGAGTGAGCACGACAAAAAACCAGATAAAATTGAGAGAGATTTGATGGCTCTACTTCCAGAAGAGCAATGGAACGATTATGCTAGACTGATTGGTGCCCATGGCCGGCGAACCTGCAAATCTCGACGACCAGACTGTCCAGGATGCACGCTCAATAAGATATGCCCATCGGCGGGCCTTTTTAGTTGAAAGGATTGGTCGCCCATCGAGGAAACGACTTATCTGGATACTGAAAATACTCCAAAGCGCAAAACCTTGACAGGTGAGATCATTCTATGCTGGATATTCGATTCATTCGGGAAAACATTGACTTGGTTCGCGATAATCTAAGGCGTCGGCGTGACAATCAGAAGCTGGAGGAGTTTGAGCATCTTCTCAAGCTTGATGAGAAATTAAGAGAACTGAAGAAGAGAATACAGGACCTCAGGACACAACGCAACAAGTTCTCAAGACAAATTGGTGAACTTAAGAAATCTGGAAAGGATGACTCAGACCTTGTCAAACTAGTGAACGATGTAAACGACAAAATCAACGCTGCCGAAAACAAAGCAGCTCAACTGGAACAGGAACTCAGGAAGATTCAGATGAGTATCCCGAATGTCCTCCACGAAAGCGTGCCTTATGGAGTGGGCGAAGAAAACAATGTGGTTGTAAAAGAATGGGGCGGCAAACCGGATTTTGACTTTGAAATTCACAGTCATGTAGACTTGCTTGAAACACTGGACATCGGAGATATCCCAAGGGCTGCAAGAATAGCAGGTTCAAGGTTTTACTATCTGAAGAATGAACTTGTCCTGCTGGATATCGCAATGCAACAAATGGCCCTTGAGATGTTAGTCAAACGAGGTTACAACCTTATCTATCCACCATTCATGATGAGACGCGAGCCATATGAGGGTGTGACAGATTTGGCTGATTTTGAGAACGTGATGTATAAGATTGAAGGCGAAGATCTCTATCTGATTGCCACCTCAGAGCACCCAATGGCAGGAATGTACATGGGCGAGGTGTTCGAACCAACGGACCTTCCTCTCAAACTCGCAGGTGTGAGCGCATGTTTCAGAAAAGAGGCTGGTTCTCATGGGAAAGACACCAAGGGTATATTCAGGGTGCATCAGTTCAATAAAGTTGAACAATTTGTGTTTAGCCTGCCTGAAGAGTCATGGGGAATACATGAGGAACTCATCAAGAATGAGGAGGATTTTGTTCAATCTTTGAAACTACCATATCGCATTGTGAATGTTTGCACTGGAGATATTGGAATAGTGGCGGCAAAGAAGTACGATCTTGAGTTCTGGTTTCCAGGGCAGCAGTTGTACAGAGAGGGCGGTTCTTGCAGCAATTGTACAGCCTACCAGGCTACCAGACTTAACATCAAATATCGGCTAAAGAAAGGAGGGACTGAGAAGGCATACTTACACACACTAAACAGCACTATGATTGCAAATCCCCGGACGATGGTGGCAATCATTGAAAACTATCAGAAGGAGGATGGCAGTGTTGAAATACCAAAGGCATTGCACAAATACCTTCCTTCAGGAATGAAAGAGATTGTGCCCGAGAAGAAGTGATGATGAAAACAACACGGACTAGAGCATTGTTCCGTCAGTCCTGTATGTATCGCCCATCATGCTTAATACGGACTTACTTGATGCAAATTTAGGGAACAAAATTGACAAATGACGTACAAAAGACCTTTGAAGAATTAGTCTCCCTTGCCATCCAAAGGGAGGAGGAGGCCTATGAATTCTATACTAGTGCTGCTAATAATTCAGAGCTGAAAGCATCAGCAAAACTACTCAAAGACCTAGCTGGGCAGGAGGTCATACACAAGAAAAAACTGCAAGATGCACTCAAACAGGGAGTTTGCGAAACTTTTACCTGCAGCACTGTTGCAGAGGTTGAGAAATTGGACTTGGGCCAGTATCTTGTTGATATACCGCTCAAATCTTCTTCATCCCCTCAGGATGTATTGATTGTGGCAATCAAGAAAGAAGCGGCTGCAAATAGCTTCTACAAAGCCCTATCTGAGTTGACGGGCAATGCAACTCACAGAACCGTCTTTGAAACCTTAGCCAAAGAAGAGAATGTTCACAAGACGAGACTACAAGACATGTATGATGAGATATTCCAACCAGACATGTGAGAGGGCTTGTGAAAGTCCTCTCCCTTT
>RDNZ01000088.1 GCA_011364905.1 Candidatus Thorarchaeota archaeon
GTAATAGAAACAGGAAACGTCTCCAATCGAAGTAAATCACTTGCAGTCGGTGATAAGCCTTATGCAAAAGGCGCACAGATCACTTTGCCCCTCACATCGGCTTATGACTGCTATATCATTCCGCTATGGACCCTTGATGCCGATTCAGACCAGTTTCTCAGCACGCTTAATGAGCTCAACACCTTCCTGATTGAGGTGGTCGGAAGTCTCTTGTGTTTTCCCCTCAGAGAAACAACGATAGAGGGGCTCTGTGCCTGATGGTCTGATGAGAATCCAGCCATCATCGCGAATGATCTTCACTCCATCAATCGTGATACGATCCATGTCCTTAGTCAGATTAAGAAGCGCTTCTAGAATGGGTTCTTTCTTCTCCTGAGAAACTGGAACTTTCACCTTTGTGTTGAAATAAGTGGGAAGCTCGCTGACAAGCTGGGAGAGCGACTTGCCCTCCGATGCAATCATCTCGATAATCTGAGCCGCAGTCATTGCACCATCTCGAACTGGTTGGTGGGCTGGATAGAAGACTCCACCGTTCTCCTCACCACCTAACTCTGCACCTATTTCCTCAATTCTGTGCGAAACAACCACACTTCCAACTTCAGTCCAGTCTATTTTGGCCCCAGCTTTTTTCGCTACGTCTTCAATAAGACGCCCACTCGAAACAGGCGTGACTAGAGTTGAGCCCTTTTTTCTAGCTAGAATTCGGGAGGCAAGCAAAGCAAAGGACTTGTCGCCCCAGAGTACGTTGCCTTTCTCGTCAACGAATGCAGCTCTGTCCGCATCGCCATCATGCGCAATCCCTAGGTCAGCCCCAGTGGCGGTCACCGCAGCCGCTAGATCACGGAGATTCTCAGGGATTGGTTCAGGATTTCTTCCCGGAAAAGAGCCATCTAGCTGGCAGTTTAGTGAAACAACGCTGCATCCAAGTTCCCTCAAAAGACGTGGAGTCCCTATACTACCCACACTGTTAGCCCCGTCAATGACTACTCTCAGGTTCCTCTCCCGTATCTTATTAATGTCAACGAGGGATTTGATTCCCTCTAGATAGTCATCAATCGCTGAGTCGTAGTGCGTGACTCGTCCGATTTTGTCCCAATCAGCCGTTTTGAACTTCCTAGAGTTGTAAACTGCCTCAATTTCGCTTTCTATCTCCCGAGTCGTCTCAATTCCATTAGAACCAATGACCTTGATTCCGTTAAAATGAGGAGGATTGTGGGAAGCTGTAATCATAACTCCTCCCACACATCCTAGTCGGGGAATCATATACTGCAAAGTGGGAGTTGGCGCAGGACCAAGATTGACAACAGAGCAACCAGTCGATGTCAGTCCTGAAATCACTGCTTGAGTGAACATTTCACCTCCCATTCGGGAGTCTCGTGCCATTGCGATTAGACCTGTATCCAGTACAGTGCCTGTAGCACGACCTAGGTTAAGAGCCAATTCAACGGTCAATTCCTTGTTAATTATACCGCGGACGCCGTTGGTACCAAACATTTTGGTCAAAATAAAATCACTGAACTTTCTACGAATGAGTCATGTCTTAATGGTTGCTATAGAGGATTTCTCTTTTTTCTGAATCCCAGGAACAAGAATTCAAAGCAAGTCGTGATGGAAAAGCCGTTCTCCAAAAACGAATGAGACCATGTGGATCTATGGAAAACAATCATCATGTGGCAGAGCTGTTTCCTTCAAGGGTAAAGAAGAATGTCGCGCCTTCGCCAGGCGTACTCTCCGTCCAGATGATTCCAGAATGGGCATTCACTATTCGTTGAACAATTGTTAGTCCGATACCAGTCCCCTGGAATTTCTTCGCGCTATCCAAACGTTTGAAGGGCTGGAAGATTGAAGAAGCTTCATCTGGACCAAACCCGATTCCATTATCACGAACGAATATGACTGGGACTTCTCCATCCCGGCGCATTCCTACCTCAATCTCCGATATTTCGTTATTTCCAGTGAATTTCCATGAGTTGTGAATCAGATTATGGAGGGCGATTGTTACTAACTCCTTGTCGCAGATGACAGTCATTCCTTCATGTATCTTGATAATCACCTGACGTGAAGGGTCAGACACCTTCAGTTCATCAATAATCTTTGCAGCGAGTTGTGTGATATCAACTGGAACAAGGTTGAGCGTTTGGTATGATATTCTTGAGAGTCGTAGTAAATCATTCACCAGATTGACTGCATGCTTCGAGCTAATCTGAATGTCAGACAAGATTCGCTTTACATCTCCGTCCCTAGCTTTGGCATCTAGGAGTTCTGCGTTCGTTTCGATGACCATTAATGGTGTTTTGATATCGTGCGATATTGCAGAAGTGAAAGCCTCAAGGTCCTCATTAATCTCAGCTAGCTTTTCTGCTCTCTCCGTTTCTTCCTGGCGACTCTTTTCGAGATTTCTGAAGAGATTGTGATACGGATCAATCAGGCTGCCTCTCACAAGTGTGATATAGATAAAGATGAACGAGAGAAGCTTGAAGTAATGTCCAACTAAGTTCGCGATTCCATAAACATCAACATACAGAGTGAATGACAACTCTGCAGCCACAGCAAGAAATAGGGATGCATAGAGAGGGTTTCTGAATGACACATCGAAATCCTCGGTGTGACGGATTAGAAGCGCAATAGAGCCTATCAAGATTAATGAGATCACATATTCGCTGACAACCTTGAAAGGAGTAAGGCCGACACCTTCGATATAGCATACTGGAAATGCTCCCCCGAAGATTAATGCGACAAGTATTGCAGTCATGAGAAAATAGAAGGCGAAGACTGAGTTTGCGTTAAACCTCTTATTTCTGAAATAGAGGATGCCTAAAAGAGAGAAACTTTCCATATATCTTGCTGCAATCCATAGCTGGGTCGGGAGATTTGCATCATATTCAGGGAATATACCCATTCCACTGTACGCAAAGGTATGCAAGAGCTCAATGAATCCGACAAAGAGGTATGCGACTCCAAGGAAGACAAAGAATGAGGTCTTGGTGAACCTACTCGAGTTCCACCCAATGGCGAACACAGTGAATGCAACCATTACGCTAAACACTTCAACAAGGCCATGGAACAGGAGATACCGCTCTCTACTTATCAGATATAACACTGCACCTATGATGAAACCAATTGATATTAGAGAAACTCTCTTTCGCCAAGTTCCATCAGGAATCATATCTAATCATTTTCTTAATTATTATTGAGCATATAAAACAAGATATCCTAGAGATACCGAACCCAGTAAATTTTTGGCCAAACGTTCCTCATGGATATGCAAAGTATTGTTGGCGTGAGATCTACCACTGATACAGACGTATATGTGATTATTGACAGATGGAAGTATTGAGTCCTATCAGGTACGTAGCCTTCTTACGAGAAATCAATAGCGGGCAAAACGCACCAGTGAAGATGCAAGTCTTGATAGATTTTTGCGAAACTCCTAGGTTTAGCCAAGTAAGAACTGCACTTACTAAACAAGATTTGAATACTCAAATCTGTGAACCCGATGGGTTTTCAATAGCATATGTAAACTCAAGTTATACCTTCTATTTCATATCTGGAAATCACAAGTTGAACCATTAAACTGGATGTATATGGAACAACTTCAGTGATTGTCCAAAGAGGCTCTGAAATCACCCGAATTGTGTCAGTCCCTCCGAAGGGAGTGCCATCCAACAGGAGGCCATTTATGGTGATTACGACACTCTCTCCTACTTCCAGCACCCCTTGAACAAGCAATCGATCAAACTTGACCATAAGATCCGGAATGCCATCCAAATCATGATCACCAATCTTGAACCAGTGCGAATCTGCGAAGACTATTCCATTCAGTGATATCGTGCTCAAATCAATGTCACTGATATCATGACTTTCTCCCGGCGAAAATTCGATATAGACCGTGACCCACAATCCTTCACTCTGAAGATTCAAAGTGTCCGGGTCAAAGTCAATGATTGAATTGATTGGTTCCAAAGGAGAAGTCATAATGATTATGAGATTTTGATCTTCAAACATCACGTAGTTGTCTACAACTATAGAAGAGTATGGGCTTCCTTCCGGAGGAGTTGCTTTAAGATAGTCTATAATACTCGGAAAGACCGTGAGATTGAACTTTCCATTAGCATCAGATGTGGTGCTTGATGAGAAGTAGCCATCAAAACCCCCAAACCCAGTTACCGCCCAAGGTATATCAATTGACACGTCCGACACTGGATTTCCGTTTGTATCTATCACCATTCCAGTGAGAAAGAGGTTTTCTAGAGTAATTGTCATCTCTGTGTCTTGAAAGAGGTCAATACCCCACATACCAAGATAATAGTGAGATGGGATCTGTTCCCGGGTTATATCATCACCTTGGTAGTTGTCTAAGTGTAATCCATTATTCTGCCCTGCTGGAACTTGTACTGAGAAATGACCGTCTTGACCACTGCTGAACGACTCAGAACTAGTAGTGAGAGACATCTGCTGATGTGGGACCGGACGGCCATCTCGGTCCACAATCTGACCACTAAAGGTGATTATCTGAGCCAGCTGTATGACGATGGAAGTGTCCGTCGTGACATCCAGACCAGAAATGGCTACTCGGCCCCACGGGTTGCCCTCAGGAGGGATTGCTTCTAGAGAGTCTATAATGCTTGAAAAGACCGTGAGATTGAACTCTCCATTAGCATCAGAGGTGTTGCTTGATGAGAAGTAGCCATTGAAACCCCCAAAGCTTGTGACTGACCAGGGAATGTTAATAGTGACATCTGGGACAGGGTTTCCATTTGGATCAATCACGACACCCGTGAGATAACGATTCTCCAGAACGATTGTCATCTCGGTGTCCTGAGAGAGGTCAAGACCCCACATATCAATATAATAGTGAGATGGAATCTGCTCCTGAGTTATATCATCACCTTGGTAGTTGTCCAGGTGTAAGCCATAATGTTGTCCGTATGGAACTTGCACTGAGAAATAACCGTCTTGATCACTACTGAACCATTCGGAATATTCAAGGTACATCTGCTGATGTGGGACTGGACGACCGTCTCGG
>RDNZ01000089.1 GCA_011364905.1 Candidatus Thorarchaeota archaeon
TGGAAGATCCTCCGCTCACAACAACTCGTATCAGATATCATGGGAGTAATTGACATCGAAAACAAGTTAACAGTGGTCCCCAATGAGGCCATTACTGACCAGGTCATTGCAACAGACCTGATTAATGCAATTGACCGTAGTCAAGCTGTGGCTCCTGAGGAAGTGGATGTTAGGGTCAAAGATGGTGTTGTCACACTCTCCGGGACTCTTTTGACCCATAGTGCTCGTGAGGCAGCGTTAGAGTGTGCACACAATACTCATGGAGTTAAGGACGTCAGAAACCGTTTGAACTTGAAATAGTGACAATCCCAACCATAGACAATCGAAGAAATCGCTGCAGAACCTAAACTCGTCAGGAGAGCGGCAGCGTTACTCTTTTTCCTGATTTTAATTCGGTTTTTGATCAGACTAAGTGGTTTATGACGATTTGAATCCAGTCCAAACAGACTTTGTTTCATAATGTTGGGGAATAGCTTTAACTACGATCCTGCTTCAATCTGATATTGAAACAAATAATTGAGGGAGATCTACATATGCAACAACCAATGTTTGTCATACCAATCCCACCGCTTCTCGCGCTTGGATTTCTGATTGGCATCATATTACTGGTGCTTGGCTACATGGAGAAAACCGACCCTACAAGGCATCAACACCTTATGGGTCTAGGCATCATCATAATTGGTATCATGATCCCAATTACACCGCTGTCTTGGTATGGGTATTTGGTGCTAGTACGTGGACTGATACTGGGAATTATTGAAATCGCTATCATTGCTTTGGCATTGATTATCGGGATAGTCCTCCTGTACATAGGTGCCAAGACCTACATGAAATCTCAATAGGGTTCATATGCTTCAGTGTCCAATAGTGGTTCAACGAATACAAATCAAACCAGTAGGCTATGAAAATAGACCGGGATTGAAATTTGAAATTCCGCTGATGTATTTCATTCGGGATAATCTCTCAACCTGCATGGTTTGGTGATTGATTAGTGTGAACAACCGGCTTTATATTGGCTTCAGAAACAATACCTTTCTCGGTCCAATTGAACATGAACGGCTTAATTGATGGGGTGTATAAGATTGAGGTACCTACACCGTTTCCTGTAGGTGATGTCAATTGTTATCTAATAGAAGGCGAACCACTCACTCTGATTGATGTTGGCCCTCAAACCTCTAAAAGCCTAGCAGAAGTTGAGAAACAACTTCGAAGCAGGTCCTATGAATTGTCAGACATCGAACAGATTCTTCTGACACACGGTCACATTGATCATATTGGGCTTGCTGCTCATTTTGTTAAAGCGCGTGTACTCACTCATAAAGACCCTACAGAAGTGTGGATTCATCATAAAGATGCTGAAGCGGTTCTAAACTATGAAAGATACGCAGAGCGCTATGAGGAGTTCTACGATGAGCTGATCACAGTTTCCGGAGTTCCAGAGAAGGAAACTATGATGGTGCAACGAAAAAGAATCACGGAGTTCTTCAAATCCCTTGTGGGGTCTGTTCCAACAGCTCATTCGTTTGAGGGTCATGCAACTTTCAAAACAGGTATTGGTGAGTTATCAACGATTTGGGTTCCCGGACACTCGTCTGGATCTACTTGCTATGTCTGCGATGAAAAACGGGTCGTCTTTAGCGGTGACCATATCTTAGGAAACATCAGTTCGAACCCAAGCATAGCATTCGACAATTCTGAAGGAATTGGGATGTTGACCTACCTCAAATCGCTAGATCGAATCCTATCTAAAGTTGGATATCTGGCGTTGCCTGGTCATAGAGAACCTGTACTTGACATTAAATCTAGAGTTGAAGCATTACGCACTGAGTATGATGACAAAATCCGCGAAGCTGCTGATTTAGTCACAAATACACCAAAAACGGTGTATGAAGTTTCAAGACTAATCTACGGGGATTATGAAACAAACTCGCTCATCCTAGCATTGGCTGAGAGTCGTGATCTTCTGAGAATTCTAGAGAAACGAAATCAGGCCAAGCTGGTCAATCAACATGGAGTTATTCATGTGATTAAAAACTAGAATTCTTCAATTATTCATCAATATTTCAATCACGGCATAGCATCACCGCAGATTGTAGTAGTGGTCGCAGCAGGAATCTCCGTTCATTAGCCTCTTTGTTATTCTGAACTTCATCTTTGGATTGAACCCTGCTACGATGTGCGGGTCCGTACTACAGTGGAAAATAAGACCAAGTTCCGGTTTTCCAATCTTAAGATACATGTCTGCCATTGGACACTTTGTACAATGAATCTGTGCTGAATCTTCTGTCCTCTCCACGGTGAACTCCCCTCCAATCTGTTCAAAGGAGCTCCAAAGTGTATCAAGGATGCCTTGGATGTCGTTCTTCTCTCTCTTCTCAGCTATATCGGCCCACACATTCTTAGTGTCCTCAGCAATGATCTCCAGAACTCGTTTTTCTGCTTGGCTCCCGTATTCATTCTCATACTTCTCAAGCAGAGTCTTCAGCTTTCTCTGCTTTGACCTTGCTCGTCGTATCTCAGTGATTAGTTCTCTCAGTTTACTATCCTGCGCATCCAAGTCAATCACAGCTGCCTCGGATGAATCAAACCATAAAAGGAGATGGTTTGGAGTATATCGAACTAGCATTTGAAAGTCGCTTGGGGTTATATCGGTTCAAATACAAGGTCTCTGAAAAGGAGCAATGATAATGGTATTAAGCACGAATAAACTGTCGTGTCCAAAACTCCCCACAACACATCAGCGAAATGGACCTAGAGGTAATCCTTGACCGGCCTTCTCTTTTGATTTTACTTTTCTTGGGGAAATTGCAGTCTTCAGCAATTTGTCAGGAACGCCCCACTTGCAAGATGATATATCAAACGTGCAGTTTCCGGATTCCAAGCTCCCTTTTTTATGTCGAAATACTCCTCATCGGCGTCTACAGAAACAACTCTTCCTATGAATAGAGTATGATTGCCAATAGGAATCACATTCATCAACTTGCACTCAAAGGACGCAATAGCCTCTTGCACAGATGTTGCATTCTTGTCACTTCTCCCCGGGACTTCAGTCAAACCAGCTGCAGCAATCTTGTTCTCATATTGGCGGCCTGTATGAGTTCCAGCCCACCATACTTCGTCGATTGAATCCAGTGGCAATACATTGACTGTGAAAACACCCGCTTCTTTGATCATATCATTCGTCGCTTTATTTGGAGAGATTACGATTCCAAACAACGGGGGCTTTACTGAGAGGGGTGTAGCCCATGCAACAGCTATAGCAGCCTTGTTGTTATTTCTAGGATCATTGACAGTGACTAGAAATGTTGGATGCGGACCTGACAGTCCAATGAAAGCATTAGTGTCGCATTTAGTTCTCATGAAATTAACAATAGTTAAAACACTGATAAACTCTTCCCAATAGCTCCATTTTTGAATTATTGTGAATTCATCCTTCTGCGTTTCGCTGGGTCATCTGCTTTCAGAAGAACAAGGAAAGCCGCTATGAGAATCATTGAAGCTACAGCAAAGGGGAACACACTAATCTCACCTGCATGCGACGCTCCAGATACTGGAATAGCGGTCAGGTCCGCCAAGAACCCGAGTAGTATGGGTCCCATGACAAATCCAAAATCACTAATCATTCGATAGAGCCCCATTGATATCTCCAGTTTATCCTGTGGTGCTACATCTGTGATGTATGCCGCACTGGGTCCAGACAAACCAATGACAGCTCCATATACTCCCAAGGCAATAGACAGCGTCAGTAGATCTGTAGAGAGAGGAATCAAGACCGTAATTACTGCAGTCAAAACAAGACAGAGTGCAAGAGGTATCTTTCTCCCAATCCTATCAGATATACTCCCTATGGGGGTCATTGTGAGAGCAGTTGTTATTCCTCCTATTGTCAGAACGATACCGATATCGATTTCGCCCATACCCAAGTTATTGGCTGCGAATAACGGTACAAGGGTTGACCTGACACCTGTTCGAAGAAAGAACATTGTGAATATAGCGAATGTCACCAGAAGGAACGATGGAGTGGATAGAACTTTTCGCATGTCATGTAGTATCTCTCCTCCAACTACATTTGAAGTGTTACCAGAATTGTTCAATTTGGGCAATATCAATGTTGGAACCACACCAAGTCCAGTGAGAATTGCGTATGCGAAAAATGGCGCTCGTATATCATATGTGTGTGCAAGAAAGCCACCAAAGGTAGGTCCAAAAATAGACCCAAGAAGCAGCATTCCCATGTACAGGCTCATCCACTGTCCTCTTTTTTCCTCCCCAGAAATTTGCGCAAGAAAAACAGTGGCAGTCGTGACATAGAATGCAGAGCCTGCCCCTTCTATCATTCGAGCAATTACTAGAACAATATAGCTGGTTGCTGTGCCCGCCAGTACTGATGATGTTGATATTAGGAGTAATCCCATAATCATGATTCTTTTCTTGTCGTATCTCCTTGACATAATACCCGCGGGCATATCGAGGAACATCCTTGTCAGAGCAAAGGCGGAGATAACAAAGCCAACAAGGGCATATGACACCTGAAAGCTTTCGGCATAGGTGGGGAGAATTGGGGCTACCATACTTAGCCCAAGAAGAACTAGAAATGTCACTAGAGAGAGGTTGAGTACAGTGAGTACATTTCCCTCGTAGGCCGGTTTTGAGAAGTTCTTTTCATAGTATTCGTTCCGCTCATCTGACAAAATCAATGACTGTCCTTGGAACATGGACCGGTGCATTCCTGTTAAAGTACTTTCAGATGATATCCATCTTTTTCGGCATCGAAACTACTGCATGAACTCCTACGATTATTCTCTCATTCTTTCCAAGTCCAGTTCATGCACCTTTCTCCTTACCGAGCTTTCAATCGCATCAATCTGTTTTCTCAGGTTCTCAATGTTGGTCAAACGGTTTTCCACTTCTGATTTCTTCGTTTGATCCAACTGACCGTGCTCATCATAAGCATCTGCCCATTCTTGTCGAGTTTGAGCCAGTTGCTGCCTTAGGTGCTCATACATTATCTTCTTGACATGCAC
>RDNZ01000090.1 GCA_011364905.1 Candidatus Thorarchaeota archaeon
TGGGATGAGATTAGCTTTCGAGCAGCAATAAGGAATCACTCAGAGTTCAAGATGCAAGCACTCAGTGACCCTACTATGGACGCAGATGCCACCTTTGAGTACTCAAAAATAAGACAGGAATTTGAAGGAACTGACGATGAACTCCGTAGGGCTGTTTTTGGAGATAGGTGCTTTTTCTGTCGTGTGCGTGACGACGAAAAACGAATAGTTCTTCATAGAAAGGACGGGCGCCTTCATAGTTACAAACTCACCTCTCAAGTCAAGTACTTTCTTACCCTTGATCCCAATAACTGGGTGGTATTGTGTCAGAAACATCATCGTTATGTCCATTGGGCAATGGACACTCTCGGATTGAAGTGGGATTACCTAAAGGTACCTATACGCAAAAGTGATGGTGCGGAGGGCGAGATTTGAACTCGCGATTCGTGCATTCGTTGGCAAAGCAACCGCAATGTATCACTACTGAACCAGGCCCTCAACCTGGCGCCTTTGACCTGGCTTGGCAACCTCCGCAATGACAAAACCTACAGCTTGAGGGACATTTCAATCCGTTCTCAAACCTGTGATAAGGATTTCTGTATTGGGAGGATGCTTTATCAAAAACAAGTCCGTCTGGAATAGAACACGTCGCAATGTAACGACGACTGACTCTATTCTCAGCTTGTTGAACTACATCAATTACCTAGTAGTTCCAGCCAGCCACTCAAAAAAGGCTGGTCTCGGTTCCCTAGAGGGGGATTTCTTTTCATGTTTTTCTTTCATTTTTATCACCTAACTCATGAGCTTTGATTGTAATGCGTATAAAGTAATGGAAATCTGCACACCTCAAAAACCAGTTTCGTGTTGAAAATGGAGCCCCGGGCGGGATTCGAACCCGCGACATCCTGCTTACGAAGCAGACGCTATAACCCCTAAGCCACCGAGGCTCATCTCAGCGCTCACGTCTGGTATTCGCTAATAAAACTTTATCATGGAACTAGCATGCAAGAACAGTGGAGGGGCCTTATGTTGAAAACCGGTGAGATGGGTGAACGCGATTTTCTAGCCAAGATAAGCAGTCTTGTCAATAAACCAAATGGTGCAGTATTAGGATTTGATGATGATGCTTCTGACATCCCACTGTCCGATAAGAACAACCTTGTCATCAATGTTGACACTTTTGTCCGGAAGACTGACTGGCTTCCAGGCATGACCCCAGCTCAAGTTGGACGTAAGACCGCTGTGATGGCACTCAGTGATCTGGCTGCTAAAGGTGTCAAACCTCTAGCTACCATGCTCTCTCTCTGTGTTCTCGAGGATTACGATGTGGAGGATGCCAGTGAACTGATCCGTGGATACTCGCAGTTTGGTCTCAAACATAGTGTCCCTTACCTGGGCGGTGATATCGGGATGTGCGATGATGTTGTTCTGACTGGAGTGGCTTTTGGCACAACACATCCTGATTCCATTGTGTCACGATGCGGTGCAAAAGAGGGTGACTTTGTAGCTGTCACAGGTGACTTCGGATTCACATCTGTTGCCTTCGAGATTCTAATCCGGAAGAAAAAGGCTGAAGCGGAGTTACGTAAGGATGCTCTTGCAGCTGCGTTTCGGCCAGAGATCAACCTGGAATTCGTTTCAGCATTGAAGACTGTTGATGCTGTCACTGCCTCCATGGATAGCAGTGACGGACTTGGTATCACTCTGCACACGATTGCAAAGCAGAGCGAATGTGGCATGGTCATTGACAATCTGCCGGTCTCATCTAGTGTGGAAGCGTTCTGCAAAAGCAAGAATCAGGACCTGTTGAAATTCGTGACTCAGGGTGGTGAGGAGTTTCTCCTAGTGCTTACAATACCTCCTGACAAGTTTGAGCAGGCCCTGAAGATTGCTAAGAAGAAAAAGATGAAGCTGAGGAAGATTGGCTTTGTGACCTCTAAGGACCAAGTTGTATGGAATTCCGAGGAAGGTCACCGAGAGATACCATCTTCAGGATACGATAATTTCAGAGAATGGGATTGATTTCCGGGTGGACTAGATGCATGTGGATCGTGTAGTACTTGTCGACGGATA
This sequence comes from Candidatus Thorarchaeota archaeon, assembly GCA_011364905.1. Lineage (GTDB taxonomy): Archaea > Asgardarchaeota > Thorarchaeia > Thorarchaeales > Thorarchaeaceae > SMTZ1-45. The sequence goes on from RDNZ01000090.1 coordinate 2,053, forward strand.
TGTCGACGAACCAACATGTCTTGGCGTTCCACCCTATGTCAGCATCTATCCCAGATATATTGCAGGCGCAATCTGGACGGAGAGTCCCCACACCGAGGTTCTCTATCATACAATCGACCAAGTACGAGATAGTTTCCAGAAGGCGCAATATCTCTGGGCTAAGACAGACCTTATAGTTCTCATTGCTGGGATGATTGTCCCCGGAAAGTATGTTGGTGGAACTCCAATATCCGTCAGAGAGGCTAGAGAGCTGTTTTCAGCTTCTGAACTCGAAGACATTCCTAAGTTACTCGTGGGCCCGTGGGCTAAGTTTGGGTGTGGACTTGAGGGGGGAAAACTGGCACTCAGCTCAGAGGCTCTTAAACCACCCTTTGACTATATTATCGCAGGTGACCCTGAACTCGTTATCGCTGAGGTTCTAAAATCAGATGTTAATCTTGAATCGGTCAATACTGATTTGACACGTCAGGACGCAGTCGAGATTGAAGATTTTGTGAATAGGGGGGTTTCAATTGTCAAGCAACATCCAGGTTTTTCGGATGATCACATAATCTGTGAGATCGAGTCCTATCGAGGATGTCCTCGCTTTATCACAGGTGGTTGCAGTTTCTGTGTTGAACCGTCATACGGGCCTCCTCAACAACGGACTTCACGTGCTATAGCAGGAGAGATTCATGCGCTCTATGAGTTAGGAATCAGAGCTTTTCGAATTGGACATCAAGCGGACCTTTTCACCTACGGGTCAAAGGAGATGAGTGAAGCCGAGTTTCCCACTCCAAACCCAGCAGCCATCGAAGAGTTGTTCTCAAAGATTAGAATTGGAGCTCCAGACCTACAAGTCCTGCACATAGACAATGTGAATCCCGGAACAATTGCACGCCATCCCCAAGAGTCGATAGAGGTGGCAAAAGTAATCATTAGGCACCATACTCCTGGAGATGTTGCAGCATTTGGCGTTGAGTCTACAGACCCTGAAGTGATACGTCAGAATAACCTGAAGGCTGACACGGACGAGGTGATCGAAGCAGTCCGGACCTTGAATGCTGTCGGTAGCATAAGAGAGCCCTGGGGTCTCCCGCATCTTCTTCCTGGGATCAATCTCCTCTATGGTCTTCCTGGAGAGTCCAAAAAGACACTAGAATATAATATGGACTTTTTGAATCGAATTCTGGCTGAAGGTCTTATGGTCAGGAGAATCAATGTGCGTCAGGTGATAGGTCTCTCTGGAACTAGACTATCAACTGGAATTAGGTCAAGAATCAAGAGAAACCAGTTCTTCAAGCACCGCGAAGAGATACGTGATAATATTGACATTGAGATGATTCAACGGGTGGCACCTGTTGGTACTGTTTTACAGTCAGTATTTGTTGATGGTGTGGCTGGAAATGCCCTCCTTCTCCGACAGCTGGGCACATATCCTCTGCTTTGTCATATGCCACGGGGAACAACTACCTCAACTCCACGAAATGTCTTTGTCGTGGACCATGGTCCAAGGTCACTAACAGTCCTTCCCTATCCTTTCAACCCATCACAACTCTCGCTATCACAATGGCGAGCCATTCCCGGTGTGGGTGGTAAACGTGCTACAAGAATCAAAGCCGCACAATCTCTGAGTTCTATAACAGATGTTTCGAAATCGCTTGCTATGGATCTCCCTGATTGGTTGACGAGAGCTATGGACTTTCAGCCCTAGAAGAAATGGCGGGCCCGGTGAGATTTGAACTCACGATTTCCAACTTAGAAGGCTGGCGCCCTATGTTCCCACAGAACGCGAGACTGCGTAAGGTACCGGGCTAGGCAACGGGCCCACATCAAACGCAAATTTTCATACAACTTATAGACTCTTCGATGAATCAAGTCTCCAAGGACATCATCTGGTAACATACTTTGGAATAGTGCGTGAGCTCGATAGGAATTGAATTAAAAGGGTCACTCTTCACTCATACATAGTATTGTCCCATCGGTTGTTTTGAGGAATTTCAATGCATGTTTCCCGAAACCGACAATCCAATCATGATCGACATAGGCGGACAAGGAGTGGACTGAATCAGCCTTTATGGTTCAAGGACCTTCCTGATGGTATTCAAAACATGAAACCAACCCCCGGATTGCCCAAAACTAGGATAGCAGAGAATAGATATCGTTTTCAGTCACAATCTGAAAAATCTCTGAGTCTGACAATTCCATGGAGCTATGTATTCCGCTCCAAGCTGATGCAACTTCTCAGGAATGATAGAATTACATGACACATCTCGAACTATCTTAGTTGATTAATTGTGACTAGGCAAAAGAGATGTAGTTGCCCGAGATTCACTAGTGAACCCCGGGCGTTGTGGGTGTGTGTAACCAGTCCCGAGTAGGTACTGGGTGTGGTAATCATAAAGGAGTCAAGACTTGCATTCCCCTAGTCATATCAAATACCTAACTCATCACAAAGACTGGTGGGTAGAATACGAAGTACTGTACTACCACTGCAAGGAGTATCCCACTCAGGACCAATCCTTTACCTCTCCCGGCATTCACGTCTGTGAACCAAAGAATCGCTCCAACTAGGACTACTATCACTGCTGAGATATTCCCAATGAAGATCAGGAACTCCCAAATCTCAGCAAAGTAGG
>RDNZ01000091.1 GCA_011364905.1 Candidatus Thorarchaeota archaeon
CTTTGCAACTTCTTTTTCGTGCTCTATGACTGTTTGCTCGATGTGACCGTTCTCTGTTGGCTCAATGAGAACAAGTCGTTTGTCCACTCCTGGTACTCTCTTGTTGGACTTCAGGTTCTTGCTATCTGTTAAACCACCCCACCGATAGAAATCCTCCTCCCTTGGTCGTAGTTTAAACAGAGGAAATGTCACCACGGTGTTTTCTGGTAAATGTATATGCCCCTTAAGCACCATGGATGGAGTGGCTTGAACAAGCTCTCTCTTCAGGCTTGACCCCAAAGCAAGTTCGATTTTGTAGCTGGAAATTGGATGTAGAACAATCAAGTCGATATCCGAGTCTTTCGAGATATCACCACGTGCTACAGAACCATAAACATAGGGCTTGATTCCATTTGATTCGAGTCTGTGAATAGTCACAAGAGCGGCATCTCTGAGTGTGCGAAGACGGTTCCAATGGTCTGGTTCATAGAGGACCTCTCTTGGATCATGTATCAGCTCAGGCCTTTTCGCCACTCCACAATCAACCCCCAATCTCTTCAAGCAGTTTGCAAGCCTTGCATAGTGTTGATGTGGATGGAGTGCCACATCTCTCGCAAGTCTTCAGCTCCAGATTTGATGAATAAACAAGGAGTGCTTCAGTCATTGTTTCAGCTGACCGTAAGATAGCTAGTAACGTTCCTGGACGTTTGTGTTCCATGTCTTGAAGGAATATTCTTAGGTCGTTTCGATAGGCCTCGCCTGCGTAAGGACAAGGAACATCATGGTAGACTAGTCCTGCGTGATGTGAATAAGCAACAATGTCCCGCTCAGACAGCTCTGTAAGGGGCTTGACGCGAGGGGTAAGACCCTCTATTGATCTGCTTCGGGGAACATTCGTTCGCGCAATCCTACGACTATCACCACGCATGATATTCATCAGAACTGTCTGCGCTTCATCATCGAGGTTGTGACCGATGGCAATAACATCAGCATCCAGTTTCTCAGCAATCTCATTCAATGCACGCCGGCGGAAGACTCCACAATAGGAGCACGCGCCTAATGAATCACCAGTTCTATGCTTAACAATCTCATCTAAGGAGTGACCAAAGAGGTCCTTGAATGAAACAACTTCCAAGGTTAAATCGAGTGATTTTGTCAATTCTCGTGCTGCTATGAGGGCTTTGTCCCTATATCCTACAATACCTTCATCAACTGTCACCGGGATTAGCTCTGACTTGGGAAAGTTCTTCTCAATCGTGTGCAGAATGTGAAGAAGCACTGCACTATCTTTGCCACCAGAGATTGCCACTGCAATCCGGTCATCCTCTCGCAGCATCTGGTGACGGTTAATGGTCCGTCTGACTCTATCAATTGAAGTCTGAATCAGACATGACTGACATAGTCGTTCTGATGTGTACCTACGCAGATAGACTGCAGGTTTTCCACACTTTGAACATCCTGATTCCATGATTGCGACTCCAAGCCGCTACTGTCATGGGATAGCAAGTTAAAGCTATTTGCCCACACATATCTCATGTAAGCATCAATCAGAGAGAACTCTGCTTCCTCAACTCTTTGTTTTAGATCCCTTTGCTTCCTTCTCTTTGAGATCTTCCACAATTTGAACTCGCCTGAGATGGAGAGCGGCTTTGCTTGCACGGAAATTGGCTGCATGTATAATATCATCAACAGTTTTGTACCATTCAGCGGGAGAAAGGACACTGTGAATCTCTTTGAATGTGTCACTTAGTCGCTCCACACGGGCTAAACATTCAACTCGATCCTCTGAGAGGCGTTGTTCATCGAAATAAAGAAGGGCATGTCCCTTGAGTGCCTCCCAGTCAACGTCCCCATTGGCTTGAAGGAGAAGCTTAACCTTGTCTAGTGGTTCTTTCCATGAGCTTGGAATGAACATTGTGAGATAGTCTGTAAGTGCCTTCCTAGCTTTCTCTCGCACTTCTTTCTTTGTACCAATCTGATGGGTCATCATCTTTCATCGGACTATCATGCTGTTCATGCCTTTTTAGGTCCCACAGAACCCAAAATACGACCTCAGAAGATGCCTTTGCCCATGACGAAGCTCAGAATTATGCTCAGGAGAACAATTCCAAGTGCAATGGCCCGTATTGGCCACATGATGAACTTGATCTTTCTCTCATCCTTTATGACCAGACTAAGACCATTGGAGAGCAGCTTGTCACCATCAAATACTGGGATGGGTAAGAGATTGAAAAGAGCAATTGAAATTAGAATCAAATAGCACCAGAAGACAATCTGTTGAAGATGGAACACAAACATTGGTGTCAGGAATAGATCCCAACCTGGTCGAGGTTCCCAATAGTCAGCTCCGTATATACCCATATACCCTCTACTCGCATTCTGTTGGCTTGCGGCCAGAATAATCGTTACATTACTACGCAGGGTATGTATGGTGAGATGAGATCCGGCTGAGGCATCAACCATGAATCGACTGACTGCAGTCCAGTTTGCAATCTCAGTATCATTGAGACCGACAATGACATCGCCAACTTGCAGTGCTGCAGCTGCTGGACTGCCAGGTTGTAGTTCATAGACATAGGCACCACTTGGCGGATAGTAGCCAATTGACATCAATGGGTAGAAGTTTGCAAGGATGATCATGAACACAAGACCCCATGCAAAGTTGGAAAACGAACCAGCTGCGAGCATCCGCATGCGTGCTTTGGGAGTTGCCTTGTTCTCAAACTCCTCCTCATCAGGCTCGACAAAGCCGCCAAACAAGACTAGGAAAGCCAGTAATCCGGAACTCTTGATTGCAATGTCGTCCTTTGAAGCAGCCAGACCATGAGCGAACTCATGCGTGAGTAACGTGACCGCTAGGGCAATTAACATGTAGACCAGAGGGAGACCAGTGACAGTGACACCTGGGATTATTGGCACGACTCCACCTGCGGCTTCAGGCTGAACAAAGAACTTGAGCAGATTGTCAGCAAATAGCCAGAAACTGAATATCATACCACCAAAGCCCACGACAATGCCAATGTTGAAGAATACACGGGGAAACTTCTTGCCCATTCTTGTAAGAAACGCATTCAATCGCTCCGTACGGTACATAATGAAGAAGGGAACCCCAGCATCAATACCCCTCTCACTGAGTTTCTCAACACCAATTAATTGAGCAATAATGTAGATTACTAGCCATATGCCACCTATAATTCCGAAAACAGCCAGTGGGTCCATTGATTGTCAATCCTCACCGTGAGTGCGTGAAGATGTTGGTATGAGTTATAATGATTGCGTACGCGGTACAATCTCCTCGGGAGAATCCCAGCAGTTTCAAGAGGAGGACCGACCACAATCCTCATAAAGTGAGTAAATTTGGCTAACGCTGGTGTCCTAGGGATACATTACCACTGATTCAGGTAGGCGAAGCAATAATTGCCATTCAAACTTGTAATATCAGACCCAGAAACTGGAAAAGCAATTCAGTATGAATTAGATGATGCCAAGACAAATGCCCTGGTCGGGAAGACTGTAGGTGAGATTGTTGAGGGTGATGTCTTGGGACTGCCCGGATATAAGCTGAAGATCACAGGAGGAAGTGACAGTTCTGGATTCCCAATTCGACCTGATGTTCATGGCAGTGGTAAGAAACGTGTTCTAATACATGGCGCTCCTGGGTTCCAACCCAAGAGGAAAGGAATAGCCAGAAGAAAGACCGTCCGAGGGAGAGAGCTGAGCTCAGACATATCCCAGGTAAACATGAGAGTTGAGGAGAAAGGCGGTACACCTCTCGAAGAACTTGTAATGAAACCAGCATGATGCTCTAACTCATTCAATACTCATTGAACTCGAAGTTCGAACCATATACTTCATATGGGCAACCGGAAAACAGAGACTAACACCCAGAATGAACAGTCGGAAGTGAAGACTAGGTGACCAGAAAATACGAGGGACAGTCAGAGATTAACATTGGAACTTTGGGTCATGTTGACCATGGAAAGACCACACTTGTGTCATATCTGACAGGAGAGTGGACTGACCGTCACTCTGATGAGATAAGACGAGGAATTTCAATCAGATTAGGATATGCGGCTGCGACTCTAATGAAATGCAAGAACTGTCCTGAGCCAGAGGCATATACAACCTCATATCTAGCAAAGGATGGAAAGTGTGACAAATGTGGTGGGGAACTTGAGGTCCTAAGAGAGATTTCATTTGTTGATAGCCCTGGTCACGAGTCGCTCATGGCAACTTGTCTAAGTGGAGCCAGTCTGATGGATGGAGCAATCTTGGTGATTGCGGCAAACGAGCCTTGTCCAATGCCTCAAACCGCTGAACACCTCCATGCTCTTGAGATCGTAGGTGTGAAAAAAATCATCATTGTTCAGAACAAGATTGAGCTTGTCACCAAAGAACAAGCTAAGAAGCATTATCGACAAATCAAGGAGTTTGTGAAGGGAACAACTGCAGAAAACGCTCCAATAGTACCAGTGTCAGCAATTTTCGGAGCAAATATGGACTTGCTCATTCAGACTATTCAAGAAGTAATCCCAACTCCGGATCGCGATGATGATGCA
>RDNZ01000009.1 GCA_011364905.1 Candidatus Thorarchaeota archaeon
TGCAATTGCTGGTGGTACAGCCCAAATAGGTGTTGATGCTCTCACGGCTCTGCACATTAAGGCTGAAACGAACCAAGCTGATTTCAATACATACCTTGCAAACCTGAACAATCATGGTGACTATGATATGGTCTTCTTCGCTACCACCTTCTATGGCAAGGGTCTAACATGGCTCAGGACTAGCTTCTATTCTAGCAATGCAGATCAGCCCTTCTTGAACCGTGCAAACTTCAGAAACGAGACCGTAGATGGTCTTATTGATGAGATCGATTCTGCAACTACATTTCAAGCTACATATGATGCAGCTGCCGAATTACAGCTGGTATTGCAGTACCAAGTGCCAATATTGATCACCTATGAGAACTACTACCTCCAAGGCTACAGAACTGACAAGTTCAAGGGTTGGGTCGTTGACAGAGGCAGGTACCTCAATAGTAAGTGGAACCTGCAACAAATGATAAAGCTAGATGACTCCTATGGCGGCACAATATCACTCAGAATAGGCCAGGAGCCAGACAGCTTCAATCTATTCACTTCAAGTTCAGCGTACTCGGCTAACATTTTCGATTGCCTGTACTCACCATTGTATGACTTTGGTCCTGACTTGAATCCATACCCAGTCTTAGCGGAGAGTTATGTTCGGGAGACCCATGCGGATAATACCGCTGTGCCTGCAGGACATGAGAGGTTCACCATTAACATTATCCAGAACGCGACCTGGAGTGATGATGTTCCGCTCACTGCTGATGATGTTGCATTCACCTTCAACTATCTCTTGGAAACTGCTCCATTAGGTAATCCTAGCAGTTCACAACTAACTGCATCGCAACTTCTATCTGCATACGCTCCGTCGCCGTATCAAGTCGTTATCGAGTTTGGTAGAGAGAGTTACTGGAACTTTGACTTGGTCATGTACAACTCCATCATACCGAAGCACATCTTCGAGCCCGGTGCTGGTATCGGTTACGAAGGATGGTCCTCTTGGAACCCAGGCTATAACCCTGACGATCCGTTTGTCACTTGCGGTCCATTCAAATTCACTGATATGCAAGCTGGTGACTTCTACGAAGTTTCGGTTGATCCCAACTGGGCCTACCTACCCTCAGACCGATTTACCACAACAACCCCAACATCTCCACCTACTTCCACAGCTACAAACGTTCCGCCTGATTACACACTGGCCATCGTAGCTGGTGCTGTCGGTGCTGCAGTTGTAATTCTTGTCGGCGGATTCGTCTTGCTGAGACAAAAGTAGATTATATTCTAGGGGACTCTATGTCCCCTATTTCCTTATTTTTGATTCCAATCTTTAAGATGACGAAACTTTCTGTGAGCGGTTTATGTATTGCGTGAAAGATAGCTCCTTTAATGTAGAATTATTGCAGATTACCAAGGGATTCCTGAATGAAACTCGACAGGCAAAGACTTGAACTGATTCTTATTTCGACTATTCCACTTCTTATTGGTGCAGGACTTGCAGAGTTGATTATCACTTCAGGCGGACTTGTTTATATCATCTCTTCAAATCCACAAGTATTCTCATTGGCGAATATAGCAATTCAGGCCATTGTATCCACAGGATTGGGTACGCTCGTTGTCGCCACTCTATTCTTTATGATTAAAAGGCAGGGCCAGAGAGCAAGAAGAACGATTGTTGCGTTCGTTGTATCTCCAGTATTGACCGTGTCATTCTTTATTCTTGGCCAATCCCTGTTGCTGATTATCATAAAAGGTGCAACACAGTCAGCCTGGCTTAGCGTTCTATCTATTATTACTCTAGGAGTTCTTCTCATGTCATTTGCATTCATAATGATGGACTCCGTGCCTTCATATCTCAAGAACTTCTTTGTTGCTTTCTATGGAAGTGTTTTTGGGACTTTTCTGGGGCTTATCTTCCTTACTGCAAGTATGTTTGTCCTCGTTCTTTCAGTTGCGATAGAGGACTATTTTCTCACAAGATTCTCTCCTGTGGCTGAATCTGCATATCTAATAGATACTCCCGGAGCAGATCCCTTTGATTTTACTAGAATTCAGTCGAAGACAACAGCTATTGGAGCTGGTGACTACATTACGTTCTCTCTCATATCTGCACATTCCTTGCTGTTTTTCCCATTCTATGTCTGGATAATGTCTGTTCTATTGGTAATAGTAGGGATCACCATCAACATGGTAATAGTGGCCCGCGAAGATGAGATTTTGCCAGGAATACCTCTTCCAGCAATACTGGGATTATTTCCTTGGGTCGTACATTTAGTGTCCCTGTCCTTCCTTGCCTGATAGGATTGATGCGTGAAGCAAAAGGAACATATTGCTGTGTTCACGCGTTCGATTGTGAGCAGAGATGATTTCAAGCGAGCGTGCTCAGAATGTCATCATTTCAATTGTCATCATAGTTGCGGTGGTAAGTTCAGTCTTACTGATCAACAATGAACAGTACTATAGTGGTAGCTATATATTGGCCGATAATATGCAAGTGAGTATTGTGCAAATAGTCGTAAGTGATATTGATTCAACAAATGATTCAATCTACCCCCGTCTATCATTCACTTTCAACTTTCGTACGGATTCCCCCAGTAAGGGGAATGTTAGACTATGGACTATTGATGCATCTGTTACCCTTAATGATGACCACCTCTCTCTCACAACTTTTGATAGATCTCTCACCAATGATCCCGACCAATTCCTTCATCCTGACTACAATACGAACTTCACGCTAGCGAAGACCATTAACTCACACACTGATAGAGCAACGATTCTTCAAGCAGATAATGTTTCTACTTGGAACTGGTATCTAAGATTCAGATACAGCATCATCGCGTTTAATGAAGGACCGTCAATGCGAACTCTGTATTTCAACTGGACCGGTCCAACAACAGTGATTCGAATTTAGTATCCCTGTTCACAAACGCGATTTGAGTCTAATTATGTGCCCAGCTGAAGAAATCACAATGGATAGAGTCATTCAATCTCTTATCCTAACTCACCTTTGAGTCTGCTGATTCGTTCAACAGATAGAGGGTCCACTCCGCGAATATGAGCTAGTTCCACTGAGACTAGATCGAGGTAATAGGTAAGGGCCAACATCTCTTCTATTTTACTCGAACTTTCAATGCTCAAACGAACTGGGGAAAATCCCTCCTCTTCATAGAGAGATGTGGTGATATCGATTCTCTTTTTTATTCTCGCGTCTTCATATGAGCTTCGTAGGAAGATTGGCTTTATATTTGATCTATTCTTATCAACAAAACTCTCAATCTCATTATGATTAGCCTCGGGTATCTGGGAGAAGAAAGCCATCCCTTTTGCATTTTCATTGATTTGGCATTTTGCTCTATATGCAACTGGCACTAAGTCTCTGGAGCCGATGAAGACTGGGATTTTTCCCGCAAGATCCTGTGCTACTGTTCTCGGCGCTAATCGTGAGTTCTCCCATTGAGCTAATCTCTTTGATAGAGTTTCGCTAATCTCAGCCAAGTCAGTTGGTTCTGTTCCCAAAAGACACTCTACAAGATTCAAAACCGCCGAGAACAGAAGCGGAAATGCAGCTCTGGGTTGATATCCCCCAGGAATCTTGATTTTATTCAGGCTCTCGCTTTTTTGAGAAAGTTTACCTCCTGAGCCAACAGTGAATAGTCGACAGTTTCGTTTTATTGCTTCGTTACAAGCAGTAAGAGTTTCTTCTGTGTTTCCACTATAACTGACCGCGATTGCGCACCAATTAGAGTCAACATACTTGGGAAGTATATACTCCCGATTTGCTATTATTGGAATTGGTGAAGAGTCAAGAAAGAGCGCCTGAACATAGAGGCCTGCGATGGCACTTCCTCCCATTCCTAAAGTCACAACTCCTCCTAGTCCATTGTTTCCGAGTCGAATACAAGTTTCCTTGGTGTCTTGATCCATTTTCAATTTGGTGAGAAGGTCGGGAAACTGCATAACCATTTCATACATATCCGATGCAACGCTTGTCATTTTCACACGCTCGAGAAAAACAGAGTAAGAACCGCCTTTAAGCAAATCCATCTAACCAAAGAGTAATTTATCTGATTATAAGTCTGAAAAACCACACACTACATTGAGGTCTTGACATGGGTATTATGAAAACGGCAGCTGTAAAGGGGATTATTCCACCTGGCAACAAGATTAGTGAACTTCGTAACAACTTGTTTCGACTAATAGCAGAGCTGCCTTTCACTATGGACAAAAGATTCGGAACTAAAGGGCTTGAAGCAGTCGCTGAGATTTTTAGACGATTGGGCGAGGATGATGCGTCAACATTGAAGGAGCGACTTGGATTGGGTGACACTCTAAAGGACGCAGTTGATGCGTGGATTATCATTGGTCACATCATGGGGTCGAAGATGAACATCACATGGGAAAGCGAAAACAGAGCTGTTGCAGACCATCCTTTTTGTCCCCAATATGAGGAGTTCAAAAAACATGGCAAGCTCTATTGCGATTCTGCTTGTTGGCCGTATGTTGGAGCGGTAGCTGAGAAGGTCGCACCAGGAGCAAAAATGGAAATCGTTCGCCCTGCCAATATGAATCAAACGTGTATGAAGGCTTTGGTCTTTACACCATCACAAGATGTGTGAACCAAATGGATTCTGAACCGATTGAATTTGCCTCCGATGGCTTTACGCTTCATGGTAGACTCTCAACTCGAGAATCTCAGCGGAACGCCAGTGTGATCATATTACACCCTCATCCTCTTTACGGGGGAAACATGAACAATCATGTCGTTAAAGAACTAGGTCGCATCTTTCGGAGAGAAGGATTCACGACCTTCAGATTCGACTTTCGAGGTGCCTCCGCTTCTCCCCTTGGTTACTCTGGTATTGCAGGCGCAGTTTCAGATGCGTTGAATGCAATTGCGACTCTAAAGTCTTTGACTGGGCACAAAAAGGTTGGAATTGCAGGATACTCATTTGGAGCAGCTGTTGCATTTCGGGTCGCCCTGTTGACTTCACCTCTATTTCTTGTTTCGCTTAGTGCGTCGAAGGCACTTATTATGGAGGATAGTTTCGATATTGAAAGTCTCGGAAATATAGAATGCCCAACACTCATGTTTCATGGCAAAGACGATGATGTGATTTCTTTTGAGGACCTCCTTGATATCGCAGAAGAAATCCGGCTCGATTTAAGATCTACGAAGTTCTTGGAGGGGGAAGGACATTTTTACCAGAAATCTCTGCCCTGTGTTCGTTCAGCCATCCACGAGCTAATCGAAACTCTTTATGCATGATGTCTATGCTGGTTCAAGGGTATCCTTAAGTAGCACGTACATTAGCTCGCGGTAGGTGTCTGGTTGATGTTGAAAGCTCTGGTGTTCGACATGGATGGGACAATTACCCATCTGACATTGCCTCTTGAGGCGATGAGGAACGACACCAAAGAGTATTACATATCAAGAGGTGCTCCTTCCAATCTCTTTGAACCCGCTGACGGGATATCTAGCTCCACTGACAAAGCCCGTGAATACTTCTTGCACAACGGATTTTCGAAAAAAGAATGGAACAGTATGGAAACTGAGATAGACACCATTCTTACGAAACATGAGGGGTTTGCCGCGGCCACAGCCTCACTTATCGAAGGATCTTTGGCGATTGTGAGAAAACTCCGTAATGCTGGATTCAAAATTGCGATCCTAACGAATAATGGTCGTCCTGCTCTTGATAAGATAATGCAGAATATACCTCTACGAGAGAACTTTGATCTCATTCAAACGCGACACGAGTCCCCTCGGCCAAAGCCTTTTCCGGATGGATTGCTGAAGATCGCAGAGGAGTTGGGTGTGGAGTTGAATGAGGTTGTCTACGTTGGAGACGCATTAATCGATGGTGCAGCCGCTAGTAGAGCTGGGATTGAGTTTTGGGGCGTTTCAACTGGAGAAACACCTGCAGAAGCACTTTTTGCCGCTGGCGCATCAAAGGTGTTCGCCTCACTCGAAGGTGTTCTGAGAGAGGCATTATCATTAAACCAGTAGAAGAGTGTCATCAGTGCGTGGCCATTTGTTAAGTAGTGGGAACACCTTCTAGCACAATGAAAATTGGGTTTCTAGTAGGCTTCTTCGCATTATAGAACCTGAATGGATTGTTACACGATAGGTGGTCGAAATGGCTACTAGGCGCGTTCTATTGCATCTCTAAGGTGTGCAGTTTTGGATGAATGCTCCACTGAAGGTTATATACAGATTCACGTTAGTATCCTATGTGACAATCAGTACCAGAATATCCCAAGCATCGGAAGGCACGCTCGAGGTTACCGACTCAATGACGATCGACGAGGGTACATACCTGGTTCTCCGCTCGGCTTCAGGCGCATTCTCCTGCCGCTATCCACCAGTTCCTAAGAGATGGAACTCCATTGACCGTCCTCACGTTGCCTTGCTTCTTCCTGATGACGGGAATATTTTCCCTGTCTTTTTGTCAAACCCTGAGCATGATGAATCCGAGATTGACCAGGCATTGGAAGTTTCAGACCTGAATCGAATTCCATCAAAATCAATTATTGAGATTCGCCACAGCAACGCACTCTATGCCTATTATCGCAGGGACAATGGATCGTGGACAAAAGTGGCCGAGGCCAATGATCCTTTCGTGGTAGAGGTGTTCTCTCACGGTTATGCTCCTATTGTCATGAACATGATCCCTCAGATATAGTTCACTTCATGTCAAACTCATTTTAAAACCAGATTTCATAAGGGATCGTAGTGTAGTTTGTACTGTGAGCCTTTGGGGAGGCTGATTCTTGTCTAGTTCAGATCGTCTTCGCAAAATCTTGGCAGCAGCGTTGTTTATTCAGGCATGGCTGATGTGGCTCATGTTAATTGATAAAATCTTCAGACTGGGATTTTCAGGAAGCGTGGGCTTTGTTGAGATGATACTATACGTATACCCACTTGTACTCGTATCTGGTACGATGGCTCCATCTAGAATGCCGCGTCTACCACTCAAGAAGGCTCTTGTTTATTGGGCGGTAATCTCAATGATAATGGCAGGTCTTTGTATGTACGAAGGTGCAGCACTTGGTTTTGGATTTCCCCGTGTACTCTGGTCATACGTCTACTTATTGCCAGCTTGTCTTTGTCTGTATTATGCGGCTCGACTCAAGAAATGGTAGGAATTTTGAAGGTGAAGAGGGGCGCCGTAAAATTGAGGTTCGCATGGTTGCTTGAGGAGGAGAGGATAATGTTTAGATTTCAGGAGGGAGTTAGCGCCCCTCTTCACTTCAATTTCCATTTTTCTACAAATGTATATAATAATTGTGGTAATAAACACAATACACTATCAAAATAATTGCGAATCTCGCAATTTTCTTGAAGAAATATGAGCTTTTGTTTGAAAATGTCCTATTTGAGATCAAGCAGTTCTACCTCAAATATGAGGGTTGAATTCGCGGGAATGAGTCCGTCACCTACGTCCTCATCTCCATAGGCGAGCTCCGGTGGTATGGTTAGCTTTCTCTTTCCCCCAACCTTCATGCCGGCCACGCCCTCATCCCATCCTTGAATGACCTGACCGACTCCAATCTCGAACTCAAGAGGCTCTCCTCTATCCAGTGAGCTGTCGAATTTCGTTCCGTCTGTCAACCATCCAGTGTAGTGCACAACAACGGTCTGTCCCTGCTTGGGTGAGTTGCCTGTTCCAACAACAATGTCTTCAATCTGCAATGATGTCATAGACTACTTCGACCATCAACTGCTTATTATTTGTTGCCGGCATCTTGACAAGCTAAAGCTTCTCTAACACTAATTTCGATTAGGCTTCTCTAGAATGCATACTAGATTACATCCCCCAGGAGGAATCGAACTTCAAAAGTCATCATTTTGTAGTAAGAATATTCGCAATCTGACATTTGCTTAAATACATTCTAATCAATACTATGAGCTAGGGCCAGGGGGCCTTTCTCTCTCAGAAGCAGTTTCTCTCCTCCTTCCATGTTCTCTACGGCCCCCTTCTCTCCCCTTTCATTATCTTCTTTGAATTCTCTATCATGAGGTCGAACAGTATGCTTTCATTAGATCCCTGTTTTTGGAAGGCTATGTCTAGAGCTTCGAAACCTTGTGAAGACATAGACTACTAGTAAGCCAATAAACATGATGCCTCCTCCAGCCGCTAGAATTGCATAATTAAGCAAAAAAGGAGGAGCAACTCTCTCAACAACCTCACTATATGAATGATGTATAGGGAACGTCATTGTAGATATGAAGATTGATGATAACAGGATTCCATCCATCTTTGAAAAAACCGATTTTCGAATTTCAGCGGTGAATGTACCATTCAAAGTAGTCCGAAAACCCCATGCTGTATCGTTGCCAATCATTGCGATTGACGAATAGTTATTGGAACTGTCTGATAGGAAAACTGTTTCCAGCAAGTCCCAATTTCCAATTGGAACAGCAAAGCCAAGATATGGTATATAGGCCGGAGTGTTATTGTAAAAGAAGGCTTCTTCCCTGGCATATGGCAAATCTGTCAACGGGTCTGGAATTGTATAGTTGTCTTTTGTGGTGATGTAGAAACCGAAGCTTATCGTCGAAGTTGTATTATCGCTGGTAATCGTAGTGATTGTTTCTCTGAAGTAGACTTTCTCTCCGGCATTAAAGCCCCACGCGAGCCCCTGATCCTGCGAATCAACCAATATTGGAATTGAAAGAACAAGCATTATTCCTAAAGCAATGACTTTCGTTTTGCCAAAAGCAGTTTCGCTGTGTTTTTCCCCAAATGTGGTGTCCTGCATGATGCTAATCAACTTCTATACAGCAAACCAATTCCCTGACACTCTTGAACAGACTAGGCATCAACTTTCAAACTTATGAATCTAGTCATAATCAGATTCGGCTATACGAGATGAGCATAAATCTCAGCATCGCTAGAGGATTTTTCGGATTTGACCGTGATGGAGAAACCTACAATCTCTTGGAAAATTGTGCTAGCTATTCAAATACTCGTTCTTGTGACAATAGCGGTGACTGTCATCTTCACCAACCTAGGTGTTTTTCCCTTCGACACAAATCTTGGTGTCTATCGACTCCTGCCCGGGGGTATATTATTGGACTTCATATGGCTCTATGTGTTTTCGTTCATTATTGGAGCTTTTGTCTATTTCGCCACGCCAGCTGTCTCCAGCTTTCTATGGAAACTCCATAGATTTCTTACTAGGGGGAATTACAATTACTATGTCCAAGATTTCAAAGATCAAGGGATTGCTTCTCCTCAATCCAGAAGGATGATTCTTCCAGCATTTGTCGCTCTTGGAATCTCTTACTCAATCTCCAACATCAGAAGTCTTGCAAATCTGATCTTTGTGTCTGAGAGTTTCGGTTCACTTGCACCAGAAGCCCAGACCATTGTTATTAGTATGTCTTTACTTTTCATTCTTCTATTACTATCATGTTTCATCACAGTGCTTTTTGCACCAATGTGGCTGATGCAGGACAATGGATTGGTGAGTGAATTCAAAACAAAACCGAGAGTGACCGCAGATATTGGGGGCGTCGGGAATTACTACTTGAAGATGATGAAAGGATTCGCTGGAGTTTCCACTCTAGTAGCCTATCTCTTTACAATATACCAGACAATTGAATGGTATCAGTTCGTTCTGTCTTCCCCGCCTCCGGGTGGATTCACAATGTTGATATTCCTGATTCCTGTGATGGCCATCATTACATCACCCATTCTGGCATTGGGTCCAATCTCAGTTGTATATGTTCTTTATGAGAGGTCATTGGTGAAGAATATGGCTTCCTTCAAGGACCGGATTGGGAGGGCCGGTCTGGAAACCGTCAAAATTGATTCGATTAGTCATCAGGAAACGTAAAGGTACACACGTTTTCTTCTGTACTTTCATTTCTTTCGCACTTGACGCTTGCTCCATATCGATTCATCAGGAGCTTAATTGTAAACAAATCTAGGTCAAGAGCTACCTGTCCATGAAGCTCTTTGCTTTCTATGTATTTGCGTAGTTCCATAGGTATGGGTTTACCTCTACAAACTATCTTGAAACTTCTTGGCTGGCCAGTCTGCCCAATGCTGATTTTAATAGACGGCTGTTCATCTATTCTGTTCTTCACATGAAATGCTATGGCGCTATGAAATGCCAAGGGAAGAAGGTTGTCGCCTTTGACAGTCAATGGGTCTCGATGAATGAACTCTGCCACAAAAGCATTCTTTCCAAGCAGGTCCTTAGCCGTATTTATTGCCTCATCAAAAGACTCCGGAAGGTTAACTGGCCACAAAACCTGTTCTTGATTCTCCTTAATCCGTGAAAGCTGCATGACCTGTTGATTCAACATTGCTGCTTCTCTACTGAGGTCACTAGCAGCAGCTCGAGAGTTAGTGTCATCTTCGCTATTCCGAGCTGCCATCTCCAGAATATCGAGGTACGTCACCATTCCCTGCAGGAGATTTCCCATCTTGTGAGTCCACATGTTGAGATAGAATTTGCTCTCCTGGTTTGAAAGACTGAGTTCGCGGGTTCGCTGTTCTATCATGCTCTCAAGAAACCTATGAGGCTCTAGGATTGAAGTAATAAACTGTACAGCACCAATTAGAAGAAAGCCGGAAATGATCGATCCCATCCAGAGAAGTTCAGCGACCTGAAGAGCGTTCCAAAGGACTATGATAAAGCCCGTCCCCATAGTCCAAATAGCGAGTGCAAGCAGAAGTGTCAAGTCGAATACATTCCTTGTCTTCCACCATTTGTACATGAATCGAAGGAGCGCGATAATCTGTGCAGCCAAGTAGCCTAGAGAAATAATAGCTCCGACTAGAGTTAGGTCTCCGACACCGCCTTCTCCTACCACCATTAAGAATACTGGACTGGGACTCAGGAGGAACCATGTGCATATGAGGGGCATTATGATTGCTCCCCATACAACAAGAACATACTTGACTGATCTTCTAGGTTTTGCCTCTCCTGCAAATGATCCAATGAGAATACTCGGAACCACCGCCAAAACAAGAGCCATTCCAAATGTCCTGTTTCTGTCCCTATCAGAAAAGCCGGGAGCCCATAACTGAGATGATGGGTGTGTAATTAGAAACAAGAAAGACCAAATCACAATGTCGACTCCCAATAGAATGAGCATGAGATGTCTTACCTCGCGGCTCTGAACAAACGCGACAAACGAGTATGTAGAAACAGCCATAGCCGACACAGCTAAGCCAATGGAGAGGATTGTCATCCAAAATGAGAAGGTTGTTTCGCCGATAATCACCCATGCTGAACCACCAAATGCAGCGTAGCAGAATACAGCAGTAAGAGCGATGAACATGAATACCACTGTGAACTTTACCCACTTCTGGCCTTCATCATTCATCATCCTAACACAATCTCGCACGTTCAGCTCACAGTTGGTTCCAAAATCTATGATATTCAAATGCGATAAATTTTCCTCTTACTAACAATACTGAATATCAGTAATACTTATATGCTATTAATTCATAATACTTATTGGACAGGGGGTCCGAATCGCGACCATCATGAATACTGTCACTCCCTCCCTCTCTCAAAACGTCCGACCCGACTGGCGAACAACTCGCTTGTTTTTACGGGCCCCCTCCTCCTCACCTTCTTCTCTTTTATTGTTTTGAAGACCGTTCGTGTCATTCATAATTCTTCTTCAGTTTCACGTTGATTCACAACATTAATGCCTTCAATGGATTTTCATACAACTCTCACTCAGCCAGAAGGTTTTAATGGAGTTCGCAGGGAGCCATGGCAAGGCGAGCGACATTGTCCGTAGCAAAGAGAGCTGTTGACAGCACATTACGACGAATCCTGAACTATACGGCGGAGATTATTATGTCCATCATTCTGCTGGTGATTATATGCATCCCCTTAGTATTCGTTATTCCAATGTGGTTCGAAACCATTGTTCTTGGTGCTCCAAGAGCTGATCTTGCTTTGGACCCTGTGCATTGGTTTGGTTTCGATGGCGCCAGTTGGCTCACATTTGCCCTCTTTCTGGTGAGCTTAGGAATCGGTTATTTCTATATACTCAAACTAAAACCTGGAGTAGTTTCAGAAGAAACGGAGGAAGAAATCGAACCCGACGAGGATGAGGAAGTGGAAGAAGAACTTGCTGAAGAGATTGTCGAAGCTCTTGAGGAAGGGCATGAGGAATCTGTTGAAGAACTCACTGATGACCTATTAGACGAAGAAACCTCCGATGACGAAACCGAAGAGGATGACGAGGCAGACGAGTGATAGTGTTGCCTTGCCAGAGTTAACTCATGCTAGTTTTGTCTTTTTAGCCAGTTTGTCAACAAGGGCGGAGAAAGCAACAGATGCTTTCGATTCTGGATCATTAATGACAAATGGAGTTCCCTCGTCACTTAGCGTAATTATTCGTGGATCAAGCGGCAGAGTTCCGAGGTGATCTACACCGTATTCATCAGCTGCTTTTTTGGCATTTCCCTCTCCAAAAATCTTGTACGCCTCGCCGCAGTTCGGACATACAAACTCCGACATATTCTCAACTATTCCGAGAACAGGTACACTCATTTTTTCTACGAGTTGGATTGCTCGTCTTGCATCTAATACGGCAACATCTTGGGGAGTTGAAACAATCACTACTCCATCGATTTCTGGGATTGATTGTAAAATGCTCAAGATTTCATCCCCAGTTCCGGGAGGCAGGTCTACAACCAACATATCAAGCTCACCCCAACGAACATTCGCTAGGAACTGCGTGATTGCACGTGCGACCAAGGGGCCTCGCCAAGCAACTGCGTCATCCCCTTTTCTAAGAAGAAAACCCATACTCATAACCTTGATATCTTGAGGTCCATTAATGGGCAGGATGAATGCACCATCTACATCTGGGTGTTGACCCTCTAGCCCCAACATGAGAGGTACATTGGGCCCGTATATGTCCACATCTAGAATCCCTGAAGAAAAACCCCTCATTGCAAAGGACACAGCTAGATTTGTGGCAACGGTTGTCTTTCCAACACCTCCTTTGCCAGATAGAACCACAATCTTGTGTTTAATGCCTTTCATATTCGCAGCAATCTCATTAGATATTGGAGGTTTTGACATTGTTATCTGTGGCGTTGCATAGTAATATTTCTAATAAACAGTAGCATATGTGAGAATTGTTAGCTTTCATCAAATTTAGCTAAGATTGCTCTAGCAAGTAATTCATTGGATGCCGCAACGAAATTCATCATTTTGTCAGGCTCAAGTGAACTTTGGAAACGGTTACCATCTTTGTCAAGTACAAATCCTCCAGCTTCGAAAACCATGTGTGTCCCGCTTAGGTGTATGATTGGTAACATATTTCTTAGATCGACCATTGCATCAAGAAACCCTGCAGCGGTCCAACAAAGGTCTAACAGATTGCTTGCACTTCTTCTCGTATCATGAACCGCCGCTATAGTTCCTAAAGATTTTCGAATGAAGTCCGGGTCCCAGGTCTTCTTCGTGTCATATGATATTATGGCGTCTTTGAGATCTATCGGGGACGAAGGATTCACCTCTCTCCCATTTCTTGTTACGCCTTTTCCGGAAACTGCAACGTATGTTTCATCAGTAAACACAGACTCAATGACACTGATCTCAGCATCATCAGTAGTCATCTTTTCCTTGTAAGGAACAATGGAAATTCCAATTGCAACAAGAGGTATACCTCGTTCAAGATTCGCTGATCCATCAATGGGATCGACTAGAGCTAAGTACTCAGGTGATTTGGCATTCTTGATGAACCCCTTCTCTTCTGTCAGAATTTCGAACCTTGTATCCGAACTCGAAAGCACACTGATTATTGTATCCTCAGCCTTGGCATCCAAAAGCAGCGTTTCGTCTCCAAAGGGATTCAAATCACCTGTATGCTCCTTCGCAACATCAAGGTTTTCAAGAATGATTGCTTTTGCACTGATGATTGCATCCTGCAGTAGCTTGAGCAGTGTCATATTAGCATCAATATGGTGGTATTTGATATCTCTATATCACTTGTTGGGTAGTGATTACAATACCTTAAATGCGTCAAGACATGAAATAGAACCGTAAGGCCAAACTAGGTGGAATCAATGGGCTTTCTGAGTGGAAAGAAAAAAGTCGATGCAGAACGCGGAATTCTTGAAATGAAAGGCACTATGAATGCCTTGACACTAAGGATTCGCAGCCTTGAAACTAGAATGGTTGAGGAGCAAAAGTCTGCAAAGGAGGCAATGTCCAAAGGGAGTCGTTCTGTGGCACGGTCCCACCTTGGTATTGTTGTAGACCTTGAGAATCGAAAGTCTCGATATCAGCAACAGTTCCTTACTCTAGAAACCGCGCTCCTTAATCTAGAAGAAGCCAAAACTCAGTCTGAAGTTTTACGTGCCTTCACTATCGCGAACGATGCACTAACTGAAGCACGTTCAATGCTGCGGCCAGAAGAGATTCAGACTCAACTGGACAAGCTGTCTGAATCATTCGAGCATATTTCCATCGCAGGCGAACTGCTATCCGAAGACTTGTCTGGATCCGACTCCACAGTCGAGGATGAAGAACGGATTGACCGTCAGCTTCAGGCTATGGAGGCCGAGGTCCTGCTCGAAAAAGAAGGGGTTTTGCCTCCATTAGAGCGCGAGGGAACACTTCCTGCGAAGACTGGCAAAAGTGAGAGTTCAGATGAAAAACGAATTGATGAGCTACTTGCGGACCTTGAGAAAGAAGCCCAAGAGGAGAGAGCTCGAGAGAAAGAGAGCTAACACGTGATTCGTTTGATTGGTTTTCAGGTGTAGTTGAGATTGAGCATAGAACTAGTTGTTTTCGATGTAGATGGAACCCTAACAAAACACAGTAGTGTCTGGTGGCGACTTCATGAGCATTTTGGCACAACAGACGAGGGACGGAAATATTACAACCAGTATTTCGGCGGAGAAATCACATATGAAGAATGGGCTGATCTTGATGCTGCCTTGTGGAAAGGAGAATCCCTTGAGGAAGTCCTGAAGGTGGTGCAATCCACTCAGCTTGCATCCGGAGCTCAAGAAACAATTCGTACTCTAAAAGGATGTAAACTGAAAACTGCTATTCTGTCTGGTGGCTTAGACATAATGGCTAATGACATTGGTCAAAGAGTTGGCATCGACTATGTGCTGACTAACAAGCTTCATCACCGAGATGGGCTTTTAACCGGAGAAGTGGATAACCTCGTGGCATGGGGCGAAAAATACAAAGTGATTCCGAACATCAATGCTCATTTTGGGATTCCTCCAAAAAACACAGCCTTTGTTGGTGATGGTAGGAATGACATGAGTGTCTTCAAAGTTGTTGGTCTTTCGATTGCTTACAATCCTGAGGATGCCGAAGTTGCCAACTCTGCTGACGTTGTGATCCGGAAAGATGACCTAAGGGCTATCCTGCCTTATATCATACCGGATTTCCGACAATGAGAAGCACAAAAACATAGGCTTGAAGCAAGATAGTCATGGCGGTTTTCTGCGCACTATTCATTTGAGGTTGGTATACCTTGCTCCGCTTCCAGTATTAAGGAAGACCACATCTTCATTGAAATCAATTCTACCAGCTTCAATCAAATTACGTAACCCACAGATGCCTACCGCAGCCTCTGGGCATATGTCTAAACCTTCTAGTTTGGCAACCATCCTTCTGGTTGGCTCAATTTCCTGGTCTGCCACAGCGACTGCGCTTCCCCCTGAATTCCTAATTGCTTGAAGGATTAATCTGCCAGCAAACGGATTGGGTACTCTTAATCCCAATGCCTCAGTTTCTCCATTCACCCACTCCTCGATATCATCATCACCTCTTTCAATGGCTCTCACTATTGGTGCGCAACCTCCGCTCTGTGCGGCATACATTCGTGGACGCTCGGAACCAATGAGTCCAATGGTTTCAAGTTCATCGAAAGCTTTCCAAATCCCGATGATTGCAGTTCCTCCTCCCGTTGGGCAGATTATTGCGTCAGGAACCGACCACCCCATCTGTTCACAGATCTCAAATCCCAGTGTCTTTTTTCCCTCAACTCGATAGGGTTCCTTCGTGGTTGAAAGATCCGTCCAATTTTCATTTTGATCTCTCATTACTTTGCCCGCATCTGAAATTGTGCCTTTCACACGAGTTGTGATCGCACCAAACAGCTCACATAGTTGAAAGAATGATTCAGGCGTATCTTCCGGCATGAAGATGTGAGCTTTCAAGGCTGCAGCAGCTGCATATGCACATGTGGATACCGCCGCATTCCCAGCTGAGGGGAGGGCAAACTCTTCTGCTCCTAACTCCATATGTCGAGAAACAGTCGCACAGAGACCTCTGTCCTTGAAACTTGAGGTTGGATTTTGAGACTCGTCTTTGATTCGGAGTATTTGAAGACCAATGTGTTTCCCTAACCGTCTAGAGAGTAATAGTGGTGTCCATCCCTCACCAAGGCTTACTATGCACGAAGGTGACTTCACGGGGAGAAGTTGTGAGTACCTCCACATCGAATTCACATCTGAGGGAAACTCGTTGTTTGCCAGAGCTTCTCTGACGCCTATCAGGTCATAAACGGCAAACAAGGGCGAACCGCAAACACAATATGTTGCCATTGAGTCAGCTGAGTGCTTTCTCCTACACTGCGGACATTCGAGATGTGAGATGTGTGACATCAAAATAATCACGACATTTACATGAACACTTAGCCTTATTTGTAACTGTCACTTTGGTTTTTCGGAAATACCGAAGATTGGGATACTTATGGGCGAGCTAAAACGAAAGACCTTACCGTTCACATCACTAGTAGGTTTGGAACGACTTAAGCTGGCTCTAATCCTAAACGGCATAAACCCACAGATTGGTGGAGTGCTCATCTCAGGGCCAAAAGGAACTGGCAAGACCACTGTGGTTCGAGCACTGGCTGATTTGCTTCCTGAGGTGGAGGCCGTTGTGGGATGTAGATTTGGATGCAATCCCAATAATCATGATTTTCTGTGTGCTGATTGTAGATCCACAATTGAATCGGGAAAGAAACTCAAGTCTGAGTCTAGAAAGATGCGTGTCATCAATCTCCCGCTCTCTACTACAGAAGATCGTTTGATTGGGGCTCTAGACATAGAACGCGTCTTACAAGAAGGAATTCAAGCACTTCGACCAGGAATACTTGCAGAAGCCAATCAAAATGTTCTCTATGTTGATGAGGTGAATCTATTACCTGACCATTTAGTTGACGATCTCTTAGATGCGGCAGCAACAAAGATCAATGTGATTGAACGTGAGGGAATATCGGTTTCTCATCCCTCCGATTTTGTTCTAATTGGAACAATGAATCCTGAGGAAGGAGAACTAAGACCGCAGCTCCTAGATCGATTTCCTCTTCATGTTGCAGTTAGTGGTCATCACTCGATTGATGATAGAATGCAACTCGTAAGGCGAAACCTCGCCTTTGAAGAAGACCCTGACAAATTCAGAGCTACCTGGGAGGAAAAACAGGTCGAGCTTCGTAATCAGATAATTCAAGCGAAAGAACTGCTGAGGGATGTGGTCCTTCCTGACTCTCATCTCAGAGCTATTGCAATGGCTTGCGACGCTCTTGAAGTCGATGGTGTTCGACCTGACATCATCATCAGCAAGGCTGCAATCACTAATGCCGCTTTGGAAGGAAGAACAGAGGTTTCGCTAGAAGATATGAAAGTCGCCTCGCAACTTGTACTCAGTCATAGAACACGTCGAGGCGGACTATTGGAACCGCCTCTTCCAGATGATGTGGACAAAGCCATTACAAAAGCAGCTGAGGTTGCTCAGAGAACAGAACGCCGGAAATCCCCCACAGAGGTTCCGGAGGAAGACGATAAGTCCGGACCAAGATTGAGCGGCGGAGGTTTTGGTAGAGGAAATAGGTTTGCCACATCTGGCAGACAGGACGGCAAAAAAAAACTCCGAAAGGAGTAAGAAATCCTAGGGGTGACCCAATCAAAGGAACCATCTGCGCTATTATGATGGTAGTAGTATTCATCTGGTTTGCTTGGGTTTTCGTTAGTCCCATAAATTGGCTATTTGGGACCTACTATCTTCAATTTCCAACAGCTCCAGCATTAATAATTGACACAATAGTTATTGCTCCTGCAATTTGGTTCTTAGTACGAAAGTGGCTTGAAGTTATGACGCGCAGAACCAGTGGTCCAGCGGCTGGTATCGACACAGTTGAACCGGGTGGGGGACCACCAGAGGCAGGTGATGAATGGGGTCTGGCCACAAGACCATACTCTCCTCAGACTCCTGATATGATTTCAGGTCCAAAATCGGAAATCAGGGATGCTCCATTTGGACTTGATGATGGCTTTTTTGTAAAGCTACCTGATATTGACGCAGGTGAGGAGCTTTTCGACCGCGAGAAACTGAAGACACGAGCCATGATTCGTGCCAGAGTTTCATCTGGCGGGTGGGTCAAAAAGAGAGTGAGCTCAAGAGCTGTAGGGTCTCTGAAATCCTCAGACACATTGAAACATGGCCGGCCTGTTCGTTCTAGAATTCCTAGTCGCGAAATCAGCAACATACATGTTCCGTCAACGGTGATGGCTGCAATCGCACGAACCGGCAAAACCTCCGGAGGACCGATCAAGATCATAAAGGAGGATCTCCGCGAGAGCGTGTTCACGGGAAGAACTCCTTTGACGATTATCCTTGTGATAGATGTTAGTCTCTCAATGAAGGGGAGTATGGAACAAGTGAGAGCTTTTCTTGAACGAGTAGAAAGCGAAACACGGGGATCCAAAGATCGGACGGGTATTATTGCTTTCAAAGACAGTGGAGCTGTAGAGATACAAGCTCCTACTACGAATTGGAATAAGATATATCGTGCATTAGGCCGACTGAGGATTTCGGGGCTCACACCTCTTGCTGAGGCTTTGAAGAAATCCCTGGAAACCATTCGCAGAGAGCGGATGCGAAATAGTGAAGTGGAACCTCTTGTCATTCTCATTTCTGACTTCTCCCCGAACATTCCTCTTGCCCAATCAGCAGGTCCAGGACATGAACAGTATACTCCTGTACAGGACCTAGTCCGTGCAGCTCGGTTGGTCAGGAAAGCGAAGGTTAGATTAGCAGCAGTTAATGTTGATCCTGAACAATCAAAGTGGCCTAGATTTCTGAAACGTCCTTATCATGAAGCCTTAGAACTTGCGGCCATGTTAAGGACGAGAAAGGAAGGACTGAATGACCCAATTGAAACGATTCTAATGGTGGATGAGTTTCGAAAGACATTTGGCGCATATCTCATAGCCCGAGCAGCTGGTGGGCATGCCTACCTCTCTCGTGAGCTTCTAAAAGAAACATCAATACTTGGCACACTACTTTCTTCAAGTCTTTCTAGAAGTCGTTTGCGTGAAGATGAATTGCGTCAGGTTGAAGCATATCTCCCACAATAGTAACAT
Source organism: Candidatus Thorarchaeota archaeon (assembly GCA_011364905.1). Classification (GTDB taxonomy): domain Archaea; phylum Asgardarchaeota; class Thorarchaeia; order Thorarchaeales; family Thorarchaeaceae; genus SMTZ1-45. The sequence continues at coordinate 19,362 of RDNZ01000009.1, forward strand.
AAGCCAGTGCCTCTCTCGATTATGTTATTAGCATGCATTCTGTTTCAAAAATGCGCACATGGTCAATTCAATGACTGGTGTCATAGTGAGCGAGGAGAGCCCAGTACTGGGTTGCTATGAATCTGCTTTTCATGCATCAGTCACAGGTTATGTGCGCACCTTTCATTGAGGTGGAGTTTTCAATGTTACCTGGAAAAATACCTCCGGACGTCCTTCAAACTCTGGTGTTTACGAAACTGGGAATTTCTGACCCGGATGTCTTGCTAGGACCTAGACTTGGCGAAGACGCTTCAGTGATTAATATAGGTGACAAGGCTATACTTGCCGCGACAGATCCTATAACTGGTTCAGTAGCAGATGTTGGTTGGCTCGCCGTCCATGTCAATGCAAATGACATCGCGGCTTTTGGTGTTCGTCCACGGTGGTTCTTAGCCTCCATTATGCTCCCTGAAAACTCAACTACTCAACAGCTTGAACGGATCATGAAACAGATTGATGATGCGGCTCAGAAATTGGCAATAGCCGTCGCCGGAGGTCACTCAGAGATTACAATAGGTATTGACAGACCAATAGTAGTTGGTTTCATGCTGGGTGTTACAGATCTAGGGAATTATGTCACATCATCTGGGGCAAAACCCGGAAACTCGATAATCGTGACTAAGTCGATAGCGCAAGAGGGTTCTGCAATTCTAGCTACTGAAGGAAGAAACTTCCTCACACCAAAGATTGGAGCAAATCTAGTTGCTAGAGCAAAAGCATTGAGAGAAAACATTAGTGTAGTATCAGAGGGACTAGCGGCATACGAAACTGGCTATGTGACTGCAATGCACGACCCAACTGAGGGTGGTCTCTCTGGAGGTCTGCATGAAATTTGTGATGCAAGTAGGGTTGGTTTTGAGATTTATCAAGATGCTATACCGATAGATGAATCGTCTAGAACCATTTGTGAAGTTCTGGACATCAATGCGATGGAGTTGATCAGTAGCGGCAGTATGGTCATCTGCTGCAACAACAAACACGCTACTGAAGTTGTGAACACGATTCAGTCACGCGGGATATCTGCCAATATTATTGGCAAAATCGTGAAAGATTCCAACCGCAGACTGTTGATAACCGACTCAGATGGTATCACACTTCAGCGGCCTAAAACAGACTCATTGTGGGCCGCATTCAAGAAACTCAATCCTTGATGAAATCCTCAAGTATCCTGATTTCATCATCCCCAATCCAGTCCAAAGTGACTGGGGAGAGCGAAACGTTGTTGTTAACAAGTACCTCATATGCGTCTGATTTTGGTTGAGGTGTACGCTCTATTCCAAGATACCAGTAGTAGGGACGACCATTTGGATCGGTTCGTTTCTCAACCTCATTATGCATACGAACTTTTGCTGGTCTTGTAACAACAAGCTTTGATTGCTCTGTTATTTTCTCTGGGAAGTTAAGATTCAATATGTCGATTTTTTGAGGTAGACCTCTTTCCAGAATTTTCATAGCAAGGTCTACTGTGATTTTACATGCCTTTTCGCAATCTCCATTTGATCCAGTGGCTTCAAACCAATCGCTTGGCGAAGCCTCTCGAGAAACAGCAATTGCTGGTAGCCCCCGTATGGCTGCTTCGAACGCCGCGCCAACAGTGCCACTGGTCAAAATGCTTTGATATCCTACATTTGCTCCCGAGTTGATCCCTGATATCAGGAGATCAATATCATCGTAGAACGCCTGCGCGAGAATTACTGAGTCCGCTGGTGCTCCATCATGTGATACAAATTTGTATCCGTTCTTTTCGTGCTTTTCAGTTATTCTAATAGGTCTCTTCAACGTTAGTGATTTCCCAGTAGCGCTGCGCTGTGCATCTGGTACCACAACTATCAGTTCAACAGTTTTCGAAAAAGCTTCGGCGAGCTTCAACAAGCCCTCGCTGCGAGGGCCATCATCATTTGTTAAACAGACCTTGTACATAGAGCATTTCTCCTAAGAATGCAGAAGCCAGTCACGATACTATTGACTGATAAGATTGATGTTTGGCCGCAAAGAAAAAAGGTTGTGGAAGCACATGTGTGCTCCCACTCCCGGCATCTTGAGAATTGTTTACAGGTCGTAGGACTTTAGCGTCTTACGCTTGTTCTCTGTTGTCCTCTTGGCAGCTTTATCCAGAAGCATCTCGACCTTCTTGTCTAGTGCATCATAGAAATCTCCGCTAACTTGGAGATTTTTCATCTTTGCATAGTCTTGAACTGCCTTTTTAACAATTAGTGTCATTTTCTTTGCTCCTCCAAAAGGGTACTTTAAAGGTCATTCTCGACCCTTATAAGGCTTCTCTTAGAAATGCTTTTTAAAGCGCCATTTGGCCTATTTCGAGCCATTTGCGCATTTGATGAACGAAATGAGAGATTTCTAAGGATTTTCTAGGAAAGACAGCAGAATCCATATCCTGGCCAAGAAATCCAACAAACACCTAAAAGACTAGTTCGCGTTTTTGATTTAAAGCAAGAAACAGAAGTGAATGTGATATGAGATATGCATATGGTGTTTTCATAGGTGCGCTTCTTCCTTTTGTGATATTTCTAGGTGCTGCAGTGATTAGGATATTGGCTTTGTCTTGGAATGTATACTTCGCATGGTTTCTTGCATCCATACTGGTAGGAGTTGTACCTCCTGCTTTGGTTCTTATTGCTCAACGGGAGAGTATTCGGGAGTTCCTGATCTATGAAGCCGGCGGCTTTGGCTTGTTCTCACCGCTATGGATTGTCATCTTTGCGGATTTCACTGGCACGACTTGGTCAGTTTTATTCACTGAAGGAATTATTGAAGGTTTGCCAGCTCCTGGAATTGGTTCTTCTATCATGAGAGTTGATATCAGCGGCAGTAGTCTCCTCTTCATCTTGGCGGTCTGCTTGGTTGTTGGAATCGTCTTCTTACGACCCAGCTTTATTGCGAAATATGGTGTTAAAGGAGAAATTTCTGAGTTACGCGAATTGAAAAAATCTGCTGAGCCAAGCAAAGAACCACCCGAACCCTCAGAAACTCATGAACTGCTTGATGAAGACCCAATCGAGAAAGAGATGCCTAATGTTGTCCCCCCCGAGGCAAATGTCGACACAATGGCTGACCTGAGAGGCTTGCTCACAGAACTCGGCACGCCCGAGCCAACAATCAACCTAATTTTCAATGCTGGAATTGCCACGACCCCCGATCTTGTCGCAACAAGTCCAGAGCAACTGGCATCGCTCACAGGTATTGATAAGAGGACAGCTCAAGACCTTCATATGGCTGTTCAGAAGAAAGTCTGGTTTGGTGACATTTAGATCAAAAGTCTACTTGAGAGAAATAATAGCATCAAGTCCCACGGTCACTAGATTATCAATTGGTGGCTTTCCGACAATCTTTGCCTCATTCTCTACATTCTCTCCAATGGCTACACAAATGGTCCCAACCTTGACGCCACGTAGGTGTCCAATAACGAATAAAGCTGCAGCCTCCATCTCAGTTGCCAAAACCCCTGAGTTCCTCATCATTTCCCACTTTCTTCTCATACCCTCTCGGTCTGCGACATAATCTGAATGTTCACTGTAGAATGCATCCTTACTATGCCCGATTCCAACATGGAACGCAGCCCCGCTATCCTTCGCGGCTTGTATCAATGCGAGAACGAATTCAGGACTTGCTACTGCAGGGAATTCAATTGGAACATACTGTCGCGAAGTTCCATCATCTCTGACGGAACCAGTGAAGATGACAAGGTCTCCAGCTTTGACAGACCGACTGATTGCTCCTGATGTACCAACTCGTAGAAAAGTCGTGCATCCAACTTTTATCAGCTCCTCTAGTGCGATTGCCGCGGATGGACATCCAATTCCAGTTGAACAAACAGCAACTGGAACGCCTTTCCATTTCCCTCGAAAGCTCCAGTATTCTCGTTTCTTCGCGACTTCTTCCGGGTCTTCAAAGAACCTCATCGCGATATCATGAGCGCGGTCAGGATCACCGGGTAGTAGAACAAGTTTCGGAATTTCTCCAGGAGCTATGCCAATATGGTACTCTTTTTCATCTGTCATGCTACGACCTTCTGGCGAAATCGCTCATCGAAACAAAAGGCTTTCGAAATGATGCGCTACAAAATAGAGATAGGCTTAAGAACTAAACATAAGCCGACTTGTGTGGTTACAATGAGCGAGGAAATCACTCTGCTTCAAAAGAAAATCTTAGAACTCATTCTATCTGACAACCGTAGGCCAGGCGCGATAGCATCTATTTTGAGAAAGCGCAATGTAGCCTGTAATCAGAATGATGTGATGCAGGCTCTGCTTGATCTTGAAAAGAGGGATCTTGTCGAACAACCCAGTGCTAAAGCTTGGACTGCCAAGGAAAAGGCACAGGATTACTTGGATTAGAAAATCGACTATAGGTACTTAACTAAGGTCTTTACAATATTGTAGGTCAAGTGAGGATTCTTGTCGCCGAATATTTCGGTATGAATTGTGTTTGTAGTGACAATCATACCTCTGGCATTCTCCAGGAGTTCTTCAAGTAGTTCTTCCCCCCTTTCCATTAATGGAAGCACATGTGCAACCGCCATTCCCACGTCTGCCGCTCCTTGATTCCTGAGTCTGTCCGCTGCCTTCACAAGAGTGCTCCCACTCTTCGTCAGGTCATCCACGACAATCACTTCTTTCCCTTCAACATCAATATTGCCATGAAGATCTACCTTGAATGAGTTCTTTCTATGCTTCCCGAACCCGGCGATCTTGTATCTCTCCTGAGCTCCTTCGTCAGGAGTCACAAGCACAACATCTTTGAAACCAAACTGCTTCTCGGCGAACCTGACCAAGTCTGGGATTACATCAATGGTTTCATAGTGCTGTTTCTCTCTTAATTCTGCAACCCAATCTAGGCTATCTGGAGCATGTGGATTGACAACCCAAATTTTGTTGCACGATTTAGCGATTGCTTCAATCGCCCATCTCCCTGAGACAGCTTCCCCAGTTCTAAATGCCTTATCCTGAAGGGCGAAGGGTTGGAACGTAAGAACAACCTCAACACGAGAGGGTGGAGAGATGGGTTTACACTCATAGCATTTATGTTCAACCTCTTGAACCACCACTGGTCTGGATAGGAGGTCCAAAAGAAGTAGAAGCTCAACAACTCTGTCTGATGTGGTGTATGGTTCGTTTTCAGCAGGTCCGGAACCAGTACAACTTTGAATGATGACAACGCGTCTATTTGACAGTTCAGAAATGTCTTCGAGTTTCGCATAGATGTCAGCATTCGGAAAAAGCCTCCTTCTATCATAGTTCAATGCTGATGTGAAAACACGACATCCTTCTTCTTGGAAGCTCTCTTTTAGATGCTCTGCACCACTCGCCAGAATCACATCGTAGCTTTTCATTGATAACTACCATGTGTGGGCGGAAATCTCGCCTTTATGAGATTTGTCCTAGCAATCGAGAACCAGTATTGCGACGGTAACCTAAAATGGGCGTAGTGACAATGAAACTTGCCGCCACAGGTAAGTGCTACGGGTGAGTCTGACAGCTAGAGACCTATTGCAGAAGCTTGCTAATGATGCTGGCTTATCATATCATACCATCGCACGTAAGGTCAATCGAATGATGGGAAAAGGGATGGGCTTCCTAGAATCAGCTCGTGCTATTGCCAAAGAACATGGTCTTAGCGAATCCAAATATCGAATAGATGCTGAGAAGATTGTGAAAGAATCCGAAAAAATACTACGTGAGGACTATACGCAGACACTGATGATATCGGCGGTTTTGGGTCAGATGGTTGAAGCGCGCGGAAAAGAACGGTTTCCAGCCCCTGCATTCTTTGCTTTCATCGAAGTGTTATCGCGAATCACCGATGCGCCAAGAGATACCAAATCCGAAACCTCTACTGAGATTGAAGATAGGACAACTAGGATCATCGAACTAATGACGACATTAGTATCTGTTCTTTGTGAATGGTCAGAAAAAGGCGTAGTCGGTGTGGCTGATGATTGTCCCGAATCCCTTCGCGAAATGGCCAGAGCTGTCTTCAGGAAGACGAAGCTCCTGCAAGGTGGGCTTTGGACTTGTATTTCATGTGGCGAAATCGTGAATGTTAAGGAAACTAAAGCACTAATGTGTGCGAATTGCGACAGTAGCATTTCACGAAGCAATATTCATGAGCGCTATGATCATCTAACCGGGCGAAACCGGACCGGATACGGTAGGACCTCTTCTGAAAAAAGCGAAGATTAACTAGAGAGTTGGAACTCCAAACCATTCTTGAGATGCATAATCGCCTCATCGACGTCTGCTTGTGTCACTGTGACTTCATCAACTTGAAGAATGACTTCGCTATCTCGTGTTTCTTCGATAAAGATTACAACTGGATCCAGTCCTGCGGCACTTCCAACGCTAATTAGTGGGGCAGTAACTCCGTCATAGAAATCAGACCTACCACGAGGAATGTCCATCCTTTTGAGAAGACGTTCACCTTTTTTCGAGAGGACCTGTCCGCATGTTGCCCCGTCATGAGTCATTGTTGAGATTACGAATCTTGTTGGCACGTTTCCACGAATGTAGAACAACAAATCTGTCATCCAATCGAATTCTGTAATCATCACGTCTCCAAACACTATCATCAGATCCTCAGCGATCATTCCATGAATTGGTACGACTGGAGGTTTCAGATCAATAGGGTACCTGTTCCATGAAGAGAATGCTGGAGAGTTGAAGAGCAGTACAGTCTCAAACTCATTTTGTTCGTAGAGCCTTCTGCAAAGAGCTTGTCCTATTGGATTGAGCCCCAACACGACCGAATAAGTCTCTGCGATTTTTCTTTTCTTATACACTTCAAGAATTGGTGATACCCATTCCTGTTCATATGTTGGCATCGTTTCTAGCCCTGTCTTCTCAGAACCAAGTTGTCTAATGACTGTTTGTCTTATATTTTCAATTCGAAATGATACAAAATGCACTTTCGAGGAGTTTTAATGATTTATTGCGATTCCGATTGATTTATGTGGAAGGCTTAACGGGGCTCCTCGCGTATAACTAGTGGTGAGTGAATACCATTGGACAAATACATAGAAAGTGTCTACAACCGTGTCGTTGAGAAAGATCCTCATCAGAAGATCTTTCATCAGGCATTAATAGAAGTACTGGAGTCATTAGAGCCAGCCATAAAGAAGTACCCCCAATACAAGGAGTATGCAATTCTTGAAAGAATCACCGAGCCTGAGAGGGTAATCAAGTTCCGTGTTCCTTGGGTGGATAAAGATGGGAAGATTCAGGTCAATCGAGGTTTCCGGATTCAGTTCAATTCCGCTCTTGGTCCATACAAAGGCGGACTGAGATTCCATCCAACAGTGACGGAGGATATTCTGAAGTTCCTCGGCTTTGAGCAAATCTTCAAGAATAGCCTTACGACATTGCCCATGGGTGGCGGAAAGGGAGGCTCTGATTTTGATCCAAAAGGTAAAACCGATGCTGAAGTTGAAAGTTTTTGCGAGAGCTTGATGTTTGAGCTCTATCGGCACATTGGTCAATTCACAGATGTGCCTGCAGGTGATATTGGCGTAGGTGGTCGCGAGATTGGTTACTTATATGGAGCGTACCGAAAGATTTCAAACTATCATGGAACCGGAGTCCTAACCGGTAAAGGCGCTGGTTGGGGCGGTTCACTAATCCGTCCTGAGGCAACAGGATATGGTTGCGTCTACTTCGTAAACGAAATGCTGAAGACACGCAACGAAGACATTAAGGGAAAGGTAGTTGTGGTTTCCGGCTCTGGTAATGTCGCTCAATACGCAGTTGAAAAATGCATCGACCTTGGAGCCAAGGTCATTGCCATGAGTGACTCAACTGGTTGGATTCATGATCCTGCTGGCATAGATAGGGAGAAGCTAGCATGGATTCTGGAGCTCAAAAACGAGCGAAGAGGTCGCATCAGGGAATATGCAGACCAATTCAAAGTTGACTACACAGTAACTGCCAAAGGCACACCATGGAGTCTGAAGTGTGACATTGCTCTTCCATGTGCAACCCAGAACGAGGTTGATGCAAAGGAAGCAAAAATGTTGGTGGACAATGGAGTTATGGCTGTTGGAGAAGGCGCCAATATGCCCACAGTTCCAGAGGGTATTGAGATTTTTCTGGAGAATAATATTCTCTTTGCACCTGGTAAGGCCGCTAATGCTGGTGGTGTATCTGTATCCGGACTTGAGATGGCGCAAAACAGTCAAAGATACTTCTGGACACGCGAAGAAGTGGACGCGAAGCTCCATCAAATCATGCAAGCCATTCATGCCAATGCGTACAAGACATCTGAGTTGTTCGGCAAAAAAGGCAATTACATGGTTGGCGCAAACATAGCAGGTTTCTTGAAAGTTGCGGATGCAATGATTGCTCAGGGACATCGCGTTTAGTTAGATTTTTGCAGGACCCTCCATGGGTTCTGCTCTCTTCTCTTTTTTTCAAAACTGACAGGATTATTTCTTGATGATCTCTAGGAGCTCAGCAAGTCGCCGTTTGACATCGGATTCAACAGTACTTAGTTCTGCCAATTGTTTGATATGTTGAATCCGGCTTTTTCTATAATCTTCTTCAGAGATATGACCACTGCGCCGTTGAATCTCTAATCTATCAGATTCAGCATTTATCTCATTTCTTCTTTCTGTAACCAAATCGAAGCCCTGTTTGAGAGACATCCACTCTATCATTGCGTGGGATTTTTCCTCTTCAACTCTCTCTCTTCTACGACGTTCCTCTTCCGCCTGTTTTAATTGCCTATTAGCTGTACGGATCTCCTTTTGAATCTCAAATAGTCTACTTTCAACCTCTCGTTTCACTTGGACCATCTGTGTAGACTCAGACCATTTTTCCCTGTAACGCACAATATGCTCTTGCTCTGTTATCTGTCCATTCTCTAATTGCCTGTCCAAATGACTGAGTTCCGCTTGGATTTCTTGGAGTTGGCTCTTTATCTCATCGTAGGACTTTCGAAGAGAAACCCACTCAACGCTGTATTGCGAAAGCACTTCTTTGGGGTCCATATAATAGACGTCTTCCGGCGGGGCTCCTTCATAGTGACTCATTTGTTGTGGCTCCTGCAATACTCTCACGAGTAAAAATCTGACTTAAGGGATTTTCTAAGATGCCATTTTCAACATATCTGAAGAAATCTGTAAGACCCATCCGCTTAAGAGGGGGAATTATCTATTTCAAAATCGTTGTGCTTGAGGATGAACATCGACATCGATCTAGTTCCCAAGGCTCAGAGAAAGGAAAAGCCAACTGACGTTCTGCAAGTAGCATTTGGTACAGTCTTCTCTGACCACATGTTTTCAATGCGCTACAATGGCTCAGAATGGACTGATGCAAGAATCCATCCGTATGGTCCTCTCTCATTGAGTCCTGCCGCCTTGTGTTTGCATTACGGTCAGGGTATCTTCGAGGGCATGAAGGCTTACCGAAGAGGTGAAAGGATTCTTCTTTTTAGACCAGAGATGAACTTCAAGCGCCTAAATGTTTCAGCAACGCGAATGGTCATGCCCACTATAGACCCTGACTTTGGTTTGCATTCATTGATGGAATTGATAAAAACCGATTCTGAATGGGTTCCGGAGGTTCCTGGAAGTTCCCTATACATTCGTCCGACAATGATTGCAACTGAACCCAAGCTTGGTGTACGGCCATCATCTGAATATCTCTATTACATCATTCTTAGCCCGGTGGGGCCATATTTCAAGGAGGGTTTCAGTCCGGTTAAGATATATGTCAGCGACAAGTACGTCCGAGCAGTGAAGGGAGGAACAGGTGCAGCCAAAGCAATAGGGAACTATGCAGCTAGCCTACTAGCAGGAACTAATGCAGTCAAGGTAGGCTATTCGCAGGTACTCTGGCTCGATGCTCTTGAAAGAAAGTGGATTGAGGAAGTCGGGACGATGAACCTGTTTGTCCGATTCGACGATGAGGTTGTGACGCCACCACTTGCTGGGTCTATTCTCCCCGGAGTAACCCGCGACTCTGTTCTCACCCTTGTCAAGGATTACGGCCTAAAGCCAAATGAACGGATGATCTCTATTGACGAAGTCATTGAAGGGCTTAGTTCAGGAAAAGTGAAAGAAATATTCGGTTGTGGTACAGCTGCAATCATTGCTCCGGTAGGGTCTCTCTGGTACAAGGATAAACCATATGCTGTATCTAACGGTCAGACCGGAGAGTTGACTCAAAGGCTATTCGAAGACCTAATAGCCATTCAATCTGGCGAACTGGAAGATACTCATGGTTGGGTAGTACCAGTGGAATAAACACACTGACAGTCTAATCGTATCCGAGCTCTTCTCGTTCAGCATCTGAAACATCAGGTTCCTCAGAGTCCAGAGTATCCCAAGCAGGAGGCGGATCTTCAGATACATCCGCAGAGGGTGGTTCCGGTATGTCTGGTTCATCGAATGTAGACTCCGTAGGAAATTCAATCTCCTCCTCCTCCTCCTCTTCTTCTTCTTCTTCCTCCTCCTCCTCTTCGTCTATATCCTGCAACCTGAATTCTGCTACTAGTTTTCCTTCCTCAATCTTTTCGAGAAGCATTCTGAATATCCTTTCAACAACTTTACTGCGTCCTTTTGCTTCGAATTCGATATTGCCGATTCCGAATTCAACCTCACAATAGTCTGTTTTCTTCCCTTTCTTCTGTTCTTTGCCGGACTCTACTTTTTCTTCCTCTGACACAGCATTCACCCTATCGGCTTGTAGGACTTGAGACCTAATAAAACGTATAGTTGGTCCGAAGCATTTTAGTGCAGAATTGTATGAATGACACGGTGTCGAGGTGTTAATCCTGCCATCGCAGCTAGTTGTTGACTATACAAAATGTACTGGGTGCCGGATTTGTGAGCTTGCTTGCACAGCAAAGAAGGAAGGTCGGTTCCAACCAAGTCTTGCTAGGCTCAAGATTGTTCGATATGACGATCTTGGGATTGACCTACCAAATGTTTGTGGACCCTGCGAAACCGCACCATGTGTTGATATCTGCCCTGTTTATGCTATTCGACGAGACCCAATCTCTAAGATGACATTCCTCGACAATGACAGGTGCATACTTTGCAAGTCTTGTGTTGGAGCATGTGTAAACGGTGTCATTCTCTTAGACACCAAAAGGATGAGGATTATCAAGTGTGATCATTGTGGAGGAGACCCTGAGTGTGCTAAGGCATGCCCGACTGGAGCGATATCATATTCACATGTTTCCGTTGCCCCATCCTTAGATAGACATGATAAAATCTCGAGTTACCTTCGAGAGATAGAACGAACAGCTCAAGAGTCCGGCGGAGCTGAGTAAATTGAGTCTAGGTGGCTATAACGGTAAGATCCTGCGTGTCAACCTGAGTGACGGCAGCTTCGAAGTGGACCCTCTTCCCAAATCTTGGGTCAAGGACTATATCGGCGGTGATGGATTCGGAGTCAAACTCCTTTTTGAGGAGGTGCCGGGTGGTACTGATCCTTTAAGTGCTGATAACAAGCTAATAATTGGTACTGGGCCGATTACAGGCACAATGTGGCCAATGAGCGGACGAACCGTTTTCATTTCAAAAGCACCTCTCACAGGAATTTGGGGTGAAAGCCACGTTGGAGGTTTTCTAGGTCCCGAACTGAAGTACGCAGGATACGACATGCTTGTTGTGGAAGGAAAAGCCGAACATCCGGTCTACATTCGCATTGAAGATACTCATCTTGAATTATGCGAGGCTTCACATTTATGGGGGTCGACAACCGACCAGACTACTATTAACATCAAAAAAGCTCATCATGACCCGGATATTCAGGTGGCAGCCATAGGTCCTGCTGGTGAGCGCCTTGTACGGTTCGCCTCGGTAATAGTAAATCATGCACGGGCTGCTGGACGTACTGGAATGGGCTCTGTACTAGGCTCAAAGAATGTGAAAGCAATCGCGATTCGTGGTCATGGAGGAGTTGATGTGTATGATCATGAGGGTTTCTTTGAGCTCGCAAAAAAGGCTCATCGTCGAGTGCGCGAGAATCCACAAGCAAGAGAGATGGGTAAATGGGGGACTTGGATTCTTACTGCGGTCAAACAGGAAATTGGAGAGTTACCCACATACAACCATCGGACAGGAGTTTTTCCCGGATTTGAGAAGTTGACCGGAGATTACATTCGACCAAGATTCACTATATCTGATAGGGCTTGTTTCGGATGTAGTCTTGGTTGCAAGAAAGTAAACTATGTTAAAACTGGTCCATTCGCTGGGACACTTGAAGAGGGTCCTGAATATGAGGGCTTGATGGCTTTTGGTAGTTCATTGGGAATCGACGACTATGCTACCACCCTAAAGGCAAATCAGATTTGCAACCGATATGGAATGGACATCATTTCAGCAGGTGCGACTATCGGTTTTGCCATTGAGGCTTTCGAGAATGGCGTGATCACCGAGAAGGACACAGGTGGCCTCAAGCTTGAGTGGGGCAACAGAGAACAGGCAATTCACCTTCTTGAGATGATCGCAGCCCGTCAAGAGTTTGGAAACCTTCTCGCTGAGGGAAGCAAGCGTGCCGCAGAGTCGATTGGGAAAGGTGCTGGCAAGTACGCAATGCATGTGAAAGGGTTAGAGGTATCTGGTCAGGATGGTCGCACACATCGAAGCATCGGTCTTGGACATGCAACTGCCGCGCGAGGCGCTGACCATCTTCGAAGCCTAGTAGTGGTGGATCAATTAGGCTATGAGGATGTTGCTGCAAAACGTTGGGGCGCTGATAAACTTCCTGAGATTATAGACCCTTACACTGAGAAATACAAGGCCACTGCGGTTGTTGAAAGCGAAAATGCCTACTGTATAAGGGACACTCTGATTGTCTGCTGGTATTCCGTTTCATGGCCTCCTATATTTTGGATGGAGGATTTCGCTGAGATGTTGCCCTTCGCAACAGGTGTGAAGCATTTTGGAAGTGTTAAGAATCTGACAGAGATTGCTGAACGTGTGGTCACGATGAAACGCCTTTTCAACAAACGTGAGGGAATAACACGAAGGGATGACAATCTTCCAGACAGGTTCACAAAGGAACCAATGCCTGAAGGACCAGGAAAAGGCCAGACTGTAGACCTCGATCCAATGCTTGATGACTATTACAGACTTCGCGGTTGGGACCTGAAAACAGGTTTGCCTACAGAAGAAACCATCAAAAGACTCTCATTGGAGTGGACAAAAGCCCACTCCTAACGAGGTTTACATTCTTACATAATCTACTCTGTGGGTCGCACCACAGGCGGGACATGCGTACTGATCAGGACCTACCCAATCGATTTGCTCCCACGACATGGGTGCAGAGCAATGTGTACATCTGTCCTTGATGACTGGCTTAACAAACACTGTGCTACCGCCCGCATCACCAGCTGCTGTTTGCATATCATGAGTTGTTTCTTGCGCTACTGGAGTGCTTGTGACTGTTGCGGAGTCACTGACTTGATACTGTGACAGCGGATGATGAGGTGTGATGTAGCTAAAGGGTCGAACCAACCAATCAAGGTGCTCTTTTGATATCGAGCTCCATGCACGGCTCTGCCATACCGTTAAGAGATGGTCTTGCCGTGGAACCCTGCCTCTAATTTTGAACTTCCCTGATGTCGCTTTGAGCTTAAGCTCACGTCCCCTAGCTTCAAATGTTTCAACCATGTATAGCGGAAAGATGAACATCTTTCTTGCTCCAGAATCATACTGATACAATCTGTAGTTTGTGAGTACGAAGTTATCAGGAATATAGGTGAAAACTTCTTCGCCTTTGAGCCATGCAAAGGTCTGATAGAAATGTCTGGAAAATGGCCTATGAAAGCCAATCGAAACCCATCTATTGTAAGGATGCTCTGGATGAACAAATGGAACACCACTGACTTCACAGATCTTTCTTTGGCCGCCAACTCGAAGATTGTCGAACTCGCGAAGCCCGAGTGCTGCGCGAAGTTCTTCCCTTCTAGGCATCGCTCCCACTAGGTTAATGATTCCGTTCGTAACCTTGCACATAGCAGAATTAGGAGTCAACTTGTACTCCTTGATAATGTGCAATGGGATGCTTGCGCTGCTTCGTGATCCTCTATCGAATTGTATCCATCTGTAATTGGTCAGGATGTATTCCTGGTGTTGACTTAGGACACGTTCGTTCTCTATTGGAATGTATACCAGTGATGACACTTCGATTTACACCAGCTATAGAATAATCTGAATGTGAAGGAAACTGTGTTTTGCCAATTAAACCTTAGCCGTAGGGCCTTGAAGTAGGTCTTACTGCATGGACCGTGGCATCGTTTGCCTCGGTATCGATATATATAGAATATCATCGTATCCAAGGACTCCATAACCACTTGGATTCTCCAATCTCACGTGGTCATCATAGACGTCTTGAACTCTCACGTTCGGTATTTTTGCAAGTGTGTCTCGTTGCTGATAACGCAGATACACTGTAAATGCTTGGCCAGTCGTTTTCAAATCTTGAAAAATGCTCCTCCAGTCTGTCACTCTTGATTTCCTCCTGTATGTGGATGAAGGTGGCTGAGCTTTTAATACTTGCTGCTTCGGAAACCTCAATCACAGCAGACCATCCTTTGTCAGGTGTGGTCGAAGTCCCAATCTACTAAATGCTCGACAGAGAATCTCATCCAGAGGCTCATCAATGTTGCTCTTGAATATATGGGCTGAACACCCTTTTCTGCAATCAGATGACCCAAATCTTTGAGGTCCAGGGTCGAAGGTTTCAGATGATGAAATCCTATGAGCGAGATCACATTCCATGTGTTTTGGACTCTCAGCCCAGATTGCATATGACAGCTTGACATTTGCTGAAAGAAGATAATCAATGTGCCAGTAAATTGCTTTTTCCTTCCTGAAATGCCTGAGTAGTCTGTTCTCAAGACTAGTGGATCCACCCCCCATAGCTGATCCTACGTAAAGCCATGTACCTGGTTGAAATGTGAGATGTCCCAGTGATTTAATGTTGACTTCAGTTGGGGCTTTAATCATTATGACCAGAACATATACTCCCTTCAAGAGTAAACCTCGATGTTCTTTCTAGGTCCGGAGCTTGATTTAGTGTTTGCTGTCGGTGGCACTCATAGACGATATTGTCATAAGTGTTGGAAGAACATTCTCAATCAACCATGGCGTCATCTGAGATTATTCCTGGAATCCACGTAGTAAGGGGCAAGTTTGCAGGCGAGTTTGGATTCATAGCCAGTTACCTAGTAGTAGACTCAGGAGAGGTTCTTGTTCTTGACCCAGGGACTGCTGGTGATCCTGGAGACCGACTTGAAAAGGCAATTCGGAACTTGGGACTTGATCCTAAGAACGACGTGGTGGGAATTCTCTGCACCCACGGTCATCCTGATCATGCAGCTGGTGCTGGCCGTCTGAAAAGAGCAACTGGTGCTCCTATACTGATTCATCAAGACGATGCAGAGCTTCTTCAAACTCCAGCTAAGTTTCTTAATGAACGACTTATGATGGACAAGGCCGAACGGTTTTCAATGAAGTTCGACAAAGGACCGCTCAGAGTCAATTATCGAGGAGTAGAAGCTGATGAGCTTATTACTCATGGCCAGAATGTCCCGGTAGGCGAAACAAATCTAAAGGTAATTCATACAGGTGGCCATTCAGCTGGTCACTGTGCCTTCTATGACGCAACAAGCAAGTCTTTGTTCTCAGGAGATGAAGTGAACAACTTTCCCAATGATTCTCGCAAGTTCTATGTTGATAATACAGGGAGCATTGTTTCGAAGCTAGCCGCCCTGGACGTTTTATCAAAACTTGGAGCTGATTATCTCTTCCCATCTCATGATACACCGCACCTTTTCGCAGATGTCCGTCTTCAGTTTGAGGCTGCGAGAGATGGAGTTGTGCATCTTCAAGACACATTACTAACTCTTCTGAGCGCAAGGGGTGAAGCTGATGTTGAACAACTGGTTTTTGACATGAAGCAGGCACGAAGTGTTCCCATCCCAGAGAGTTATGATGCTCTAGTCACGACAACCACATATGTGACACTTATGGGACTAAAGGAAGCTGGATTGATACGTGAGCTTGGAAATGGCATCTGGACCAAAGTTGGATAGCTGCGCGAGCTAGATTCAAATGATTGCGTTATTGTTGTGAAACGATTCTCATCTCTCATGTTATGAAAGGGAGAGGTCTACTATGTCTGATAGAAGAGATGCGCAAGCACCAAGCACGGTTGAAGCCATTCGAATGGCATCTGCATCCGTATTAGGGACATCAACAGGGCTTGGTTATCCGGTTGGAAGCGCAATTGGCGCTGGTACAATGCTTGAACAGCATTCTGAGTCTGTTTCCATGAACATCGTACCATTGATCTTCAATATCCGTGATACTCTAATGTCATCAGAAGGATTGGAACTTCTCTCAATAGAATATGACCTTGATAGAACTCCGGGTCCGGAAGTACTTCCTGAACAACTGGTCATAGCTGGAGGTGTCGAAGGCGGAGTCGGTTCTCATGTCTGTGTCCTAAGCTGGGAGAAAGGAGTTGTTGATCCTTTCAAGATCAATGATTACATGAAGGTCCTGTCCAAAAAGATTGCAGACATAGAAAGTGCTGTGATTAACAATCAGCTGAACTATGAATTTGAAGGTCTCCCAGTCATGAGTAATTTTGCACACCGCCTAAACAGTGTCTTGTTTGTCGACATGCTTGACCGTCGATTTCAGGGGTCTTGGGATTCCTTGCAGGTAAAGCCGGATCATGTCGATATTGACCTAATTGCCAAAATGGCTGTCACTGATGATTTTACACTCCAGCCTCCGGGGCTCAGAGTTGTTGGACGAAAGACCCTTGAGTTCAAGCTTCCAAACGAGCCAGATGAACGACTTGTCGCTCACTTTAAACGACGTATTTTGACACCGAGTGCCATAGAAACTTTGACCAAGGTTGTTCCCGAAACCGGTCAAGCTCTTCTGCAGGAACTCAACTATTACGCCTATGCTACGGAGGAGTCAGAAATTGTAGATGGCGTTGTAAGTGCACTAGGCTCTTTTCTCGGTCAGACTATGGTGTCACTAGCTGATATCGACTCTCTCAAACCTCGCATTAACGAGTTTGTAAAGATACTTGAAGAAACCGTTAACGAACTTGAGCATATAGTTGAGAACCACCTTGGTTCAGGGAAATCACTCACGATTGATAACCACAGGAGTGAACTGATTTCTGCTGTTTCATCACACAGTGAACTGTCCTCTGGCATAAAGAACACTCTTGCCATGGGGATAGTTGAACGATTAATGAATTCAGTTTCTCGAGAGTTCAGTGGACACGGGGAAATCCGTGCTTGGGAACTGAAAGGAACCCTGAGGTATGCTATTGCCTATGCCAAAAGAGTCTCTCAATATTTCTCGAGGGAGCTAAACCAATACCTTGTTACGAATGCCGCAAAGAAGGCATTCTTCACTGCTCTTCAAGATTTTAAAAATGAAACAGTCGGGGGGGACATTAGTTCCACTGACATGACATTATTCGATCTCTTCTATGCTGAAGTCCAAGCTCAGCTTAACGCAGCCTTCGCCAAGGAAGCATTTGAGGGATCTGAGTATCGCGACTTCAAACAATTAATGGATGTCGTGACTCGACAACTGATAGAATCGTTCAAGACAATCGACATATGGGAGCTTATTGGGTTTGAGAAAGTAGCTGAAATTGCTGGATCTGAGATTCGACAGAAATATTCGATTCCAGAGAGCGAAGAACTAACAGAGCATGGTAAAGCTCTGATAGTCCTTCTTGACAACTTCCAGGAACTGGTAGCTGATGTCATTCCTGATGTTGCTGACACTCTTCTTTCAAAACCATTAATCCGTCGAATTATCGACAAGATGTTATCAGAACAGACTAGTCTAATACCTGAACTTGAAGCCGCAGTTGAAGGTGCAGGAGAGCGCCCTGATGAATGGAAAAAAGAAGCAATGGCTTGGGTTGCGAGCTTCAAAAGTGGCCTGAACGAATCGATGACAAGTTCTCAAGCTCTTCTTGCTTTATTGAATTCAATTCATGAGATTGTTGGAGAAACAGTGACCCCGAGTGCTATGGTGGATCGCGCCAAGTTTGAAGCTGACCAGCGAGAGCAGATGTTCCTCGCAAAGGTACAGGAGTGGGAGGAGGTATGTCGGGTTCTTGAGGGTGAAAACGAAGCCATTAGGGCCCACAATGCAAAACGCGAGGAACTACTCACCGAGAAGACTCAGCAGTATGAAGCAAAAATGCGTGAATATGAAACTGCACTCAGGGACTATATGGAAAAACTGGAGAAGTACAAAGCTGAGCAAGCTGAGCTGGCTGCCCAAGCCGCACAAGCTGCTGAAGTTGCAGAATCACCAATTCCGTCCACTCCGCCACCAGTTGTTACATCATCTCCTCCTCCAGTAGAACCTTCAAAACCTTCGCCCATAGATGCAGAGTTGGCTGAGATTCGGGCGCAATACCCCGTGAAAGAAGAAAAACCACTGCCTCCTAAACCAGAACCTGATCCCTCACTCAAGTTCTTTGTTGAATTGCGAGACCTGTTGCAGGGTAGACTCGATCAATTGAGGGAACGAGAGAAAGACATGGAAACGACATTTGCACGAAGGGTTCTAAGACTTCAAGCTGAAGGAATTGGTGCAGCTTCAATGATTGGACTCGATATAGGTGATGAGTTCGTGGAATACCTCATGGGTTCAAAAGTTCGGAGTCTTGGAAAGTTACTTCCTCGGGTTGCACGCATGTATCTCAGAGACCCACAAGAAGAGGGATTACTGTACCTTGTAACATTTGAACACCATGCAGGCGAGTTGACTGTATCAGTAGGGAACACATACTTGAGGTGATTGACAATGGCTAGCTCCTGGGTACTAAAGACAAGACAAATGAGTGAAGCTGGAAAAGAAATTCTGCTTCGAGAGGCTTTAGCTTCGCACATGCGCAGCACTAGAGACCGTCAGTTATTTCAGGAACTTCTCAAGGAAAACAGGCCCCTTAAAGATATGTTCTCATTCTTTGCAGCCTTCTATTTACACAGTTATCAGGGTGTTCGTCTCCTAACGCCTTCTATGGAGCCTGGCGCGGGTAGTGAGATGAAAGATGAGCTTGGCGAAGAAGAACGGCATCAGCTTGAGCTTGAGGTTCGACAGCTTTTTTCTGAGAAACAACATCAAGAGGTTGAAGTGGCGAAACTTGCTAGTGATTTAACAATTCGTTTCATCGATGAACTAGGAGGGTCCGACAAGTCGCCACAACATAAAGAGAAAATTATTGATATGATACGGCAGACTCTGAGCCAGATTCCTACGACATACACACCAAATCATGACATTGACTTGATGCTTGAAGTCACTGGTTGGGGCGAGAACTGGCGCAATGAGTTATACGTTAAGGCCTCTGGACTGAAAGAGAGTGCGCTCTCTCTAAGGGAGGAGCTACTTAGAGAGCACCCCTACGAAGTCCCAGAAACATCCGTACTTCGTATGGGCCTTGAAACCATACTTGGACGTGTGGAGTATGTTCAAGGACGACTTGCCGAAGCTCTCATTCCAGCAAATAGCTGGGATGCAATCGTTTCTGCAGTTTCGGAAAGATTTTGCAGACCAATGGGCTCTCTCAAAGGACTCAGATATGCTCATGAGATACGTCTTGCTATGCTAGAAGCACTCATAGCTGAGTTTGATACCCCCACAACTTTAGAGGGCTTTGAGTCCCTGTTGGGCCGCGTAGTGACCACAAAAGCGGCGAAAATTCTAGTGGAAGATCCTGACCACATACTCGATACACTCTCTAGCTTTCTCAACGTGAGTGCAGATGAGATCAAAGCTCAACTTCGACGTAAAGGCATCAGTGATCTATCAGTTATTGGGCCAGGCTTAGAGGCGTTGACCGAAGACTCTGTTTCCGACTCATCCAAGCCAGAAATCAGTAAAGAAGAGTTTGAGATGCTGGAGCGTTCTCTAAAGACTCTCGAAAAGATCGAAAGAACTCTTGATGGTCCAGTAAAAGGGATGCTTCGCTCAAAGGGTCTTCGAGCAACAGAACTTGAAAAAATAGACATCAATATGTTCACAAAGGATCGTGCAAAACTTGTTGGCATTGAAGTCGAAGTTCTAGAGGCCATAAAGGCAAAGTTGCGGGTTCCACCGCCAGAGGAAATAGCACGACTTCTAAAGACTAGAGAGCAAGTTCAAAGTGGCGCATTGAGTTCACTGGGCATCTCGTCAGCGAGAGATTTCAGCCAACAAAGAGCTGAGGAGGAAACTGCTGTAAGTTTACGCCTTGACCTCATCTGGCACTTCACTATAGGCATACTCACGAATCTAACTCGCGTTGTTGAGTCCTACATTCGGTCAAAACAAGACTTGTTACGTATCAAAGCACTGCTGAAAAGTATCTATGAAGACACAGAGATGGTTCTACAATTTCTCCGGGAGGAAATACTAATCGACTTGGCATCCATGCGAATCTACGAACTCAAAGTCCTTTACCCCGAATTAGATGCTAAGACAATATGTACTTGGATGCATGCCAGGCTCTCTAGTAAAGGTATGAATACTGCAGGAGACGACCTCGAAACCTCAACAAGCCCAGTCTTTGAAGGCATCGTTGACAAATCGTTAGACATGTCAAATTTGGAGTATGATAATTATGCGATTGCTTTTGACATTATGCAACGTTTCTTGAAACAAGAACGGCTAGAGAAGCTGGCAAAGGAAGAATATGCGCTTGAAGCTAAAGAAAAAGAGAAGCGTAGGATTGAGGAAAAGAAGGAAGGTATCGATGTTTTGATGTACCTTCATAATAAGGCTCGGACTGTCTTTCGAGCAATCAGTCGGGTTGGCACTAAGGGTCTCGAATGGACCCATAATGACACAACCAAGTGTACCAATCTTCTTTCTTACTATATCAAGACCAATAGAGGAAGAAAAATCTGTTCTGCATGCGGATCCCTACCGAAGGATGGAAAATGCGCTCAACACGGATCGAACTTCATCAAGGATGCATCAGATATGGACAATCTGTCTATCTTTATCATGCAGAGTCTTTTTGAAATCAAAGAAGGATTGATCGGAGAAGGTAGAGGGGTTGAGCCAATGTCATGGGACAAAGCGAAATCCACTGTTGAGCGAGAGATTGGAGTTCTGAAAAGAAGAGGAAAACTGACATCCAAGACTAACCTAAAGGAACTGATGCCCGGAGAGATCAATTACATTGTTGGTCCTGCAATGTCCGCTATTGTTGCTAAGTACTTCAACGAGTCATTGGGTTACGCCGCACGTCGGGCTGAAATAGCGTAGTTGATTGATTACACACTCTTAGTCGTTTCAGTTATCCAGTCCAGATAGTCCTTAGCCCCCTTTTCGACTCTTAAAACGACATACTCCGGAACCTCATAGGGGTGGATTCTCTTTATGACTTCCTCCAGACTTGAAGCTAGGTCTGCCTTTGTTTTCATTACTAGTAACGCTTCATTATCAGTCACAATCTCACCCTTCCAGTGATAGATGCTTTTGACTGATGGAATGATATTAACACAAGCACAGACTTTGGCTTCAACTAATACTCGAGCTAGGTTTTGTGCCACTTCGATAGGACAAGTTGTAATGGCAACGATGAAATCCGACATAAGAATTCACATACCCGCTTTGCATATAGTGACTTCTATTTCTAAATGCAGACCAATGGAATTAGCAAATCGAAGGCCATTTATACCCACTATCAATCCCGAGCCCTTGGTGATTCTTTGAAGAAGTTCAAACCAGAAGGAGTAATGCCTGCCCTAGTAACACCATTCACGCGAGATGGCGACATCAATGAGGAGGGCTTTAAACAAGTCATTGACTACACCATTGAGAAAGGCGCGACTGGTGTGGTAGCTCTAGGTACGACTGGTGAGTTCTCATACTTGAGGACAGAAGAACGGAAGAAGATACTAAGACTCACTGAGAAGTATGTAGATGGAAGAGTACCTATCATTGCAGGAACAGGTCAAAACAGCACTCGTGCGACCTTGGCACTCACACAGTTCGCCGCAGATTTGGGGTGTGATGCGGCACTCGTAATCTCGCCGTACTATCTACGACCAACGGACAAAGGGTACTATGAGCACTATGAGGAAATTGCTACCAAGGGAAATATCCCAGTTATCCTATACAATATACCACAATGCACCCTTGGAGTTCTTAATTCGAATGTCGTCGAGGACCTAGCGTTTTTGGATAATATTGTTGGCATCAAAGACAGTAGCGGAAGTGTGCCCTACATTCTTGAACTGATTCAAAAGCTCAAGGGGAAAATGGAGGTCATTATTGGAGCCGATGAGTGCTTCCTCTCTGCGATAGTGGCTGGCTCAAAAGCTGCGATCATGGCTTCAGCGAATGTGATTCCACATATTTGGCTTGAAATCATGAGATTGGCGCAAAGCGGGAAAGTCGAGGAAGCCGCTGAGCTCCAGCGTACTACTCAAACTTTTGCCCGAATGGTTTTGAAGTATGGGGCTGCTCCGCCGGTTAAAGCAGCATTGAAAATGATAGGTTTGGACGCAGGTCGTGCCAGAATGCCCCTTAATAGCGGCGGGACTCTTACACCTGAGATGAAAGAAGAGATACGAATTGAGTTAGAGAAGATGGGTGTCATTCCGAAATTGGAACATCCTCCGGTTCAGACAAATATCGATGTGATTGAGTTCCTTGCTAGTCAGGGGTTAATGCTAGAGCAGACTCCGGACATTTCTGTCAGTAGCGCTGCAAACGAGAAGGTGTCCGTTGGTGTTGCCGTTGGCTCTAAGAAGGGGCCAGTTGGTCGGACATTTGTAAGACTGCTCACAGTACCGAAGGTTGGCCATGAAGCTCTGACCGTCATTCTTGAGCCAAACCTGGCTGTTAAGCCTAGTAGTCTTATGCTTCCAGTACAGAAAATACAGTCCATGCGCCAAGCATCTTTGTTCTATGGGCCGGTTCAGTCTGGTGCTGCCAAAGCAATTTCATCGTTCTTGGAAGCGAATAAGATACCAGAAAAATCGGTTGTTGATGATTTGATCATTCTAACTCTAGATATTGACTTGAATTCGAGCGACCGCCGCGAGATTACAGCTGCGGCTCAACAAGCTGTTGAAGAAGCGCTACATGGAATTTGGGGGTGAATCAAGTGACTAGCGAATTTCGATTCAAAGGCGTCTATCCCGCTCTTGTGACACCATTTGATAAGAATGGGGTTAATGAAAAGCAATATCGCAATCTCATAGATTTCACGATTAAAAATGGCGCTACTGGGATAGTCCCTTGCGGAACTACAGGTGAGTTCACGAGCATGCGATTCGAGGAAAAAGAAGAGGCTATCCGTATCGCGTGTAAAGCCGCAAAGGGTAGAGTTCCAGTGCTTGCGGGAACAGGTCATGCGTATACCAACGATGCTATCAAACTAACTCGCAGAGCCGCTGAGTTTGGAGCCGCTGCGGCTCTCGTGGTCACTCCTTATTTCATGAAGCCATCCGAGAAGGAGATCTACGAACATTTCGAAAAAATCGCAAATAATAGTGATATTCCAATTATCGTTTACAACATCCCTCAGGTGACTGGTGTTCCTTTACATTGGACTTTGATTGATGGTCTCAGAGAAATTGATGGAATTGTGGGCCTAAAAGATTCAAGTGGTGATCTAGTCAATTTAACAACGATTCTTGTACGTAAGCCTGATAATTTCCAAGTCATGGTCGGTCACGACGAGGTGGCCTTGCCAGCTTTGGCATCAGGCTGCAATGGTGCTATCCTTGCAAGCGCCAATGTTTTTCCTGACCGGTATATCAGGATGCAGAGTGCGCTTGCTACAGGCGATCTAAAAGAAGCTCGTATCATTCAGCGAAGCATTCAGAAAATTGTACGCATCTTTGTGAATAATGGTGGTGGTCTAGCCGTTAAGGCTGCACTAAACATGATGGGTGTACCAGTAGGCAATGCAAGACATCCACTTCTCATCGGAGATAGCCTCGGATATGAAATGCATGATGAGATTCGGACTTGTCTTGAAGACCTCCAAATGATTCCACGTGGATTTGTCACTTTCAAGATGGGCAACCGATATATTGAGAGTGAGACCTATCCCAAAGCAGTAGGCATGGTCCCGGATGTCGTTGAAGACTTGACTCTTTTGCATGGAGAAGCCCTCTTTGGCGGAGGCAATGATGTGGCACATGTGGATTTGATCATGGGCTTGCGTTCTGGTCCTATGAGTGATGCATTGAAGACTGCTGGAAAAGTGACTGAAGGCTTTCACCAATCGAACATAATCAAAGAACTTGAGCTGACCACTATATTTGCACCCACTGTAACAATCACATCAGAAAGACACCGAAAGATGGTCTATGAAGTAGCTCAACGTGCAGTCGAAGACGCTGTAAGACGGACAATCACTGACAATATTATCCCCGAGGAACTTGTTCGAGACCTTGTAATTGCAGCGAATGTTTTTGTTCATCCAAGTGCTGTAAACAAAACTCGCGTTCATATTAACAACTTCATCGCAGTCCGACATGCCCTTCGAAGAGCCATTGAGGGACGTCAGAGTGTGGAGGAAATAATTGCTAGAAAGGACTCGGCGAGACATCCATTTGCCTATAATCCCTAGTCATTCCCTGTCCTCGTGTATTTGCTTCCGCATGCTCTAATCAGGATGCCTATTGTCAGAATCGGTACGGAAAATGTGATTGTAACCATTTGACTAAGAAATGATGAAACAAGATAGATTGTAGGAAGGGTGTTTCCTATCATGAGAACAGTGAAGACCAAACTGGCCAAAACTGGAATGAGAAAAATCTTGAGTCCTATGCGATTCTTTTCGTATTGCCTTAGTGAGATGACCTGTAGGACTCCCAGTACGAATACAATGAAACTAGGTATAAGCAAGGGAGTAGATGCAATAGTACGAATACCCGCCCCAGACCACCCTGTAAAGATGTAGTTGAACAATGGTGAAATCATCCCTGTTAAGCTGAATCCAACATAACCATTATAGAAACTCCCTCCTGGATATCCAAAGGTAAACACGCTTGGTAGGAAAAGCCCCGCATAGAGATGATAATTCCTGACTACCTTTTGCGACCTGGACAGATTTCTGAAATCAAGGTACATGAGGATGAGATAAACTAGGGATCCAGACACAAGTAGTAATATGGCCAAATTTCGCCACCAATAGTATCCAGGGTAGACTCTTGCTCCCCAATAATCTGCAATGGTTCCAGGACGAATCTCTATTCCCCAAAAATACGGGGTTGCATAGTTTGTAGAAACGCCTAGTGTGAACAATCCAAGCCCGAGTAGAATATAGAAGATCTTGTAGATTGAATTTAATATTTGGCCTCCTATCTTACTTCGTTGGCTCTCCAAATTTCTTACCACACGTTCTGTGTGGAAGGATTTGTCTTAAGTCTAATCTTAATTGAAGTCATTCTGACGGCCTGAAAATCTTATTGGCCATTTGTTAAGGCGAATAATTCGTGCGTGTACTCTCAAAACTTGTTGTTTATGCTTATAGAAAATAGAAAATTGTAGTATTCAAGGAGATGTCATCAAATGCACTTTCAAGCCTTAAGAACGCATCCATTCGTCATGTTCGCCTATATATAGTACAAACGCTATCATAGTCATAAGTCTTGCATCCCTCTTAGACTGTCGCACCACCACGCATCCGTCGGAGTTACAAAAATGGCTGAAACCTATGTCATTCCTATGGGCGACATTCCTTCGCGCAAGTTGAGGAAGACTGTGAAGGTCTTCATCAAGGAGGAAGATGTTTGCCTATATGATGATGGTGGACAGGAATTTGGAGTCAGTCTTGAGAAGAATCGACTCATACTAAAACCCGATCAGTGAATGGCTACAGCAGGATCATAGATGTCCTACTCTCTCTACGAATTGCACTTGGGGTTTCAGCCAAACTCCGATAGCTATTTTTGATAACCTAAACGATGTGGCAATTCTCAGCTTGCTCTTGGCTCGTCATCGCCGAAGCTCAGCCAGGGGTAACTGCCTCACGGAAATGCCACATAAAGAAAGTAGTCGCTTTCTCCTAAAAGTTGTATGCATTAATGACACTGGATTAAACACTGAATCTCACGGCATAGCGTGTACCTCAGTTGGTCCTGTATCATCGCGTATAGCAGTCACATTATATGAGTACGAGTTCGTTTTGACATATGGTCAATTTTGAGCGACATAACCGAGAATCAATTGATGTTGATGAGCTGGCAACATTCACATTTGAGGCGTATGAAGCCCTTCCCATACCATACAAATATGGTGACACCAAGGAGAGGATTGCTGAATGGTTTAGAAACCCGAATGATTGTCCAGACTTCCTTTCGATCGCTAGAGAAAACGGAAAGATACGGGGTTGGTCAGGAGTCTATCATTGGACTGATTCAATGGCCTACTTTCTGGCATGGCACCCACTTGTCTATCCTCCTGACATTGAGATTGGGTCACACTTGGTTCAAAACTGCATAGAGTATACTAACTCATCTGGAAGAGAAAGAATGGAGGTCTTCTTGATGGAACTGACAGATGAACACCGTGACTATGCAGCAACTTGTGGGGAAATGTACACTGCTGCTGGTATGAAACGAGGATATGAATGGACCTTCATGGATGCCGATTTGAAGAATCTCGATTTCAGACTTCGAGAGATTCCAGAGAGTATGCACATCAAATCACTTGTCGAGGTCACTAACGACGAGCTCTGGTCAGATTACGATAGAGCCTTTTCCGCAGGTGGAGACAGAAGATATCTGACACAGTCTGTAGTACAACGCCGTGAACAGTTTGACTCATTCTTCTCCAGAAATGTGGCGTATGAAAGGGACGCTTCAATTGTACTCTTTGATGGTGAGAAGATTGTCAGCTTTGTTAAGATAGACATTCACAATGACTATCTATTCGTTCACGGTATCGGAGTCGTTCCTGAGTATAGTAGACAGGGATTTGCTAAGTATGTTCTTGGTACAAGTATGATACGAGCGGCTGAGAATGGGCACTCGCTGATGAAACTCGAGGTTGATATTGGAAATCAAGGTGCTATCAGTCTTTACGAGCGACTTGGTTTCAAGCACATGAAGGGTTCTATCAGTTATATCTGGGAGAAAGCATAACCATGCAGTTGGAGATCCTGCTAGAACGCATCCCTTGTTTTTCAAACTGACATTGTGTCTAATCAGTAACGTTCATAGAGGAGAATGCGTTTGAGAGCCGTTGGAGTTAGTCCAAATGAATCAATCTCGAGTTCTTTCTCTTTTGAAAGAATTGGTTTCTACAAACTCAGAGAACCCTCCCGGACACGAGGCCGATGTTGCGAAAATTCTCCGTGATCATATGGACGCCCATGGAATATCGTGTGCATCTATTGGTCCTTCTGAGCGTCCAAATCTCATCTTCTCAAGTCATGATCAACAAAAAGGAGACCTGATCATACACGGTCACATGGACACAGTGCCAGCTGGTCCTCCTGAAAACTGGACTCACGATCCCTTCTCCTCCAAAATTGTTGACGGAAGACTATACGGACGAGGGGCCTGTGACATGAAAGGCTCTTTAGCGGCGCTTGCAGAAACATTGATTCTTTACTCTCAGGAGCAGCACAACAAACCTCTCTTGTTCTTGGCTACATCAGATGAAGAGAGTGGCTGCTCAGGAGCTGAAAGAGTAGCTGCGAGCAGTCATCTTAATGGTGTCCGGTTTGGAGTTTGCGCCGAACCCACTGGTCTGCAGGTTCTCATTGGTGAAAAGGGAATGTTCTGGTCAAAAGTTGTGGCAAAAGGCAAAGCAGCGCACGGCTCAAGACCTACAGAAGGCATCAATGCGATACAGGTATGTATGGATGCGATTCGAGTGCTCACGAATAAGCAGTATGCATTTGATCACCAAGAAGTCCTTGGAGTCCCTACCTTCAATATTGGTGTCATTCAAGGAGGAATAAAGATCAATGTAGTGCCTGACAGTTGCGAGGCATTGCTGGATATGCGTACAGTCATTGGCCAAGATCCAGAATCACTCCTGAAAGAGATGAATGATCGGCTTGTTCTAGAGGGGCTTTCTGATAGGGTCAAAGTTGAATATGTTCATGGCAAGCCCGCTGTTCTAACACCTATGGACTCCGAGATAGTCAGCGTAGCTAAATCGACTGTCGAACGCATAACAAGTGAATCTACCACATTAGGTGCAGCAACCTATGGGACGGATTGCTCAGTATTACAACCAAAAGTTGGTATACAAAACGTGATCTGCGGTCCCGGTTCCATAGAGCAGGCCCACCAGCCTGACGAATTTATCTCACTTGATGAACTCTACCAATCAATTGACATCTACCTAGAAATAGCTCGGTATTTCGACAAGTAAGAACACAGTAGTCTCATCAGGAATAACCTTAAAGTTATCATTGTATGTGGAACAACACACTGATGTAGTCTACAAACATCAGAGGGGCAACAAGGAATGCAGCTACAACAGATTATCGATTTACTGCTTGAGATCATTATTAGCCCGCTTTTTCTGTTCCTAGTCATTATGATCATTGTTGTGTTGGCAGCGCGACGCATTTCGAGGTCTAAATCCTCTTCGTCAATTCCGGTTGTGAAACAAATTCGGAGAATGACCGCTCAACTGGATAAAGGGAAAGACCTCACAGATCCCTCAGTATCCACTCGTGATGACATCATCACCAAGAAGTTCAATTTACAGATGAAAGCACTAGGTCTTGAGCCCGCAACTGATAGTGGCTATATTCCAGTTTCACATACGCCTCTCGCTCGATTCCTCCAAGAACGAGGAGTTCAAGAAGACACGGTGAGTGCAATTCTTGCAGGTCTGTTGGAGGAAAACAGTGAAGATGATGTGCGCGAGATCATATCGGCTGCAGCAGAAAGTCCTGGTGTTGACCTTACGGGAACGGAACTAGAGAAAGCGCAAGACCTCGCTGTAAACGAATGGACAAACGCGCGTCGAATGAGGGAAACCTAGGGGATCCATTGAATGACTGAACTTCTCCACATGAAGGATAACTATCTACAACAGTTTGATTGCAGGGTCGATGCAGTTGGCAACGACTATGTTGTTTTGAATAGAACCGCTTTCTATCCAGAGGGCGGAGGACAAACGTCTGATAAGGGAACATTGACTGACGGGTCAAGGACCGTGAAAGTCATAGAAGTAAAGAAGGTGCAGGGCCAGATACAACACAGGATTGACGGCACGCCTTTCGAGAAAGGCGTTGAACTACATGGCGAACTTGATTGGGCAAGGCGATACGAGAACATGCGATTCCATACTTGTCAGCATGTGCTTTCCAGGTATTTGCAGATTAACTACAATGTCGAAACAAAAGGCAATAACATCAAACCAGGTGAGAGCCGAGCTGATTATACTCCCTTAGAATCATTTGATGATGAAATGAAACGCACTGTTGAAGCAGGCGTGAATGAAATTCTGGATCAAAACCTCAGTGTGGAAATCAGATTCATGCCTAGAGAGGAAGCAATCTCTTTCCTTACAGAACGAAATTACCAAACTCGATACCTTGAGATGGTTCCCAAATCCGTTAAGGAGTTTAGAGTTTTGATAATCGGTGATTATGACGTTGCATCTTGTGCAGGGACGCATGTCAAAAACACAAGTGAGATTGGTCATATTCAGATTGGCAAGTCCAAGAATGTTGGAGCCGGTGTGCGACGAATCTACTTCAGGCTGATTCACTAGTACCATTATGCATCACTGCTAACAGTTTTATGCGCCATAGTGTTGACTAGTTACAGTGTGAGTCACAATGAAGGCACTCGTGCTAACTGCTGGGGAAGGTCAACGCCTACGACCTCTCACCACTAATCGCTCAAAGTCAATGCTGATGATTGCAGGACGACCAGTCCTTCAATATATCATAGATAGCCTCATCGAAAACGACATTCGGGATATTGTCATTGTTGTTGGTCATGGACGCGAAGAGCTCATCGATCACTTTCAAATGGGTGGAGATTTCGGTGTCAGGATTCGTTACATGATACAGCACCAACAGAAGGGCGTGGAACACGCTATTTTGACCGCTCGGGAAGAACTCGAAGGAGAAGAGGAATTCCTGCTTGTCAATGGTGATGTACTCGTAGAACCCGAGATGGTCAGTCGCACGCTCAGTACTCACAAGACCCTGGGCGGGGCTGTCACTATGCTCGTAACATTAGTGTCGAATCCAGAGCAGTTTGGTACGGTGAAACTTGGGCCAAATGGGATTGTAGAGAAGCTGGTGGAGAAAGGTGGTCCAGACCGGTATGTCAGCAATTATGCTGTTGCGGGAGTTTCAGTCTTCAATACTGAAGTGTTGCCTCTATTAGAGAAACACGGTGCGATGGAACTTGCTTTTGAAGAGTACATCAAGAGTGGAAATCAAGTTTCAGCAACTGTCTGGGAAAAAGAATGGGCGGAGTTCACCTGGCCTTGGGATATACTCGATGCTAACAAGATTGTGATGGATCGTTTACTCAAAGGCAAGGGCAGCTACATCGCAGAATCAGCAGATGTTCACCCAAGTGTTGTAATAGAAGGATCTGTCTACATTGACGAAGGTAGTATCATTCGGCCTAACACTACTCTCAGAGGCCCTATCTATATCGGGAAAAACGTGTATGTTGGCAACAACTCGTTGATTCGAGACTATAGCAGTCTTTGTGATGGTGTGCGAATTGGGTATGCTGTTGAAATGAGAAACAGCATGGTCTTTGAACGAGTCAATATTGGACGAATGACATACCTCGCAGACTCGATTATTGGGGCTGACACTTGTATCGAAGCGGGTGCGCAACTATGGAATTGGCGACCAGGTTTGGAACCGCTGTATCTCAAACAAGAGAACGAAAAAGTACAGGTTCCGCTGCGCAAATTTGGAGTCATTGTGGGTGACAATGTTGTTATTGGCGTAAATGCGTCAATATACCCTGCTACTAGGATTGGAGAGGACAGCATGATATCTGCAGGTTGTGTTGTTGAAGAAGATATACCGCCACAGAGCAATGTGACACTGAAACAGAAACTAGTAGTATCAAAAAGAAAGGACCTCAAAAGTTGCGACTAGCATGTTTGTTCTTACTCACTAAGAAATTCTCCCACTAGGACCTCATCGGCATATACATAGATAGTTGAGTTGCGTTCTATTATTTTAATATCGGGTTCCTTGATTGCACTTGGTAACATGAACCGATGGCCTTCAACAATTATTGTTGATCTTTTTGGTTCCTCATGAATTAGAGTGTCATGGGTTGTTTTCCGGACGTCCTTTTCTCTTGATGGAATTATTCCTACCTCTGAAAGGAGAGAATCTAATTGCTGAACCTCAAGCTCAGTCATCTGAGATCTAATGGATTTGTAACCGAGGTATCTGTCCTTGCCACGTCTTATTACATGATCCTCGTATTTTCCTGCGAACAATCTCTCAATTGCGAGATAAGGCCCTAAGCCTCTTCTAATAGAATCATTGTCAGTCGTGAGTTCACTCGTTCCCCCTCTTGACTGCGCAGGATGGCTAAGTTCATGCGAGATAAGCCCTAGGATACCCGACTCATGCCAAGCTTTCACATCATTATTGACTCTTATCGAAATCCTTTCCTTTGTTTCATCCCAATAGATTTGAGCAAAGCTTGATGTCCTACCCCATGTAACTTGCAAATTAGAATTGATAAGCTCAGGATATGCGTGAAACACCAGAGTATTGGCCAATGCATGAATGTCTGGAACCCTCGGCACCGCTCTAAACTCTCTATTGATTTCTCTTGAAAAAGCAACAAATGAGCATCTTTAAAAGTCAAACTCCAGCTTTCGGCCGTGAACCTAGCAACAAGTACCTAGGAGAGTAATTACTATCAGCCGTAAGAGATGGGGTAAATCAGCCGTAAAGACCGAGAGAATAATACGGGATGCGATTCCAAAACCTGAGACCGAAACAGGAATTGACGAATATCTCGCGAAAGCAAAATCCATCACCTGCTATGATCTTGCTAATCGGTTCAATATTCGAATGAGCGTGGCCCGAAAGATTCTCAGAGAGAAGGAAGGTGAAGGCGTTGTTGTCCCATACATACGTGAAGGCGGATTTGTTGTTTATACCACGCCTGAAGAAGTCGAGAAGAGAGAAGAAGGCGCTCCCATAGTAGTAGCTGATGCTCTGGAAGAAGTTGCATCAAGTGTTCCAGAAACACCAGTGATTACCGATGAGATGGAAATCGCACTGGCTGCCGCATCCGGTCCTGAGGCTGTAAAACCCAGCAGACTTGCTCGCAAACGAAGAGAGGCTGGAGAAAAGAAAGAGCGGAAGGACACACGACCTGAGGTTGTTGTTGAGCCCCTGGAACCGGCTGAACGTCAACCTGAACCAGAATCAGAACGGGAAGAAAAACCTGCGAAGAAAACAGCTCCTAAGAAGCCTGCTCCCAAGAAGACAACAAAGAAGACAGCTTCTAAAACAGCTGCGAAGAAGGATGACAAAAAGAAGCCTGCTCCCAAGAAGACAACA
Source organism: Candidatus Thorarchaeota archaeon (assembly GCA_011364905.1). Taxonomy (GTDB): domain Archaea; phylum Asgardarchaeota; class Thorarchaeia; order Thorarchaeales; family Thorarchaeaceae; genus SMTZ1-45. The sequence goes on from RDNZ01000009.1 coordinate 51,911, forward strand.
AAGAAGGCTGATGAGAAGGAAAAGGCTCCCAAGAAGACAGCTTCTAAAACAGCTGCGAAGAAGGACGATAAAAAGAAGCCTGCTCCCAAGAAGACAACAAAGAAGGCTGATGAGAAGGAAAAGGCTCCCAAGAAAAAAGCTTCTAAAACTGCTGCGAAGAAAGATGACAAAAAGAAGCCTGCTCCTAAGAAGGCAACGAAAAAAGCTGATAAAGATAAGGCGTCATCCAAGAAGAAAAGCGACTCAAAGAAGAAGTCTTGAGATTTGGGATTCGTTCATCCAAGTCTAGCGTGTACAGTTTTGCCCTTCGGGACGTAAACCTACGCAAGAAGTGAAGAAACAGAATAAGGGTTGCCTCGCACTCTTCTATCGTTCTGAAAGCCTCGAGTGCGAGTCAACTTCAGTAACCTGGATTAAACCTAGCATTACTTCAGAGCAGAAATTTGCTTGTCAACATCCTCAAGCTGAGTATCAAGTTCAGACTCCTTTGTCTTGTACTCATCTTCAGGAATGTAACCTCGCATGTAGTCAAACCGTAAGTCTGTAAGTTGAGCTTTCAGTTTGTCTTTCTGCTGGAGTAGGAAGTCCAACTGATCACTGCCTTCCGCAGGTGCGGCCTCGGCAGCAGGAGCTGGTGCTGGTTCCATAGATGGTGCTGGTTCCGTAGCTGGTTCTGGAGCAGGCGCCGGTTCAGGAGCTTCTACAACCTCCGGTGTTGGCTCGGGTGCTGGAGCTGTAACCTCCGGCTGCGGCGCAGGTTGAGGTGCAGGAGCCGGAGTCTCAACTTTTGGGGCATCTGTCTTGACGCTTTCCATTTTCTCCATATTCTGCCTCAGAACTTCAATCTGATTGGCTATCTCAGCAAAGCTGTCATTAATCGTCTGATTGATAGACATCTTCATCTTCGCGAAGTTTTCAGCCAGTTGATCCGCAAGCTTTTTTGTTTCAGCAACGTTCTCGGCGAAGCCTTCTATTTCTTTTAGTTTCTCCATCATAGCTTGAATATCAAAGGACATGTATTGTCACCAAAGTCGGCTAATTATATGGAACATCATTACATTTCGTTCTTAACCTTTGCCTTGACGAATATGTAGCGGATATTCATATTAAGCGACTTTTGCTTCAGCCTTGCCTTCCAAAATAGCTCTACGAATAATCTGAATGAGTCTATCTCTGTATGAAATATCAATCGCAACCAGCTCGTATGTTGGAATTCCGAGGATTTGACCAACCCTCTCTGGTGTCAAAGCTGTTGGAAGGTCTTGTTTATTGGCAATCCCAATTACCTTGGCATCAGGGACCTCGTCTTTGACAAGTGTCACCAGCTTCTTGCTTCGCAACACATTTTCAAGCGTACTGTCTGTGACTATTATTACAACCTGCGCATTGGCAATCATTTTTGCCCATAGAATGCTGAATCGGGATTGACCCGCCAGATCCCAAAGGACGATATTTGCATTCTCAACTTCCTCAGGCAGTTTTTTGATAGACACACCGATTGTCGGATCGTGGACAAGTGGAAGAGTTTCTCCGCGGAGAAGGTGAAGTGTTGTGGTCTTTCCGACTCCAGCGAATCCCAATATAGCTACCTTGACCATTGTGACTGCAATCTCGTCGACTTTGTCATCGAATCCATCCAAGGGCTGATTTGCAGAGGCCAGATTTGCATAGTCACGCATGAATGAGTCTACCAGTTGTTCCATCTTTTCCTCGATTTGTGTGGAATCGTCTGCTTTGTCAGCAACGAACATAAACGTGAAGGAATCCCTCTGTGCAAAGAAGATACGCGAGATTGCTACATTCATGAACTCTGTCTTGTTCTCTAAGTCCACAGTTCCTAGGAATTGAGTGAGGTTGATCAGAAATTCAACAAGATCAGCCTTCGACTCGCTCTTTGCATAATCCTTAGAATAGAGCATATTCCCCTGTTCGCCAAGCACATACACACTTCTGATCATGTTGGTTCACCACAACTTTGCATCAAGAGTTCCAGATGCCTTCGTGCAATTTGAGGTGTTATCTCTTTCTCTGACACCTTTTTCTTTATCATAGGTAAAACATACTCTGGAAGGAATGACTCAATTCTTGGATTAGTTAAAAGGGCCCATATGTCCTCATCTTCAAAGTGCACCGCGACTTTTGATGCTTCAAGCGACCAAAGTACTTTCTTCACAATAGATTCAGGCAGTGCGGTTTTCAAAGCCACTTCTCCTGCAGTGAGCGGCTCAGTACGCAATGCATCGAGAACCATGTAGTTCAAGCTATCAGCGAGAAGTCGTGAGATTTTCTCCCGATCCTCCAAGATGGGAGAGTTTGGGTCAGTAAATGGTAAAGTTGGATTGTACCCTTTATTTGGTGGCGGGGGCGAGAAAAATGAGGTAACATACTCATTGTATTGATTGGCAATGGCTGGGAGAGTGTGACTTGCTTTCTTAATTGACTCCACAGGAGGCGCACGATAACCAAAGATGTCCTTCACAAGAAACACCATTTCTGCTGTTTTACCTATCATTTCGACCTTTACGACTCCCGAGTTCATTAGCGGTGCCATTGCTTCTCTGAGGTCCACCTCATCCTGAACTTGGTTCTTTAACCAAATTGAAAGTTTGGCCGCCTTCTCAACTCCCTCTGCTTGCATACGTTCCAGAAGAAGAGCAGATGATGGTGTCAGGAATATCTCAGCAAGCTTTTGCTCTTCGCTTGTCTTTTCCAAGATGCTGCCTGCCTTCACAATCTCCTCAAGATTCACGGCATCCGCATCTTCATTCATTAGTGCGAGGATTAGGCGTCCCGATCCAGCGAGTCCCTCTGTTACAAGGTCAAATTCCTCCTCTGCACCAAGAACAGTGCAGACCATCCACTTTGGATATTGAGGAGAGCTGAAGATAGCGATTCTCAATCCTTCTATCTCAGCAAGGCTCAGATTCTCTTTGTTCTCTTTCTGCTGCTCATAGAAAATCAGATTCAGGACTTTTTCATTGAGTGTCAATGTTGAAGGATATCTCTGCTTCACAAGGAACCCCTGAAAGTCATCAAGATGAACCACAAATGTCGCTTCTGGCATATGCCGTCCCACCTATGGAGGTTGCAATATAGACATAAATGTTTGACCCTCATGTAGTGTTCAAAGTAGTATATAGTGAAATTATCTGCTTTTTCGTTCTTCATCCAGATGTTTGAGACATACTATGTCTCCATTTGGATTTAGAATCCAACACTTTTCGCAGACATATTGCTCACACATTATGCAGGTGCCCACACGCTGATGAAAGAATTCAAGTCGATGCAGATTAGCTCCCTTGCCATGTTCTTCGCAGAAGCTCTGTCCACATTGAACGCAGGTAAACTGTTTTCTCATCCCGCAAAAATCGCAGGATAGTCCAGAGATAGCTGATTCATGGATGGACTCTGAGCAATCAGGGTTCTTGCAGATTCCAACACCCTTGTATTTCCCACAAGACTGGCAAATTGGTAGTAACAGGGGGTCATTTCTTTTTGCTTTCATAGCGATTGAAATCCTTCAAGGCATATGGGGCGCGTTAAAAACTCCAGTTGATTCTCCATAAGAAAGTATGAAAAGCATTCCTATGACTCCAACCATAGGAATCAATATGGACCTTGACGGCTGGAACCTCATTGTACCCTCCACTGCCACTCGGAGACTCCAGTTGGCCGGCGGTCAACAAATGGAACAAGCCGTACCTGAGGATTATGTCGTGGCTGGAATGGTGCTCCGAGCAATTGAGCAGCGTGAAGGCCGGGAATTGGAGTTCATACTTAAGTGTTACTTACCTATAGCAATCGCAGAATCTCCATTTGCAAACAGAAGCTATCTTGTGGAACTTCTTGGCTTGACAAGTGAAACCATGATTTACCATAAACAAATCGATATACAATCTCTTGTCAAAGAGTTGGAGACTGACACTGATACAAAGACTCTGTTGAAATGCGTCAAGGAAGCAAGAGAACTGGTTTCAACTCTAAGAAATACAGAAAGAACAGTGCTACTTGGGCTCATGAGCGGCTTAATTGCGCGAGGTATTGCCCAGGTCCTCGAGAGACCCTTACGAAACCAAATTGTGGATTATGAGGTTATACTCACCGGTCTTCTGAAACAAAAGGAGTTCCAAAAGACAATCGATATCCTTCAAGAAACTGCAACATTACTCAGCACAGTCAATGATGACATGACACACACCATTGAACTCATCACATCGAAAGTTGAATCGCTAGTGGAAAGGACAGAAGCAGAATCAACACCAGTCCTTTCAAGATTAGATCTACGAATCCAATCGTTGCAAAATCAGATAGAAGCCATGGAGTCGGAGTTAACCAAAGTAAAGGCTTCTTCTTCGGACCAGAAACAAGCACGGATTACTGAGATTCAACAAACACTAAACGCAAGAACCGCAGCACTCAAACGTGACGACGACAGAAGAAACAAGATTCTTGCGAAGATTCAAGGGTCATCGCGAGAATTACTCATTGACCGTGACAATCTGAAGGCTGAATTTCAAGCAGCGTCAAAGACAATACATGATCAACTGGCTTCAATTATCGACATGTCTGTCCCAGTCATTCCTCATAGTGTTGGGGACAAAGGAGCACTTGTCCTTTTGCCATTCTTCATTGCAGGCTTCTCCAAGAAAGGTCAACTTCGAATCGAGATATACCCAGTCTCTCAAATGGTGACTAATGGAGAGAAGGTGAGCCGGAGACGAGATTTCGTGGATGGATTCACAAGTCCTTCAAGAACCATTGATGCAATAACATCAATGTTGAATGAGCGAGCCAATAATGATGTTACTTTAAGAAAATTCATCCGAGAGTCTTCAGAGAACTTCAACCTTCTGGCTGTAAAGGAATCAAGAGAACTGATCTTAGAAGGAGCTACCTCTTTAATGGGCGATGGTCTTGTAAAGCAACCCCTTGTTGACGAACTAAGGTCTTTAATCTCTGGCACACCTGAAGCGAAACCCAAGAAACGAGTGAGGCGTCAAGTGACTCCACTTGTCAGCGATGGCTCCCTCTCGCGAGTGCGATTTCACATACAAGATGAATCTGGGCATCCAATAGAAGGGGCTGAATTGGAACTTGGGGGAATATCCGCTAAGTCCGATGATAAGGGCACAATCGTAGTTTCTATCCCGTTAAGCAAACATGAAGGAATTGTTCGAGCCGCTGGATATGTCGATAAACCTGTTGAATTCTCTCTAACGTCTTCAGGCGATGTAGCAATTCCAATAATGCTCAACTCACTTTCCCATGAAGATCACATCGCTGCCAAACTTGACGAGCTCGTAGACAAATCTCGGCGTCTTGACATGATTCGTGAGCGGCTCTGGGAGGCTTTTGAAACTCAAGGAAGTACCCTGCTCAGTATTCCTGCATATCGCACAGCACTTGCAGAGCTACTCAGTGAGCTTGGTTATGAACCTGAATCTTGGATTGCTGAAGCGAAGATGAAATCAGGAATGGTGAAACGACTGCTAAAGAGAGATGACCGAACCGATGGCCTGCGTCGCGACATCCTCCGACTAGCTGAGGAGTCCAAGATGTTTGGAGGAATTATGCTATTCTCGGAGCTTCTCGTCAGATTGGACAATGCAGGATGGGGTACACATGCGGCTGAGATTGAGGACATCATTGAAGATATGTCCAAAGAAGGGTTGGTCCAAGGTATTTCAAAGATTGAAGGCGGTGCACTCCTCGTAGAGTTTATTCCAGTTGGACTTACAGACGACCCGCAGGAACTTCTGAGTCTTGCATCCACAAAGGATGGACGTCTAAGTATTGAGGATGCAGTAGTTGAGCTGGGTTGGACTGAAGAACGAGTAAAGAATGCTCTTGAACTTCTTGTTAAGAATGGCGTAGCAAAAGAGCAACGTAGTTATTCAAAAAGCACACAGTACTGGTTCCCTGGTTTGAGAGGGGGAAAGAAATAAGACTCAGCGCTTGTAATGAGTTGATACTCCGATGAGGTTTGAAGAATGAACCGTTTGTCTCACATGGTGTTTGGGTTCTCTCTCTTTGTTGGACTCTATTCTTTGATTTATGGGTACAGTGTATGGTCCTCCGAACCGGGAACAGTTTCTGAGCTGCTACAATTCTATATTATTGGCGGGATTGTAACAAGTGTGGTATGTGTTCCTATTCTGTATCTGAAGGCTCCTAATAGACACATGAAGGCACGGACTACTAGTAACAAAGGTGCGGCTGGTGCGTTATTCTTTGTTACATTTTGCCTTGGTTCATTGGTAGGTACTCTTGTTTATCAGTGGTATAGCGGCGTGGTGATTATTGGTAACATCTCCATTTTTGTTGGTGCAATTCTGGTAGTTGCTGGTGCGCTAATGCCCGATTGGGACATTCCTTTTCTTGGCATTGGCAAACATCGGAATATTATCTTTCATTCATTCATTATCCCATCACTAGCTGTCGTCCTAACCATGCTCAATGTGGCTGCTAGAACTGGGTCGATTCTGGGTGATGGCGCAGAGGTTGAGTATTATCTCACTGCACTGATTCTCCTCGGATACGCATCCCATCTCTATCTCGACATCTTCCCAAGCGATGCGAATCCACTCGAAATTCTATGGATAGCTTCGGATCCCAACCACAAGGCTCCGACAGGACTAAAGCCTCTTGGTCAGCTAAGAATCAGTCCGAAGAAAGCTCGACATTGGTTGGCAGGAAATGCATCTCTCCTATTAATAATAGCAATCTCTCTATTCGCGGCCTACTTTGTCAATCTATGAATCATCTTTCCCATAAGCAATTGACTAGTGCTTTCCTCTACCAGTCGTCATCCTCGTCATCGAAATCGAAGTCCTCATCATCTTCGTCATCTTCATCCATGTCTCGTTCAGGTGGAAGATCACTGAGGTCCTCATCCTCCTCATCATCTTCAAACAGGAAGGTGTCTGGGTCGACTTCGGTTTCCTCTTCCTCTCCTTCTTCAAGAGGTTTCTGTGGTTTTGCCTTCTTCTTCAGAGGGAGCGCTAAACAAATGTTTTCGACGGGATCAAACCATTCGCATTCAGGACAACATTCGCCCTTCGATGTGCATGTTAGGAATGCACCACATCTCTTGCAGCATTTTAGTTCAGACACGATTCATGCACCTAAGTGCTCTCTCTACCATATGATTCCTCAAATTTCCCAAATAAACTTCTCCGTGTTGCACTAAATCGTACATGATGAATAGCAACTTGATATATCCAGTCAAAGTTAAATGACACTTCAAGATTGACCATGCTGGAGTTGTTTCAATTGGATGATTTGGAGCAAGAAGTCCGTAAGACTGTGCTTGACAACGCAGTGAAGTATGAAGGGAAACCAAATGTGAATTCTGTAATGAGCGCGCTTTTGGGTTCTCGAGCCGATTTGAGATCTCGTGCAGGAGAGGTCAAGCGTCTTACTCAGAAGTATGTTGATGAAATCTCCAAACTGTCTTTAGAAGAGCAAATCTCCCTACTGAAACAGATCGCCCCGGAGCTTCTTGAGCAGTCTGTTCAAGTTGAATCAGATGAAGACAAAGAGCCTCCAGAACTTCCCAACGTTGACAAGTGGAAAAAAATCGTCATGCGACTAGCACCATTTCCCTCAGGACCACTTCATGTTGGGAATGCACGGATGGTCATTTTGAATGACTACTATGTGAAGAGATACAAAGGTGAGCTCATACTGGTCTTTGATGACACAATTGGTTCCTCTGAGAAGATTGTTGAAACTGAGGCATTCGATCTGATTCCTGACGGTTTGAAATATCTGGGCGTAGAGTGGCATAAGACGGTTTACAAATCCGATAGGCTGGATTTATTTTACAAATACGCTGTTGACCTCATCAAGAGGAAAGAGGCATATGTATGCGATTGCGATGCCAAAGTTTGGCGGAAAGAACACAAAATCAAAGGCATTCCATGTGCGTGTCGGTTTCTGAGCGTAGAGGAAAATCTGGCTCGATGGGAGAAAATGCTTGATGGTACCTATCCTGAGAGGGCCGCCGCTGTCCGACTCAAAACAGGGATGGATAATCCCGATCCTGCCATGCGAGATCATGTGATACTTCGGATTTCAGAAACTGAGCATCCTCGAGTTGGGACAAAATATCGAGTTTGGCCATTGCTAGAGTATTCTTGGGGTATCGATGATCATGAACTTGGCATCTCTCACATAATTCGCGGGAAAGATCTTGTTAAGGAAGGCAAGATAGAGCAGCATATCTGGAATATCTATGGCTGGCAGCATCCCGAGCTTCTCTACTATGGACGCCTAAAGTTTCAAGATGCCACATTGAGCAAGAGTAAATCCAGCAAGGAGGTTCGTGAGGGGATATACACTGGATGGGAGGATCCCAGGACATGGAGCCTTCAGTCCCTTGAAAGAAGAGGCATTGATCCACGAGCCATAAGAAAGGTAATGCTTGACTTAGGCCTGAGTCTCGTTGATATCTCAATTTCGATGAAATCAGTGTACTCTGAGAACAGGAAACTGAGGGATGCAGAAGCTCCTCGCGTGTTTTTTGTAGAGGACCCAATATGGGCTAAGGCTGAACAGATTCCATCGAATCTATCTGTTGCGGATGTCCCAGTTCACCCAGACTTTCCTGAACAGGGAGTTCGCAGAATCGCTATTGGAATCACCAATGGGAGTGCTGTGATTGGATTGTCTCAAGACGACCTTGGCCAGATGAAGAAAGATACACTATTTCGATTGAAGGACTTTGCCAATTTCACGCTTGAGAAGGCAAAACCACCGACGATAAAGATGCATAGCAAGGATGTGGAAGAGGTTCGGAAGATCAATGGTCCAATCATCCATTGGATTCCTCGATTAAACAGTGTTCCAGTTGAGCTTACATTGATTGATGGCTCAATTGCCCATGGTTTTGGAGAGCCCGGAATCAAGGATTTGGCATCTGGAACATTTGTCCAGTTTGAGAGGGTGGGGTTTGCCAGATTGAATGAAGTTGGAGCGACTATTAGAGCTGCTTTTGCTCACAAGTGACATGCCAAAGAGGCCAAATACTGTTTTGCACCTTTTTTTAATAGTGGTTCAAAATGGCGAAGAAAAAAAGCAAGAGGAAAAGTACGCTTTCACCATCCAAGTTCAAGGTTACAGGCGCTCAAGCGAAACTATCAGTTGATAGTAAGAAAGAGAAACTTTACTACTTTGGAACAAAGGTGGAATCCGAAAAAGCTGAGGAAGTAGCAGGGTCTGAAGGAGCTGACATTCTCGGAGTAGCTCGGGGCGATGTAAAGGTCGGCAAGCCATCTATCAAGTATGACTTCTATAGTATATACGATGCTGAGCTCAACGTATCTTTTCTACGTATGCAGTCCCAAGAAATCGGCGTCACAGAGGGCGTGAAAGGGGCATTAATCGGAAGGGATGTATACACTTCAAAGAAGAAAGGAAGCTTCTATTCTATCAAGTTTGATATGGTTGAGCTTTTTGAAATTACAAGAAATGATGGGATGACCCTTGATGGAAGGACTGGTGGACCTGCACATACCATCGAGAAACTCCTTAAAAAACCTGGAAAGAAAAAGGCAACTCCCGCATGGATTAAGAAGAACAAGATCTCGTCAGGAAAATTCAACAGTATTGAGAAAGTTATCAAAGCTGTTTCCAAGATGGCGGGACAGAAACCATCTGGAGCAAAGCGTATCACATCGCACACCTTGGCTTTCAAAAAACTAGAGGGGTATTATGTGCCTGTTTACTATGTGCGTGTTAGAGCTGGGGATAAATCACAGACACTCAAGATAAATGCTATCGACGGGTCCGTTTCAATAGCTGTATAGGCAGTTTCTTCTAGTCACTGGCTGGAGGTCCCCAACCTCCTCCTCCAGGCGTTTCAATTCGGACAATCGCTCCGTTAGGCGCTAAGACAGTTGATTTTGCCTCAAGAGCATGAACCTTGCCTTCGTAGACTAATGCGTTTCTGCCTGATTCTCCATTGCCACCACCATTGAGACCCCATGGCTGTGACCGCCTTCGTTCTGATTGGATGGAGATTGTGCATCCCTCTCCACGAATCTCTATCTCTCTGATTATTCCATCTCCACCTCTCCATTGGCCATCACCTCCGGTTCCCTTTCGAATGGAATATGCATGGACCATTAGTGGATATTCTGTTTCAAGCGATTCGATGGGAGTGTTCAGCGTATTCGTCATATGAGTGTGGATTCCGCTTGCTCCTTCATTTCCTTTTGATGCCCCAGATCCTCCGCCAATTGTTTCGTAGAAGGAGAAGGCTTTGCCTATTCGTGGGTCAATCCCTCCAATGGTCAAGTTGTTCATTGTGCCTTGACTTGCAGCAGGCACTAAGTTAGGAGCAATCTCTGAGAATGCTCCCAAAGTGACATCCACAATTCTCTGAGAGGTTTCCACGTTTCCTGCAGATACAGCTGCAGGATACATCGGATTGAGCAACGAGCCCTCTGGGATTTTGACCTCTATGACACTCCAACAACCCTCATTGACAGGAATGTCTTTCCCAAAGAGCGCGATAAAGACGTAATAGACGGATGATAGTGTAGAAGCGATTGGGCAATTAACATTTCCATTTACCTGTTCAGATGTCCCTTGAAAGTCAACTATTGCGCCTGCATTTGAAATAGTTAGACTGACTGATATTGGAATTTCCCAATTTCCAGCTCCATCACTATCAAGGGTGTCAGAAAAACTGGCTGTTTGCCCCTTGTACTTAGCTAACGCATTTCTCATTCTATTTGCAGAATAGTCTTGAAGCTCCTGAAATGTTCTAATCAAATCTGGCCATTGGTGTATATTTCCGACTTCTCTCAGTCGTGCTATTCCAACGTGATTCGCAGCAATTTGAGCTGAAAGGTCTCCGATTCTTTCATCCGGTGTGAGTGTGCCTGAAAGGATGTCTGTGATGGCATGTTTCTGCAAGTTGTCATTCTCTACAATAATGCGCGGCTTAATTATGACACCCTCTTCATGGATCGAGGTTGACAGACCTGGCATGGATCCTGGACTTACTCCGCCTATGTCTGCGTGATGAGCACGGTTTGCTGTGAATGCAACTCTTTCCCCCTCCACAAAAACCGGAGCCACCAGAGTCAAGTCTGGAAGATGTGAACCACCGGAGTATGGATCGTTCAATAAGGCCATTGTTCCTTCCTCAAGATTCCTGTCGAGCGCTCTGATACAAGACTTGACAGACAATGGCATTGCCCCAAGATGAACAGGGATGTCCTTTGACTGCGCAATGAGGTGACCATCTTTGTCAAATAATGCGCAACTGCAATCACGACGTTCCTTGATATTGGGACTAAACGCAGTTCTTCGAAGGGCTTGGCTCATCTCGCGTGCACAGGATATGAGTGCATTCTTAATTACCTCAAAGGAGATTGGGTCCTCAATCACCTTTCATCCCTCCTAAGCCAAAGGACACCATCATTCTCTTGAGTGGCGTTCCAATCCGGAGTGACATATGTGGTTGTGTCAAGCTGTTCGATTATTGCTGGTCCCACGATTTCTTGCTTTGCCGCAAGGTCCCAACGTCTATAGACATCAGCCATCATCCATGTTCCATCTGCTAGCAGGACTCTCCTTTGACCTATGGGTTCAGATGTTACATTCACTCTGTGCTTGATTGGTCTGAATTCACCAGATTCGGACTTGGCGACCACTCGTGCTGTGACCCATTCTATTTCTCGATTACTCATTATATATCCAAATGATTCATGGTGGGCTCTCTCAAACTCACTCTTTGATCTCTCAACTATGTTCGTTCCTTCTTCGGGAATGTCGATATTCAATTCATGGGACTGGCCCACATACCTCATGTCGATTTTCCACTTTAGTCGAATCTCCTTCCTTGAGGCTCCTTGCCTGATTAACCGTTCTGCGGCCTCATTCTCAAGGGCTGAAAACGTGGACAGAAGGGTCTCTTCATTCCTAGCATCATCAACCAGCAAGACTGTCTTCATGACGTCAACACGAAGGTCAGTGCAAACAAGTCCAAGAGCAGATGTGATGCCGGGATAGGGTGGTACTAGGACCTCGTTAATACCAAGCGCCTCAGCGATGTCGATGGCTTGAGTGGGGCCTGCACCTCCAAATGGAATTAATGTAAACTTCCTCGGGTCTGAGCCTCTTTCTAATGTGACTTCTCGGATTGCGTTGACCATGTTCGCTGTCGAGATTCTTATGATCCCTAAAGCTGTTTCTTCATTCGTTAGGTCTAGGCATGATGATATTTTAGAGATGGACTCATGAGCACTATCTAAATCCAGGGGAACATTGCCTCCCAGGAAGAATTCTGGATTGAGTCGGCCAAGGACAAGATTAGCATCTGTGACGGTTGCATCTTTTCCACCTTTGCCATAGGCTGCTGGGCCTGGGAATGCTCCAGCACTTTGAGGGCCGACATGGAGCACACTTGCTGTGTCAATCCACGCGATGCTACCTCCCCCCGCTCCAATCGTCTTCACGTCCACAGAAGGCACCCTTAGAGGCAACCCGCCTACTTCGTTATCTGGCTTAACAACGACATTTCCCATAATCGCACTTATGTCGCAGCTTGTTCCCCCCATGTCCAATGTAATTGCTCTCGGGATGCTCCATTGCTTTGCATATTCCCACCCACCAATTGCGCCACTTGCAAGACCTGATATTGCAAGTCCAATGGTTTGTCCCTTAGCCCGAGAAGCAAGCATTGTCCCTCCATTTGATTGCATAACCGTGAGTCTGCTCTTGGGGCAAATCGATGATAACGATGTGTCGAGACGCTGGAGATATCCAGCAACAAGTGGGCCTAAATATGCCTCCAGGACAGTCGTTGAGGTGCGCTCAAACTCTCTGAACTCCGGTAGGATGTTTGATGATGCAACAGCATATACTTCAGATGAAGCGTTGATGGCTTTCAACAATCTTCTTTCATGTTCTTGATTTTGATATGAAAAAAGAAGTGAAACTGCAATGGAATCTGGTTGGCTGGCGGTCGCCTTCGAAATCACGCTGCTGATTGTTGCATCGGTCAGTTCTATGAGTGCCTTACCTTCAGAGTTCAGTCGTTCATGTACGCCAATCCTGTTTGTTCTATCGACAAGTGGCTCTGCTCGTTCTGCACGAAGACTGTATATGTCATCTCGATTCTGTCGACCAATCTCTAGGACGTCCTCGAGTCCTTCAGTTGTGAGAAGCACAACTTTTGCACCCTTCCTCTCCAACATTGCATTAGTTGCCACTGTGGTGCCATGCACAACAAGTTCAATGCTCTGTGAATTGATATAATTCATTTCCAGAATTTCTGTGACTCCTTTAGTGACCGCTTTATCTTGTGACTCGGGAGTCGATGGCACCTTGTGTACATATTCTATACCCGTCTTAGAATCGACCATAATCACATCTGTGAAGGTTCCGCCCACATCGACTCCAATCATTCTCATAATGAACAAGGCGAAGCTCTACGAACCTGAATATGAACACTTGGGATGGCCATCTTCGCCTGAATGCTTATATTGCTCATAACCCACGAGGGTTTGGTTATACCTATGAGCGCCACTGCTACTCCGTCGAAACTGCTAGTAGTTCTTCTAGTCGTATCATTTCTAGCAATCCCATCAATTCCCATTACAGAGAACCAAGCGCACGTTCGTGCCATTCCTGCTGCGGATGAACCTCTCAGCGTTATTCTCATGATTGGTGATGGAATGGGGTTCAATCATGTGGAACTCGCCCGACTTGTTGAAGTCGGAGAGTTTGGGTCATTGAATATGCAGGACTCAGACTGGAATGCGTCAGCTACAACATATTCTGCGAATGCTGCTGTGACAGACTCTGCTGCGGCAGGAACTGCTCTCGCTACTGGTACAAAGACGGATAACGGTGTTGTAGGAGAGGACCCCTCACGGAATCCTCTTGAAACAATTGTGGAATATGCCCAGACGCAGAACAAGTCCACTGGGGTTGTTTCCACATGTCGTATTGTGGATGCAACACCTGCAACATTCATGACTCACACTGATAGCAGAAACAACTTCGATGACATAGCACAACAGATTGTGGACTCAGATGTTGATGTGCTCCTTGGCGGTGGCTTGAAGTATTTCAATAGCAGCCAGATAGCCACTATGGCTTCAAACGGGTATTCTGTGGTGTACAATAGGACTGAATTGGCCGGTGTCATCTCTGGCAAAGTATTCGGCCTTTTTGCTGTTGATTATATGGATTATGAATACGATCGTAACTATTCGGTCCAGCCATCAATCGCTGAAATGACGAACAAGTCGATTAGCCTTCTCTCTCAAGATTCTGATGGGTTCTTTCTCATGGTTGAAGGGGGCAAGATTGACCTGGCTGCTCACAACCAAGACCAGGTTAGAAACGCTCTTGATACAATCGCATTTGATAAAGCTGTGAAAGTCGCAAAGGAGTATGTGGAGGGTCATAACAACACTATTCTCATCGTTACAGCAGACCATGAAACAGAAGGATTGGTGGTTCTTAGCCACGATCTTGGCTCACAGCTTCCTGGAAGCCTCCCGACTGAAGCGCAGCGAAGAACTTTGCGGGCAGAACGAGCAAATAATGTCACAGTGGATTGGACTGCAAGTTATCACACAAATTGGCCAGTTCCAGTCTTTGCTTTTGGCGATGCGTTCTCAGGTCTGGAAGACAATCTTGCTCTCGATAACATAGATATCCACACTCTGATGATGGACTACTATATGGGTAGTCCGCTCAATGGTACTGATTTTTCTACTCCAACGACTACGCCTGAAATAACGACCACTACAGACACAACTACTGAGCCTTCGGGATTAATACCTGACTCCTCTCTCCTGCTAGCAATAACAATTGGCTCAGCAATAGTCATCGTGGTTGCTCTTGTGCTCATCAGGCGGAAGTAGATCACTCTCGAGACTTTATCACGCTTGACTAGATTCATAAGTGCCGCTAACCGAGCCTATCTGTCCGGTGCATAGCTTGCCAGTAAAATACACATCTGTAATTCTACGGTTTGGAGAAATCGGCATAAAATCAAGTCAGACTCGCCGCCATATGACCAAGCTTTTGATTAATCATGTGGAGTCCGCTCTGAAGGAAAACAATGTTCCCTATAATCGGGTCCATTCGGTCTACGGTCGTATCTATATTGATACGAAAAATGCGGTTAAGGCCGCAGAGGTCGCAGCACAGGTCTTCGGCATCGTTTCAACATCGCCAGTAATGGAGACCTCTGCAGATTTGGAGTCGATACTTTCCAGTGGCGAACAACTGGCAAGAGCGGAATTCAAGAAAGGTCTCACTTTTGCAGTTGGTGCAAGAAGAATTGGTGAACATTCCTTCTCGAGTCAAGATTTACGTGAGCATCTTGGTGAGAGGATTCTTGAAGGCATTCCAGAGCTTAAACTCAAAGTCAATCTCTCAAATCCCGACCAGTCTATCTACGTTGAGGTCCGTGAAAACAAAGCCCATTTGTTCACGCAGACATTCGAGGGGGTTGGCGGGATGCCAACTGGATCTCAAGGCAAGGTTGTGTGCACAATCTCAACGGGACTTGATTCACCGATAGCCGCATACAAGGTTATGAAACGAGGATGTATTCCTATCTTTCTACATCTTGATAATACTCCATACGCAGATGATCGATGTTCTGAGATTGCAGTGAAGCAAGCGCAGCTCTTAGCAGATTATATTCATGACTTCGAGGTCAAGATGTACATTGTTCCTCATGCACCTGATATAGAGGAGGCTAAGAAACATGCTCCTGAAAAGATGACCTGTCTTTTCTGTAAGCGGAACATGCTACGTATTGCTCGGGAGATCGCCCTTCAGGAAGGGGCTGATGCTATTGTCACAGGCGAGATCATCGGAGAACAGGCATCACAGACAACAGCAAACCTCCGTGTTATTGAACAGGCAGTTACTGATTATCCAATTCTGAGACCCAATGCTGGTGACGATAAGGTCCAAATCGAGCATCTTGCTCAGACTATTGGCACATACGAGTTTGCCAAAGAAGGAGCATCCTGTTGTACACTCAATCCTCGCTATCCCTCAGTACGAGCCAATCCAGTAGATGTTGCTTCCTGCGAAGAGAGTATGGACTTCGAAATTCTAAAAGAGGAGCTAAAGAATGCCCGCATACTAGTGCTTCGTCAAGGCAAATAGCAAGTCCTCCTATATCTGCTATACTTCTCTTAAAGCCGTTAAGAAATCCTATTACTCCTCCATCACGCGTTGAAACAATCCTTTCCGGTAATACAAAGTTCTTAAAGAAAAACGGTCTGGAAAAAGGTGTATAAACGCTGCAACTAGCAGTTAGAGGTGTAAAAAGGTCGTGCCGCGATCGAGGAAGGAACGTATTATACCAGTAGCACCAATTGACAGACTCATCAGGAAAGCTGGCGCAGGACGAGTGAGCGACAAAGGCGCTGAGAAACTTGCACACATCCTTGAAGAGGTTGGAGAAATCCTTGCTAGAAGAGCTTTCCAGATAACTGAACACACTGGCAGAAAGACGATCACGGACAAGGATATCGACTTGGCTTACAAACAATGGAAGCCATGATTTTTTGACAAACGTATAGGTTTTCAAGGCAACATCATTACAATATTCCGTCTAGTGCAAGTAGTGATGAAACATGCCAAAGAGAGTTGAGTCTGTAGAAGACATGACAGTACTCCTCTCACTTCACGATGTGTCACCTGTTTATGAGAATGACATCATAACAACAATAGATCTTCTCTCCGATATCGGGATAACCGAACTGACTCTTCTCGTAACACCCTTCTATGGACTCAAGAAGACCAATAGAATATCTGAGGGTGACATCTTTACAAAGTTCCTCAAGTCATTGAATCTAGAGATTGCCATGCATGGATATTCGCACTTTTCGAAGTCGGGTTCCTTGAATGAGTTCGATGGCTTGTCTCAGGAGAAGGTCGCAGCTAGAATCAGGGACGGAGTTTCGATTTTTGTGAAAGGATTTGGAAAGAAACCGACTGGATTCATTCCACCTCACTGGGACTCGCCTCCGAAAGTGATCAGAGCTGTGAAGGGTGTCGGACTCGGTTATTGTGTAAATGGAAACAGCATTCATAGACACTCAGACGATTTGGTGTTTGCAACCAGCTCGCGAATCATAAGCGAGGGAAGACGAACTCTCAACATGGAAGCATCACTTATCGAGATTGAGCTAGGGGGGTCTCTTCAGATTGGCATTCACCCACTTGATCATCGTACAAACAAGATGTTGGATTTCTTGGAAGACCTTCGAAACCGCCTTAGTTACAAGTTCATAGGATACAATGAGTTCTTGAAGTCGACATCTTGAGTGTTTTACCTGTCGAAAAAAAGTCAGTCCAGTGCTGAAACAGAATGTGGTATCCGCTGAACAGACTCATATAGCTAGTTAATCCATACTTGAGAGGATGCAGACGTGCATCGAGTATGGAAGCATGGTCGACAGTATAAGAGGAGGATGTCCTGTTGAGGAGAATCAATCTCATAGGCGTACTAGTTGTAGCACTATTCTTGTTTCCAATGTTGAGTTTGTCTTCAGACTATAATCCCGCAACGACAGTTAGTAATCCTGTCCTGCCGCAGATTGATGACTCTAGTGGGGGATACACACTGAGTGGAGACCATAGTACTGGCGTTGCACCCGCGTTACCAGTGACTCTCAGTGGTCAGGTATCCAATGTCGGCCAGGGCACAATGTCCTTTGACTCATCCTCCTCTGGAGTCGCTTCAGTTGCCCTGACTGATGGTTGGACTGGCACCGGCCTCCAAGCTCAAATTGACACCCTTACCTCGACTGCTAAGGATGTTCTTCAGAATGGGAATTTGAATGGATATCATAGTGAACAGTATGTCGTTACATCCAACACTGCATATAACCAAGAAAACGTCCCCACTCCTAACGGATGGACTATCAGGAAGGATGTAGTTGGAGATAATCCCCATCCTCAGCATGGTATGTATGAAATTGATAGCGATCCAAACGGTAGGAGTAGCACGTGGGGTATCTATCTCAAAGCTGAGCTGCCTTCAGCCTATACACCTAATCCCAATGATGAAATGTACATTAGCCAGATGGTTTCAATGCCATATAGAGAACTCTATTCAGCGCAGGTCACATTTGACTATAATGTAAGATCTGGATACTCGATGGATAACAAAGTGTTTCTTTTTGTTAGACTTGCTGGCTATACCTACGAATATCATGTGTTTAAGTCAGGTGATCCAACTGGTACCTGGTTAACTACTCAACCCCTTACCATTCCTGCATCAGCAATGTCTGACTTATCAAGTAAAGTCATGAGTTTCGATATTGGTATCGCAACTAATGAGAATGTACAATTAACTGCGGCCTCCGATAATTTCGCGTATATTGACAACATTAAGCTTAACTTGATAGTACGTCCATTCCCCGAACAAATAGATCTGAAGGCAAATGGAACGCTTGTATGGGGCTCAACGATGGACAGTGTGTATCCCTATGTCCCTGATGATGCGAACAGAGACTGTTATGATGATTCATCTCTTGGAATTGAGCTTGGTGGTTATAGTAATAATGGAGTTCTTGACACAGGCATCTACTCGTCTAGTTGGCTAGATGGTTTATTTGAAACTGGGCTGCAGTTTCCACTGAATATTCCACATGGTGCTATTATTACATCAGCTTATCTTGAGGTTGAACCTGCATCTAGCTCTAGTCCTTATCTTTATGGAATGCGTGTTCATGTTGCCGATGAGGATAATGTCACAGCTTTTACATCGGGCGGCCATCTCGAAACTCTCTTCAACTGGCTCACTACAAGCATCGATTGGTCCTTCAACTCATGGGACATATCTCCCGCTACTCGCTACAGGTCGCCTGAGATAGGTCCTCTGATTCAGAATGTTGTGAGTCGATCAGGTTGGTCAGAAGGTAACTACATTTGTATAATGACAAGTCACATGTATTCTGATTATTATCAACGGTGGAGCGGTATCAAGGGTACCTATGGGTCGTTCTTCAGTCCTGACGAAGCAGCAAGACTGTTCGTTGAATACGTGATTCCAGAACCTGAAGATACGGTTCTCTTCTTTAATTATCAAAAGGACATCACTATTGACCACACAAAAGTTGCGGCAGATTTGAACGATTTCCCCGTATTAATTGATATAACAGACAACGATTTGAAAAATAATGTTTTGTCCAACGGAAACGATATTGTTTTCACCATAGGTGGAACCTCTGTTGACCATGAGGTTGAACTCTTTGAGCAATCAACTGGTCATCTTGTTGCCTGGGTAAAGGTCCCATACCTATCAAGTTCTGTTGATACTGTGATTACCATGCATTATGGTTGTGAGAATGCACCTCCAGCCCTTGGTTCACGAGTCTGGAGCGACTACGCAACTGTACAGCACTTGAATCAGGATCCAACTGGAGTTAATTATGACAGTACTAGTAACAATCACGATGGAACCTCTTATGGCGGACTTGGTACAAGCGACCTCATCACTGGAAAGATTGGAAACGCGATAGATTTCGATGGCAGTGATGATGTTATTTCAATTGGACAGATTGACACTGATGAGTGGACACAGTTCACAATGAGTGCATGGTTCTATCGAACCTTAGACAAAGATGCTCGAGTTTTTTCAAAATCAACAACAACAACGTCTACTGGACACATAATGACACTACGACTTGATCCTACCAATCACGTGACAACCAGACTTTGGGCAGATCCTCAAGCAGCTGGCGTAAGTTATAGCAGCACCGCGACGGCTTCGAACTTCACTTGGCATTATGTATCTTGGTCTTGGGACCCATCACGAACCGGTCACGAAGTCTTAGCTTACCTCGATGGCAATCTTATCATTGATAGGTCGTATACGGGAACATCAATTTACGATTCGGATGCCATGTTCGTTATAGGCAACAATGACCTTTTGAATAGCAGGTACTGGGCTGGTATGATTGATGAGGCGCGTCTGACAACATTTGTGCGTTCTGAGGCATGGATTGATACAGAATTTAACAACCAAAACGACCCCTCCAGTTTCTATACGCGTGGATCTGAGAGAACCACACCTAACACATGGACTGACGCAAGTGAACCAAGCATTTACTTCACAACCTCATCCTCAACCCCGGTAACGATGAATGTCATTGTCACCATGGATGTTGGTGCCCAGGCTAATAGCATGGATACTGATTTCGACGAGGGAGTTAGTTATTTCATCGAGAGTGGATCTACTATAGTCAACTGGACAGCCAAGGTGATGGTTTCGCCTCCAGCAGGTGCGACATCTTTTGGTTTTTCGGTGAATTATCCGAGAGCTGAATGGAAAGCAACCGAAGTTCTTAATCCATTGAATCAACCAAAGTCTCTGGGTAGTGATTGGTGGTACGAGGGAGGAACTCTGACCCTTTATTCATCTGCAATTGACTTCTGGGGTGTATGGACTCTCAAGTTCATCAGTTGGAATTATTTGCAGGATATTCAGATTAGCAGTCCGTCTTTCAATGTTCTTGACGATGCACAATTCACCGTGACAACTCCAACTTTGCTCGGAGCCGATGTCGGACTTGAACTTGTTGACCCTAATGGTGTTATTTGGGACTCTCAATCCTACACTACTTCCGCTGACCCAGCCCATCGGTTTCCCTCTTTCCGATATAGCAAGAATATCACAATCAGTAACTCATTGGTCTATAGTGATGTCACAGACTTTCCGGTGTTGCTCCAATTTACAGATAACGATTTACATTCTCCATTAAAAGTGCGTTCAGATGGTTCAGATATCATGTTCGCTATGGGTGATACTATTCTAGACCATGAGATTGAGAATTTCAATCAGACCTACGGTTCAACAGCAAGAATTACAGCATGGGTAAAGGCGAATCTATCATCATCATCTACTAACACCATTACAATGTACTACGGGAGTCCAGTTGTGGACCACCTCGAAAATCCTGCAGGAGTATGGTCATCCAATTTCGAGGCTGTTTGGCATCTTGGAGAATACGGTCTTGTTAATGAGGCATCTGGTGCAATTCACTACGACTCTTCAGGCAATGGTTACAATGGTGTCCAACATGGCAATGTCCAAACTCCTTATGGAAAAGCTGGCTATGGTCAAAACTTCGATGGTGTAGATGACTACATCGCTTTTGATCAAAGCCTCGCACCAAATGGTGATCTATTCATTACAGGTTGGTTCCAACCTACTACATCACACGACCAAAACTCACCCACCACCAGAGTGATCTTATCAAAATACATAGACATTGACCATGACCTAGTCATAGCACTGGCCGGCCAAGATTATGGTCGTCCTCTAATGAATGGCAGTCTGGTCTTCAAAATCGAGAGCTCTCCAGATTCGCCAATGTATACGTATACATCTACTCTGAAAAGCTGGACAGCTAATCAATGGTACTTCTTTGCATGCTACGCTGATGAAGATACTCCACTAAACAACAAAATCTGGATTGGTAGCACCACTCCAGCATTTCAAAATTGGGCTACGGTTGGACACGATGGTAGTACAACACAAGCCAATGCTTCTTATATTGAGGAATGGCGATTGGGTGGCGGTAACTATGAATCAACATCAGAGAGTACTGGCTGGTTTGCTGGGAATCTTGATGAGTTTCGGATTGGAACGTCGCTAAGATCAGACGGATGGATTCAGACAGAATATCGCAACCAAGTGATCCCTCAAACTTTTGCACTCTCAGGGAGCGAAGGAACAAGAACGGCACAGAACCACGTGTTTACAAAGACAATTGACTCGACCACCGCCGTCGGCAGTTGGACCGCAATTGCTCACTATAATGATACGGGTTCTACTGTTACAGACAAGACTGGACTATTCGAGCGAACATTCATCGTTAAACATGGCTCAGCTCTCACCCTGAATAGACCAACCGATGCTGTGGGAGACCACCTTTCAGTGAAAACTGCAGGAGATGTCTTGTATGTTGAGTATGAGCTCAGAGACTCTGATGCGGCAGGTAATCCTGGCATTGAAGATGCAACTGTCACTATGAATTGGACTGCACCTTCAACCATCACATTCGATGACTATGGCGCTGGTATCTATCGCGCAGTATTAGACACCTCAGATCTTGGTGAAAACAAACAATGGCGAATTGAGGTTCAATCATCCCATCCATACTACACTGATGCAAATGAATACTTCAATTTGGATCTCTATCATGAAACTACCCTGACTGCAGCAGGCGAGTTAAGCACTCCTGCCGACTTTATCTTCAATACAACGCTCACCTTTAGAGATGGTTACACGGGAGCTCCCTTGCCTGGTGCAACAATAGTTCAATCTGGAGTACCAGCGGTTCCATTCTCGTATGTCGATAACAGTGACGGTACTTACAAGCTCTCCATCCCAACGAGTTCTCTCACTCTTGGTCTTAAGCAGTATAAATTCAACGCGAGCATTTCAGGGGCATATCTGCAAATTGCTCAGACAGATGTCGCCTTTACTGTACGGCAACATTACACTGCCGTATCTGTTGCTGGAGATATGACTACACCTCATGGGTATGATACATCAGTAACGGTTTCAGTACTGGATCTTGATACGGGTCGTCCAGTTGATATCACTGATATCGACCTATTGACTTTCACGTATCCTGCTCATAATGCTGATACATCGGGATCCTATGCTGCAACTCTAACATCTGCAGATTGGGATGTCGGTTCTATGGATGTAACTCTGACAGTAACAATGTCAAGTTCAAGAATTGCGGCTCCTGCGCAGTATCACTTCACAGTCCAAATCACTGCTCACGGAACCTCAGTTACTGTCGCAGGAGTCACTACTGTACCCTATAGCAATCAGACCTCTCTTTCTATTGTTTTGACCGATCTGGTTGATGGGACTCCGGTGCCTATTGGTTCTGTTTCGAACATCCAGCTTCAATATTCTCAGGCTCCTACATTCTCGAATTTCGGTAGTTATGACATTGCGCTCGATACCAGTTCATGGCCAGTGGGCACGCACATTGTGACTGTCGTTGTGACAATGAGCGACACAATCTATAGTGCTCCATCCAGCTATCAATTTAGCATAAAGATTCGAAGCATGACTACAGTGATATATCATGAACCCTCTCCACTCAATTTTCCAAATGGGACGAATTTCGAAGTTTTTCTCCGTCTCAACGTGAGTGAACCAGGGTCATATTTCGGTTCTCCAATAACAGGTCGAAATGCAGGTGAGTTCTCTGTAACAGGATATTCCATCACAATTGATACTACTGATCAAGCACTCGGTAGATACAAACTCACAATCGATGAATCGTATTTCCGGAGCGGAGGGCTGTTTCAAATCTCTGTGTATTTTACTTCAACTGACAATCGATTTGCGAATACATACTTTATGATCCAGTTTCGATATCGAGATGTTCAAAGTACTCTTACCTCGCCTAACTACCCACAAGTTACAACGCCCTTTGGTCTAGATGTGAAAATCATTCTTAATTATACAGACCTCGATTTTGGCTCAGGCATTGCCGGAGCTGTAATATCAGCTTCACCCAATTGGATTGCCAACCAAAGCGATAAAGGCGGTGGAATTTATGAAGTTTGGATTGACGTATCGACGTTGGCCAAGGGACTAAACTACCTGAATCTGACTGCAGATAAATCCGGCGTGGCAAAGCAGACACTTGAGTTCAAAATACTGATTCGTGAAGCATATACTTCAGCCATACCTACCGTTAGCTCACTAGTAATTCCAATTGGGAACTCGCCATACTTCTATGTTGACTTCACTGATGTAGATCGTTCCATTCCTATCGACAATAGTTCGTCACCGTATACTCAGGTAGTTTCAACCTGGCACAACTTCTCGGTCGAATATATGCCTCTCGATCACAGATACAAGATAACATTTCACACGTCCAGTTCTGATACGATCTCTTCAAACATTCCCTATAATTTTGAATTTTCCAAAGGTACTGACTATCAACCGGTGAATTTCAATATCATAGTGACAATCCGTACTCATAACACAGAATTTAGAATCGTAAGCTCAATTGAGGCAGTAAGTACAACTGGTACATTCAATATCTCAGTTTACTACGGTGACCTTGATAGTGCAATTGGAATAAAGTCTGCACTTGTTGTCTTTTCAGTTTCTAACTTGTCTGGTCCTGTTATTTCAAGCTACGACTATGACTTAATTCTTGGCAATGGCTACTATGTAATTTCTGTTCCAGCTTCACAGTTTGGCTTAGGCCCTCAAACGTTCACAGTCTATGCAGATTGGACTGGAGCAGTGCTGAAATATCAGGACAAGTCATTTGATACAAGTGCTACTGTTATTGGAAGAGACTCAACTCTTGCACTTTTGATTGGTTCTGAACCTACTCCATACAACGAGGATATGAGCTATACCTTTTTCTACAGCGACTCAGGGACCGGGATAGGCAATCTTTCAGGAAATGTGTTCTTCTATGTCAGCTTCCAGGGACAAGTTGTCAGTCCGTCCGACGTCATAATAACTGATTTTTCACTGATTGATCCAGGCAAGTACTCTGTTGATTTCAACTCGGGGATCTTTAGCAGAACCGGACTCATTTACATGAATGTGTTTGTCAATTGGTCCAAGGGTGTAGCACCCTACTATTCTAACCGGACAGATACGGTTTCCATACGGGTGCTTTCGAGAGACACACTTCTATCGATCACTCCCCCATCATCAACAAGCTATAATGAAAATGCAACAATTACTCTGACATTTGATGACATCGTCAGTGGAACAGCCATTACTGGGCTCACCAAACAAGAAATCTCCCTGAATATCTCCTTCTCTCTGAGTGAAGATGCCGGAACATACGAGATCTCATTCAACACATCTCAGTTTGGTAGTTTGGGATTGAAAGCGATACAGGTTAATGTTACGTGGGTGGGATCTCCCTTCTATGCCAGCAGGACTGGCCAGATTACATACATCACTGTTATTGCAAGAACAACTTCAATGGAGTATCTTACTCCGCCGCCGACTCAGTACGGGGATCAAGTAATCTTCAATGTGACGTGGACTGATACGACAGCAGGGTCGTCTACACCTGTCACAGGCGCGACTCTCGTGTTGAAGGAAGGATTGACACCCATTGACACAGGCGAATATGCACCCGTGGAAATAGCGCCTGGCGTCTATCAAGTCACTCTAAACACAACTTATGCAGT
Source organism: Candidatus Thorarchaeota archaeon (assembly GCA_011364905.1). Classification (GTDB taxonomy): domain Archaea; phylum Asgardarchaeota; class Thorarchaeia; order Thorarchaeales; family Thorarchaeaceae; genus SMTZ1-45. The sequence goes on from RDNZ01000009.1 coordinate 77,117, forward strand.
TACACCAGGCACAGACACACTGCGTGTGGAACTATCTTCAGGAGCGTTTTACTATACTTCTAAAGCCATTAATCGTCAATTCACAATCCAAGAACGCCGAGCAATAGTTGCGGCAGAACCAGTAGCGAATGTTCCCTTTGGATCTACAGTCACTATAATAGTCAGCTACTTAGATCTATTCAATGGAGCATCCATCGCGAATGGTAGTGCAAATGGATATCCAGTGACAATAGCAATTGCTGGTCAAACCTACACATCGACTTGGAGAGTAAGTCAACAAAACTATCAAGTGAATATCTCATGGAATCCAAGCTGGGATGCAACATGGGCTCCAGGGACGGTTCATAGCCTGACAATTTCGATGGATTATAATTACCAAGCACCATACTATTCGCAAAACCAAGCAACAATCACCTTCGCAATAAGAAACAGACAGTCATCTCTTGCACTTGTTTCAGAACCAGAAACCACCCCATATCTTGATGATGTGAATTTCACCCTCTTCTACAGTGACAATGATGCAGCAGGAGCAGGCATTGCAAGTGCGAATATCTTGATTACTGGATTTACTGAAACCACAGACTTTCTTGTGACTGAGGGCGCTGCTGGAAATTACACAATCACTGTCTTTACAACCTCTTTGG